>CALJMI010000064.1 GCA_937981885.1 uncultured Caldilinea sp.
GGACTGGCATCCTGACCCGCGACGACGCAGCGCACAGACGCTCGACGCTGCACTGGCGAAGGTGGAAGATGAGAGGCTGCATCCAGTTGTGCGCGCCGCGTTTGGTTTGCTGCGCCAGCCAGACCACCTGAGCGTGCATCCAGGCGGCGTCGTGATCACACCGGGGCCCCTGACCGATGTAGCGCCGGTGCAGATGGCGCCGAAAGGCTTTCTGATCACACAGTTCGACCACGGCGATGTGGAAGCGCTTGGCCTGCCCAAGATCGACCTGCTCGGCATCCGTGCCTTGACAGTCCTGGCCGACGCCGCCGATCTCGTGCGCCGCCATTATGACCCTGGCTTTCGCGTCGATGCCATTCCACTCGATGATGCATTGACCGGCGATATGTTGGCGCGTGGCGACACGATCGGTGTCTTTCAGTGCGAATCGAGCGGCGCACAGCGTACGTTGCGCCAGCTCAAGGCGTGCAATGTGCAGGACCTGGCTGTCGCCAACGCCTTTTTCAAACCAGGCCCAGCGCTAGGCGGTATGGCGAAGCACTTCATCCGCCGTTATCGAGGTGAGGAGCCGGTGCGCTATCTACACCCAGCACTGGAGCCAATCCTGCAACGCACGAAGGGGGTGCTGATTTTTCAAGAGCAGATCTTGCGCATCGCACGCGAGATCGCTGGCCTGTCGTGGGCGGAAGCCGACCATCTGCGCAAGGGGATGAGCAAGTTTCAGGGCGCTGAGATGGAGGTGATGCGCGAGCGGTTTGTGGCGGGCTGTCAGCGCGCTGCGCCCGACGGCCCGGCGTTGAGCGAAATGCAGGCGCGCACGCTGTGGGAGCAAGTGGCGCCCTTTGCCGGCTATGGCTTCAACCAGGGGCACGCCACCGCCTATGCAGACGTGAGCTACCGTTCAGCTTATGTGCGCGCGCATTGGCCCGCCGCGTTCTTAGCGGCGCGACTGGCGAACTGGGGAGGCTTTCACCACCCGGCGATCTATATTGCCGAGGCGCGGCGGCTAGGTATTGTAGTGCGCCCGCCGCATGTCAACTTCAGCAACGAGGAGTTTACGCTCTTTTCGCAAATTGTGGATGCGGAGTCAACTGCAAACGCTGACGTAGAGATGACGGGCGATGTGCAGAGAAATGCAAAAAGCGCCGTGCTGTACATGGGGCTGAATCAAGTGCGCGATCTGCGCCAATCGAGCGTACAGGCAATTATTGCGGAACGCAGCCGCGCCGCATTTTGTGATCTCGCCGATCTCCTGCGCCGTGCGCCGCTGCAACGCAAGGAGATTACTCATCTGATCCAATGCGGCGCGCTCGATGGGCTGGGGGAAAGCCGGGCGGCGCTGCTTTACGAAGCCGGGCGCAGCGGCATCGCCAGCGCACGGCAAGCCACGTTTGCGTTCATGGCGCCGCAGGTGAAGTATGAGAGTGCAGCGCAGCGGCTGGAATGGGAGCAACACATCTTGGGGCAACCGGTCAGCGTACAGCCGCTCGACTTGGCGCCCGACGTCTGCGTCAGCTGTATCTCGCTGGCGGAGGTCGTTGCCATACCCCGCCAGCTTGTACAGGTGATGGGCATGCGGCTGCCTGGCTGGACAGGCGGCAAGGGTTTCTTTCTGAGCGACGGCAAGCGTTTCTGTATAGCCGTTCCGCCGCGTGGGGTCAGCAATCCACTGCCGTGGGCGACCGTATGCATACGTGGACGCTGGCTGGAAGATGAGTGGGGCGGCGGCTGGCTACAGATCGAGCAAATGGAACGAGTGGAAGAGATAGAAGCTGTTACAAAAACTGAAGGCATGTCATAAAAATTCACCGACATGGTTGACCTGCTGTTGCTCGACCCAATCTACGAAGTCGACGGCGGGGGGTGGCCCAATCACAAAAAAAGGAAAATGTGACTTGTGAAACTCAGTATCAGCATGTGGAGTGTGGTGTCTGCAGTGCGTCAGAAGCGCATCGACCTCTCCGGTTTCGTCGAATTTGCGGCGCGACAACAGGAAAAC
This sequence comes from uncultured Caldilinea sp., assembly GCA_937981885.1. GTDB lineage: Bacteria > Chloroflexota > Anaerolineae > Caldilineales > Caldilineaceae > Caldilinea. The sequence continues at coordinate 2,000 of CALJMI010000064.1, forward strand.
GGCGCACGTGGCGTGGAATTGCTCGATTATTTCTGGATCGATCGCGCCGCCGAAATGGGCAAGGTCCGGCGACAGATCGCTGACGCCGGACTGGAGTTGGCGGTCTATTCAATCGGCAACGATTTTTTCCAGCCGGAGCGAGCAGCCTGGGAAAAGCAGCTTGCCGATCTCAAGACCGGTGTTGAGGTGGCAGACCACCTAGATGTGCGCACGCTGCGTGTTTTTAGCGGCAACGCCAAACCTGGCTATGCCTTCGAGGATGGGCTGGCATGGATCGTGGAAGGATTGGCTGCTGGCGCCGAGTATGCGGCAAAGTACAGGGTGACGATGGCGCTTGAAAATCACGGCTTGATGGCTGGGCGCAGCGACCAGGTGCGCCAGGTGATCGACGCCGTGGGTTCGCCATATCTGCGCGCCAACATTGACACCGGCAACTTCCTACTTGTCAACCAGAACCCGACCGAGGCGGCGCGCGACCTGGCGCCGTTGGCGGCGCTGGTGCATCTGAAGGATTTCCGCCGCGCACGCCCGGACGAAACTGAACATATCTACAAGGCGTTGGATGGAATGGCGTTCACCGGCGCGGTGGTCGGGGAGGGCGAAGTTGATCTGCCCGCAATTGTGAAGATACTCGGTGAAGCTGGCTACGCTGGCTGGCTCTCATTGGAGTATGAAGGCGGCGAAGATCCGCTGGAGATTGGCGTGCCGCAAAGCCTGCGCGCGGCGCAGAAATTGCTGAGGTAAACCAGAGAGCAGGTGCGGAGCGCCAACGCACCTGCTTCACAAGATCATTTGCTGCGCGCCAGCGTTGCGGGCCGTGCAATCACAATGATACGATGCGTGTTGTCGTTGCGCGGCCAGCACGAGACAAGCGTCAGACGGTCGTCGGGCGTCTCCTTGATGTAGTTGGCGTTTTCGCGGCGCTGCTTTTCAGAAGCGTATTTTTCTGGAACAATCAACACCTCGTCCACGATGTATCGATGTTCCCGCCTACCTGCGAATAGCTGAAGTAGATCACCTCGTTTGAGCTGATCCAACTCTCGAAAGACTGCACCTTTGATGTTGTTGTGCCCGCTTAGAACAACGTTGCCAGATTCACCGGGCAACGAGCTGTTTTTGTGCCAGCCCGCTGCGAATTCAGCCACATCCCACTCGCTGAAGATAGCGCCGCCGGAATCCTTCTTTGTGCTCCACCCCAGCTCCACGACCGGCATGTCAGCCTTGATCGCCGGGATGACAAGACGGCTTGGCAGCACCGGCTTGGCATTGGGTTGATGAAAGACCGGCGCCTTGAGCGGCGCCACGGGACGACTCGAGTCCGCTACGTCGGTCCTATCGACGTAACTGGCTATTTCCTCGACAGGAAGCGCCTTTTCTTGTGCAGAAGCGCTACGCCCACAGCCAGCCAGACTTAAGACCGCCAGGAGCATTACAAAACAGATTATCAAACGAGACATAACCACCATCGCGCAACCATTGTCAATTGATCGATAAAGCGAACACCAATTGCTTTATAGCAGCAAAGTGAGACTCTGCACAAACCGTGAGCAGCGAATCCGCCACATCCAATCCATCATATCCAATCTGTCATATTCTACGGCTGCACCGCCGAAATGCGCCGTCCCTGTGCATCGGCGACCACCCGCTCCACCGGCCCCCCTGCCGGCGCTAACATCGTTATGAAAACCGTTTCACCGCCGCGCGGCACGACATTATGTTCTGGTTCGATCTTGCGTGTTGCCACAACCCGCCCCAGCGCGTCGTACGCTGTCAACACGACCTGCACCTGCACCGCTTCCTCCGGCCCGACGTTTTTGACGCGTCCGCTCACCGTCAGCGCAGCGTATCCTTCCTTGAGAACCTGGATGTCGTTTACTTCCAAATCACGATAATAACTGCCGACATAACCCGGCACAGCGCGCAGCGCGTAGACCTGATAGCGCGCGAATTTCCCCGGTTGCTCGCCGAAAAGCACAGCAAAAGGCGCCCGCTCATCGACGCCGATAAGATCAAGCGCTGCCAGTCCCTCGGCGCTGCCCACTTCTTCGCCGGCTTCATTGAGCAGTGTGACGCCAACGCGCACCTGCTCCAGCGGCGCATCGGTGTTGTTCCAGACTTCGCCGAGCACGGTAAGCCCGCCAATCGTTGTCTCGCTAAAATGGATATTCTCTATGGCGATGGGCAGCGGTGTAGGCGTAGGCGTCAGCGTCGTGGCGAGCGCGGCGGCGAATTCCTCTTGACGTGGAATGACTAATTCCTGCCCAAGCTGCAACAGCCGCGGGTCGAGAATGCCATTTGCATCCTGCAGCGCCGCAACGCTGACATTGTACCGCGAGGCCACCGAAAGCAGCGTTTCACCGGCGCGGATGACGTGAATCACGGGCGTCGGCGTAACTGTGGGCGTCGGCGTCGGCTCAGGCGTATAGGGCGCTGGCGTCGAGGTGGGCGGCAGCGTAGCGACGACGATGTCGACGGACAAGGTAGCAGTTGGCGGCGGCGACGGCGTGGGCGAAAGCGTGATGACCTGTCCGCAGCCAGCCAGCAACAGCGCAATCGCGAAAATGCCTGACTTAAGGAGATAGGTGAGGGGCAAGAAACGAAGGGCAGGGCTATTGGCGTTGCGCTGTCGCCATCCTCTCTTGCCACTTTGGGTCATATCTCTTGCCAAACCCGCCGTTTGCATTTGCTGTGCGAACATATACACTTGAGTATAGCATAAGCACGTAAACAGCCGAATGTAGGGTGATTTGGCGAATCGCCTTACAGCAGTCGAAGGGAACTACTATGACCAAAATCGTTATTATGTCCGACAGTCATGACCAGATCGCCCATCTGAACCAGGCGCTCGATGCAGCGCTTGTCGCTAACGCCGATGTGCTGCTGCACTGCGGCGACCTTTGTGCGCCCTTTATGCTCAACCAGATCGGCGAGCGTTTCAAGGGGTTGGTGCATGTTGTGTTTGGCAACAACGATGGAGATGGGCGGCTGTTGCAGGTGATTGCAGCGAAACACCCGCACATCAGCCTGCACGGCATCTACGCCGAACTGGAGTTCGATGGTCGACGGATCGCCATGATTCACTATCCAGAACCTGCACGACGCATTGCCCAATCAGGTCAGTTTGACCTCGTCTGCTACGGTCACGACCACACAAGATTGCTGGAGCAAGTGGGCGGGAGTTGGCTGCTTAACCCTGGCGAACTACTCGGCATGAAAGGTGAGGTTTCGTGGGCGCTTTACGATACGCAGACTGGCCAAGCCAAGATTGAGGTTGTTTGAACGTGTCTCACCCCTGTATACCCTGGCGTCGATAGCGCGGGCGCCGTCGGCGTCGTTTGGTGGATGAGTCCGCCGCCAGTTTTTCTGGGTTCTCCTGTAGCTGCACTGGCGTTTCCTGACGCATACGGCTACGGCCGTTTGCCTGTGCGTTGTGTTTGGATTGCGTTGGATAGTCATTGTTTTGCGCCGCCAGCCGCTGCTGCAAGGAAACGCTGCTGTAATCGAACCCTTCGACGCGACGACGCTCCACCCGGTATCCCAATACTTTCTCGATGGCGCGCACCATCGGCTCGTCATCTTGGCTGGCGAAGGTGAACGCCTCGCCGGTTAACTGAGCGCGTCCGGTGCGTCCGATGCGATGGGTGTAGGCGTCGACAGTGTCGGGCATGTCGTAGTTGATGACGTGCGAGACTGCGGCCACATCAATGCCGCGTGCGGCGATGTCTGTGGCGACCAGGATATCGTATGAGCCGCCGCGAAAGCCGTTGATCGCCTCCTGCCGGCGGTTTTGCGCCATGTTGCCCTGCAGCGCCGAGACGCGATATCCGCTGCGTTCGAGCGTTTCAGCCAATGAACGCGCTCGACGTTTCGTGCGTGTGAAGATCAAGACGCGTTCGGTCGGCGTCTGTTGCAGCATCGTCAACAGCAGGCGCGTCTTGAGACTATCGGGCACCGGATAGAGCGCGTGCGCAACGGTTTTGGCTGGCGCAATCATGCCGATCTGCACAGTGACCGGATCAGCGAGGATGTCGCCAGCCAGCGCGCGGATTTCGTCCGGCATGGTGGCGGAGAAAAACAGCGTCTGGCGTTTGGCAGGAACATGCTTGAGGATGCGCTGGATATCGGGCAGAAACCCCATATCACACATGTGATCGGCTTCGTCGAGCACCAACACCTCGACGCTAGAGAGATCGATCTGTCCTTCGCCAATCAAGTCGAGCAGACGTCCGGGACAGGCGACAACGATCTCTGCGCCGCGTCGCAGAGCGTTGATCTGCGGCGTCTTGCCAACGCCGCCGTAGACGGTCACGGTGCTCACCTTCATGCGCTGACTAAGCGTGATGCTGGTTTGGGCAATCTGTTCCGCCAATTCGCGCGTTGGCGCCACAATGAGCGCTCTGACCTTGCGCAAAGGACCTTTGGTCAACCGTTGCAAGATAGGCAGCATGAACGCAGCGGTTTTGCCAGTTCCGGTCTGCGCCAGACCCAAAATATCACGCCCCTCCAACACAACTGGAATTGCTTGTTGTTGAACCGGTGTGGGAATAGCATAACCCGCAGCTTTAATCCCCGCATAGATGCGCGGGTCGAGGGAAAATTGTTCAAAATTCACGAAGTACTCCTTGACTTCAACGAGCCAAGTCGCACTCTTAGCCCAAAACATTGCCGACAAACAGTTTTGTCGGGACATATTCATAGTCTGTTGCTATGAACATCAATTGAGTATGGCGCATAATGTGAGAAAGGGCAAACTGCTGGCATTGCCAATGCACCGATTTGACCTGTACGATTTGCTCGTTCACTCTTGCTGCGCTACCATCCCCACAGATTGAACCGGCAACAGCATGACGCTCCTCTTCGGCGTTGGCGCTTCAGGAGGGCGTCGAACATAGGATGAATCTGCCATGAATTATCAAACAACCATGATCGATCGTTTCAATCGTCGTGAGGCGCACGTCGCCGTGATTGGGCTTGGCTATGTCGGGCTACCGCTGGCTGTTGCCTTTGCCGAAGCAGGCTACCGCGTCACCGGCATCGACCTCGACGCGCGCAAAGTGGACGCCATCAACCGCGGCGAATCCTATATCGAGGATGTGTCATCGGCGGCGGTGACTGCGCTGGTGTTGGAAGGGGAGAGCGAGAGAGTTAGAGAGCAGGATAGCGGGAGGTGGAGTGATAGAGGGGCGGCTATCCTGCAAGCCAACAGCTCCACCACTTCACCTCTCTATCATCCCAGACGTCTGGCCGCTACGACCGACTTCAGCGTGTTGGTGAGCTGCGACGCTGTCTCGATCTGCGTGCCAACGCCGTTGAACAAGACTGGAGACCCCGATGTCTCCTATATCGCCAGCGCCGCCGAGCAGGTGGCGCGTCATCTGCATCCAGGTATGGTCATCGTGCTCGAATCGACGACCTATCCGGGCACGACGCGCGAGATGCTGCTCGCCCAATTTGCCGACAATGCGCAGGGTTGGCGTGTGGGTGAGGAGTTTTTTCTTGCTTTCTCGCCCGAACGCGTCGATCCTGGTCGCACCGACTGGACGACGCACAACACGCCCAAAGTGATCGGGGGCGTCACGCCAGCATGTCTGGCGGTGGCGACCGCTTACTACAGCGCTGCCATCGAAACACTGGTGCCGGTCTCCTCGCCCGAAGCGGCCGAGATGACCAAGCTCTTCGAGAACACCTTCCGCTCGGTCAACATTGGGTTAGCCAACGAGCTATTGCTGATGTGCGACAAGTTGGGATTGGATGCATGGGAAATTTTGTCAGCCGCTGCCACCAAACCCTTCGGCTTCATGAAGTTCACGCCGGGACCGGGCTTGGGAGGACACTGTATCCCGATCGATCCGCTCTATCTCTCGTGGAAGATGCGCTCGCTTGCGTACACTGCCCGTTTCATCGAGCTGGCGAGTGAGATCAACACCGAAATGCCGCGCTACTGGGTGCAAAAAGTGCAAGATGCGCTCAACGACGTTGGGAAAGCTGTAAAGGGGAGCCATATTCTGGTGCTGGGGGTCGCCTATAAGAAAAATGTGAGCGATCTGCGCGAATCGCCAGCGCTCGACATCATTCACCTGCTCGAAGAGAAAGGGGCGCGCGTCGTCTATCACGACCCGCACGTGCCTTCCTTCCAGTACGATGGCATGGAAATGGTGGGCGTCACCGATTTAGGAGCGGCGCTGATCGAAGCCGACTGCGTGGTGATCGCCACTGATCACGACGCTTACGACTGGGCAGGTGTGCGCCAGATGGCGCGGCTGCTGGTTGATACGCGCCATGTGGTGTGAAGCCCGATATGAAAATAGGAGCAAGCGGGCTGCTTCACGCCTGGGGCAAACGTAGGCCATCGTCTCCGGCGTGATTACGGCGTCCCGTTACGCCGGAGACGATGACCTACGATGGGCGCTCGAAGTACAATGATGCTTCGAGCCCCCCCCTCTCGTTGCCAATTCTTTCTACTCGACTGGCTGTTCCGTCAGCGTCAGCCCCTCCGAACCAAAGAGTGATTCATCGTATTCAACAGCGACCAATCTGCCTTCTTCATTGCGCTCAAAGACGATGACGACTGGCTCGTCGTAAGTCGTCTCTTCCTGGCCAGTGAGAGTGACGGTGAGAGCGCCGTTATCGTCTTCCTGCCACATGCCGACTTGTACGATCGGCGCCTCATCGTTGAGATAGTCGGAGCTCATCGTGAGTGTATTGTCGGTATAAAGGGTCAGGGTGATGATTCGCCCTGGGCTGCTGGCGGCAGGCAACACGTCGCTTTGGAAAACCGCCGCTACTTCAGGCGCCAGCATCGCATCCATCATGGCAGGCGAGATTTCCGACAGTTTGAAGAAGAAAAAGGCGCCATCTTGCAGCATGTCGCCAGACTGGCGATAGACTGTCACCGATTCCTGTTCGTACTCTTCATCCATCGAACCGGTGATCGTCACCGCAATCGAACCGTCGTCCTGTATTTCCCAGACGCCGACTTCGGTGACGGCGCCTTTGGTCAGGTAGATGGTCGTTTGCTCGGCATTGTTGTTGGCGTAGAGCGAGAGTACGACAATATAACCGGCGGCGTCGGCGGCTGGGTAGACATTGGTGACATAGGTTCCAACCGGATCCGCTGTCGCCAGCATGTCTTCGGGTGTGATGGTGAGCCAGCGCGTAAGCGCAAGCGCGCCGTCGACGAGCGCATCACCGTCGAATGTGTAGGTGGTTGTGTTTGGTTCGGCGTAGGTTTCATCCGGCGTGCCGGTCACTGTGACGGCAATTGCGCCTTCGGCATCCTTTTCCCATTCGCCGACTTCGGTGACAACGCCTTTGGTCAGGTAGATGCTGGTCTGCTCCATATTCCCGTTGGCGTAGAGCGCAAGCACAGTGATAAGCCCGGCGGCGTCGGCGGCCGGATACACGTGCGACACCCAGACGCTGTCCATTTCACCGATCGTCGCTACCTCCGTATCGCTTTCGGCGACTGCGCCCATATCGGTGACTGCGCCTTCAAGCATGGCATCCATCTCCTCCAGCGTGACAATGGTGAGCGCGCGATAGGTGAAGATGCCGTCGGTCAGTTGGTCATCGGTTGGAACCAGCCTCAGCAAGGCAGGCTGCTGGTATTCCATATCTTCGTTGCCGGTAAGCGTGACATCGACGCCGCCTTCTGCATTGGTTTCCCATGAGCCGGTTTCCACAATCGTTCCCTTGGTCAGATAGATCGTAACCAGCTCGGCGGCGTTGTTTGGATAGAGTGCAACAATCTCCATCATGCCCGGCGCGTCGGCTGCGGGGTAGATATTCGACGCCCAAACCTGCATTTCGCCGCTTTCGTCCGTCTGCGCAGGCGCTGCCGCCAATGCTGGCGCCATTGCGCCAAAAATCAACAGACAGGACATCACGATTGCTGTCAGCAGCATCGATTTTGTTCGTTTCATCAGGGCCTCCAGTTGAGTAACGTTAGATTCGGGACAGATTTTGCATGACCAAAACGTCAGTATACCAGACAATGGTTCCGTACAGCGATTGACTCAGGTTCGGACTTGATCTACCATACCCCCTACCATTTGCGTTTGAATTCATCAGCTCATAGCTCTGACAGCAGACGAAAGCTCGAACCATGATCACACCAGATCGTATTGTCTCCACCACCTGCCCCTACTGTGGCGTAGGTTGCAACCTGCGCCTGCACGTTAAGGGCGACTTCATCTATCGCATCACTTCACCGCACGACGCAGTGGTGAACAAAGGCAATCTGTGCGTTAAAGGGCGCTTTGGCTATGACTTCATGTATCATCCCGACCGCGTCGCTATGCCACTGATCCGCAAGACGCCGCAGCGGCCCGGCCAACGCACACAGGCTTTCGACCGCAGCGAATGGCTGGAGGTGGGTTGGGACGAGGCGCTCGACTATGTAGCCGACCGACTGGTGGAAATCTATCGGCGCGATGGCAGCAGGGCGATGGCGGTTTACTGTTGCGCCAAGGCCACCAACGAAGACAACTATCTGCTCCAAAAGATGTTCCGCGCACTCTTCCGCACCAACAACGTCGATCATTGCACACGGCTCTGTCATGCTGGCAGCGTCGTTGCGTTGCAGATGGCGCTCGGCACCTCGGCGATGAGCAACACTGCGTCCGAAGTCATCCACAGCGACTGTTTCATCGTCACCGGCTCCAACACAACTGAGAATCACCCAATCATTGCCCTGCAAATGAAGGAAGCCGTGCGCAAACACGGCGCCAACCTGATCGTCATCGACCCGCGGCGACTGGAGCTGTGTGATTACGCCACGCTCTGGCTCCCGCTCAAGCCGGGCACGAACGTTCCGCTCTTTTCGGCGATGGCGCACGTGATCGTCAAAGAAGGGCTGGTCAACCATGAATTCGTTGCAGCGCGCACCACCGGCTACGACGAGTTTGTGCGTTCGCTGGAACCCTTCACACCAGAGTACGCCGAGCAGGTTGCTGGCGTCGATCGCAAGCTGATCGCCGAGGCGGCGCGCATGTATGCCACAGCCAGGAACGGCGCGATTTACTGGGGCATGGGCATTTCGCAATTTAGCAATGGCACCGCCAGCGCGCTGGGGCTGATCCATCTGGCGCTGCTCACCGGTCACATTGGGCGGTTGGGCACGGGGTTGAATCCGCTGCGCGGGCAAAACAACGTGCAAGGCGCTTCCGACGCCGGCGCCATGCCTTTCCACTATCCCGGTTATATGGAGGTGGACAAGGAGGAAAACGCTCGCAAGTGGGAAAAGGCATGGAACATCGAGCCGGGCGGGTTAAATCGCACGCGCGGGCTGACCACAACCGAGATTCTCGCCCACGCGCATCCGGGCGGCGTGCGTGCACTTTATATCATGGGCGAAAACCCGATGATGACCGAACCGAATCTCAACGTGACGCGCCAACACATGGAACATCTCGAATTTCTGGTGGCGCAGGACATCTTTATCAACGAGTCTGGCGCGTTCGCCGATGTCTTTCTGCCTGCGACTTCATGGGCGGAGAAGGAAGGCACTTTCACCAATACCGACCGCCGTGTGCAGCGCGTGCGTCGCGCTATCGCCCCGCGCGGTCACTCGCGCCCCGACGCTGAGATCATCTGTGACCTGGCGCAGCGCATCGAAGCCCGGCTGGGACGTCCGACCAGCGCTGGCTGGCGCTACGCAGGGCCGGAAGAGGTTTTCCGCGAGATGGCGAGCGTTGCCACGATGTTTGCAGGCATTACCTATGACCGCATTGACAAAGTTGGCTTGCAGTACCCTGTTCCTGATGAGAAGCATCCGGGCACGCCTTTTCTCTTCGCCGATAGCTTCCCTTCCGGTCGTGGGCGCTTTTTCCCACTCGAATATGTGCCCGTGGCTGAAGAAGCCGATGACGAATATCCCTTCATTCTTACCACCGGGCGACTGTTGGAGCACTGGCACGGCGGCACGATGACGCGCCACTCGCAGCTTGATGCGCTCTACCCGGCGCCGCTAGTGGAAATCCATGAGATCGACGCCGCGCGGCTGGCAGTTAAAACAGGCGACGCCGTACGTGTTTCATCACGACGTGGTTCGGTGACGCTGCGCGTCGAGGTTTCACCCAAAGCGCGGCCAGGCGTCGTCTTTATCCCGATGCACTTCACCGAAGCCGCAGCCAATTTGCTCACGATCGATGCGCTCGACCCGCAAGCCAAAATTCCAGAGTTCAAAGCATGTGCGGTCAACATTCAGATCGCAGAGCCGCATGAGGCGGCGCAGTTGCCCGAATTCGTGGCGCGCGGCCGCTATTGAGCAACTGACAGCTTTCGTTAACGCCCTTTTTACAGAAAGAGCATCCACAACAACGCGTCCGTTAATGCGCTCTTGCTATGCTCATCTTCAGTAGTATGCTTGAGACAAGCGTAGGAGGATGACATGCAGCGAACACGCGATGGGAAACGACTGGAGGGCTTTCTGGCAACATGTCGAGGCTCGACGTTGCGCCGTGCGCTTACGGAGGAATGGCTCAATACCTTGATCCCTGGCATCCGGCTGTTGGTCGGCTGTGAACAAGGCGACGATATTCATCTTGAGGGCGATGCTGCAACGCACACGGTTATGGTTTGCATGGCGGCGCCGATCTTTGCGCGGCGCTATCTTGACCGTGAATTGGACTTTATCGAACGGCTGGCAATGCTGATTCACGACTGGAAGAAGCCAGTCTGCCGCCGCAATCCCCAAAGCAAGCCACCCTTTCCAGGGCATGAGGCACTGGCAGCGGCTGAGATTCCGGCGCTGGCGCAACGGATCGGGTTGAACCTTGCCGAGGTTGAGCAGTTGCACTTTGTGGTTGCAAATCATGGTCTTGCCCACGAATTCCCATATCTGTCGAGCGCCAAACGACGATGGCTGGCGGCGTCGCCGTACTGGACATCGCTAGGATTGCTTCAAGCCGCTGACGCGTATAGTTGCTGGTGCCCAGGCGGTGGGCATTTGCCCATTCATTGGGAGCTGCTGGAGCAAGAGGCGTTGGCAGCATCGCACAGCGCAGATTCAACCTGGCCGGCGATGCACGCATTCGCAATTGCCCCACAATTGGCGGCGTCATAAGTGCAATTTTGTCGCCTGAAGTGCAGAATGCAGATATCTGGTTGTGACAAAATGCACAATTGGCGTTTGCCAATTTTGTGCATTTTGCCCGATGCGATATAATGGTGTCCATACTACAATAAGTGTGAAGTTTACTGGGGAGCAAACTTCGCACACATTCACCTCTTCCCGGCAACGGGAAATCTCCTTTTTCCTCCGGGCGTCATCGTCGGGCACACCCCGACGATGACACCCACTCCTTCTATTACAAAAGTAGGCTGACCGAATTGAATTTGGGCGCAAGGGTTGTTCGTGTTGCGTGTTGCGTGTTGCGTGTTGCGTGGTGCGTGTTGTGCGACAGATTTGCCGTCTTTGGGTAAAATGACGCCATCGATTCTTCTCATCACTTCTGTGAAGGGGCATATTTATGGAGATCACTGTCGGCACCTTCAACCTCAATAACCTGTTTTCGCGCTACAACTTTCGGGCCGAAGTCGAGATCGTGAGTGAAGGCGGCATAGAGGTCGACGCCGAAGTGCGCTTCACTTTTGTCGAACCGGTCGGCTATGTCTTTCGCTCCTACATGGGCAAACTTGTCAAACCCAAAACGCCGGCCGAGCGCAAACTCATTGCAGACCGCGTGCGCGCGATCAACGTCGATGTGCTCGCCGTACAGGAGGTGGAGGACATCGGTGTTTTGCGGCAGTTTGCGTTGGAAGACTTGAGCGGCATGTATCCCTACCAGGTGTTGGTGGAGGGCAACGATCAACGTCTGATCGACGTAGGATTGCTTTCGCGCTACCCAATCGGCGGCGTCACTTCGTGGCGCTTTGCCGTCCACCCCGATGAACCGCGCGATTACATCTT
>CALJMI010000065.1 GCA_937981885.1 uncultured Caldilinea sp.
ACATATATGCGTCTGTGTATCGATCTGGCGAATCTCAGAGCTGGCCACAACGACTATTGCCGCACGATCCGGTTTCAAGACGCGGTGCATTTCGCGTAAGATGCGCATCATCTCCGAGTAGTAGCGGTGCAGCGCCTTTCCGCGTTTTGGGTCAACTACCGAGATGGTGTGGACCACATCCGCTGTTCTCGGCGGCAACGTCTCAAAAGCAAAATTTGCAAGTGATTCGCCGCCAACGCACATCTTTCTTGTCTCGCCAAGCTGATCTAGCGTGTAGCCAAGCCATACGAGTGAAAACTTGTTGGCGAGCATGTAGTCAATGGCGTTGACTGCGTAAGGCGGCGACGTGACGATCAAGTCGACTGTCTCCGACTCAACCGGCAGATTTTGTGCGTCTGCCAGATGCAACGTTATAGGATGCTCGACCTTTGGTAGTTCGTTGAGGCTCTGGATGTTCTGGGTTGCCCGCTTGTAAAATTCAGTGATTGCCGAACGCACATTCTTGGTTAGAAACTTGATGCGCGGTGAGTCACTGTTGTTGTACTCGTCACCGATGATCTTCCTGCCAGAAGCGGTGAAGGCGATTTTGGCGCGATGTGGTCTGGTATGCGCCAGATCGAACGCTAGTGATACACCGCCTGACTTGGTTATGATACAAGCCGAGAATGCCAACGTGAAGAAGTCCCGAATTGCCGGGTCATCAATTGCTTCGATCTCCAAAAGAAGCGCCGCCAACTCAATCTGGGTTTCGGCTGCAAACCAGTAGTCGACAAACTCTGCTGTCTTTTTGTCCCAGCGTGCATGAATAGCCGTGAGTATCTGACTTGCCTGCATTGCGACATGTCGATTGGCGTTTTCAACGGTGCGATGCAACTCCTGACGCAGTGTCTCGATCTCCAACGGCGTAGTCTTAACGCGTGCGATCAGTAACGCCAGAGGATCAATGTCCGTGCCGATACAACGGCGCTGTGCAAGAAACGCCTCGACAATGGTCGTGCCGGAACCCATCATCGGATCGAGCACGGTGTCACCGGGCGCCGTCAATCCCCGGATGAACCTGTCGGGTAAAGGTGGAGGAAATTTGGCAGGAAACGCATGAAAGTCGTGCGACGCATAGCTGGTGTCATAGCCATGGTAGTCCAGATCACCAGCCAGAAGCTGCATAAGGCGGTCACGATAGCCAGTGGCGCCAGGTAACGCCGTCTGTCGGGGAAATAGATCAATCTGGTAAATCGACGGTTCCCGAACTGCATTGCTGTTGTTTATTGTATTCATGGAGCAGGATGATAGCACACAGTGATGGGAAAGAACAATAACACCCCTGTAAACCTGTAAACCATTGTTGCTCGATCTCGTCCCTCACGCAATGATCGTTTCGATCTTGCCTTCCATCGCACGCGCCTCATCGACGGTCAACACGCCGGCGATCATCGAACAGTGGTAGGTTTCGCCTGCGCCGAGTGATTTGATATTGCCTTTCGCCTTTTCCGCAGTGTAGCCTTCCGGCTCGGCGGTGGAGGGGAGCACCATGCCCAGCGCGTCCTGATCGGGCGTGCGGCAGATCCAGCGCACGCCTTTGTCGAGTTCGGCGGGGCGGTGGGCGATGTAGTCGGCGCTGCCGTCGGGGTGCACCTGCATCGTGTGCGCCCAACCGTCGCCGTCCGCCAGATAGTCGATGAAGAAGACTACCTCTGGGTCGAATGCCAGCCCCGGCTTGAGCACGTTGTGCTTCTCTGGGTGTTCACTCAACTCTTTCAGGAATGCGGCGAAATCGGGGCCGGGGCGCACATGCGAAGGGATGCTCGTGCGCACGCGTGCGGTCGCTGGCGTGCAGTGTGCGCTGTAGACCAGCCGTCCGTTGTCGACCGGACGGAAGTTGGCGTGCGCCATATACATGTATTCCATCGGCGTGCGCTTGAGGTTGGTGACGTCCAGGTCGATGGTGAAGAGCGACGAGCCGGCGTACACTTTGACCAACGGCTCAGCCTGGTAGTTGAAGCTGAAGGCGACGGTGTGCTGATAGACGCCGCCCAGCCCAATGTAGCTGCCGCGCTCGTCCTTGCCAACGACCAGGAAGGCGCGCTTGTAGGGCGCGTTGGGCAGCTCGCCGTGCAGCGGATGTGTGTCGCCGGTCGCAGGCACGCCCATCGCCGTGAAGCCGCAGTGCAGCAGAAAGCCGCCGTAGGTCTCCAGATAGTTGCGCGTGGCGCGCGGCTGGTCGAACATCGAGCGCATGGTGATATTGCGCCCGCGAAAGCTGGCTGACCAGATTTGCTGGCCCTGGAAAGGCAGCAGCACCAGCTCGCCCAACTCATTGCGCAGCCGGAGCGCCGCCACGCCGCTCTCGAAGCGGAACGCATACGCCTCCAGGGTGTCGGCTTCCAGCAGCAACTGCTCGCGCTCGCCGAACATCGATTCAGTCAGGTGAAAATAGGTGGTCATGATGATTTTGGCTCCGAAAAATGCTAATCAATCCGGTAATTGTAGGTTCGCAACCGCAAGGTCTTCTTGCCCGTAGACGCCGCTCGCAGCGGCGTGATCTCGCCTCCCGGCACGCGTCGCTCGTACACCGAGAATCTGCGGCTGTGAGCCGCAGCTACACATTTCCGCCATCCTCGCCCGTAGACGCCGCTCGCAGCGGCGTGATCTCGCCTCCCAGCACGCGCCGCTCGTACACCGAGAATCTGCGGCTGTGAGCCGCCGCTCCGCATCTCCGCCATCCTCGCCCGTAGACGCCGCTCGCAGCGGCGTGATCTCGCCTCCCAACACGCGTCGCTCGTACATCGAGAATCTGCTGTGAGCCGCAGCTACATTGATTACCGGGTTATTTTGTTAATCTTCATCAACCATCGTCTTCTGTCCGGGATACCAGGGGACGGGTCGCACTCCCACTGACGACCCGTCCCCCACCATCATACGTTGCACCTCCTTTCACCAACAAACTCACCGCAAACGATGAAACGCATCCTGGACGCCGCCATCCCGAGGGCTGTGCATTCCGAACGGGACAAAGCATTCTGTCCAGTCTACGGTTTCAACAAGGTTACCTGCAGGCGCTCGATCATCTGGCGCACGACGTGCTGGGCAGCGGCGGGCAGCATGTCGTCCTGCGCATAGACTGCGCCGGTCGCCACGCCCCACTGCGCCACCTCGATCGCCGGCAAGTCCTGCGTCATCGCCCAGACCAGCCCACCTAGCAGTGCATCGCCGGCGCCGACGGCCGTGCGCACCTTGAGCGGCGGCGGCGCTACGTGGACGACGGTTGCGCCGTCGCTGTAGACCAGCCCCGTTGCTCCCATCGACAACGCCACGCGTTGTGCACCGGCGGCATGAAACGCCGCCACTGCGCGCTGCGCATCCTCGACCGATGCAACCGGCTCGCCGGTCAGGTCGCGCGCCTCGACGGTGTTGGGCTTGACGAGATCGGGGCGCGCCGTGCAACCGTGACGCAGCGCTGCGCCGCTGCTGTCCAATACTGCAAACGCATCGGCGGCATGAATCAGCTCGATCAGCTCGGCGTAAAAGGCGGCGTCCAGTCCTGGCGCCAGGCTGCCGGTCAGCACCCACAGATCGCCTGGCGCCAGACGACGGCGCACACTCGCCAGGAACGCCTCCTGCGCGGCGGGCGGCACAGGCGCGCCCGCCTGGTTGACCTTGATGTGCCGCCCCGTGCGCTGATCGACAATCATCACGTTGGTGCGCGTTTCATCTTCGACCGTCACGAAGTCGGTGGGGATGCCCTCCGCCTCCAGCCCGGCGCGGATCGCCATGCCTGCGTAGCCGCCGACAAAGCCCATTGCCACACTCTCGCCGCCCAGCCGCTGCACTGCGCGTGAGACGTTGAAGCCCTTGCCCGCCCACACGCGGCGCACCGCCGTCGCCCGCAGCACCTCGTCGAAGATCACTTCCGGCACGTCGAGAAAGAGGTCGATGGCCGGATTGACAGAAACCGTGTAGATGTTCAAGCCTCTCGCCCCGCAAGATTCTTCATAGAACGCTGATGACGCGGATCGGGCGGATCAGCGCGGATTTGATCAGCGAAAATCCGCAACATCCGCGTCATCCGCGTTCCATTCTTACCTCCCAAAATAGCCAGCGTTGCGCAGGTAGAGCGCCTGGAACGCCGCCAGCCGTTCTTGATAGAAGGCGTGACGGTCACTGTCCGGCATGGTCGGGCTGCCGTAGTGCACCCATGTGCGCGCTGCCTCGGCGGCGTCGTGGAGACCGAGCGCTGCGCCCGCCAGGATGCACGCGCCCACCGCCGACTGTTCGACCGTGCGCAGCGGCTGCACGGGCAACCCAAAAACGTCCGCCACCACCTGTTGCCAGAACCGACTGCGCGCGCCGCCCCCCGCCAGCACAACCTGTTGCGGCGCGGCGCCCAGTTCACGCAACACACTGCAGGCATTGTATGCGGCCAGCGTCACCCCCTCGACTACGGCGCGGATCAGGCTGGCGCGCGTGTGGCTGAGCGTCAGCCCAAAGAAGACGCCGCGTGCAGTCGGGTCCATGTATGGCGTGCGCTCGCCGACCAGATAGGGCAGGAACAACAGTCCGCCCGCACCGGGCGCCTCCTGCGCCGCCAACGCCATCATGCGGTCGTAGGCGATCTGCTCCGGCTCTTCGAAAAGTTGCTGGCGCAGCCAGCGCAGCGCCATCCCTGCCGCCAGCATCGCGCCCATCTGATACCAGCCGACGCGCCCCTCGCCCGGCTCCAGCGCGCTGCAAAAGGTGTGGATGCGTCCGCGCGGGTCGATGCGCACCGTCTCGCACGGCTGGACAAGCTGTCCGCCCGTGCTGATCGTGAGCAGCAATTGGTCACTTTCCACCACGCCCGCGCCAAGCAAGCTGCACGCCGTATCTGCTGCGCCCGTCGCCACGGGAATGCCAACGGGCAAGCCCAACGCACTCGCCGCGTCAGCATGGAGATAGCCGCTAATGCTGGCGGATGGCTGCACCGGCGGAAGTTGATCGCGGCGAATTTCCAGCAGGGTGAGCAGCGCGTCCGACCAATCGCGGCGCGTCTCGTCGAGCAGCAGCGCGCCGGCGGCGTCGCTAGGGTCGGTGGCGAAGATGCCGGTCAGCCGATAGCGCAGGTAGTCCTTCGGCAGCAGGATCATCTTGACCTGGCGCCAAAGCTCTGGTGCGTACTGCTGAAACCAGCGCACGGTCGCCGCCTGAAAGCCGGTCGCCACCGGGCTGCCGGTGATGGCGTAGAGCCGTTCGGCGCCCACCAGCGTCGTGATCTCCTTCACCTGCGCCACGCTGCGCCGGTCGGGCCAGATCACGGCGGGCGCCAGCGGCTTGTGGGCGGCGTCGAGCAGCACGGTTCCGTGCATCTGCCCGGAAAGCCCAATCGCAGCGACCTGTGCGTGCGGTGCGCGCGCCAGCACCTCGCGCACTGCGCCGGATGCGGCGCGACACCACAGATCGGGCGTCTGTTCGGCGTAGTCAGGCTGCGGCTGTTCGATCGGATACTCGGCGAACGCAGTGGCGACGACGGCGCCGTCGAGAGTGCTCAACACCGCCTTGACAGCTGAAGTGCCCAGGTCGATGCCTAGGAGATATGTGCTCATGGCTGCATCTCCTGTCCGGCGTCGGTGGGGCTGCGCCAGACGTGATGGGCGGCGTCGGGCATCCAGCCGCCGGCGTTGATGCGCAACGGATGTTTTTCCCAGCCAGCCGCGCGCCGCGCCTGCACTGCCTCCCAGGTCGGCACGCCGCCGGTGGCATCCGGGCTTTCGACGCTGGCTGCGCCGACGGCCGTGGCGTCGAGGATCGCCTCCTCCGCCGTGCGTCCGTGCAGCAGGCTCGTCAACAGCCCGGCAATGGTGCAGTCGCCGGCGCCAGTGGTGCCCGCCAAGTTGGCGACATAACAGGATGTCAGCAGCTCACGCCCCAGCCAGCCGGCGTGCAGCGGCGCAATGAGCGCGCCAGCCGCCGCCAGCCGTTCAGCGCGGTCAGTCGTGCGCAGATAGAGACCCATCTCGCCCAACTTCAGCGCCACCACCGCCGCACCCATATCCAGGAGTTGCTGTGACAACCGGTGCAGCAGTTCGACATCGGGCGTGCGCGCCGCCTCCCCGCGCTGGATGGCGTCGTAGTGGGCGCGGTCGAGCATGAAGATCGTTTCGTCCAGGCTGGGCGCAAAGAGGTCGACGTGCGGCAACGCGTTTTCCAGCACGCGCCGCCAATCGACGCGTCCTGCCTCCGCCGTCGGGTCGGGCTGCGCCATGTCCAGCGACGTGGTGACGCCAAGCGCATGAACAGCGCGCAGCAGCGCGGCCAGTTCGGCGCCGTCATCGAGATACATGCGCCGCATGATCGGCGGGTAGCCAAAGTGAAAGATCTTTGCCCCGCGCACCTTCTCCAGATCGACATCCGCCGCGCCGAAAGTGCGGTTGGCGCCTGGGTTGTGCAGAAAGATGCGATCCACGCCCGGCGGGTTGATCACCAGCGTGTAGGAGGAATCGGCAGTCGGGTCGACGATCATGCCTTCGGTCAGCGCCGGGTCGTAGCCCGCCACCACGTCGAGGATGGCGCGACCGAAGAGATCAGGCCCCACCTTGCCCATCAACTGCACAGGCACACCCAGCCGGTGCAGCGCAATCCCTGTGTTCGAGACTGCGCCCCCCGTCGAGACCAGCGCCGGACCGACTTCGTTGAGCCGCCCCGGCTTGAACACCGCCGCAAACGACTCCACCGCCTGGGGCCAGGCTGGAATGATGTCTACGCAAATATGACCAGCAACGATGATGAGAGGATTTGTTTTTGACATAATTTACTATTCTTGGAGATTGGAGAGTAGAGATTGGAGATTATGGGATTGGGCGATTGGGCGATTTGCGCGTAGTGCGTTGCTATCCCAATCCCAAACCGCTCACGCAGCCAAACCAATCTCCAATCTCCAATCTCTTAATTTCTTAATCTCTTAATCTCCCAATCCCACAATCGCATGATGCACATCTCGCACAGCCGGATAGAGTGCACAGTACACCTGCTTGAAGGCACGTTCGTAAAACTCCGCCACGGTTGGCTCCGGCTCGATCACGGTCGTCGTGTAGCGGACGGATTGCACGGCGTCGGCGACATCGTGATAGATGCCCGCGCCGATGCCGGCAAGCATGGCCGCGCCCAACGCGGTCGCCTCGTCGATGCTGACAACGCGCAGCGGCTGGTTGTAGACGCTGGCTTTGATACGCATCAGCAGCCCGTTGCGCGTGCCGCCGCCCGTCGCCACGATGCGCTCGACGTGCGCGCCCGCCAGATAGGGCAGCAGCGAATCGAGCGAATAGCGCGCCTCATACGCCAGCCCCTCCAGCAGCGCCCGGTAGAGCGCACCGCGCTTGGCGTCGAAGGTCAACCCGACAAAGGTCGCCCGCGAGTGTGGGTCGTCGTAGCCAGGATTGGCGGTGCGCAGATGCGGCAGAAAATAGACGCCCAGACTGCCAGGCGGCGTTGCTTCCGCTTCCGTCGCCAGCGCAGCGTAGTCCAGCCCGGCGCCGATGTTCTCGCGGAACCACTCGATGCACGCGCTGGAAGTGTACAACCCACCCAGGATGTAGTAGCCGCCGCTGACGTGCACGCCCTGGGCGTAGCCGCGTCTGCCGACTTCTGGGTCTTTGAGCACCTGGTCAGTGGCGAGAAAGATCGCCTCGGCGGTGCCCAGTGAATCGAGCACGGCGCCAGGGCGGGTGACGCTCAACGCCATGGCGCCGCAGACATGATCGTGGCCGCCGGTCGTGACGATGGCGTGCGGAGGCAGCCCAGTCTGCGCAGCGATCTCCGGCAACACTGCATCTAGCTTGGTTCCGCTCGGCAGCAATGGCGGCAGAACGGCGGGATCGACCCCGGCGTCGCGCACCAGATCGGTTGCCCAGGTCAGGTGATCGATGTCGAGCATCAACGTGCGCGAGGCGAGCGAAAACTCCGACGCCGCCACGCCACACAGCCGAAAGGTGAGGAAGTCGGCGGCGTTGAGCCAGCGCACCGTGCGCGCCATCGCCTCCGGCGCGTGCTGCTGAATCCACAGAATTTTGCAGAGCGTGAAGATCGGTTGCAGCGAAACGCCGCTGCTGCGGAAGATGGCGTCGGCGCCGAACTGCTGGCGCAACTGCTCGGCCTGTTCCTTCGTGCGCGTGTCGAACCAGGCGATCATCGGGTAGGTCGGCTGCCCGGCGGCGTCGATCGGCGCGCCCGCCTCACCCACGCTGGCGACGGCGACGGCGACAATGCGCTGCGCGTCGTCGAGCTGCGTCGTCATGGCGCGCAACGCGGTGACCGTCTGCGCCCAGACTGCCTCCGGCTCATAGTACGCCCACCCTGGCTGCGGATAGACCGTCGGCGTCGGCGCGCTGGCGCTGGCGACGATCTGCCCGCTGCGCGTGAAGGCGATGGCTTTGATGTGCGATGTACCGAAGTCGATGCCAACCAGCAGGTCGTCGCCTGCCATAAGCGTTATCCTTTAACTGCGCCTAGCGTCAGGCCGCGAATGATGTAGCGTTGCGCCAGAAGCGCAAACACAATCGGCGGCAACATCGTGAGCATGACGCGCACGCCGACGAACCAGAATTGCACGCCGCGTGTATGTTCGGCGCCGGCGATGATCACCGGCATCGGGATCGCGGATTTTGTCGTCAGCGAGAGCGCAAACAAAAACTCGTTCCAGCTAAACGCCATGCAAATGATCCAGGTCGCCACCAAACCGGGCAGGATCAGCGGCAGCACCACACGGGTAAATGCCTGAAAGACCGAGGCGCCATCGACGTAGGCGGCTTCCTCCAGTTCCTGTGGCAGTTCACGGATCATCTGGCTGAGAATGATGACCGGGAAAGGCAGCGTGAAGGTGGCGTTGAGAAGGACGAGCGAGAAGACATTGTCCAGCAACTGCAACTGCCGCATGATCAAGAAGAAGGGAATGACGACCACGACAGGCGGCAAAATGCGTTGTGAGATGAACCAGGTTGTGAAATTGGCGTTGCCGCGTTTGCCAAAGTGGAACCGCGCCAGCGCATAGGCTGCCAGCGTTCCAAGCAGCACTGCGAGCGTGGCGGCGCCTAGAGAGATGATTGTGCTGTTGAGCAGCGCCTGACGAATCTCGATGATTGCCAGTTCTGACAACCAGTGTTCGAGGGTTGGCTGAAACTGAAGAAAAGGAATCCATGCGCCAGAACGGAAGGTGTCCGTCGGTTTTTTGATCGAATTGACAAGCGCCCAGTAGAATGGAAAGAGCACCCAGATCAATGCAATCAACATCACGCCGCCGATCAGAATGTACTGAACAGGTGAAGTTTTGCGGCGCATGGTTCAGTTCCTTTCTTCCTGGTAGATGCTGCGGATTTGCCCGAAGAGAAGTGCAACGATCAGACTGACAATGATCAGCAGCAGAAAACCTTGCGCAGATGCGTAGCCGTGGTCGAAAAAGCGCAGCGCCGTACGATAGGTGAACAAGCTGTAGACTTCGGTGGCGCGGCCCGGCCCCCCGAGCGTCAGGCTGGTGGGGATGTCGAAGACCTTGAACGCTTCGACCAGGCGCAGCAACAGGATCAACCACAAGATTGGCGCCATCAACGGCAACGTGATACGCCGGAAACTCTGCCAGCCCGAAGCGCCATCGACTTCGGCTGCCTCGAAGAGATCAGACGGCAAGCCTTGCAGCGCCGCCAGTGACACCAAGAAAACAAAGGGGGTCCACTGCCAGATATCAATTAAGATGATCGCAACCATCGCCCAAAACGGGTTTGATAGCCACGGAACGCCAACGCCACCCAATGCTCGAATCAATTCGTTAATGGGGCCGTTGATTTCGTAAAACATGGTAATGCCCAGATAGCCCATTGCCACCGGTGTGGCAAAGAGCGGCAGGATCATGATTGCACGCAAGATGTTCTTGCCGCGCATTTCGCGATTCAATAAGAGCGCAAGGCTGAAACCCAGTAGCATTTGGATCGTCACGGTGATGATGACGAATGTCAGGGTCACGCGCAGACCATTATGGAGATTGCTGTCGGTAAATAGGCGAGCAAAGTTAGCGCCGCCCACAAACTGGTTGATTCTGCCAAAACGAAAACTAAAAAAGCTTGTATACAGCGCATACAGCAGTGGAAAGATCGTAAAGATCAGCACCCAGATTACTGCTGGCATGATGAAAGCAAATTTGGTTTTGTCCGATCTGCGTTGTTGTGGCGCCGGCGCTTCTATTGCGGCCATGAATCGACTCCATTGCGTCCCAGGAAGGGTCACATCTTGCAGCAACTTTTTGGGGCAGTGGTGTGCAGCAAACCGCTGCACACCACTTGCATGACAGCCATTATCTCAGGCTGTCTAAAACGCCAAAGGTCTACTCAAGCCCAAGTGACTTGACATAGATCTCCCGCTGCATATCGCGGCCCAGGCGATCGGTGATGGCGTTGAAGTCATCCACCGTCGCCTTGAGCGCCTCTGCAGCGTTCTTCTGGCCGGTGGCTGCCTCGGATAGATGAATATCCAGCGCCGTCCAGTACTCGAAGGTGCCGGGGATGCGCAGGTACGGGAACTGCATCTCCGCGCCAAAGTTCTCGAAGTAGGCATTGGTGTATGCCTCGGCGTCGGCGGCGTCCCAACCAGCAGCCAGATAGCCGTCGATCGTGTTGGTGCCGTTTGGCTCCAGGTAGTGGCTGAAGCGGCCCGGATCGACGCCATCCCACCCACGGTAGGCGTAGACTTCAGACTTGGCGGGATGCGCCATCAACGCCAGAAGGAAGTAGGTGCAATCTGGTGCATCGGAGAAGCGAGAGATGACGCCTGCCCACGAACCGCCGGTGGTGTTGCCGACCTTGTTGACGCCATCCACCTGCTTCCATTCGCCGGCCACGATATCATAGTATTCGGTCGTGCCAGGCATCGGCGCCGCGCCGGTCTTGCCCTTCACAGCGCTGCCTTCCTGCTGCGCCAGCGCGCCGAGGTCACCCCAGGTAAAGGTGAGCGCCGCCTGTCCGCGCAGGAAGTGATCCCACGACTCGCCCAGGCTCCAGCCCATCATCGCTTCGGGTCCGAACTGAATCAAGTCGATCAGCGTCTCCATAGCGCGTTGATGTCCCGGGCTGTCCATCAGTGGCTCCATCGTCTCCGGGTCAAACCAGAAGAGCTTGGGGTTGTCAGGCCCGATGACAAACGGGGCGGCAAAAGACATGAAATGGAACATGCCCTGACCGCCAACCTTCAGGTGCATGGTCAAGCCATCATCAGGTGTGCCGTCGCCGTTCAGATCTTTGCCGTCGAAATACTCAGCGGCGTCGCGGAATTCCTGCATGGTGTCAGGCACCCTGAGGTCGTATCCGTACTGCTCTTTGAACGCAGCCTGATGCGCCGGGTCGGCGAAAAGGTCGCTGCGATAGTACATGACCTGGCCGTCGTGGTCGTTGGCGACCATATACAGCTTGCCATCGTAGGTCAGCAAGTCGCGCGGACCTTGCTGTACGTCTTCGATGTCCCATTGCGGGAACTTGCCGCTCGTGTCGTTGTAGTAGTCGTCCAACGGCAGGATGTAGTCGCCGCCGACCAGGTCGCCCAGCCACCACGCGCCAGCAATCGAGGTGTCATATTGGCCGGTGCCGGTGGTCAGATCGGTGAGCAGCTTGGGGAAATGTTCGGCAAACGGGACCTCCACGATTTCGAGCGTGGCGCCGGTCGCTGCCTGGAACTCGTCGCGCACTTCGTAGAAGGGGCCAGAGATCGGTCCTTTCTCGCCCGCAGTGTTGACGATCACGGTGACAGTCTTGTCTTTGCAGAAGCACGCTTCGCCCTCGCAGGGCTGCGCCACGATCGGCGGCACCAACTCACCGGCCTCCACTACTGTGGCATACGTCTCGCCGGACGTATCAGCGCCAGATGGTTGTGCAGCTTCCCCGCCGCTCGGCGTTGCGGCTGGCGCACATGCTGTCAGCACCAGCGAGGCAATCACCAGAATGGATACAATGGGAAAAAGAATCTTGCGCATGGATGTGTTACTCCTTGGGTTGTGTCTAGCCGACAAATTTCTGAGACAGACTAAAGTACACGTACCTCACAACATCCTCACTGTGCTTCGTTATTGTAGACCGACGCCTCCTTTCTTGTCAGGTGAGTCTTGGAGGAACGACTCGCATCCTGCCTGTTGTTGATCGGATGTACAAACAGCAACCGCCGGACACCCGGTAAAGGAGTCCGGTTGCGTGCTGTTCACCCCAATTCCTGCAGCGCAGTGGCAACGCTGCTGCCGTCATGGATCACGCGCTGCAGCGCCCGCACCATGCCAGCCGGGTTCTTGCTCTGCCAGATGTTGCGCCCGAAGACAACGCCGCTGGCGCCCGCTGCCATCGCGCCGGCGACGACTTGCAGCGTCTCCTCGACGGTGTTCATGCGCGGGCCACCGGCGATCAACGTGGGCACGGGGCAGTTGTCGATCACGGTGCGGAAGCTTTCCGGCGTGCCGGTGTAATAGGTCTTGATGTAGTCGGCGCCGTGCTCGAAGGCCAGCCGCGCAGCGGAAGCCATCGCCAGCGGGTCTTTGGCGTCGGGAATGCGCTCGCTGGGGCAGGGCAACGCCTCGACGAGCAGCGGCAGGTTCGCCTGCATACATTCGCTCGCCACCGAGGCCACGATCTGCAACGTCTTCAGCTCAACCGGGATGCCGATGAAGGCCATCAGCACGACCGAGCTGGCGCCCAACATCAGCGCATCCTCGACCGAATGCAGCAGCTCCCATTCGGTGTACGCCAGCCAATCTTCACGATAGAGGCTCGGCCCGCCGTCCAGCCGCAGCGTCACCGGCACGCGGCCTGCAATCACGTTGCGGTATTTCTTCATCACGCCAAAGGTGGTCATGATGCCGTCAGCGCCAGCTTCGATCACGGTGTCGATCACCTTGCCAGGGTCTTCCAACCCTTCGATCACGCCGTGGGTGCGGGCGTGATCCATTGCCACGATCAACGCGCGTCCGTCATTTCGCAAGACATTCATAGATTTTGTTTTCCTTTGTGAATTTATGTGCAGGCATTGCAATTTTGTTGCATGAATACTGTAATCAATCGCTGATGAGTTGTCAAGCTGTGCAAAAACCTTTTAAATGAGCTTGTAGGTCACCGCCTCTGGCGTGACGATCCTTGCCGTCACGCCGGAGGCGATGACCTACTAATAACTATTTTCCTACGTCGATGATGATCTTCACCACGTTGTCGGCGTAGCGTTCGTTGAGCGCGTAGGCTTCCGGCGTCCGGTCGAGCGGGAAACGATGCGAGACGATGCCGGTCAGGTCGACGGCGCCGTTTGCCCACAGCTTGATGCCCCGCGGGTAGATATGCTTCATACGTCGCGACAGGCGGATCGTCAGCCCTTTGCGCCGCGCAGTCGAGTGCTTCATCTCCAGCTTATCCGGCCCCGGAATGCCGACGAGCACCAGCCGCCCGCCCAGCCGCGCCATCTCCGCCGCCCACTGGATCGAGTGATCCGCCCACGCCGCTTCGATGGCGACATCGACCCCGCGCCCGCTCGTTGCTTCTTTGATTGCGCTCAACGGGTCGGTTTCCTTGAAGTTGATCGGAACGCCGCCATAGCGCGCCGCTACTTCCAGCCGCCACGCAAATTGATCGACGACGTAGATCGGCTGTGCGCCCGCTAGCTTCGCCATCTGCAGGATGTACAGACCGATCGGCCCGGCGCCGAGGATGGCGACGCTATCCGCCACGCGCAGCTTCGCCAGATCGACGGCGTGGATGGCAATGCCAAGCGGTTCCAGCAAAGCGGCGCTGGCGTCATCCATCGCATCCGGGATCGGGAAGCAGGAGCGCGCCGGCATGATCATGTACTCGCTCAGGCTGCCGGCGTCAGGATAGGTGCCGCAGAAGTGCAGGCGATGGCAGAGGTTGGGATGTCCTTGCTCGCACATTTCGCAGCGTCCGCATGGCTGCGCCGGATCGACCGCCACGCGCGTCCCCACGTGCAGCGGCTGGAAGTTGCCGTCAAGACTTTCCGGTCCCACCGCTTCGACCACGCCGGCGAACTCATGCCCCAGGATCAGCGGCGTCTCGACCACGGTGTCGCCGATGCGCGCATCCTGGTAGGTGTGGATGTCGCTGCCACAGACGCCGACTGCTGTGACGCGCAGCAGCGCCATGCCGGGGCCGGGAGGCAGCGGTCTTGGCACGCGCTCGACGCGCAAGTCTCGCGGCCCATGCAACCGCACTGCAATCATCGGCTGGCTTTCATTCATGATGGGTCGCACTTTCCGTCTTCAACAAAATTGACCAAGATTGATCCGCAGATTGCGCAGATTGCGCAGAAAAAAATTTCAACTCTGTACATTCACCACAATTTTCGGGAGCTTGCCTCACCCCAATCTGTGTAATCTGCGTAATCTGCGGATGATATTTCATGTAGATTCGCAAAAAAGATTGTAAAGAACAATTCTAGTTCATCTCGATGTGCACCTTCAAAGTTTGCCCGGCGGCGAACTGCTGGAAGACGCTGGCGAACTCTTGCATTGGCGCCACGTGACTGACGAGCGGGGCAACGTCGATGGCGCCGCTGGCGAGCCAGTCGATGGCGGGCAGGAAGGTGTAGCAGAGCGCAAAGGTGCCGATGATTGTCCAGTCGTTGCGGAAGATGTCGTAGGGGCTGACGCTGACGCGCGCATGGTTGGGCGCCACGCCGAATTGCAGGAATGTGCCGCGTGGGCGCAGGTAACGGAATGCACCTTCGATTACAGCGGGGACGCCCGTGGCGTCAATCACGACGCCGAAGCCACGCGGGGCGATCTCCTTCAGCGTCGCGTCCTGGTCGGCGCCAACCGGCACGGCGAACGAAGCGCCCATTCTCTTTGCCAGTTCCAGTCGCGCTGGCTGCTTCTCCACGACGGCGACGTAGGACGCGCCCATCCGCCGCAGCGCCTGCACCAGCAACAGCCCCATGGGGCCGGCGCCGAGGATCAGCACCGGGTCGGCGGGCAAGATGCGGATGCGCTTCATGGCGTGAACGACGCACGCCAGCGGCTCGATGAAGGCGGTCTGTGCATCGCTCAGTGCAGCCGGCAAATGGTAGCAGGCGCGCGCTGGCGCAGCCACATACTCGGCAAAACCGCCCGGCCGCGTGACGCCGATGCCCTGCCAGTTCAGACAGTGGTTCGCCATTTCGTTGCGGCACATATCACAGCGCCCGCAGTAAAGGTTGGGGTCGACCGCCACGCGGTCACCCACCTTGAAATCGGTGACGGCCTTGCCGACTTCGACGATCACGCCGCCGAACTCATGCCCAGGAATGACCGGGAACGCCGACATGTACTCGTTGCGGTAGATATGGACATCGGTGCCACAGATGCCGCAGCGTGAGACCTGCACCACCACCTCGTCGGGCGCACAGGTCGGGTCGGGCACGCGCTCGACGCTGATCGATTCTGGGGCGGGAAAGATCACAGCTTGCATTGGAGGGACTCCTTCAGAAGAAACTGCAAAGTATGAAGTATGAATGGTCAACCGTGAGTTGTGAAGTGGCGCGCCGCCGGGGCAGTTCCCTTCACAATTCAAGCCATCTACCAGCAGCAGTATCCGCCGTCGATCACCATGTCGTGGCCCGTCATGTAATCCGATGCCGCTGAGGCCAGATAGACCACAGCGCCTTGCAGATCGGTGACCTCCGCCATGCGTCCCATCGGCGTCATGCCCATCCACGTCGGCAGCATGGTCTGACCGATGGGTGTGGCGAGCAGGTCATCGACCAGTTTGGTGCGCGTGTAGCCGGGGCTGATGCTGTTGACGCGCACCCCGCGCTTCGCCCACTCGGCGGCCAAGCTGCGCGTCAGATGCAGCACGCCAGCTTTGGCAGTGTTGTACGCCGACTGGTTTTGCGGCGTGTTGCTGATGTGCCCCGACATCGACGCCGTGTTGATGATCTTGCCGTAACCGGTAGGCAGCATCACCTTTGCTTCAGCCTGCGCGCAGAGAAAGACCGAGTTGAGATCGACGTCGATCATGTGCAGCCAGTCACTGTACGCCATGCTTTCGGCGTCTGCCCACTGACCGATGCCGGCGTTGTTGACGCCGATGGTCAGCGTCCCCCACTTCGCCAGGATCGTAGCGACCATCGCCTGCACCTGGTCTGGTTTGGTCACATCCGTCTGCACGGCGATGGCGTCGATCTGCTTTTGCGCCAGTTCGTGCGCCACCGCTTCGGCGACATCCAGCCGCAGGTCGACGACAGCGACGGCCGCGCCTGCCTCGCCCAGTCCGTGCGCAAAGGCGCGACCGATGCCCTGTCCACCGCCGGTGACAAGCGCCACGCGGCCATCGAGCCGGAAACGTTCAAGAATCGGTTTGGCTTCCAAAACGGGATCGCTCATGACTTTTTTTGCTCACTTTGAGATATGCATTCGATTTGTCATTCGTCAAACGTCAAACGTCATTCGTCATGAATGTTGGCCAACGCCTGACGTGTGACGCCTGACGTGTGACGCCTGACGCCTGTTCACTCCGCCACAATAATCTGCGCCTTGACCGACGACGGCGGCATGTGGACGGCGAAGTTGAACGCCTCGACGCTCTCCTCGAAGCGGAAGGTGTCGGTGATCAGCGGCTTGACGTTGAGCTTGCCGCTTGCCATCAGCGCAATCGCGCGCGGGTAGACGTGGGCGTAGCGGAAGACGTGCTCGACGCGCGCCTCCTTGACCATTGCCGCAGCCACATCGTAGGCAATTGGCTGCAATGGAATGCCTACATAGACGACTGCGCCGCCGGGGCAGAGCGGTGCAAAGACGCTGGCCGCCGCCTTTTCGTTGCCGCTGCACTCGAAGACCAGGTCGGCGCCCCAGCCATCGGTCATTGCGTCCACGACCTCTTTCAGGTTTTGTTGGGCGACATTGACCGGCGTGATCGGGCCGAGCGTGGCCGCCAGGTCGAGCTTGGGCTGCTGCACATCGGTCATCACCACCTGGCTGCAGCCGCCGGCGAGCGCTGCCAGCGCGGTCACCATCCCAATGGGGCCGGCGCCCATCACGATCGCCAGGTCGCCCGGTTTGATCTTCGCCTTCGTTGCCGCGTGCATGCCAACCGCCACCGGCTCGACCATGGCGCCTTCGGCAAAGCTCACGTTGTCGGGCAGTTTGAAGGTGAAGGCGGCGGGATGCACCACCGTCGGGCGCAACACGCCGTGTACGGGCGGCGTCGCCCAGAAACGCACCGCCGGATCGAGATTGTACATCCCTTGTAGCGTCGCCTTGCTGTTGGGATCGGGGATGCCCGGCTCCATGCAGACGCGGTCGCCAACTTTCAGGTGTTTGACCTCCGCACCCACTTCCACTATGACGCCCGACGCCTCATGGCCGAGCACCATCGGCTCACGCACGACGAATTGCCCGATGGCGCCGTGTGTGTAGTAATGCACATCGCTGCCGCAGATGCCGACCGTGCGCAGGGCGATGCGCACATCGTGCGGACCTAATGTCTCATCGAGATCGATGTCGCGCAGGCGCAGCACATCCTTTTTTTCCAGGACTAATGCTTCCATAAAACTATCCTTTCCGAATAATCATAATCGCCAGGATCAGGCAGAGCACGGTGGAGACCCACAGTGGGATCAACGCCTCCAGGAAGCGCATCCACAGCAGGCTGACGCCGATCCATAAGATCACGCTGATGAAATAACGGTCAAAGGTATTGGTTTCGATGGGTAAAAAGCCGCGGCGTCCCTTATGTTGAACTGGCGCCACCAACTTCTGCGAATCCGTTTTTGTGTCCGCCATTGGGTTACTCCTTCACTGCACCAAAGGTCAGACCGGTGACGATGTAGCGCTGTACAAAGATCAGGAATACCAATGCTGGCAAGATGGCAACCGTGGCGACGGCTGCCATCTCCCCCCAATTGGTGCCGGTGACCGAGACAAATGCGGCCAGACCGGTCGTGATGGTGCGTGCATTGACGCTGGTCAGATTGGCAGCGAATAGATACTCATTCCAGGCGAAAATCCAGCTCAGGATGAAGGTGATCGCCAGTCCAGGCGCCACCAATGGCGTTACGACGCGCGTCAACACTGTCCAGCGATTGGCGCCATCGACAAAGGCGGCTTCGTCCAACTCAACCGGGACGCCATCCATGATGCCCTTCATCAGCCAGACCGCAAACGGCAGGTTGAAGACGCAGTAGAGCAAAATCAATCCGATCTGCGTGTCGAACATCGTCCAATCGCCGATTTTGAAGACGCGCGTATAGATCAGAAACATTGGCAGCACAAACGCCGCTGGCGGCGCCATGCGCTGTGTGATCGTCCAAAAAAAGATGTTATCGGCGCCAGGCAGACGCCAGCGCGAAAGGGCATAGGTCGCCAGCAGCGCCAGCGCCGTCACCAGCAGTGCGTTGCTTGTGGCGACAATCAGAGAGTTGACGAGATAGCGCTGGAAGACCGGATCGGTCAGCGGTTTGATATAATTGGGCGCATAAAACGAAGTGATCAGGAGCGTCGGCGCATCGAACAACTGGACACGGCTGCGCGCTGACACCACGACCATCCAATAGACCGGAATAATCGTGACGATTGCCATGAATGTCCAAAGCCCGTACAGACCGACCCACCCCATGATTTTACGGAAACTCGATGTCTTCATTGGCAGCGCCTCCTATTCTCGTTGTTTCCCGACCTGCGCCAGTGCGATGAAGAGCAGCCAGCAAAGAACAATTGTGAAATAGAGCACCAACAGCGACATGGCGGAGCCATATCCGTAATCAGTTTTGGGTACAACGACGCGATAGATGTGGATGCCGATGAATTGCGTCGCTGTGCCGGGGCCGCCGCTGGTGAGCATGAAGACTTCATCGACGATGCGCAGTGCGTCCATCAGGCGAATAAAAATCACGGTCAGCAGCACCGGCATCATCATCGGGATCGTCAGATAGCGGAAGACCTGCCAACGATTGGCGCCGTCGACCTGCGCCTGCTCCAATGGTTCCTTGGGCATGGCTGTCAGTCCGGCGAGCAGAGTGAGCGTTACAAATGGCGTCCAGTGCCAGATGTCCATCAGAATGACCATGATGAATGCCTGGTCGGCATAGGTCGCCATCCGAAAATCGATATTGAACCATTTGTCGAGATAGTAGGGAATCGGGCCAAAGCCTGGAATCGTCAACAGCCGCCAGGTTGCGCCAACTGCGATCGGCGCCATCACCAGCGGCAGCACATAGATCGTGCGAAAGATGGTGCGACCTGGAAAGCTATTGACCAATGTCTGCGCCAGCAGAAAACCTAGCGCCAGCTCGATGCCAACACTGGTAAATGCAAACAAGCCGGTGCGCCAAAGCGAATCGAGAAAGGCGCCGTCGAATACCAGGCGACGGAAGTTGTTGACGCCAGCCCACTGCATCCCCAGTTGGTTGGAAAATGGATTCCAGTCGAAAAGGCTGACGTAGAGAACATAGAAGAACGGCAAGAAGCCAACCAACGCCAGTATCACCAGCGTTGGCGCCAACAGCGCCCATCCCATTCGATTTGATCGCATCTCACTGTCCCCATTGAATTAGCATAGGCATCCGTCACGAGTCACGTGCGCCACATGACTCGTGACGGATGCCAGCGCACATCAATACAGTATGCGCCGTCGCTTTTACAGTTACTGCCCGTAGCCGAGGTTCACCAGTTCGGCGTCAGCGGCGGCGGCAGCCTGGTCGAGCGCTTCGGCAGGGGTAAGCTCGCCAGAGAGCGCCTTCCAGATGTAGGGCTGCACCACTTCGCGCAGCGCAGCGTGGAAGGGGAACGGCGGCGCGCCACGGAAGAGCGGGCCAGCTTCTCGCATCAGTGTGTAGTAGCCGTCGACTTTGGCATCGACTTCCTGCACCTTCGGGTCATCATAGGTCGATTCCATGACGATGCGCGAGCCGGCAACCGCCCAGTCCGCCTGCACCGACTCCTGACCGATGTACTGTAGCCACAGCAACGTGCACAACTGATTCTTCGAGGAGGCAGGCAAGCCAAAGGCGCCGCCATCGTAGTAGCCGATGTAGCCCACGCCCGATTCGGCGTCTTCCATTACGCCCTCGGCAACCGGCGGCAGCGCCACACCGACGTTGCCAACCACACGCGAGCGGTCTGGATCGGTGGCGATCCAGGCGGCGTTCTCGCCGTAGACCCAACCCTGGGCAGCGCGACCGGCTGCGAAGGACGCTGCCACCTCGTCCCAGGTGCTGGCGGTGGCTTCCGGCGGTGCGTAGTTGAGCATATCGACCCAGAAAGCCAGCGCTTCCTTTGCCTTGTCGCTGTTCATCTCGCCGCCGTTCTCGACCGTGGCTTTCCAGTTGTCCATGTTGATGCCCCAGTTATAGACGCCAAAGGTCGGGACAATGCTTTCAAAGAACTCGTAGAAAGAGGAGGCATGGCCCGTGTTGCCCTGCACTGTGGTGCCCCACAAGTCCAGCCCGTTGTCTCGACCGTACTGGGTGAAGAACTCGGCAATGTCACGATATTGGGCGTGCGTCGTAGCCGGCGCCAGATCATAGCCATACTGCGCTTTGAAGGCTTCCTGGATCGCTGGATCGCTGAAAAGATCCTTTCGATAGAGATAAACCTTCAGGAACGCTTCCATTGGCACGCCATAGATATTGCCGTCCGCATCCTTGAAGTTGTCGATGAAGGAGGTGAACTTGGCAAAATCGAAGTCCGGCGATGCTAGTTCTGGATTGTCTGCCAGCAACTTGGTCAGGTTGGTCAGATAGTTGTTGGCCAGGTACTGGTAGATGATGTCCTGCTCGATGTAGACGAAGTCGTAGATGCCGGTTCCAGCCTGCATGTCATTGATCGCCTTCGTGTACATCTCATCCCACGAGGTGGCTTCCAGCTCGACCTTGATGCCGGTCTCGGCTTCGAATGCTTTCGCCAGCACATCGGCGGCAAATCGTGAAGGTGGCGTGCTTTCCGAAACACCGCGCAACGTTGCTCCTTCACAGCCGGCCGTCTGCGCGGCTGTTCGCCACCAGCTTGCCTCGCCTTCCACCGCTGGCGCCGCCGGTTGCGCAGCCGGCATCGCCGGCGCACACGCAGAAAGCACCATCGATAGAAGCACCAAGATGCCTACCATCATAGTCAGTTTGTGTTTAAGCATGTGAATTCTCCTTTCGCCATTGGCGAAAATACACGGATTTTATGGGAACCGATTGACCATGAATAAAATGGGGGAATGACTCGTGCAATTTGCTTTGTCTGCGCGAACCACCTCCTTTCAGTGGGGAAGATCTCCGCGTCGCTGGCTAGACTCACGCACTTTAATCGTCGGTTGCAGCACAATCTGTTGTGGTGGTCGATCCGGGTCGGCGATTCGCTCTAGCAGCAGTTCGGCTGCCCGCTGTCCCATCTCGTAGGTAGGTTGCATGACGACTGTCAGTGCGGGCTTCATCAAAAACATCCAATCCATCTCATCAAACGCAGCCAGCGCAATGTCGTTCGGAATGTGCAGGCTGAGCTCGTGAATTGCGCGCAGCGCGCCGACAGTGAGCAGGTTGTTGCCGGTGAAAATGGCGTCGGGCGGCTCCTCCTGCTGCAATAAATCCATCGTTAGCGTATAACCGTTTGGCGTGCGCGGTGAGCCGGTTCGCACCAGCTCCGGACGCACTGGCAACCCATGTTGCAATAGCGCATTGGCATAGCCCTGATAGCGCTCTGCACCGGTGCTAACATCTGGTGTGCCCAACACGGCGCCAATACGTTGGTATCCGTTTTCGATTAAATGCGTCACCACAGCGCAGGCGGCAGCCGTGTTGTCGCCCACAACCATATCCATTTCGACGTCTTTCACACGCCGATCGATCGCCACGACTGGCACGCGCATTTCAACGAGCCGTTGATAAACCTCGTTGCTGCTCGCAGTCGGGGATACAATCATGCCCGCCACCTGTTCAGCCAGCATCAATTCGATATAGGTCAACTCCTTGTCAAAGTCCTCGTCTGAGTTGCACAGAAAGACCGAATATTGCCGCTGCTGCGCCACATCCTCCACGGCGCGCACAACCGAGGTGAAGAAGGGGTTTTGGATGTCAGAGATGATCAACCCAATAATACTTGAACGCTGTACGCGCAGCGAACGGGCTACGCGACTGGGACGGTACTTCAGTTCCCGGACTGTTTCCAGCACCCGCTCGCGCAACTCTTCGCTCACATATGGTTTGCCAGAGAGCACCCGCGATACAGTTGCGGTGGAAACTCCGGCTCGACGAGCAACATCTTCGATTTTGGCTGACATGATGAATCTGAATGAATTTGTCTCAACTGGCATCTCTAATTGTAATCGATTTCACAAAATTTGTCAATAGCTTTTTCACGGGTTTTCCATCGGATCAATTGCTTGACAAATGTCTGCGTGCTGTGCTACAGTGTTTTTTGCGTGAGAGATACTCATGTCATCAACCATGGAAAGGAACGGGCGCACAATGGTTATGCTTTACCACGAAATCCTAAACACATCGGTCATCGGTGGTGGATTTCCCTGCCAGAGGAGTGGTGCGTCCGACATCCATAACTAGACTGTAAAGTTAGTTGAGGGCCGTACGCACTACACCGGTGCGTGCGGCCTTTTTGTTTGTTTCGACTTTGTGCAGCGGCATTTAGCGTCAGCGTGCGTCGTCGAAGCGGGCAGCAAGTCATGCAGGCATCGGGAACTGTTTCTGATGCCTGCATTTTTTGTTGGGTGACAAATGTAGTGAGGGGGAGATGAAAAGCGAGCATACAGGGCGCAGGACGGCGTCTGAACTCGATGAAAGCGTTTTGCGATATGCGAAACCACCTGCGGCGACAGATAGGAACGCTTCAGCGTTGCGCAGAGGGCGCCAGGCGGCAGTCGAAACCGGGCGCAACAGCGATTGGGTGCATACTCAAGAGAGCGAGGACGGCTGGTGGGACGTACAACTAGAAAGCACAAGCGGCATATGTCTGTTGATTGCATGATTCGACGGGCGGTGCACAAGGGAGAGAGGAATGATGATTAATACAACAGCGCAACCAACCACTCAGGTGGAGTTCGATCTCAAACAGACGATTGGCATCGGTAAACTGGCCGGCTTCTGGAAGCTGATGACCGGTTTTCGCAGCAAGTATTTGGTCTCGACGATGAGCATGGGCGTCGCTGCCATTATGAACACGGCGACCTTTCTGCTGCTGCGCTATTTCGTTGACCACTACATGGTCGAAGGCGACCGCAGCGTTCATCTTGCGGTTTATGTGGCTGGCTTTTTGGCGTTGGCGACGATCCAGGCGCTCAGCACCTTCAACAGCCGACGGTTGGCCGCCAAGACTGCGGAGGGCATCGCCAAACGTATCCGCGAATATGTCTACGATCACATCCAGCGGTTGAGTTTCACCTACCACGACAAAACGCAGACTGGTGAACTGATCCAGCGCGCTACATCAGATGTTGACACGATCCGGCGCTTCTTCGCCGATCAGGCAATCGAGGCAGGACGCATCGTACTGCTCTTTGTAGTCAACTTCCTCGCCATCTATCTGCTCGACTGGCGGCTGGCGTGGTTCTCGATCATCGTCGTGCCGGTGGTGATGGTGATCTCGCTCTACTTCTTCCGTCGCGTCGAGCAGGCGTATGAAGCGTATCAGACGCAGGAGGCAAAATTGTCGAGCACCTTGCAAGAGAACCTGAGCGGCGTGCGCGTGGTCAAAGCCTTTGCACGGCAGCAATATGAAGAGGACAAGTTCGACAAGGAGAACAAGGAGAAATATCGTCGCGGTCGCTATTTATTGCTGATGCACGCACTCTTTTGGCCCATCACCGACATCATGTGCGGCGCGCAGATGTTGGGCGGCTTTCTCTTTGCCGGCTGGTTGACCATCAACGGTGAGATCACAGTGGGCACATACGTCGCCTACGCCGGGCTGGTTGTATGGATCATCTGGCCGCTGCGCAACCTGGGACGGTTGATCGTGCAGATGTCGGAGAGTTTGGTCTCGTTTGGCCGCATCTCCGAGATTGTGCAAGAGGAGCGCGAGCCGATTGTCGAGGGCAGCGTGCGCACCGACAAAGCTGTCAGGGGCGAGATCGTCTTTGAGGACGTTCACTTCGCCTATGTTGGCACCGATCGCTCAGCGTTGCGCGGCGTTAGCTTTGCAGTGAAGCCGGGGCAGTCGGTGGCGTTGATCGGCGGCACGGGTTCGGGCAAATCGTCGCTGGTCAACCTGCTGCCGCGTTTCTACGACTACACCGCCGGGCGCATCCTGCTCGATGGCATTGAACTGCGCGAATATCCGCGCCACTATCTGCGTCGACAGATCGGCATCGTGGAGCAGGAGCCGTTTCTCTTCAGCCGCACCGTGCGCGACAACATCACTTACGGTGTGACGCGTGACGTGCCGGACGAAGAGGTCGAAGAGGCGGCGCGCGCGGCAGCCATCCATGATGTGATCCTGGACAAGCTGCCGCAGGGTTACGACACCCTGGTCGGCGAACGCGGCATCACGTTGTCGGGCGGGCAGAAGCAGCGCGTGGCGATTGCGCGCACGTTGCTCAAAGATCCGCGCATCCTGATCCTGGACGACTCCACTTCGGCGATTGACTTCGAGACCGAGGCGGAGATTCGCCAGGCGCTGCGTCGTCTGATGGAAGGACGCACGACCTTCATCATCGCCCATCGCATTCAGAGTGTGATGGACGCTGACCTGATCCTGGTGCTGGAGCATGGCCGTATTGTGCAGCGCGGGACGCACGAGGAGCTGGTCGAACAAGATGGCATCTATCGCCGCATCTATCTGGCGCAGACGCGTCTGGAGGCGGAATTGGAGGAGGAACTGAGCTGTGTCTGAGCATATCGAATTTGAAGAGGAAGAATTCAACACCAGGTTCAGCGGCAAGACGATCCGTCGCCTGATGAGTCTGTTGCGACCTTATCTTTGGTGGGTCGTCGGCTTTCTCGCTGCGGTGTTGATCGTCTCCGGGCTGGATTCGTACTTCACCTATCTGAGCAAGCGCATTGTCGACGAAGGCATCATCGCCAACAACTGGGCTTTGCTTCTGCAGATCGTCGAGCAGTACGCCGCATTGCTGGTATTCCAGGCGGCGGCGGTCTTTGCCTTCATCTGGCTGGCGGGCATCCTGGGCGAGCGGATCCGCTATGACTTGCGACAGAAGCTCTTTCATCATTTACAGGAGCTGTCGCTGACCTACTACAACCGCACGCCGGTGGGCTGGATCATCAGCCGCGTCACCTCGGATACTGACCGTGTGTCGGAGCTGGTGACATGGGGGCTGCTCGACGTGACGTGGTCGTCGTTCAACATCATCACGGCGCTCTTCTTCATGTGGCAGATTTCGCCGCAACTGACGATGATTGTGATGGTGATCGTGCCGATCATCATCGTGGTGGCGACGATCTTCCAGCGGCGCATCATCACACAATATCGCGAGGTGCGCAAGGTCAACTCGAAGATCACGGGGTCATACAACGAGACGATCACCGGCGTGCGCGTGATCAAAGCGCTGGATCGCGAAGAAGCCAACCTGCGCGAGTTTGGCAAGTTGACGGGCGAGATGTACCGCGCCGGCTATCGAGCGGCGTGGTACTCGGCGCTCTTCCTGCCGACCGTGCAGTTGATCTCGTCGTTCGCCATCGCCAGCATCATCACCTACGCCGGCGTGACGGTGGAGTCAGGTGGGCTGAGCGTGGGCGGGATGTATGCGTTCATCTCCTACGTGCTCTTCATGGTGTGGCCTGTGCAGGAAATGGCGCGTGTCTTCGCTGAGATGCAGCAGGCTGTGGCTTCGGGCGAGCGCATCTTCTCGTTGATTGACGCTGTGCCAGATGTGGTCGACAAGCCGGGCGCGTATGAGGTGGATTCGCTGCGTGGGGAGATCGTCTTCGACCATGTCGACTTCCACTACGAGGAAGGCAAGCCGATCCTGACCGACTTCAACCTGCGCATCCAACATGGCGAGACAATTGCGCTGGTCGGCCCGACGGGCGGCGGCAAGAGCACGATCGTCAACCTGCTCTGCCGCTTCTTCGAGCCGACGGGCGGGCGCATCACGATTGCCGGGCATGACTACACCGACCTGACGCAACATGCGATCCAGTCGCATATCGGCATGGTGTTGCAGACGCCGCATCTCTTCTCCGGCACGATCCGCGAAAACATTCGCTACGGCCGGCTCAACGCCACCGACGCCGAGGTCGAGGAAGCGGCGAAGCTGGCGGGGGCGCACGCCTTCATCGAGACGCTGGAGAAGGGCTACGAGGAACAGGTCGGCGAGGGCGGCGTGCTGCTCTCGACCGGGCAGAAGCAGTTGCTGAGCCTGGCGCGTGCAGTGCTGGCCAAGCCGGACATCTTCATCATGGACGAAGCGACCGCCAGCGTGGATACACTCACCGAGAGCTTGATCCAGCACGGCATGGAGGCGCTGATGAAGGAATGCACCAGCTTCGTGATTGCGCATCGCCTTTCAACCATCCGCAACGCAACGCGCATTCTGGTGATCGAAGACGGATGCATCAAGGAGATGGGCACACATCGTGAACTGCTCAAGCTGGGCGGCCACTATTACCGGCTCTACACGCAACAGTTCCGCAAAGAGGTCATCGGCCAGGTGGAAGATCTGGCCGCGCTGGTGGCTGAGCCTGTTCGTGAACCGCAGACCAACGGCCGCGGCAACGGCAAGGCGACGGCAGAACTGGCGTTTGCGGATTGAGGCGAAAACTGTAGGTGCGGTCTCAGGCCGCACCTACGCATCTTCTCAATGAACCGGAACGAGCCATACGTACGGACACGATATATCGTGTCCGTACGAACCCAACAGAATGTCAAGAGACACACACCTGCATTACAGCAAACTCAGTTGTTGTTCGTTCTCTGCAAATGGTGGCCAGGCAGGAAGCGTCACCCGTCCTGCCAGCAAGGTTTTCAGCCGGCGCACGCTGGCGGGGGAATGTCCTTCATAAGGATTGTGCATGTAGCCGAACACTTCCTTACCCTGTTGCACCAATGACTCGATGCGCGCTGCCCACAGTGAAAGTTGCTCATCGCGCAGCAACTGCAGCTCCCGATCTCCCTGCGGCCCGTTACGGTCGTCGCCGATCCAGCGGATGAAGGCGAAGTTTGGTCCTGCGCCTTTTTGAACAAGCTCAAACCAACTGTCGAATCGATCGAGGCTTTGTTCGCGGTCAGCCAGCACCGATGCAAAGTTGCGCTCCGCCAAAAAGGCGGCAAACGACGGCGTCATCAAGTCCTGTGCGCGCACCTCGACCGCTAGCCGAAGATCGCGCGCTTCCTCAGCCAGCCAATCCAGAAAATTTGCCAGCGTGCGGCCATAAGCGCGGCGCGTGAAGTCTGGCGGGAACTGTAGAAATGCTGGCGCGCACGCATTGCCCAACGCGCGCAGTGTGTCGAGAAAGGTGCGCGTCATCGCTTCGCAGTCGACCAGGCGGCGGTCGTGGGTGATCGCACGCGGAAATTTGAGTGCATACGTGAATCCGGGTGGGGCGCTTTCGACCCACGAAAGCAGCGTGGATGGGGAGGGGATGGCATAGAAGCTAGTGTTCACCTCAACTGTGTCGAATTGGCTCGTGTAGAAGGCGAGATATTGCGTTTTGGGCAATTTGTCTGGATAGAAAACGCCGCGCCAGCCATCAAACAGCCACGAGGATGTTCCAAGATGTACAGACCCATTGCGTTGGTGGTTTTGCGTCATCTCATTCTCCTTTGCTGTCGCGATTATACGTAGCGCCGTCGATTCTCTACAAATGATTCTTGTGACTTTTTGTGCACTTTGCACATTGTTTCCACTACAGCAACGTCCTACAATTAACGGTGGGCATTGTGAAGGATTGCACATGCACCAGACAATCATTTTCATCCATCTTGCTTTAGGGGGAATTGGGTCTAATGAGTAAACGGTTAATGCGTGCACTGCCAGCCGCTCTCTTGCTGAGCCTTATGACAACTGGTGCATTTGCACAAGACGGCGACATTAGCAACGCCGAAATTATCTACGCTATCAACAACTTTGCGCTGTTCATCTGCGCCGTGCTGGTGCTCTTCATGCAGGCCGGTTTTGCGTTGGTCGAGTTGGGTTTCAACTCATCGAAGAATGTCGTCAACATCATGTTCAAAAACTTGCTTGACCTGGCGGCGGGCGTCATCGTCTTCTGGCTGGTCGGCTTTGGTTTGATGTACGGCGCATCTGAGATCGTCCCTGGCTTCCTGTCTTGGGGGGGCGTCGGCGTTGCGGAAGCTGGCTCCAACCTGGAAGGGTTGAATCCCCAGGTCGATTTCCTCTTTCAGGTTGCGTTCGCCGCAACCGCCGCCACCATCGTATCTGGGGCGGTTGCCGGTCGCATCAAGGTCAGTGCATACCTGATCTACACGGTCTTCATCACCGCGCTGATCTATCCGATCAGCGGCTTCTGGCAGTGGGGCGGCGGCTGGCTCAGCCAGATGGGCTTTCATGACTTTGCCGGTTCACTCGTGGTGCATGCCGTTGGCGGCTTCGCCGGGCTTGCGGGCGCCATCGTGCTCGGTCCGCGCATCGGTCGCTTTGCCAAAGATGGGCCAAAGCATCTCTTTGCGCCGCACAACTATGCGTTTGCCGGTCTTGGCGTCTTTATTCTCTGGATCGGCTGGTATGGCTTCAATCCGGGCAGCCAGCTTGCCTTTGTCGGTCAGGCTGACACCGATGCTGTCATGTTGATCGCTGTTAATACGACGCTGGCGGCTGGCGCTGGATCCGTGGCTGCGCTCTTTTTCTCCTGGTTCCTCATCAAACGCCCCGACCTCGGCTCGGCGCTCAACGGTGCGTTAGCCGGTCTGGTGGCGATCACAGCGAACTGCGACTCTGTCACCAATTCATCGGCGATCATCATCGGTCTCATCGGCGGCGTGATTATGGTGCTGGCGACGATGTTGCTCGAACGCCTCAAGATCGACGATCCGGTCGGGGCATGGCCCGTGCACGGCGCCACAGGGATTTGGGGTGGTCTGGCTGCAGCCATTTTTGGCGGTCACAACCTGATCACACAGATTGTTGGCTCGATTGCCATTCCGGCATGGGCGTTCGTCACCTGTTTCATCCTTTTTTCGGTGCTAAAAGCGCTCAAGCAACTGCGCGTCTCGCCTGAAGAAGAGGAGATCGGCCTCGATCTCACCGAGCACGGCACCGGCGCCTATTCGCTGACCGGGCTGGGCGTGCTTAGCAGCGACTGATCTGATTACTTCTCTCCTCTCCTTTTTCCGTCCAGAAAGCGCCGCACTTTCTGGACGGATTGTGTTTGGACGCTATTGGGTTTGCGCCTTTTCCCACAGCCGCACGTCAAACGCTGCGTCGATTTCATCCACCATTGATGTCGGTAATGCGTCGTGCTCGGCCAACATCGTCGCCAGCGCCTGCCATTGAGTCGAAGATTGCCACCCATAGCCATGCTCACTCTGGGCGTCGGCAAGCTCCATTTCTAGCATAAAGCGCATGTGTTCCCGGCTTGTCTCCGGACCGGTGTATTTCAGCACGATCTCCACCGCCTCGTCCGGGTTGTCGGCGGCATATTCGATGCCGCGTATCACAGCGCGCAGAAAGCGCGTCAGTTCATCGGGATGTTCTGCAATGAATCGTTCGCTCGATACATAGGCTAATCCCAAAGTAGGCACGCCGTAATCGTCGGCATCCCACAAAACCAGGTCGTAACCCCATTGCTCGATGAGGAAAGGTTCGTTTGACTTGAAGATAGGATAGACCGCAACCTGTCCTTCGGTGAGCACGCGCGGGTCGAAGCCGACGTTGACCAACGACACCTTCTCGTGGTCGGCGCCCGCGGCTGACAACAGCGCATAGAGGTCGGGCGGCGGCGTGCCTTTGAAGCCAACAATGCGCCCCTCCCAATCTTTGGGCGTCGTCATGCCGGAGTCAGCCAGCGCGGCAAACGCCTGCTGTCCTTTTTGTCCGATCAGTGCGATCGAGACGACGGGCAATCCAGGGTCTGCGCGGCGTTGCAGCACCGTGGCTGCATCCATGGTCGTGACCTGCACCGATCCTGCAACCAGCAACTGTACGTGCTCGCCACGACCGGGCGAATGCTCGATGGTCATGTCAAGCTGTTCGGCGGCAAAGAAACCCTTTTCCTGCGCAACGTAGGCGCCGACAAAGGGCAAATTTGCCTGCGGTTTGTAGCCCGCCATAAAGGTCATTGCAAATGGAGTGTTGTTGTCAGGCGTCGGCGCAACCGGCGCGCACCCGCCGATCAGAAATGTAACGATGACGACAAGCAAGAAACGAACAGACATGAGAGCAGCCTCCGAAATGGTGAGAGATGAATGAATGAAGCTATAGATGGGTGGGGCGGTCGCGCCAGGGGGTGAAACGCTGCTCGCACCACACGATGCCGAAGTAGATTGCTGCACCGGCGACGGAAAGAATGAAGATTGCAGCAAACATGTACGGCAGATTGAGATTGCTGTACGCCAGCCACATGATCCGCCCCAATCCGCCCGAAGCGCCGGTCCACTCGGCGATGACGGCGCCCACCAACGCCAACGGCGCAGCGACGCGCAGCGCTGCAAAGAGATAGGGGAGCGCCAACCAGACGCGCAGGTGCACCAGCGTCTGCCACGCCGATGCGCGATAGGCGCGCATCAGATCGAGCATCTCGCTTTCAGCGCTCTGCAAGCCGACGATGGCGTTGACCAGCACTGGAAAGAAGGTAAGCAGCGCCGTGATGATCACTTTGGGCAGCACGCCGAATCCAAGCCAGATCGTGAGCAGAGGCGCAATCGCCGCCAGCGGCATGGATTTCACCAGGATCGCCAGCGCCATCACCCCTTGCTCCATGCCCGGTCGCAGCGTAACCAGCGTAGCGATTGCCAGCGCCACACTCAACCCAAGCAGCAATCCAAGCGTTGCCTCGCCAAGGGTGATCAGCGCAGCCTCAGCAAAATGAGCGGGATGCGCAG
Organism: uncultured Caldilinea sp.; assembly: GCA_937981885.1. Taxonomy (GTDB): domain Bacteria; phylum Chloroflexota; class Anaerolineae; order Caldilineales; family Caldilineaceae; genus Caldilinea. The sequence continues at coordinate 30,914 of CALJMI010000065.1, forward strand.
CCAGTGTTGCCACGATTTGTGAGGGCGCCGGCAGAATGTAGACGGGTGTCTGCGTCACCTGCACGCCGACTTCCCACAACAAGAGCGCAGCCAGTACGATCAGAGTCGCCAGGCGCACACCGTGATTGTCGCCAGAGCGGGCAGGCGTCGGCAGCGCTGTTGCCAATTGTCTGCGGGCGATCATTGCACTCTCTCCTTCTCGGCGGGAAGCCCCTGCCAGCCGCGCACCGTATGGGGCGTGATGACGAACGACCGCTCGACTTGTGGCGTCAGCGTCTCGGCGACATTCCTTCCCAGGTAGCGTCGACTCAGGCGCGCAAGAAGTCGCCAGAGTTGCAGATCGTTTCCTTCGTAGAGGGGCGCAGCCGTTCCGCGCGCCGAGACCCGGCGCAGCGGCGGCCACGGTTCGTCGACCGTGAGCGAAACCTGCGGGTTGTCCAGTAGGTAGTCAGCCCAACGTGAGCCTCGCCACGCCAAAATATGAAAGGTGCGCCGGTTGCGATCCCATTCGTGCCAGACCGGAACCACATGCGGCGCGCCATCGCGGTCGACGCAGGCAAGTCGCGCCATCCACGGTGCAGCCAACACGGCGGCAATCTGTTCTTCGTCCATGGTTGACGTCTGCGTCATGGCCGACTCCACATCGGTGCGCCAGGGCGCGTAGAACGGCGCGCCAAGCCGATAGGAGAGCCGCGCCGCGATTTCGCCGAGCGCCGCAAGCGCAGGCTGATATGACTCGCGCGACCAGCGATACGCTGGCGCGCTCATCAACAGCGCCGCAGTTGGCAGCACGCCATCTCGACAAATGGGAACAGCAATGTCCATCGCCTCTTCGCGCCGCGCAACTGCGTAGCGCAGCGTGCGAATTTCTGATGCAACAACAGGTTGCAAGAGGGTGCAGGCAGCGCTCTCCGCCGACAGCCGTTGTCCGGTAATAAAGACGCTGCGCACGCCTGCTTTGCCCTCCACCTGCCCGACGATCTGAATGTCGCCGGCTGGCAGTGGCATTGCCAGCGCCAACGTCTCCTTGAATTGCGCTGTCTCCGCCTCTTCATAGAATGCTTTGAGCAGGTCGGCGTTGAGCACCGAGGGCGCGGCTGCGCGCCATGCCAGCAGTCGCGCGCCGGCGCGATATCGCCCGCGGCGTTCGCTTTGCTCGACATAACCAAGCGATTTCAGTGTATTTAACAGCAGAAAGATCGAGCTGCGTGAGCCGTCAACCGATGCCAGCAACTGCTTGATCGTCAACCCCTGCGGATGCGCAAGCAATCCTTCCAGCACTTCGATTGTGCGACGAACAGAGGGCGTCAGAGAATCTTCATTCATTTGATTGTCCAGAATAAGAGACTTTTGTTTATTATCCTGGAATATATACAAAGTGTCAATCTGATTGGAGTTTCTTTCACGTGTGGGGGCAGAGTTTGCGTTGCAGGTCATCGCCTCCGGCGTGACGTGGCGCAGGAAAGCAAACGTCGTAGGTATTTACAAAGTCATCTGCATCAAGTACTATACGCACATCGCAAGTCAACCGTAGTCAGAGAGGTCTTTGGCAGAAGCCGCCGCATCGTCATGAACAACACTCCTTTCACAACCCTGCCGCAAGGCTATCGGGGACAACCTCCCGAACGTCCGCTGCAGCAGTTGGGGGCGTATCGCGTCGAGGGCGTCCTCGGTCAAGGCGCCGCTGCAGTGGTCTATCGCGCCCGGCGTCCAGACGGCTCGGTTGTGGCGTTGAAGGTGTTGCATCGTGAAGCAGGCAGCAATGTACGCGTCCGCGAGGCATTTAAGCGTGAAGCCAAGATTCTGCTCAAGCTCAATCATCCAGCCATCGTGCGTGCGCTGGACGCTGGCCAGGTCGACGGTTATTTTTTTGTAGCGCTGGCGTTGGTCAACGGCGAGACTGTCGAGTCGTTGCTGACGCGGCAGAAAAAGCTGGGTGAGGCGCCGGCAATCGATCTTTGCATTCAGGCGGCGAACGCGCTCGACTACCTGCATCGTCAGCACGTGGTGCACCGCGATGTCAAACCCGGCAACATCCTGCTCAACGAACGCAGCCGCGCCATCCTTTTTGATTTTGGCGCTGCGATTGACCTGGGCGTCGAGCAGCCCACCCCAGGCGAAGTGTATGGCACACCCGCTTTTCTTTCGCCCGAGCAGGCGCGTGGGGATGTCACGATCGATGGCCGCGCCGACATCTATTCGCTCGGCGTCACGCTCTACCGCATGGTCGCCGGACGCAAACCCTTCTATGGTTCACGCAGCGAGCTGCTCGAGGCGCATTTGCGCACGCCGCCGCCGCGCCCGTCGCAATTTGCCTATGTTTCGCCCGCACTCGAAACGGTGATCCTCACCGCCCTCGCCAAAAACCCGGACGACCGTTATCAAACCGGCGCAGCGATGGCGACAGCGCTCGAGGAGGCGCGACGCAGCTACGAGCAAACTGCGCCCACCAATCAAGAGCTGCCGCAGCGCCTGCTGCACTGGCTGCGCAGCGCCATTACGCCCAGCGAATAGGGTGGTTGGCAATGTCCGACAAGCGAGTGGCGCCGCTCCACCCCTCTTTTCATCTGTCAGGTCAGGCGTTCAAGGCTGACCCTTACCCAACCTATGCGAGGCTGCGTGAGGAGGCGCCTGTCTATTGCCGCACCAGTCGCGACGGCGCCGCACGCATGTGGTTTCTCACCCGCTACCAGGATGTGACGGCGGCGCTGCACGACCAAGAGCGCTTTGTCAAAGATGTACGCAACACGATGACCGACGAGGAGCGTGCGACCACGCCTGCGGAGCCGCCGCTCTATCGGTTGCTGACTCGGCACATGCTCAACGCTGATGGCGAGGCCCACGCCCGGCTGCGCGCACTTGTCAACAAAGCGTTCAGCGTGCGTCAGGTGGAGTCGTTGGAGCCGCGTCTGCGCACGATTGCCAACGCGTTGCTCGACCGTATCGTGGCGCGTGGCGCAGGGCGTATGGAGTACATCCACGACTTTGCGTTGCCTTTCTCGATCACTGTTATCGCTGAACTGCTTGGGATTCCCAGCCGCGACCACCATCGCTTTCGCGCCTGGTCGCACATCCTGGTGGCGCCTTCGAGCGACGCCGGGCGCAACTTGCGCAAGACCGAGCGACTGCAGCAGGTGATGACCGATTTTGTGAATTACCTGCAAGATCTCTGCGCTCAACGCCGACAATCGCCACAGCCTGATCTGCTCACAATGTTGCTCGAAGCTGAAGAGGCAGGCGACCGTTTGAGCATGGACGAGTTGTTCAGCATGATCTTGCTGCTCACGATCGTAGGGCATGAAACCTCGGTCTACCTGCTTGCCAATCAGCTGTTGACGTTGTTGATGCATCCAGAGACGTGGGCTGCTGTGCGCGCCGACCGCTGTCTGCTTGCGCCGGCCATTGAAGAAGCGATCCGCTATGACGGGCCTGTGGAGCGCGCTACAATGCGCTTCGCCGCCGAGGACATCACACTGCACGGCCATACGATCCGCCGTGGCGACGCCGTTAGCCTGGTGCTGGCATCAGCGCACCGTGATGCAGACGCCTTTGCGCAGCCTGAACTGTATGACATCCACCGCGCGGGCGCACGCCACCTCGGTTTTGGCATGGGCGTTCATTATTGCCTGGGCGCGCCGCTGGCGCGTTTGGAAGCGCGCGTGGCGCTGGAAATATTGTGCGATCGCCTCCCCCGGATTGCGTTGGCGACGGACGACGAGCCGCTGCGCTGGCAGACCAACCCGATCGTGCGTGGCCCCAAACATTTGCCGCTGCGCTGGAACGAGGGTTGACGTCCTACCGCGCACTCAATTGCCCTTCAAACTTTCCCGCACTTTTGGGGATGTATGCTACAATTACAGCTATGCAAGAGTTCGTGGCGACGCATGCCTCACTTCAAGCTGACAGTCGACTCAATCGCTTCCTTTGGCGTTTGATTGAGGCGTCGCCTGTCGCCGTGGCCGCCGTCGATCAAAGTGGCGCCATCCTCTACGCAAACCAGAAACTGGCTGACCTTTTTCACTATGAGATCGGCGAACTGATGGGCAAGCCGGTGGAGCTGCTGATGCCTGAACGCTATCGCAGCGACCATCGCGTCTATCGCTCGATCTTCGCTGAAAATCCGCACACGCGTCCGATGGGGTCTGGACTGGATTTGACCGGTCGACGTCGCGACGGCAGTGAGTTCCCGATCGAGGTCGGCCTCAGCTACTATCGCGCCGGCGGCAGCCTGATCGTGCTCTGTTCAATCACAGACATCACACGGCGCAAGCAGACTGAAGAGCTGTTGGAGCGTCGCGTTGAGGAGCGCACGCGTGAAATCGAACGTCGCCGCCGCGTCGCCGACAGCCTACGCGACATTTTGCGCGTGCTCAACTCCAACCGTCCGCTTCAAGAAATCCTCGACATCATCGTCGCCCAGGCGCGCGATCTACTGCGCGCCGACGCCAGCGCCATCTATCAGTTGCATGACGGCGACCGACCGCTGCGCTTCCAGGCGGGCGTCGGCATCTCACCTGAGCAGTTGACAGCCGTCTATGCTGAGGAGGTCGGCAGACCATCGACCGTGACATCGACCGTGAACAGTGCTGACAATGGCGGGACAGAGATTTTTGCGCGCCGCAATTCTTCCAATGAATTTCTAGCATCGAATCCTCAGGGCGAGGAGCTGAATTATGCCAATGTCGTTTTGAACCACAGCGTTGCCAACACGCCGATCTTTCAGATCGATGGGAATGCATATTGCGCACAGTTGGCCGTGCCGCTCAAGCTCAAAGATGAGATTTACGGCGGTTTGATGCTCTATTACCGCGAGCCACGACGCTTCTCCTCTGAAGAGATCGAGCTGGCTGTGATGTTTGGCGATCAAGCGGCGCTTGCGATTGAAAACGCCCGTCTGCGCGTTCAGGCTGAACGTATTGCAGTCGCCGCCGAACGAAATCGCATTGCCCGGGATATGCATGACTCTGTGACGCAGACGCTATTTTCGGCAAGTTTAATTGCAGAAGTGTTGCCGCGATTAGTGGAGAGACAGCCAACCGAAAGTGTGCGTCGTCTGGAGGAGCTGCGCCAGTTGACACGCGGCGCGCTGGCTGAGATGCGTATGTTGCTGCTCGAACTACGCCCGGCGACGCTCATGGAGGTCAGTATTGAGGAGTTGCTTCGTCAGTTGTCGGAGGCGGCGCGCGGTCGGGCGCGTATCCCAATCGAAGTTCAGGTTGTCGGCGACAGCGAGTTGCCGCCAGATGTCAAAGTAGCCTATTATTACGTGGCGCAAGAGGCATTGAACAATGTCGCCAAACATGCGCGCGCCACACGCGTGCAAATTTTGCTGCAATCTGACGCCGGGGGGACGTTGCTTTCGATAGAGGATGATGGTCAGGGATTTGACCTGGCAGGCGTCACGCCAGAGCATCTAGGGTTGGCGATCATGCGCGAACGCGCCGACTCAATCGGCGCGACGTTGACCATTGACAGTGTACGCGGCGTCGGTACGAAAGTCTCACTACTGTGGAACCAGACAAACCAGAGAGCATGATAGCGCAAAGTTCTGTTTCTGGCGACTCGACGGGTAATACAGAAGCCCCGATTCGGGTCATGGTTGTCGATGACCATGCTGTTGTCCGTGGCGGCCTGTCCACCTTTTTGCTTGTCTATGACGATCTGGAGCTGGTCGGCGAGGCCGCGAATGGCGCTGAAGCAATCGCTGTAGCTGAACGCTGTCAGCCTGATGTCGTCTTGATGGATTTGATGATGCCGGAGATGGATGGCGCCACTGCCACGCGGCGGCTGCGTGAGCGTTATCCGCACATCCAGGTGATCGCTTTGACTAGTTTTAAAGAGGATGACCTGGTGCAAAGCGCGTTGGCGGCTGGCGCCATCGGTTATTTGCTCAAGAATGTCTCTGCCGACGAGTTGGTCAATGCGATTCGCTCCGCCCATATTGGCCGTCCGACCCTGGCGCCTGAGGCTACACAAGTGCTGATTCACAGCGCAACCCACGCACGCCAACAGCCGCTTGGGCATGACCTCACAGATCGCGAGCGCGACGTGCTGTCCCTGATGGTGACCGGCATGAACAACAGCGAAATTGCAGACCGGCTTGTGGTGAGTCGCTCCACCGTCAAGTATCACGTCAGCAACATCCTCTCCAAGCTTCAGGCAACGACGCGCACCGAAGCCGTCGCCTATGCGTTGCAGCAGAATCTGGTGCACTTCCCCAAAGATCGCACACCATAGCTGCTGCGCTTCCATCCCCTGGTCAGATGACCAGGAAATGAACTAAACCTGCGACGAAACCGATTCTCCCCGCTTGCCTAGCCTTTGCCGCGCTAAAAGCGAGTAAACTTCGTAACGGTTGGGTGCACGTTTCGCCATGCGCCCTCACGGCTGGTTTGACGCCGGGTTCCACGGCGATTGCAGACTCCAGGTTACTCTTTTCAGTTAAAAGGAGAATTTGGCAATGTCATCCATGCGCCCTCACAGTGCATACGGCCTCGACCATCATGGCATCTACAATCCGAATAACGTTTTTTGGACACTTAACACACCCCTGTTATATCAGCAGGCAATTCGTCGATTTGAGGGGCATCTTGCGCACCTCGGCCCGTTGGTGGTGCGAACGGGCCAATATACGGGCAGATCACCGCGTGACAAGTTTATCGTCGAAGAAGCTGGCAGTTGCAATGACGTCGCCTGGGGTAGCGTCAATCAACCGATCTCAGAGGAGCGCTTCAAAATCGTGCACGCGCGGCTGATGGCTTATCTGCAAGGCCGCGATCTCTTCGTACAGGATTGTTTTGTTGGCGCCGACCCGACCTATCGAATGCCAATCCGCGTGATCACTGAGTCGGCGTGGGCAAGCCTTTTTGCGCGCAACTTGTTCGTACAAGCCAACGACGAAGAGCTCAAAGTGCACGTGCCTGAATTCACCGTGATCCAGGCGCCCGGTTTCCAGGCGATCCCAGAGGTCGACGGCACGCGCTCTGAAGTGTTCATCATGCTCAACTTCAAACAGAAGATGGTGATCATCGGCGGAACCCAGTACGCTGGCGAGATCAAAAAGTCGATCTTCAGCGTGATGAATTATCTGTTGCCCAAGCAAGGCGTGCTGCCGATGCACTGCTCCGCCAATTATGGGCCTAGAGGTGATGTGGCGATCTTTTTTGGACTTTCAGGCACGGGCAAGACCACGCTCTCAACTGACCCGCAGCGCGTGTTGATCGGCGATGACGAGCATGCATGGAGCGACAGTGGCGTCTTCAATCTGGAAGGTGGCTGTTACGCCAAGACGATTCGCCTGTCGCGCACCGCCGAGCCGGAGATTTACGAAGCTTGCCGACGCTTTGGCACGATCTTGGAAAATGTTGGCTATAACACAATGAACGGACGCATTGACCTCGACGACGATTCGTTGACCGAGAACACGCGCGCCGCGTATCCGATCAGCCATATCCCCAGCGCCACGCGCAAAGGCGTTGGCGGACACCCCAACAACATTGTGATGCTCACTGCGGATGCGTTTGGCGTGTTGCCGCCGATCTCGCGGCTGACGGCCGAGCAGGCAATGTATCATTTCCTTTCGGGCTATACTGCGAAAGTCGCCGGCACTGAACGCGGCCTGACCGAGCCACAAGCCACCTTCAGCGCCTGCTTTGGCGAACCGTTCATGGTCTGGCGCCCAAGCGTCTATGCACATATGTTGGCGGAACGGATCGAACGACACAAGGCGAATGTCTGGCTTGTCAACACGGGATGGAGCGGCGGTCCTTACGGCGTTGGCAGTCGTATCAAGATCGCATACACCCGCGCCATGATCAATGCAGCGCTCAACGGCGATCTCGACAATGTCGCCTACCGCCGTGATGAGATCTTCAATTTGAATGTGCCAATGAGTTGTCCGAATGTGCCGGTCGATGTGCTCGATCCGCGCCGCACCTGGGCCGACTCCGCTGCCTATGACGCACAGGCGCACAAACTGGCGGACATGTTTGTGCACAATTTTGAGAAATACGCTGGAGATGTAGACCAGGCGGTGATTGAGAGTGGACCGCGACTGGCTATCGCTTAACCAATCTCATCTCAACCAGCTTGATGTCTTGGAGGATTTGGATGCGCGTATTGCTGGCCGACGACCAGCCCGCGTTGCGCTCGGCAGTGCGTTTGCTGTTGGAGCAGGAGCCGGAAATATCGATTATCGGAGAGGCAAGCGACGCAGCCAGTTTGATCGTGCGCGCTGCCGAGCTTCGCCCTGATCTGCTGTTGCTGGATTGGGAGCTTCCAGGATTGAAGACTACGGGAAGTGCGCATCATGTGATAAACTCCCTGTACGCCAGTTGCCCGGCTATGCAGATCATTGTGCTCAGCGGTCGGCCCGAAGCCGGGCGTCATGCACTCGCAGTTGGCGCGGGCGCCTTTGTAAGTAAAGCCGACCCGCCGGAGCGTCTACTGGCTGCACTCCGGCAGGTGCAAATCAGAAACAGGTGAGGTTCATGACTGACCGATTTGATGCAGTTGTTCTCGGCGGTGGGCCGGCTGGCCTTGCCGCAGCCGCATATTTGCTTTATGCACGCCTGAATGTAGCGCTGGTTAGTCCGGACCTGGGAGGCAAAGTTTCCTATCCTTTTGCGCTGCGCGATATCCCCAGGCGCGATACAGTCTGGGGCGCCGGCTTGGTGCATGAGATGGCGCAGCGCGTCTCCGCTGAACTGACTCACCACATTCAGGATACGGTTGATTCAGTCGTGCGTCTTGAGGACGGCGCCTTCCGCCTAACGCTTAGCGATGGCGATCAAATTGAAGGCAGAGCCGTTGTCGTCTGTACGGGTGTGCGGGCGCAGCGTCTCTTCGTCTCCGGGGAAGCAGAGTATTGGGGAAAAGGTCTCAGTTATTCAGCCGTTTCGCACGCGCCGCTTTTTGCTGGACGCAACGTCGCTGTCATCGGCGGTGGCGAACGTTCGATTGTTGCGCTGCAAATCTTGATCCCTCTAGTCAACCACATCGACTACATCGAGGCGCGACCGCAGCCGGTCTCCGATCGCGTCAATGCAGAGGTGGTGTTGAACCATCCGAGCGTGGACATCTTCCGCGGCTGGGAGGTGCAGCAGATCGTTGGAGACGAGTTTGTGACCGCGGTGGATATCGTAGGCATCAACGGCGAAGTGCGCACGCTGCCGGTGGAGGGCGTTTTTGTGCAGTTTGGGTTGTTGCCGAACAATAGCGGCGTGCGTGACCTGGTGGAACTGGATCGAGACGGTCACATCGTGATCGATGAAAACTGCGCCACGACCCAGCCAGGCATCTTCGCAGCCGGCGATGTCACCACTGTATTCGCCGAGCAAGTGCCGGTTTCGATTGGCGAAGGCGCCAAAGCAGGGCTTTCGGCGTGGCGCTATGTGGCCGCAAACAAGATTCGATAAATTGAGAAGACCATCTTCCAGTGACGCCAGAAAAATGGTCTCTTTTCATCAAGCCCGTTACAGCTTGAGAAGACAATTCTCCGAGCCATGCTCGTTGGCTTCGTAGCCATCTGCCTCGCTGTCGTTCATCCAGACGCCATCGGCGCTATAGTAGCGAAAGCGCTGCGTCGTTCCTGCGTCGAACGTCACCGAGATGCTGCACGTGCCGTTGCGTCGCTTGATGAACTTGGTGGCTGTTGGGTCCCAGTTGTTGAAATCGCCCACAACCGAGACGGTTGGCTGTCCTTCTTCATAAGGCAGCACAAACGTTACTTTCACCTTGCCGTCTTTCGTATTCTCGCGTTTGATCATTGTCTTTCACTCACTTTCACTATCTACGATCCACATTGCAACTGTGCGCATGTGCGTCTCCAATTGCGACGCAGGCTGATGCGCCTGACACAGCTGTGCTCTTCACGACACTGTGCATTTAGCACAATCGACAAGCGTAACAAAGGCGCAGCAGATCGCCAAATAATTGATATTGCAAAAAACATCTGGCACACCTGTCAAGACGACATACTGACGCGGCTTTACTTTCGTCTTGGGCAAGATAGCGCCATGTCACGCCGGAGGCGATGACCTACGACAGACGTCGCCAACTTGATTTATGTCTCACTGGCGCGTTCGCGCTCACTGGGATGAGCGCGGACGCTGTCCTTACCGTCGTCCGATAGGATGCGAATATCTTGACGCGGGAAGGGAATGACAATACCGTGCAGAACGAAGGCGTCGCGCACCATCTGGTACAACTCACTGCGTACGCGAAACGAATCGCTGAACTGGGCTACGTGACCAAAAGCCAGAAAATGGATGCTGTAGGGGTCCATCGAAGTGACCATAACGCCGGGCGTCGGGTCGCCTAGAATCAGCGGATGCCGTTGGATCGTCTCAAGTATGACGCGCTCAGCCAGTTCTAGGTCAGAGTCGTAGGCGACGTCGATGTCGAGACGCACGCGCGCCAGATTGTCAGAGTAGGTCATCGCTGTCACAGGCTTGGTCATCAATTCTTTGTTCGGCACGAAGATTTCCGTGTTATCAGGAGTGCGCAACACAGTGGAACGCATGAACACACGGGTAACCGAGCCGCGCATTCCCTGCACCTCAATCACATCGCCAGGGCGCACGATCCGCTCGAAGGTGAGCACGATGCCGCTGATAAAGTTGCCAAACAACTCCTGAAGTCCAAAACCGAGACCAACAGACAGGCCACCGCCGATCCATGCCAAGGCGCTGAGATCAATGCCCAGGCGTCCGAGACCGATCAAGGCGCCAAGACTGAGCACGCCGTAGCGGATGACATTGCTGACTGTGCTGGCGACGTCTGTTTCGGCGTCGTTGCGCACCATCAGATTATAAACCAGTTTACGCACAGCGCCGGCAAGCAGCATTGCGGCCAAAACCGCGATCGCTGCATCGATCAGTGCACCGAGGTTGATCGTCCATTCTGCAAAGCGCAGCAACGCAATTTCGCTCAGACCCAGTGTCGAAAACAGAATATTGCGTGCAATCAGCAGGATCAGGATGCCGACGATTGGGCGCAACACCTCCGACTCGACGCGCTCTGACTGGTCGCCGGGCAGGAGCGCCAGGACGACGCCGGCGAGCAACCGATAACCAAGCACGACCCAAAAGACCGGCATGACTGCTTCGATCAGGCCGCTAGGCCAGCCATTTTCAGCAAAAACGACAATCGCACGTTGCGAAATCAAAAGATATAGCGTCGGAAAGAGGATGAAGTCAATTGCGCGTAGCCAGCGGATAATCCGTGTTCGCAACGTAGGCGACGACTCGTCATCGACAGACGACGCATCTTCTGCTAAAGCGTCAGTCGCTTGTGATGGGGCGCCAACAACCTTCTCGTCCTTTTGAAGCGGTTCCGGCAGCGCCTTGCGCGCCAGGCGCCTGAGTACGCGATCCAAAATATGGGGCGCCAACCACGTAAATAACAGAATAGCAAGCATCGTTGCGATCTGTCGTTGCACCGCTTCGCGTTCGAGCATAATCAGCAACAATGTAAACTGTTCGCCAAGACGGTCAAAGAGTACGGAGAAATCAACGATCATGGTGTGGCTCCCTCCTGGATGGCTTCTTCTGTGCTCTCGGCATTAACATCTTCCTCTGGCGCTGCAAATGGCGTGGAAAGCACAGGTTCATCGGGCGGTGTGAGCGTCGCATCTGGCGTTGGCGTTGGCTCTGGCGTCGGCACGACGATCCCGGTATCGGCGGCGTCGGCCTCTAATGCGATATACATCTGGCTGACAGCCTCGGCGGGTGCAACGCCATCGACCAAGACACTGACGTACGCCTGGTCGCCGAGGACGAAAACGCTCTCAAGCCATGGCTGATATTGAACCAATGTCGCAAACTGAAGCTGTTCCGCCATGCGCGTTACATTGGGATTGCGGTCGAGCAGCACTGCGCTGTTTGCGGGCAGGATGCGATGGGCTAACAGAAGGTCGCTTTGCGCCTGAACACCAGCAACATAAGATAGAAACAGGTTGGCCAGCAGCGTCTGTCGGGCGCTGAGTCCATTCACCAGAACCAGACCGCGCGCCGATGCAAGAGGGCGTCCTGGCCCGGCCGGCCCTTGTGGGAAGAGCGCCACGCTGAGCGAGACGCTGCCAAATTGCGATAGCAGTTCGTTAAGGCGAAGTGAAGAGCCTATCAGATAGGCGCTCTGGTGCGCAAGAAACTGTTCGAGCGCTTCGTTGCGATCGGGCGTCGTGCGAATGCCAAAATTCTGCTGCGACTCCTGCAGCCACGTCAGCCAGTCGGTCAACGCAACAGGTGAAAGAGCAAACTGGCCGTCGTCGGTGAAGAGCCGGCCGCCAAATGCACCGACGCCCCAATATCCATACTCAAACGACGCATCGAGCAACACGGGAACGCCACCTTGCGCCTGTGCACGCAGGTCGGCGAGCGTGCCGCCAGCGTCGTTGATCAGTTCTCTATTATGGTAAAGGGTCTGCATGTCGATCAAAATCGGCGCGCCATAGAGTTCATTGCCGATGCGCATCGCAGTCGCCGCGATCGGTCGCATCTGCTGCACCAACGTAGGGTCGAGCAAAGCCGAGATCGGTGCAATCGCACCCTGATTCACCAATTCGCGTAGATCGCGATGATGAATAAACAACAGGTCGATGCCAGAGAAATTGCCGCCCTCTGTGACAAGCTGGGAAAATTCAGCAGGCGAGATAGTCTGGATCGTCGTGCGAACGCCGGGACAGACGTCGGAAAAATTATCGACCAGCGTGCGCAACACGATAAGCAACTCGCTGGAGTCGGGCGTCAGCACCGTCAGCTCACCCTGCTCGATGCAAGCGCTGGCGACAATCTGTGCTCCAGGGAAACTAAATTCTTCGATTAAGGTAACTTGTGCAGCGATGGCTGCTTCGGTTGCGCTTGCCATCCCTGTCATTGTGCGATTATAAGCAGTGGCGAGCACGCTGAATGCCTCCTGAATTTCGGCGTCGTTGAAATAGGGGACGGCGGTGCGCGCCTGGGCTATGACTGTGGCGATGTGCGGATAGAGTCCTTCTGAAATGCGCGTGCGTGTGTTGGCTGGAACGAAATTTGCCTCGCGCATCAGCGCAGCCTGCTGGTCGCTGCTGGAGATGAACCGCGCCAGATCGAGCGACAACTCGAGCTGATGTTCAGATGACATGGCATTGAGCAACAGCGCCGAAGTGGTCAACAATGGGCCGGCGCTGCCAGCCGGCCCTGAAGGCAACTGCGCCACTCCCAAATCAGCGCCAAACACTTCGTTCAGCATATTGAGTTCATAGGAATGGCCGACGTAATAAGGAATGTCGCCGCGCAGGAAGCGCTCGCGCAACGCTGGCGTGTTATCGTCGATGATGAAGCCGGGAATGTCGCGCACCTGCTCCATCCAGGTTAGCCAATTGGCGGCGCCGCCCGTTGCATCTTGTGGATTGCCCTCAACGTCGAACAGGTCTACACCAAATGTGCGAGCGCTCCACACGGCGTCAGTAAATTGGCTGTTCATGAGCACGCGTTGGCCGCTGCTGGCTTCTTGCATTAACTGGTCAACGGTGGCGGCGGGGCGTTCGACCAACTGGCGATTGAAGTAGAGCACCTGTGTGTCGATCGCCATAGGCAACCCATAGAGATGTCCCTTGTAGTAAAGGGTGCGCAGCGCGACGCTCAAAAAGCGCGCCGAAACATCTTCGGACACGCGGTCGTCGAGCATGACTAACGAGTTTGCCTCCGCCAACATGCGCACATTGGCGCTGTTTGACAGCAACAAATTGGGGCCAAGCCCGGAGCGTACGCTCCGAATGAACGCCTCCTCCATCGTCGGCCCCTGCGGTTGGACAACGATTTCAACGTCAGGGTTGGCGCGGCGATAGCGATCAAGCACGTTGTCTAGCGCCGTTGCCTCCGGCTCAGTGAGGTTGTGCCAGAGCAGAATGGCGTTGCGTGGAAGAAAACGCCCTTCACGTCTAGCATCTGGTGTAGAGCAGGACAGCAACAGCGTAGAAACAAATACGAGCAAACCAATAGACGCCGCCACGCGCACCCTGTGATGTGAGGTGTGTCGCAGAAGAGAGAGTATCTGAGTAACTGCCATAAGCGCTAGATTATATATGAGATCGCACCGATCGACAATTCTGTGTGTACACCTGGATCAAGCGCGCCGCAATTTGCGATAGGTAATGCGGTGTGGACGGTCCGCCAGCGGTCCGAGACGACGGCGGCGATCCTCCTCATATTCGCTGTAGTTGCCAGGGAAAAAGTAGACCTGACTATCGCCTTCGAACGCCAGGATGTGCGTGGCGATGCGATCTAAAAACCAGCGGTCGTGCGAGATCACCAACACGCAGCCTGCAAAGTTCTCCAACGCATCTTCAAGCGCGCGCAGCGTATTTACGTCAAGATCGTTGCTGGGTTCGTCGAGCAAGATCACGTTGCCGCCGGATTTCAACATCTTCGCCATGTGTAGACGGTTGCGTTCGCCGCCAGAGAGCATTCCAACCTTTTTCTGTTGATCCGATCCAGCGAAGTTGAAGCGCGCCGCGTATGCACGCGAGTTGATCAACCGGTCGCCAAGCTGCAGTTGATCGGCGCCTCCAGAAATTTCCTCCCACACGCTTTTGTTGGGATCAAGCGCATCGCGCGATTGGTCGACATACGCCAGCTTGACTGTGCTGCCGACTGTCAGCGCGCCGCTGTCGGGCTTCTCCTGACCGACGATCATGCGGAAGAGCGTCGTCTTGCCGGCGCCGTTCGGTCCGATGATGCCGACAATGGCGCCGGGCGGGATGTCAACGGTCAGATTCTCGTAGAGCAGGTTGTCTCCATATGCCTTGCTGATGTTCTCAGCGCGAATTACAATGTCGCCCAACCGTGGGCCAGGTGGAATATAGATTTCGCGCTCTTCCATTGCGCGTTCTTTTTCCTGCGAGAGTAGCTCGTTGTAGGCATTGATACGCGACTTGCGCTTGGTTTGCCGCGCCTTGGGCGACATGTGAAGCCATTCCAGCTCACGCTGCAAGGTCTTCTGCCGCAGCGCCTCCTGCTTTTCCTCTTGCGCCAGCCGCTGTTGCTTTTGCTCCAGCCACGACGAATAATTGCCTTTCCAGGGGATGCCGTAACCGCGATCCAGTTCAAGAATCCAACCAGCCACATTATCGAGAAAATAACGGTCGTGGGTCACGGCGATGACTGTGCCTTTGTATTCACGCAGGTGCGCCTCCAGCCAGGCCACCGACTCGGCGTCAAGGTGGTTGGTCGGCTCGTCGAGCAACAGAATGTCCGGCTCCTTGAGCAGCAGGCGGCAGAGCGCCACACGGCGTCGCTCGCCGCCCGAAAGCACCTGCACCGGCGTGTCGCCCGGCGGACAGCGCAGCGCGTCCATCGCCAGTTCGAGCCGGCTGTCCAAATCCCATGCATTGAGCGCGTCCAGCTGATCCTGCACTTCGCCCTGCCGCTCCATCAATGCATCCATCTCTTCGGCGGAGAGATCTTCGCCAAAACGAGCATTGATCTCGTCGAATTCGCGCAGCGCGTCGATGACTTCCTGTACGCCTTCTTCGACCACCTCGCGCACCGTTTTGCCGTTGTCGAGCTGCGGCTCCTGTTCCAGATACCCGATCGTATAGCCGGGCGCTAGGACGGTTTCGCCGATGAACTCCTTTTCCACGCCTGCCATGATGCGTAGCAGCGTGCTTTTGCCTGCGCCGTTCAGCCCCAACACGCCGATCTTGGCGCCATAGAAGTAGGAAAGGCTGATGTCGCGCAACACCTGCTTGTTGGGTGGATAAGTCTTGCCAACGCCCATCATCGAGTATATAATTTTTGTGCTCATTGTGGTCACTTCCATCTGTTTCGTTTGTCATCTGCAGTTTTATCCGCCTATTCTACCAAAGCAGAAACTCTGCGCTGTATTCTCATTTTCTGCAACTTGCCAAAACGTCGATTCGCATATACGCTATGATGGATACTATCGACCGCTTGCCTCACAGACAGGGAGGACACTATGCAGCGCAAAAGCCTCGCCCTGGTGGCCATTGCTTTTATTCTACTTACGATTTTTCTGCTTCAGATGTCGGTGACGCAGGCTGCTACGCAACAGCAAGGCGTAACGCCAGCAGCCTCTGAAGAGCCGGTCTTGCTTGACCAGCCGATCCGCATCAAAATCAGGCAGACAATTCCATTCACGATTTCGTTGTTGCCAGCCGTTGAGATCACTGCTACAGAGACGCTGACCGAAGCCGATGTCGAGCTCGGTGCGTCGGCAGAGGTGACTGCAAGCCTTGTCCTGACGACGCCAACGCCTGTTGCCGAAGAGCCTGTGACCGACGCAACAGAATCGATGACTCCCACTCTTGCGTTGTTGCTGGCAACCGATGAATTGACCGACACGGAGACGTTGACTGCGCCAGTTGTGCTTGCCAGCGTGCCCGTGACGCTGCAGATCGAGTTGAACCTGGTTATCACCCAGACATTGACGACAACTGTACCGGCCTCAGCGACGATCGAGCTGAGTGGAGTCGAGACACAGACTGTACCGATCGAGGTTGTGATCGCTGCGCTCGAGGATGGCGAAGCAATCGTCGAGATTGTCTTGCCCGAGGAATTGACGGCGACGCCGACGATCACGCCGACGGAGGAAGTGACGCCAACCGAAATTGTGACGGAGACCGTCGCCACACCCCAGGCGGATCTGGCGCCTTCCATAAATGGCGTGCCGTTGATCAACA
This sequence comes from uncultured Caldilinea sp., assembly GCA_937981885.1. Taxonomy (GTDB): domain Bacteria; phylum Chloroflexota; class Anaerolineae; order Caldilineales; family Caldilineaceae; genus Caldilinea. The sequence goes on from CALJMI010000065.1 coordinate 47,595, forward strand.
CAACCGTGACGGAGAACGCCAATCTGCGCGCAGGGCCGGGCACCACCTTCGCCATTGTCGGTCAGGCGACAGCCGGTCAGTCGGTGCAGATCGCCGCTGTGAGTGAGGATGGCGGCTGGTATCTGTTAGGCTCCGGCGCCTGGATTGCAAATTTCCTGGTCGCCGCCCCACCTGCCACCCCTCCTGTGGTCAACGACCAGATTTTGGAAGCTGTGACCGGACAGGCGCCAGCGCAGGCAACGCCCGAAGCGCCCGCTGTCACTGGCCCTATTACGCCGACTGTGACCGTAGATGCGAATCTGCGCGCCGGCCCTGGCACTGAATTTGCGCTACTTGGCGGCACGGTCACCGGTCAAGAGATCAACATTGTGGGGCGCAACGCTGACGGCACGTGGTTCTTGCTCGACAATGGCGGGTGGGTCTTTGCCGCACTGGTGGCAAATCCGCCAGCACTGGCAAGCGTACCGGTCGTCAACAATGACGGCACGCCTGTTGAACAGCCGGTGGAGCAGCCTGCAGCTACACCCGAAACGCCTGTTGGTCTCGGCGGGCTATTGCCGACGCCGACGCCGCAGCCACAGGCGCAGCCTCAGGACCCGGCGCTTGCCGCTTACTTGACGTCGGCGCTGGAACTTGTGCGTCAGTTCGATCTTGTGCAAAACAACGTTGATGGATTGCTGCGAGAAGCGAGCGCCAACACAGCATTATTGAGCGATGCTGCATGGACGACGCGCCTCAACGCTGCGTTGACGCTTCTGCGGCGCACCAGCGCCAGCGTCGGCGAGCTGACTGTCCCTCCAGGCGCGGCTACAATCCAGACACAGCTGGAAACAGCGGCGCTCAACTACGCGCAGGCCGCCGATGCGTTGGCGCGCGCAGTGCAGGCTGGCAATGCTGCGCAGTTAGCTGAAGCCGACGTGCTGGTCAGCGCCGCTATCTCCAGCCTGGCCGCCGCCGAAGCAGCGATTTTACAAGCGCAGGGCCAATAGTCTTGACTACAAGGATCACAATCGACGACGCCTTCCGATAAGCTGAATGCTTTCGGAAAGGCGTCTTGCTTTTATCTTTAGCCGAGATAAATCATTTTGCGCGTCATTCCGCCGTCTACGACGAAGTTTTGTCCGGTGATGAATCCCGACACGGTAGAGAGCAAGAACGCCGCCATTGCTGCAATGTCGCCCGGCGCGCCAACGCGACCAACCGGATGCTGCGCGTGATCGAAGGCGGTTAGCGCCGATGTACGACGCTGTGATGCCTTTCGCCATTCACCTACATCGATCCACCCAGGGCTGATAACGTTGACGCGCACGTCCGGCCCAAGACTTATCGCCAATGCATGGGTGAGGGCAAGCAGACCGCCTTTGCTGGCGGAATAGGCTTCCGTGTTTGGCTCCGATTGCAGCGCGCGAGTCGAGGCAATGTTCACCACCGCGCCCTGTGCAGCGCGCAGATGCGGCGCTGTATGTTTTGTGCAAAGAAACGCCCCCGTCAGGTTGACGGCAATCACGTGATTCCAGCTTTCCAGCGCCAACTGCTCGACCGGCGTCGAACCAGGATCAGCGATGCCGGCATTATTGACCAACCCGTAGATGGCGCCACGCCACTCCAATGCTTCAGCCACCATACGCGTTACAGCTGCTTCATCAGACACATCCGTTTGCACAAAGCGCAGCTCGCCCAGCCCGGCATATTCGGCGGCGGTCTCGGCGCCTGCTTCGGCGTCGATGTCGGCCACAAGCACCGCCGCGCCCAGGCTGAGCAAGTGCTTTGTAACGCCTTTGCCGATCCCCTGCGCGCCGCCAGTGACAATCATTGTCTTTCCGCGTAAATCGTTCATAATATTTCGCTCATGGCATTATTCTTCTTGTGCAACGCCAACCTTACAAAAAGAATACATCATTTGCCGGTTGTTCCCATCGCCCAAAACCGGCTATACTGTTGGCGGATGGGTAATGGGTGCAAGGTTACATGTAGGTTTTCTCCTTCTCTCTGTGTATGTAGAGGCGTCAGCAAAGGCTGGCGCCTCTACGTTTTTTCCTCTTCAAGCAAATTCACCGTGCGCAATTCGCCCGACGTGCAGTCGATTCGACAGGTGTACACCTCCAACGCGTCAAGCGTGATCTCCTGGTCAACGTTGAGTGAAGAGAGGCGCAGCCGTGTGCGCTGGCGTGTAGTCGTCGGGTTGAAAAGTCGGGCGATGAGCGCGTCGCCATCCTCAGCGCGTTTGAGCGCCGTCAACTGCACAGCGTCGCCATCCACCGTGACGGCGGACCGAGGCTCATCATCGCCGCCAGCTGGGAAGAAGGAGAGCGCCATTGGCGTCTCGTTGTATATCAGCGCTTCGCGGTCGATATGTGTGAGCCGTTCGGCAAGGGGACCGGCGTTCAGCCAAAATCGGAACAGCCGCTCGCCTTGATCGATGCGCGGCGTGTAGCGATCTTGCGGCGTGATCGGACGGTCGAAGATCGGGTGTCCTGCATAGGATGGCGAACGCAACAGAGACAGCCGCACCTCGCCGTGACAGAAGTCGGAACCGTAGACGCCATCGTTGATGAGGGTCAGCGCCAGGTTGCGGCTGGAGTCGACGACGGCCACCCACTTCTGCGCCACTGCTTCGTCACCGTTGCCTGGCAGCTCGTCGACGCCGTAAGCCACCTGCCCGATATAGCTGCCCGCCGTTGCTGGCGTCGGAAAGGAAAGTTTGAGCATACGGTCGCGCTCCTGCCAGTGAACGCGCACCTCGATTGCGATAGTGCTCCCCTGTTTTGGCAGCTTGTAGCGCAGCACGGCTGTCGATGCGCCATAGCCAAGCACCGCTTCGACCACGGTGCGCACCGCGCCATCTTCGATCACGCGCACTGGGGGCAGCGCGGGGTTAAGCACGCCGGAGATGCGCGCCGCCTCGTCAGCAGACAGGAGTTTGAACGCACCGAGCACGTTGCGAAATCGCCGCACACGCGTTCCCCACGGATCGGCGTCGTCGAGCAGCACGAGCGGACAGCAACTGTTGGGCAGCAACGCGTCGACGCCATGGACGCGGTATACATCGAGCAGTCCGGTGCGGTGGTTGATCACAGCCTCGATGTCAGGCGTTACGAAGCGAAACGTTGTGTCGTCGCTGTGATGAAGCATCGCCGGGGCGGGCGCTTTAGCGTTGAAACGACAGTCAAAGCGGTTCATCTGCGCGGGTGCAAGTTCGGCGCGAAAGACGATCCGTTTCCGCCAGTCCAGGTTCAGGTTGCTCAGTTCCTGCTCGACCTGCGACGCAAGCGGCTCGTTGCGTCGATAGACCGTGACATCGGTTTCGGCGTCGGTCCAGTTCTGGTCAGCAAGCTGGAATTCGCACTCGATGGCAGCATCGATCGGGAAAGGGTGCGGGTTGTAGACCAGAATCGGCGTTTCGTCCTTATTGGCGGCGGGTTGACCCTGCGCCAGCGCAAAGAATGCGCGCGCCTTGACGCGCGCCAGCGTCTCCAGGCCATGATCCATCAAGCGCAGGGAGGTCTCCTCGACAGGCTGGATCGACGAGCCGGGCAGAATGTCGTGAAACTGCGCCATCGAGAGGTCGCGCTGTGCGTCGTGCAGCTCTGCCGCAGGATACTTCATGCGCCCTAGCAGCCATGCTGCTGTCGCCATCTTCTCGGTGGCGAACAGCTCGTTTTCCAGCTGTCGGTGTTTCTGTTTGATGCGGATCATTGATGTGTAGCAGCCGACGCCCCACGGGTTTAGGTCACGGCGGCGCACGGGCAGCGAATCGCGCCGCGTCTGAAGCTCGGCGAAGTAGCTTTCCGGCGTCGAATGAACAATCGCTGCGTCGCTGCGTTCAGCCATCAGCGCCGCCAGATCGGCCAGGTCTTTGCGCGACGGCCCGCCGCCGTGGTTGCCGACGCCCCACAACATGATGCTTGAGGGCGTTTGCGGTCCGTCAAGGAGAAACGATTCCGCCTTTTCGCGTGCTTTGCCCAGCGGCGAGTTGTACCAGCCATAGGGGCGGTTGACCAGCACCTGTGAGCCGTCATAGCCCTCCCAAATAAACTCGTCATTCTCCAGCGGACAGTCAGATTGATCGGGGCGACAGACAATATAGCTGTCGTAGCCGCACTTCGCCATGATCTGCACCAAACCGCGTGTATGGCCGAAGGGGTCGAAGTTGATGGCAGTGGTGGGGCGAACGCCAAACTTTTCTGCAAAATATCGTCTTCCCTGCAGAATCTGTCGCACAAATGATTCGCCAGCAGGCATGTTGCAATCGGGCTGTAGAAACCATCCGCCCATGATGTGCCAGCGCCCTTCTCGCACCAGCCGTTGGATGCGTGCAAAGAGCGCCGGCTCATATTCTTCGATCCATTGATAGAGCAGCGCTTCATTGTGGTTAAAGATGTAGCCATCGAACTCTTCGCAAAGGTCGGCGGCGGTGCGGAAGGTGGCGATGGCAGTAGCCGCGCCTTCCTCCCATTCCCACAGCCAGACAGGGTCGATGTGGGCGTTGCTGATCAGATGAATGGTGCGCATTGGGTGGACTCCAGATGGTTTGCAGCGTTTGGTGCGAATGGGTAAGGTCGAAACCACGATTGCACTGTGACGAGCATACTGTATTGATAATGAGAACTTTTCTTTTTGGATTATAGCATGAAATCCATCGCCCCTGTTATGATCGACCTGTAACGCCAAATACGGGGCGTCTCTCATGTTTGGGGCGGAATCGTTCTTGTAGGTCATCGCCTCCGGCGTGACATAACGCCTTCACTTGGAGTATACCTTGCCAGGAACGGCGGCAAGCCGGTGAAAGTCACCATTTCAGTCATTATCTATCAGAGCAGGAGCGTATGAATCATCTACGTGCATTGTTTCAGCTTGATCCCGACGTCGTCTATCTCAACCACGGTGCGTTTGGCGCCACGCCGCTCCCGGTTTTTGAGGTCTACCAGGAGTGGCAGCGGCGCATCGAGCGCCAACCGACGCGTTTTTTCTCGCAGGAAGCCAGACCGGCGCTGCGTGCTGCACGTGAGGCGTTGGGCGCGTATATCGGTGCGCGTGCCGACGATCTCGTTTTTGTTCACAACGCCACCTTTGGCGTCAATGTGGCGGCGCGTTCGCTGCCCTTGCGGCCCGGCGACGAGGTGCTGACGACGACGCACGAGTATGGCGCTTGCAACAATGCCTGGGAGTTTGTCTGCGCCAAACGCGGTGCAACGTATGTCAAGCAGCCGATCACTCTGCCGATCACAGATGAGGCGCATCTCGTGGATCAATTCTGGCGCGGAGTCACCCCGCGCACGCGTGTAATCTACCTCAGTCATGTCACCTCACCGACTGCGCTGACTTTGCCAGTTCAGGCGATCTGTAGGCGTGCGCGCGAGATGGGCATCTACACCGTTATCGATGGCGCACACGCCCCAGGACAGCTTGACCTGAACCTTGACGCGTTGGGCGCCGATATTTACACTGGCAACCTGCACAAGTGGCTGTGCGCTCCCAAAGGCGCCGGCTTTCTGTGGGTGCGCGAAGCGGTTCATGCACAGATCGAGCCGCTGGTTGTCGGCTGGGGCTATGGGCCGGAGCGAGGGTTGTTCGAGGAGAACGACTTTGTCAGCGCGACCCAATGGCTGGGCACCGACGACATCTCCGCCTATTTGAGCGTGCCAGCCGCTATCGAATTTTTGGCAGCGCACAACTGGTCGACGGTGCGCGAGCAGTGTCATGCGCTGCTCGCAACGGCGCTGGACAGCATCACCGCCATCACGAGACTGGCTCCGCCCTATCTGTCGGAGTCGCGACTCTATCACCAAATGGCTGTGGCGCGCATCCCGGCGCAACCCGACATTGCTGCATTCAAACAGCGCCTGCACGCCGACTACCGTATCGAAGTTCCGTGCTATACCTGGCAGGGCTATCACTTCATCCGCATTTCGGTGCAGGGCTACAATTGTGCAGAGGATCTGGAGCGGCTTGTTTGGGGTGTGGAGAAATTGATTGCAGCTGTGTGAGGCCGGGGCTGCCAATGCGATCAAATTGACCTTCCTGGGATGACGCATCTTGTACTCAGGCTTGCCCATGGTCATTCTATAGCCCCCATCAGCAATGTGATGATCAGTTACGAGGAACCAAGCAGGCCTCACTCGCCCGGCGGTGGGGGCAACGCGTCCAGGTTCTCTGCCAGCAGACGCAGGAAGGCCAACACCTCATCCAGACTGCCAAACGTCCAACACCGACCACTCTGGATGTGCTCGACCTCGCCTTGCCACTCGAACGCCTCTCTCCCTCCCCCCTCGAGGGGGAGGGGCCAAAGGAGGGGTTCTTCGCGCCATACTCGGATAAGGAATGAGGCGTACTCGATGGATGGAGTCATAGGGTGCACCTCATGATGCCGTGGCTGGGGGGACGATGCGGCAACGATATCGTCTCTTACCACTCACTGCCCAACTCTCCATGTGGCAGATCCTGCCCGTCCAGGGCAAGCCTTACAGGCCGGCGATCAGTGTGCCGATCACCGCTCCCACGGTCGCAAACACCACGTAGAGGAGTAAGTTTGCCAGGCACCCCATGCCCTCAAACTGCCACCAGCCTCCGCCCAAATGGGTAGCTCTTGATCTCATGGCTGCAATCAGCCACGCCAGGACCAGCCCGACCACGGCGCCAATGATGGTTCCACCAGGCATCCGCTCATCTCCTTTGCCGGTTTTTTTGCTTCATAATTGAGGCAGGGGACTGCGCCCAGCCCCCTGCCGTCTCCACTGCTACGCAGCCGCCTCACACAGCAGTTTAAGATTCTCTAACGTCTGCCCCAGCGCCCGTTCCTGCATGCGCTCGATGATCAGCCGGTCGGCGATCCGGCCCAACGCCGCTCCGGGCACCGTATATTCAATGTCCGCCGTCACCTCAGTCTCGTCCCCTTGACGGGCGTAGGTCCAGGTTTGCTCGCCTGCCAGTGGTCCTTCGATCGTTCCCCGCCATCGCGTCCCTTCCGGCCCGGTAATGTTTTCCAGCACGCGGCTGGTGACCGGGAAACGCACGCCGGCCATCAGATAGCTATGCTTGACCACGGTTCCGACCTCGCCGTCGCCGGTCTGCTCCTCCGGCTCGCCGAGCCCAACCCAGAAGGCCGCCCAGTTCTTAGGCTCCCCCGCGAAGGCGGCCACTTTCTCCACCGGTGCGTGGATCAGGATGCTTTTCCTTAAGTGCGCCATAAGTCAACTCCTTTCTCGCTCACAAGACTTAATCCGTTTTCCGTCGCAATTCAAAGAGCTCCCCTGGCGACCGGGGCGATGCATCGGCATCCGACTGCTTCTGTCGCCAGGAGAAACCGGCTGCCGATCTGCTGCCACGCTACGGCAGCTTGCCGAGGATCGCTGCGAACTCCTGCATGTTGAACGCCTTCAGCGTCGTCGTCCTAACGGTGCCGGCGGCGCCCAACCCAAGCAGGAAAGCCACTGCGACTTCGTCGTTGGGGGCTTCGGCGATGCCTACATAGTCGTACTCCCCCATGACGCTGTACATGCCGATCAACTTGCCGCCCATGTCTTCCAACGTCTTGATGGCGTTAGCCACGCGCTGAGGGGCTTCCTTGATGTTGCGTGCACCCTCGTCCGTCAACTTCATCAGGCTGATATAGGTTGGCATGGTGCTGACCTCCTTTCCTTATTCGAAGAACATCGCCGGTGCACCACCTCGTTCTGAAGGGCAGCATAGCACAGAGGTGGCTACAAAGTGGCTACAAAGGGAAATCAGCGAACGGGCGAATCAGCGAATCAGCAAATCAATGAATTGGCGGTAGCGTTCGCGCTGGGAGGGGTCGGGGATGCGTTCGGCCTTAGCGCGGATGATGACCTCGGCCAGCCGGATCTGCTCGGCGGCGGACTCGGCTCGGCCCAGGGCTTGCAGGACGAGGGCGTGGGCACGATGGACCTCCTCGGCGCCGATCCAGCCTTCGTGGGCCTGCGGCAAAAGGGCGAGGGCCCGCTCGGTGTGCTCCAGGGCTGCTTCGGACTCATCTTGCACCAGCAAGGCCAGGGCTGCCTCCACTTCGCCCCACATTTCGCCGACCGGCAAGGTGCTTTCCCGAGCGACGCGCGCGGCTTCCGCGGCGTGGGCCAGGGCGCCGGCCGGATCACCGCTCGCCCGCTCGGCGCGGGCCAGGGCGGCCAGCCCGCTCGCCAGTCCCTCGCGATGATCGCTCTGCCGGGCCAGGGCAACTGCTTCGTCCAGGCTGTTGCGCGCAACCGGCATCTGGCCTGCGGCGACCGCTACTAACCCCAGCGCGACAAGGGCTTCGGCCAAGCGCCGGCGGTGGGCAATGGTCCGGGCCCGTGCGACCGCGCTGTCCAGGCAACGCCGAGCCTCAGCCAGGTCGCCCAGGTGGTAAAAGGTCAGCCCCAGTCCTAGCTCAACTGCTACGCGGCCATGTTCGGTGCGTAGCTCTTCCTGGGTCAACTGGGCCTGCCGGAAATGATCGAGCGCAGCTATATAGTTGCTGCGGTACAAGTTCCAGCAGCCCAGCAGGATCAAGCCGTAGGCCTCGGCCGGCCGCGCGCCGATCCGCCGCGCCAGCGCCAGGCCTTCGTCGAGGTGCTGCAGCGCCTCGGTAAAATGTCCCATCTCCAGGTGGCTGGCCGCAATGTCGAAACTCGCCCAGGCCATGCCGTTGTAGTCGCCGACCGCCTGATGGTCGGCGTAAGCCGCTTCATGGCAGGCCAGGGACCGGGCATAGTCCCCCAGATGGAAGTGGACATAGCCCAGGGTGTGCGTGATGTGTCTGCGGATCTCGCGATCCGCTTGTGGAGCCAATGCTAGGGCGGCTTCCAGGGCTGCCAGCGCGTGCAGCGGCTGGCCTAGGAAATAGCGGGCAAAGCCAATCTGGTTAAGCAGATGGCACCGTGCCGAGAGATCATTCACGCGCTCAGCAACGGCCAGGCCCTCCTCGGCGCTGGCGATGGCCTGCTCATACCGGGCGTCCAGATTCAGGTAACGAACCCGGCGGATGAGCGCTTGCAGGCGCAGGCCCTCATCGCCACTGGCCTCGGCCAGAGTGGTCAATGCCGCCAGGTCAGCGTCCCGCTCCGCCAGCCGGCCCTCGAAGTAGCGCTGGTCGGCCCGGGCTACTAGCACCTGCCCGCGTTGGGCCAGGTAATCCGGCTGCCCGTGCTCCGGGTCGAGCTGGTCCAGCAGCGCCAGCATCCGGCTCTGGTGCTCCTCGGCCTCCCGCCAGGCGAAGAGTCCCTCGGCGCGCCGGGCTGCCAGCCCGTGGTAGTGCAGCGCCTTCTTTATCTCGCCGCCGGCATCGAAGTGCCGAGCCATGGCCGCCACTTGATCGGACGCCAGGTGCTCCAGCGCCCGGCCGGCCCGCCGATGCAACAACTGGCGGCGCATGGGGCTCAAGTTTGTCTCCACTGCCCGCTGCGCCAGCTCGTGCTGGAAGCGATAGGCCGGTGGCTCCTCCGTCAACAGCTGCCGGGCAACGAGTTCATCCAGCCCATCCAGCGTCTCCAGTTCCCGGCGTCCGGCGGTCAAACGCACCTCGTCCAGGCTGAACGTCAGGCCCAAGATGGCGCCTGCCTCCAGAATCTGCCGCGCCCGCGGGCTGAGGCGCCGCAGGCGCGCCTCGATGGCCTGGCGAACGGTGTCGGGCAGGGGGAGGTCCTCCAAGTCGGCCAATTGTGTCAACGGCTGGCCAGACTCCACATGCGCTCGCAACGTCTCCAGCAGGAAGAAGGGGTTGCCGCCGGTAGCCTTTTGGAGTCGGTCGGCCAGGGCAACCTCACCCGCATCCCTCAAGCCCCCTTCTCTCTCTCCTGCCAGGAGAGGAAGAAGAGGGTGCAGCGGCGAATGGGTGAGGTGGCGCAAGATTGCCAGAACGTCGGGGGGGTCCAGCCCGGACAGCCTTAATTCGGAGAGAAGCCCCAGCCGCGCCAGAGTGCGCCGCAACTCCGCCAGGGCGTCGGCCTCCTCGCTGCGGTAGGCGCCGAGGATGAGCACCCGTTGGCCCCGAAGATGGTGACCAAGGTAAGCCAGCCAGTCCAAAGTCGTGCGGTCGGCCCAGTGGAGATCGTCCAGGCAGAGGAGGAGCAACCTCCCCCCTCTCCCCCTTTCCTGATGGGAGAGGGGGAGAGGGGGGAACTGGGGAGACGGGGAGGGGGCCAATCCCAGCACGACCCGGCACAGCGCCTCAAACAGCCGCGCCCGCGCCTCGTCCGGCTCACCCCTGATTGCTGGCGGCAGGTTGGGAAACCACGAGCGCAGCTCGGGCAGCAACCGGGCCACCTCGGCCAGCCACGTGGGAGACAGGGAGATGGGGGGAGTGGGTGACAGGGGGAGGTCTCCTTGCCCTCTTGTTTCCTTGTCCTCTTGTGCCAGCAAGCTGCGCAGTGCCTGAGCAATGGGCTGATAGGGGACTGCCTGGGCCCCGCGATAGCAGGCCCCTGATAGGATGAGGGCCTGCCCGGCGAGACTTGTCGCGAACTCCTGCATCAGCCGCGATTTGCCGATGCCGGCCTCGCCGGAGATCAGGACCATTTGACCGTGCCCGGCCGCTGCCTGGAGATAGGCTTCATGCAAGCGGCGAAGCGTCTGGTCACGCCCAACCAGGGGCACGCGCAGGCCGGGCAGCGTCGCCCAGCTCGGCTTGATCGGCGAGCGCAACGGTTGGGCCGGCCGGCCCTCCAGGACGGTCTGATAGGCGGCCCTGGTCTCCGGCAGAGGGCTGACGCCCAACTCGCGCTCCAGGACGGCTACGCAGCGCTCGAATTGGCGCAGCGCCGCGGCCCGGTCGCCGGCCGCGGCGTAGAGTTCGATGAGGCGGCGGTGCACGTCCTCGGCCAGGTCATCGGTTTCCAGGTAGCGCCGGGCATAGGTGATGGCGGCGTTGTACTCCCCCTGGGTAGTGAGTTCCTCGATTAAAGCTGTCAGCGCCTTCAGGTAGATCTCTTCGCAGGCGCGTCGTTCTTGCCCAGCCCATGCCTCGAACTCGGCGCTTTCGGGGAGCGAGAAGCCTGCAAGGAAGGGGCCGCGGTAGAGGGCGATGGCCTGCTCGAAGAGATCGCTCGCGCACAACTCCTTGAAAGCCGCCACATCCGACCAGACTTGCGACGCATCTAAGGCAATATGTTCTTCGGTGACCAGCAGCAAATCAGGAATCGGGAGAGCGCGGCGCAGGTGGGTCAGCAGGTGGCTGAGATGGCGGTGAGCCGCATATTCGGGGATGTCTGGCCAAAAGAGGAAGCAGAGTTGTTCGCGAGGGACGGGTTGCGGTCGGGCAGCCAGGCGATAGAGCAGGCCGCGGGCCTGGCGTCGAGGGATGGGCAGGGGATGCCCGGCCCATCTGACCTCAGGCGGACCCAACAAATAAAGCTGTAGTGTGGGCAGCTCCGAAAGATGCTGTGCCATTATCCTATTCTCCATACATGGACCATCGGCTTGGTTCCGTCGGCGAACAATTCCAATCCGTACAGAATGGTGAGAAGGGGTTTGGTTTTCATTGCACTTTCTCCTAAAATAATTTTATCGCAACTACTATCCGATTGGGAGAAGATGAGGCTACATTTCCCCGTAAAATGAAAACGTTGAATTTACCCACCAGCGGCGGGTAGACCTCGGCCATCCATCACGCATCCGCGCCGATGTCCTAGCGGAGTACATCGCCAACGACCGTAAGCTGCTCGGCGACCTGACGACCCAGGCCGCGCCCGCTGTGCGCGTGGCCCAACTCGTCCACCAACAGCAGATCGAAGTGCTCACCACAACGCGGATGTGGCGCGAGCGTCCACCGCGCGCCACGACTGCCGCTAGGGAGAGCGTCAGGAAAACGTGGGTGTATTTCAAGTTTAGGGCGCATGTCGCAGGTCATCGCCTCCGGCGTGACATGGCGCCCGTCACGCCGGAGGCGATGACCTACAAAACAAACTCTGCCCTCAATGTGAAATAGACCCGGAAAACGTCAGGAAGTTGACAAGAGATGAAAGCAAGCCATTGCGCATCCAGGCTTGACGTAGACCAGGGGCGGGTATACAATGTGGTTACTTGTGTAACCACATGCGAAAGGAACCACCATGGAACAGATCGGCATTCGTGAACTCAAGGCCCGTGCGTCGGAAGTGGTGCGCGCGGTCAAGGAACGCCGCGCCCGCTACCTGATCACCCAACGCGGCGAGCCGGTGGCCGTCCTGCTGCCGGCGGACGCCGTCCCGCCCCAGCCCGACCCGGACGAGGTGTGGGCGCGGCTGGAAGCGATCCGCGAAGAGCTGGGCAAGGGCTGGCAAAGCGAAAAAAGCGTCGTCGAGATCCTCACGGAGATGCGCCGATGAGCGACGCGTTGACCATCGACGCCAGCGTCTTTGTCAACGCATTCAGCCCCACCGAGGTCGGCAGCGAGCAAAGCTGGCGTTTTTTAACCCAGATCCATCGTGCGGGCATCCCCGTTTACGTCCCAACATTAGCGCTTGTCGAAGTGGTTGCTTCACTAGCGCGCAAGCAAAACAATACGACAATGGCGCTGGATTGGATGGAAGAAATTCAGCAGTTGCCCCACATGGTCTTTGTCGAGCTGGACATCTCCCTGGCGCAGGAAGCCGCCGAGATCGCCGCCCGCCATCGCCTGCGCGGCAGCGACGCCGTCTATGTCGCCGTGGCGCGACGCTTTGGCGCGGCGCTGGTCACGTTGGACGCCGAGCAGCAGGAGCGCGCCGCCGTCATCGTCCCGGCGCGCCGGCTCGAAGATGTCTAGATTTGGCAGCATTGAAAGTGAGAAGACATGATGGCAAAAGCACAGGCGACCCGCCCCAATGCGGGCAACGGCGCCACACTCGGCTTCGAACGAGAACTCTGGGCCGCCGCCGACGCGCTGCGCGGCAGCATGGACGCCGCCGAGTACAAACATGTGGCGCTGGGGCTGATCTTTCTCAAATACATTTCGGACGCCTTCGAGGCGTATCACGCCCAACTGGAACGCGAACGCGACCAGGGCGCCGACCCC
>CALJMI010000066.1 GCA_937981885.1 uncultured Caldilinea sp.
AACGGACTTGGCGCCAATCTGGCGAAGCAGGCCGTGGATCAACTGGAGGCGAGCTTCGAAAAGAAGAATCACAAGGACGAGGCGGATTGGAGCGACATCCGCGCGCTCTACGACGTCCTCCACGCCGAGACACGGACAAGCGACCCTGCGGCCTGGCGCGCCGACCTGGAAGCAATCTTCGACGTCGACGGCTTCCTGGAGTGGCTGGGCATCGCCGCAGTCGTGGGTCATGGTGACACCTACGGCGCCGCCGGGCACAACTTCTACTTCTACAACGACCCGGCAACCGGCAAACTCACCTGGTTCTCGTGGGATCACAATGTGACGTTTCGCCAGGAACTGATTCCGTTCCTGGTGCTCGACAAGTCCATTGTCACCGACGCCTGGCCGCTGATCCGCTTCCTGCTCGACGACCCGGTTTACTGGAACCGCTACGTCGAACTGATGGCGGAGAACGCCGCCACCGTGCTGGCGCCGGATGCATTGCTTGCCAGGATACGCCAGCACGCCGAGCTGCTCGCGCCGATCGCCACGCTGGAGATGAGCCAGGAGGAGTACGATGCCGCCGTGCAGAAGTTGGTTGACTTCGTGCAGGTGCGCACAAAGGATGTGGAGGCGTTTCTTGCCAGCCAGAAGTAAAGAGGATCGGCATCCATACTGCAACCTTCCCGGAAGCTCGGAGCTTCCGGGAAGGTGATCCGCCTGCTATTTCAGATCAGGACAGCGCGCTGCTGACGGCAAGTTTGCCCGGCGCGCTGTGGGGCGGCAACCTACTTGTTCTGCGGATGCGCTCGATACCAGGCTACGGTGGCTTCGATGGCGTCAGCTATCGGCGTAGCCTTGACGCCGAACACCCGCTCGAACTTGCTGCTGTCCACCACGAAGGGTTTTTCGAACTCGTACATCATTTCCACCGACTCCCGCGCCTCGGGGATGAACAGACCACCCAGCGCCATCATCAGCTTGCCCATGCCGCTGGCTTTGACCGGGTGGCCGGTCTCGGTGAAGACCAGCTCGGCGAACTGGCGCTGAGTAAGCTGCGGCTGGTCGTTGGGCACGTGCCACGCCTGGCCCAACGCCCCTTCCCGCTCACCCAAGATCACCAGGGCGCGGCCGAAGTCCTCGATGTAGGTGACGGTGTGGGGCAGGTCCAGCTTGCCGCTGAAGCTGGCTGACTTGCCAGCCAGCGCCGGGTAGAAGACGCGTGCGCCGTGTGAGGAGCCTAACGCCCACGGACCAAAGAAGTCGGAACCGCGACCCAGCGCAACCTGCACCTTGCCGGCCCGATGTGCGGCCAGCGCGGTCTCGCTCATTGCGGCCCGCACCCTGCCTTTGCGCGTGTGCGCAGCGTAGGGCAGATCCTCGGTCAGCGGCTTGCCGTCTGTGTCACCGTACATGTAGGTGTTCTCACCGATTACCAGTCTGACGCTGCTGTCGGTCAAGCCCTCGATGATGGCGGACTGCAAGGGCGGGAACTTCTGCGGCCACTCGTCGTAGTGCGGCTGCGCACACTGATAGGCCACGGCTGCGCCCTGGGTCAGCTCGCGCACTGTGGCGGGGTTGTAGAGGTCGCCGGCGACCAGTTCGACGCCGTGTGGCGCCTCCGGCATCTGGCCGCTGCGGCTGACGACGCGCACGGTTTCGCCGCGGCGGACAAGCTCGTTGACGACTGCGCGGCCGAGGGGACCGGCGCCCAAAACGACGTGAAGAGTGGAAGTGGTCATCATTGTCTCCTGAACGAATCGAACTGTACGTACAAGCCTTGCATCGAAGCGTCTGTTGCCAGAAACTGGATGAGGATCAGCATTCCTTGCACGACCCGCAAAGCGCCGGTGATGTGGTCGAGTGAACGATTGGCGTCAAGCATGGTTCTCTCCTGGGGCGATGGACATGCCCAGGGATTGCACCAGGGCGTCGATCTCGTAGCGATACAGCGCAGCCGCATCGCCTACCAACGGCTGAAGGTGATTGAACAATTCCAATTGCACCATGCCGTGAATGCGCGCCCAGCCGCTCATCAGCAGAGCGATCAGGGGATCGGGCATGTCGATACCCGACTGGCGTTTCCACTCGGCCATGTGCGCAGCCACGCCTGGCGGCACAGCCTGGTACTCAGCCGGGATGGTCAGCTCGCCCGCCTGGAATGCTTCCAGAAAGCAGGCAAAGATGCGCAGAAAGGGGCGGCGGGCCAGGGGAATGGTGATCTCGGCTGGCGCCACGTAGCCAGGGATGGGGTTGCCGTAGATCAGTTGGAAGTCCACCGGGTGCTCCACCGCCCAGCGTCGGTAAGCCAGGCACAGGGCGACAATGCGGTGCGCCGGGCGGCGAGAAGGATCTGCGTCCTCGGCGGCCTCCATCGTTGCAGCCAGGTCGGTGAAGGCGTCCACGATCAGCGCCGTGATCAGGTCATCCAGCCGGGGAAAGTAGTTGTAGATGGCTGGCGCCGTGATGCCCAACTCGCGGGCGATGCTGCGCAAGGCAATGCCAGCCGTGCCATGTTCAGCCATCTGTCGGCGGGCGACAGCTTTGATCTGGCTTGGCATATCTTGGCCGGGCATGGTGATGGTGCGTTTGGGTCGAGACATGTTTGGTTTCCCAAAAAAATAAACACTGTATATTTACGTCGTAAATATACAGTGTTTATTTTATCTTGTCAAGACCCAATGCACTTGGTTTTAGCGCCAGTTTCCAATTGTGGCTTCAACAAGGGTCTAGTTCAGATTTGGGGCGAATGGCGACGCCGCACCGGTGAATCAATTCACCGGCTGATAGCTCAAGTCCACTCAAGTGGACTGATGCAGCGGCGCTCAGTCGGCTTGAGCCGACTTCAGCTTTCAGCCTCGATTTCAATCGAAGGTCTCGTTTCAGACATTCCCGGCGGGCGGGTTCCTGCGCTGTTGCCACTGTCGCCACGCCGCCGCCGCCGGGAAGTTCACAGCCTGGCGTCCCGTCTCACGCTTCCTGTGCTCATCCTGCACCGGGAAGCGGACACTATCGTCCCGCCCGCCGGCAGCGCCGTTTTCTTCGCGCAGTTGCCAGGCCCCGATAAGGCGCGGCTGACCTACCCCGGCGCCTATCACGACTGGTTCATCGAGCTCAACCGCAAGGAGGCGTCTGACGACATCGTGCAGTGGATCGAGCAGCGCCTGTAGCGGGCGCGTCGTCCGCTCCGGGCAAGGCAGCAAGTCACGGCCGTTCAGGATGTACAACGCGCAGGCCCAAGTGCGCCTCGTATGAAGTAGTCGACCCAAACCGTGCTGTCTATTGGTAGGGTTTAGCCGCGTTGCGAAGCGCAGCGGAGCAAGTCGGCTGCCGCCTTCTCATCTTCATCTCAAGACTGGTTTTCGTCACTCTCAACCGACGCATTTGTGAACGTTGCAGCGTATTCCTGCCGCCGCAACACCGTGTCGTACAGCCCGATGCCTTCGCCTTCATGCCGGTTGACGCCCATATAGGCCAGGCTGGGGTCTTCGTAGCGCTTGAATTTGTAGACCGCGTCGTTCATCAAAGCGCTGTTGAACAAGCCCAG
>CALJMI010000067.1 GCA_937981885.1 uncultured Caldilinea sp.
GGTTCCGGCGCTGGTCGATGGCAGCGGCGTACACGGCGTGGCATTGGGCCGCTTCCCGCGCGGGATCGCCGGTCTGCTACGCAACCAGGTCGCCGTACACGATCTGACCGCCGAGGCTGTGCTCACGCAATCCAAAGCGGCGGCGTTACAGGCGTTGCTCGTCGACCCGGTCGTGCACAGCGTGCATGCCGCCGAGCAGACACTGGAAATGATGCTGCGCGTGCAGCAGCGCTGGCTCGGCTATCTGAAATAGACGGCGTATTGTGTTGTTGGTCTGCCGAATTGGGGGTGTTTGCGCGTCGTTCTTTGTCGCCCTACCTCTGCACGACAAAATCGAACGCAATCTGTTGCCGCCCCTTTGCGTCAAGGCCAAGATAAGGAACGAATAAGTCTGGCGCGGCGCGCACATCGCGCGAAGTCTCGCTGCCGGCAAAGTACATTTGCGTCGTCAGCAGCTCGCGGCCATCGGCGGCAAAAACCTTGACATGGATGTGCGGCGGTCGCCCTGGATAGACGCCTGGTTCGATGGTTTCGATGGCGTACGCGCCGTTTTCATCAGTAACAACATGGCCGCGCAGGGTGTAGCCAGCGTTGTCGTAGACGCCGCTCGCATCAGCCTGCCAGAAATCGACTTTGGCGCCAGCCAACGGCGTGTATGTCTCGTCGAAGACGCGCCCGGTGATGTAGATCGGCGTCCCGGCCATTCCTGGTTCGATCAGGCTGGCGCGTTCGGGTGCACCAGGTGAGTAGTACGGCCCTTCCATGTTGCGCGACGTCAGCACGCCTGTACAGGTTATGGATGTCTCTGCGGTCGTCTCGGTGGCGATAGGCGTCGGCAACGCTATCGGCGTTGGCGTAGCAATCGGCGTACAGCCAGCCAACCACAAGTTTAACACTGCAATTGTGATCACGGTCTCTCTCATGAAGATCTCCCTATCGAATCTACGACAGTGCGGTGACGTTCCAAACTCAATTTTTCTGCACTACGGTGTATAGTGTTTTACCAGTGCTGGATTATCGAAACGCATCCATATGCGCCGGGCGTTGGATCGTGCGCGCTGGCGCTGGTGGAAATGGCGGCGGTGTGTAGCCGCGGATGACGACCACTGGGCGACCCTCATCGCTCTGCCCCATCAACAGGCTGGCGGCGGCGGCGAGTTCATCGACGATGCACTCTTCGCTTGAAATAAGTTCGTAGCCAAAAAGGTCGTGTAGCCCGCGCTGATTCCAGATCGGCGCAATGCCGGCGCAGCCGATCGCCGCACCCACCGTGCCAATGCGCCAGGCGCGACCGTGGCTGTCGTTGATGATCACAGCCGGCGCCACACTGGTGAGCTCCGCCAACCGGCTGCGGATTGTCTCGGCGCTGGCGTCGGCGTCGGTGGGCAGCAGAGCCAGGTATTCGCTGTCCGGTTCTGGCTGGATGTTGCTGCGGTCAACGCCAGCGTTGGCGCAGACCCAACCGCTGCGCTGCTCGACCACCAGCAATCCACGGCGCACACGCAACACCTCGTTGCTGTCGTTCAGTATGACTTGAATCACACGTGGATCTTTGCCGACAGTAGCGGCGATCTCTTGCGCCTGCACCGTGGCCTCGACATCCGCCAACCGCACCAACCGTCCTTCCGCCTTGCTGACGATCTTTTGGGCGAGCACGATGATGTCGCCGGGCTGCAGCGTCTCGCCCATTGCCGTCAGCCGCTCAACAATCAGCGCAGCCAGATCGTCGCCCGGTCGAATCGACGGCAGTCCCGTCACCGCAAACAAGCACATCGAAGTCATGACATCCTCAAGCCACGTTCTATTGCGTCTTCGCAAGCCACATCAGAATCGCCTCCATCACACCGCCGCCGATTGCCAGCGACTTGTCGGAGACGGTGAAGCAGTAGGCGGGGTCGGCGCGCGGATCGAGATCGCCGATCTTCATGCCCGCCGTCACGGTCACGGTCGGGTGAATCAGCCCGCGCAGCACGCCGGCAAAGGGTGCAACAATCGGATGTTCGTCGTCCAAAGCGTTGCGTACGACAGCCAGCTCAGCGCCTTCGGCAATGCGCTCGCCGATAGCGCACCGTCCGATCACGTGACCTGCGACCGGCGCACGCAGCACGCGTGAGGCGCGGCGCCCGATGCCCGGCAGTTCGCCTGGCTCACCCGTGTCCGGAGCGGCGCTGCCTTGCCAGATCACGCGCCCCAGGTTGTGCCCGCGGTCGGTCTCGATCACGGCATCACAATCAACGCCGGCGGTGAAGCCAGGCCCCAGCGCCACTACCAGCGCGGCATCGTCTTTATGCGTGCCAGTATTGCGCTTTGCCATGATCGCATCGACGACGACCGACGGCTGCCAGCGACGCAGCGTTTCCCCCGCCGGATCGACGACGACGGCGACTTCGTTGTTTGCAGCAACGGCTGCGGCTTCTTCAATCGAACAGCGCCGCCCGGTGGCTTCCTCAACTATGCAGACGCCGTCGAAGACCGCCTGCGCAAAGGAGACAGTGCGGCGCACAGCCAGCGGATGGTCGATCTCGGTCATCACCACAGGAAAGCCAGCACGGTGCAGCCGCAGCGCAACGCCGCTTGCCAGGTCACCGGCGCCACGGATGACGACGAGTGGAAAATCAGATCTCATAACCTGGATTGTACACTATCCATGTGAGTTGGCAGGCACAAAGCGATAGCCGCGCCCACGATCGTTCTCGATGGCGCCGATCGGCGGCTGCATCTCTTCAAGCTGCAACCGCAATCGGCGGATCGCTTCCTGCACGCGGCGGTTGGAGGCGTCGGGGCGCTTCCATACATCCGCCAGCAATTGTTCGGTGGAGATCACTTCATTGGGATGGGTCTTGAAGTAGCGCAGCAGCGCCGCTTCGGTTTTGCTGAACTGGTCAAGCAGCTCGTCGGGTAGCGCGGCTGACTGTGGTTGCAGCGGGACAACCGGGACAGTCTGCAGACGTCGCGCCAGATACTCGGCAAAGAGCGGGGTGAACAGCTCGTAGCCGCTGGTCTGGCCGCGTACACAGCAGATCACCATCGCCTGGTTGATCAGCCAGTTGAGTGCAGCGCTGTCCTCCATCTGCACGCTGGCAATCGGCAGACTGCCAGAGACCAAGATCCGAATGAGTTTGTCGATGCTTTCGCTGCGGATGCGCGCAGGCGGACGCTGCAAACGCCGATAATTGGTCTCGAAGACGAGCCGGCCATGCTCCGCCAGCCGTAGCCGCAGCAAGGGAAGATGTGTTGCGCTTAACGTTGCGCCGCCCACGATCATCTCGCGTACTTCGAGCAGGATGTCACCCAGCCGCCGCAGCAGAAACGGGTGCATTCCTGTCAGTTCGCCGAGTTCATCCACCAGCGACTCTACGCCGGGAAATTCCGTTGCATAGGAGAGCACCCACGACCGCGCCGCCAGCGGGTCGAGCAAGCCGAGAAAAAGTTGCGTCATCACGTTGAAGAGCGGCGACGCCGCCAGGTCGCGGTCGAGATCGTGCAACGGTTGCTCGGTGGCGACGACAAGCGCCATCTCCAATGTCAACGGACGCAGCTCATCCACTGTATCGCGGCGCAGCCACTGCTCCTCGAAGACGCGGTCGAAGTTGTCCATTAGCAGCACCAGCCGAATTTCTTGCTCGCGCAGCGCACGCGCCACGCGCCAGATGCGTCGGCTGGCGGCGACCTCGGCGTCGATTGTCTGCCAGTCGAGCGAGACGCCAGCAGCGCGCACCTGTTGCTGCACCTGCCGGTAGACCCAGCCGATCAGGTCAGCGCGTGCGTCCTGCCAGTCGCAGTCGACCCAGACCACGACCACCTGTGCGCCATTCGCAAACGCTGCCGGACGCTGTCGCGCAAACGCATCGCCCATCAATGGCCCCTCTTCGGACGCCAGGTAGTGCAAAAACTGGCTTTTGCCGATCAATTTAGGTCCGACCAGCGAGAAGCTCTGCGGCTGCGGCGCCAGCAGCCCGCGCGTGATCTCAAACAGAATGCGTTCGCGACCAAAAAAACGATTCCGGTCAGATTCCACTGTTGCGTCTCCTTACTGAAGGGCGAGGGGCGATCCCTGCACCTCCGGTCAACCCCATTGCCCCACTACCCCATCACCTCATTACCCCATCTCCCAACTACCCCACTACTCCAAACCTCATCCATTCACCGCCAACCACTGCTGGAACAGCAGGCTGGCAAAGCGCCAACGGTCGACGGCGGGTTGGCTCAAAATGTCCTGTTCGGTGAGTGTGCGCAGGCTAGTGCGCAGGCTGTCGGGCGCCACGCCGGGGAGCGCGGCGCGCAGCTTTGCCCAATTGACCTCGCCATCTTCCGTGTCGTGCGCCAGCCGCGCCAGTGTCGCCGCCACGTGGTTGCCGATGCCGCGCAGCATTTCGGTCATGTGGGCGAACGTGTGATCCTGTGGCTGCATGAACTCCTGGCGCACTTGCTCCACATCTTCGGGCAAGATCTGCTGGCGTCCCTGATGCGCCATGTGCATCACCAGATTGTGGCAGAACGCCTGGATCAAGAATGGACTGCCGCCGGTCAGCACAGCGACGCGCTCCACGATTTCCGGGGTATAGTCCAGGTGTGTGCGCATGGGCCACTCGATCAGCCGGCGCACATCCTCTCCTTCGAGTGGGCGCAAGTGGATGCGTTGCCCGACATCCATCAGCCGCCACGAGGGATCGTTAGGCGTCTGCTGGAGATGTTGCACCAGCGTGTCGCAGGTCTGCTGTTGCATCACGACCACATAGCCGATGCCCAGGCGCTGCGTCGTGTGCATCATGCCGCGCCAACGGTCGAAGAATGCGCCATCCAGCTCGTGCTGCAAATAGGCGTCGGTCAACCGGCTGAATTCGTCCATTAGCAGCACAAGCTTGCCGCTGCTCAACGCTTCCTGAACCGTGTGCAGGTACTCGATCAGCCGTCGCGCCGGCTCGTCGTCGAAAAGGCTCGGCAGCGGCGCGCCGACATCGCCCAACAGCCCCTCGCTGCTGAGCGACGAGTAAACGATGCTGGCGACCTGGTAGAACACATTCGTCTGCGCCGGGTGCCCCATCAACTGAAAATCGATAAAGACGGGCGCAAAGCGGCGTGCGGGCAGGTAATGTTCCTTAAGATGCAGCAGCAGTGAGGTCTTGCCCACCCGTTTCTGGCCAATCAGCCAGACGCCCGGCTGTTGTGTACGCAAGCAATCGACGATCCGTTCGCGCTCCTGGGCGCGACCAAAAAACATGGCGTCCTGATGCACTGGCAGCCGCGAATACGGATTAAAGAGCGAACCACCAGCTATCTCCTGCCACTCCGCCTGTTCCGACGGCGGCAACTGCAAGGACTGCACATCAGTCACCGTGAACTCAGGCAGGGCGCGCAACGCCTCAACAACTTCGGCGACGGTCGACTCCTGATCCGCGTGCAGGTCGAACTGGATGCGCGCCGAGCCATGTCGCGCCTGGGCGTGAAGCTGGTGCAGCGTCACGCGCGGCTGACGTGCGTAGATTTCCGCCATGATCGCGCCGAGCAGCCCTTCGTCGTCGAGCGCGCGCACGTCGATGCGCGCCACCGTCGCCATGTTTGGGCGCAGCCGCCACTTCAGTGGCGTCAGGTCGCCGTGATTGGCGATGTGCGGGCAGCCTTCGACATGCACGGTCATGTTGACGGCTTCGCCATGCCGTCGGTAAACGCGCCCGACGATGGCGGCGCCTGGCTTAGGGCGGCAGCACTGCGCCAGATGAAGCTGATGGGCGCGTAGCCGCAAAGTGCGCGGCGCCTCGACAAGCCGCAGAATCTCTTTCTCAAAAAGTCGGTGCAGGATGCGGTCGACCGGATATTGACCGGCGGCGATTGCGGTGAGCAGATCGTCGCGTGTGGCGAACGCTTCGCGGCGGATCGCAGCTTGTAACGCCTGTTCGACCTTTTCTGGAGGGAGGTTGAAGCCGTAGTGCTGCTCCAGTGTCTTGAGCCGCTCATCAACTAGCTTCTGCCCGTGATGTGCGCCAGGCCCCTGCCGTTTCAGATAGCGTTCGATGGCGCTGCGGGCGCGGCTGGTGTGCGCCGCCAGCAGCCAGCGTCGATTGGGGCCGGGCGCTTTTGGGTCGTGCTCCAGTTCGACAATATCAAGATGGCGCAGCACATGCGACGGCTCGACCTGGCGACCGTTGACCGTGAAACTGCGGCATTGTTCAGCCAGCTCGGAATGTACGTAATAGGCAAAATCGACGACGGTGCTGCCACGATCAAAACCAAACAACTGCCCTTGTGGGCTGAAAACAAAGAGCCGTTCCGGCAACGCGCCTGGCGCAGCGCTGGCGATCTGCTCGACGCCCGCAGCACGGTTGCCCCACCATGCGCCGGGAATCGACTCTTCCGCACATCCGCGCAAATACACAGACGCAATGCCCCACATGTTGATTTCATATTGTGCATTCGTGGTGATCACGAAGTTGACGCGCGTCTTGCCGGCTGGCAGTTGTGCAACAACGGCGGTGTGCAGTGCACGATAGCCGCTGACGCGTGGCGCGCTCAGCGTGTCGGTCAGTGCGCCCTCGATCGGCGTCCACAACTTGTGCACCCAACGCAGCGCCATGTAGCAAGCTTCGATGTCAGCTACTTTCACATGGATATTGAGCGTATGCGTCAGTTTCTGTGAACTACGTCCACCAGAAAGCGGTAAATTGTGTATTTGTGTATATTTTGTGGGGAGCAACATCAAGGTGTAGTCAACCGGCGTTAACACGGCGTTGGGGAGAGAAGGTTGAAGTGCAGCGATAATTTTGGTGGCGGCCTGCTGCCAATCAGGTGGGACGTCGACATCTTCTGCGTCGATCAGTCGCTCCAATTCGATGCGCGGCACGCGCATACCTAGCATGTCGAGTAGCGGGGCAAGCACATTGCGCGCCAGATCGCGGACAGTGCGCTGTTGGCGGGGATTGTCCTGCGCCAATCCGCTCACCATCTGCTGCCAGAGTTGCGCCGCCATCAAGAATGCCAGCGCAGGGTCTCGGTAGGCGGCGATATATCCCTGTGTGCGCTGCCATGCGCCGGGCAAGCCACTCCACTGTGGATCGGGCGTCCAGCTCAGCAAGTCTGCATAGTTGGCGCACAGGGCCATCGCACGATTGGCGCGCTCATCCTCCAACGTCTGTCGATCGACGGCGCGTTCCAGCACCAACGGCAACAGCCGGGCGGCGCTCTGGATCATTTCATCTCCGCCCCATGCGCGCAGGTGTGCGGCCATCGCCTCGCCAGTTTGCAACAGCGTCTGCACAGCCTCCGGCGATAGATGGTCGGCGGTGAGTGGTAGTTCGAGCGATGCCACAGGCGACATGATTGCTCCTTGACCAGTCTTTGTCATCTTGCACGCAGCCCCAAAGCGCCCGAAAGATCAATACACAAAATCAATTTTGATGAATTTCACAAAATACACAAATTACCTATTGACAAATGTGTATTTTGTGTGCTATTATCTGATTATAAGTGAAACACATCGATACACACAATATACACGAAAAATGTGTCGATGACAAGGGGCCAGAAAAGGAGGCGCACAATGTTGGACTATAAAGAAATCATGGTCGCCCAACAGCGGTATGCGGACATGCGACGCGAGGCAATGGAAGCCAACCGCCACCGTATCCTGATGGGCAGCACGCAATCCGGCCCCATGCAACGCATCGTCAAGGCGATGGCTGACATGAAAAAGCGGATAGTGCACAAGGAGACACAGGCGCGGGCGACTGGCATGATGTACGGCCGTGCAGCCTGACGAGCGCAGACCCGATGGTCGAGCGCTGACGGAGAAAGCACAAATTGAGTATTATCGACAGCGCAAGGAGATCGATCATGAATCCGCTTCAGCAGATGGAGCTTGCCCGACTCGACCATCAGGAACGGCTGCAGCAGTCGCAGCGTAATCGCCTGGCGAGCCAGATCAAACGCAAGTCGTTGTTCAATCTTTCGCTCTTTCACTTCAAGAAGGCGAACGCAAGCAACAGCAGGCAGGCAAGCATCAAACGCGACATCGTCGCCGCAAATTAATTTCTTCTATCACTCTCCATACACCTCTTCGGCGTCTGGCTTCTTCAAAGGAGTCAGACGCCCTTCTTTTTGAGCAACCAATCATCCGAGATGCATCAAAGGGGGACAGATGTCCCGAAATTCTTGGGATAGCTGTCACATGCCTTGCGTCTCGCTGCACGCTATGCTTTCAATGTATTCTGATGCAGCAAATGTAACCAAATCTTACTTAATGCATCAAATACATCAAGAGGGAATACGCAGAGGTTGAACAATGTCCGAATTTCTGACCACTCGCCAGCTTCAAGATATCCTACACGTCGACCGCACTACGATCTACCGCATGGCGGATGATGGGCGCATTCCGGCGGTCAAGGTGGGCAGCCAGTGGCGCTTCCCGCGCCGCTCGATCGAGGGCTGGCTGAAGACGCAAAGCCCGGTGGGGGCGACCGTTCAGGACGCATCTGTGCAGAACGGTTCTGACCTGCGCAGCCTACTGCCGGTCGAGTGTGTGCAGCGCATCCAGGATGCCTTCGCCGACGTGCTTGGGGTAATGCTGGTCGTGACCGACCTGAACGGGCGCCCAGTGACCGATCCGAGCCATGTGTGCAGCCTCTTTGCGCTGGCGGAGCGGTCGCCGGCGGCGCAGCAGGAATGCCGCCAGGAGTGGGCGGCGTTGGCGCGACAGCCAGACCTGCGGCCCTCCTTCAGCCGCAGCCATCTCGGTTTGCTGCACACGCGCGGGTTGGTGCGCGTTGGCAGCGAACTCCGGGCGATGCTGGTTATCAGCGGCATTGCGCCGACAGGCTGGCCCCCTGCCGAAACAGAGATTGCACGCCTGTCAGAGTATCTGGACGCACCAGAAGAGGCAGTGCGCCAGGCCATCGCCAGTGCGTTTGTGTTGAGCGAAACGCAAAAGCAGCAGGTGCTCAGTTACGTGCAGCGCATCGCGGACATCGTCGCCCACATCATGAACGAACGCGACATTTTGTTTGCAAAACTTCGCAGCATTGCAGAGTTGACGAGAATTTGAGGGTAGGGCGAGTTGCAAGGGGCAAAACGCCATGCCATCCTGTCGCCGCTCGCACAGTGTGAATTTAGTGATAAG
>CALJMI010000068.1 GCA_937981885.1 uncultured Caldilinea sp.
GAAGGATGGTAGGAATATTCGACAATTTTAGCGGTGACGCTCATGAAATCCTCGACCACGCCGTTCAATATGGCGGATGAGACCTTCATGCGCGCGCCGGCGCCGATCACCACGATGCCCGCCAGGCGATACCCATAGGCAAGCGCAAAGTCAAGCGCAATGGCGCCCCCCATCGAATGCCCCGCCAATACAAAGTAGGGCAATTCGAGCGCATCGGCGAAATCGCGGATCACCTCGCTGTAGGCGCTGATGGTGGCGCAAGGCGGGGGCGGCGAAGCGCCGTGTCCGGGCAGATCGAGCGCATACACTGCAGTCTTGGGAAGTCGTCGCACCTGAGGGGGCCAGATCAGATGGTTGCCGCCGGCGCCGTGCACCAGCACGAGGGGTGGGCGTTCAGGAGCGATGTGACGGCCGTAATTGCGAAAGGCCAGGGTCCGGTTGCCGAGGACAATCGTTTCCACTCAAGACCTCTTATGTTTATTTCTGATCTGTTTGATTTCTGGCGCCTCCCTGCCGATTGTATCCTATCCTGATTCAATTTACCTAGACCGACGTCAAACGGTTCAATTGTCTCGCCTCTTGCTGCGCCAGCAGCGCCAGCCTCGACACTTCAAAGATGTGTGCCTGAGCGACGGCGCGCTCTGTGCGTTCTTGCAGGTCTTCGAGCAAAAGATGCATGAAGGGCAGCGGCGCATCCGCAGCGTGAATGTACCGTTCGCCGTGATGATTCACCAGGAACAGATGATCGCCGCCAGCGCGTCCCTGTAGATCGCAGGTCTTGCGCACCTCGATGTAGCCGTCCGTCCCCTGCAGAAAAAGGCGCACGTCTCCCCAGGTGGAGAGACCGGCCGGAGACAACCAATCGACGCGAATGTAGCCGGTTGCATGCTCGCTGCGCAGCAACACCTCGCCGAAATCCTCGAATTCGGGGAACTGGGGATGATGATGGTTGGCGACGCTGGCCGCAGCGATCTCCGCCGTGGCGCTGTCTGTGAAAAACAGGAACTGGTCGATCTGATGGCTGGCCAGGTCGTTGAGGACGCCGCCGTAGCGCGTCCGCTGGAAGACCCAAGGCGGGCGCCGGGTGGGGCCAAAGAGGCGGTGGGGGCCAAAGCCGGTCATGTGCACGAGACGGCCGATTGCGCCCTGCTGCACCAGCTCGCCGGCGAGCACGGTGGCAGGATTCCCGAAGCGTTCGCCAAAGTAAACAATGTAGCGGCGCCCGGTCTCCGCGCAGACGCGGCGCGCCTCCTCCCACTGCTCCAGCGTCGTGAAGCCGGGTTTGGTGCAGAGAAAATCCTTCTCATAACGCATGGCGCGCACCCCCAACGCAGCACGTTCTGCGTGCACCGCTGCGCTGACGATCAGATTGATCGTTCGATCTTCGAGAATGGCCGCTGCGTTGCGGCGGTGCTCCACGTCGGCAAACGCCCGTACAAAGGCGGCACAATTGCCTAAGTCGTCGTCCCAGCAGGCGACTAGTTGCGCACCAGCCTCATGCAGGCGACGGGTCATGTCGAAAATGTGCGGATGGGCCAGCCCCACCGCAGCGAATCTAATCGTCATCTGGCTCGCCCCTCATGGATGCATAGAAAGGATCGCCTGGCGCAATCGATCCACGTTGCACGGGCTGACCGCTCCAGGCCGACTTGTAAAGGCTGGCGATAAACTCGAGGATGCGCCGTGCTTCGAGGCCGCTGACAGGGGGACGCTCGTTGCGCTCCATGGCGTCGAGCAAAGCGCCTAGCTGCGCCTCGTGACTGCCCATACGGTCGCACGGAATCGTACGCCAGGCGGACGTCAGCGCCTCCTCGACCGATGCCAGCGGCGTCAGTCGCCAGTTAGCATTGGTGTAGCGATAGAGCGCCTGGACCTCGACCGTTGCCTGTTGGTAATCCAGGCGTAGATAGCTCTCCTGTCGCGGGGAGAGTGCGCTGTTGACGATGCTGCCCAGCGCGCCGCTCTCGAAACGCACCAGCGCCATCGACACATCTTCGACCTGGATCGGGCGGTCGAGCGTGGCGACCGTGGCCTGCACCTCTTCCCACTCACCCCACAGCCAGAGGAGCAGATCCATCAGGTGGATGCCGAGCGTGGCCGTGGGGCCGCCGGTCTCGGTGGCGAATTTGCCGCGCCAGGGCACGGCGTAATACGCGGCGTCGCGGTGCCAGAGCGTCTGACAGACGGCGACGAGCGGGCGCCCCAACAGATGCTCGCCCGCCAGCTTGCGCAGATGTTCGACTGCCGAGCCGAAGCGCCATTGAAAGACCGTGCTGACATAGCGTCCTGTGCGTTGTTCGGCGGCGTCGATCTGGTCGAACTCCGCCAGTGAGCGACAGAGCGGCTTTTCACACCAGACCCAGGCGCCGGCGTCAAGTGCGGCCAGGGTCAGTGGGAAGTGGGTGGCCGGCGGCGTCAGGATGTGCACCAGGTCGGGGCGTTCGGCGGCGAGCATGACTTCGGCATCGGTGTAGGCACGGGGGATGCCTGCCTGCGCGCAGACAGCCTCGACGCGCGCGGCGTTTTGATCCACGGCAGCGACCAATTCCAGCCGGTCGCTGTGTGCGGCAATGGCTTCCAGATGGCTGACGACGATGCCGCCGGTTCCGATAAGGGCAACGCGATAGCGTGACACAGGTTCCTCGCTTTTTTGTGTGGCACAAGTCAATTCTCGTGATTGATTGAAAGTGCTCTCTGTGGTAAGATTTAGTTATTGATAGCTCTTTTACGTCTTTTTGAGACCCAATCAGTTGGATTGAAAGAGGTAGATATGACCACCTCGCAATGGGCTGATTTACCGTTGGTGCTCACCTCAGAGCAAGCTGCAAAGGTGCTGCAACTGACGCGGCGCACCATTACGAATATGCTTGATCGCGGCGACCTGCGCGGCGTAAAGGTCGGCAAGGAATGGCGCATCAGTCGCGCTGAATTGGTGCGCTTCGTCGAGACAGATGTCAGCTCCATCTCTCAAACCCGACAGACCGAAGACGCGTCCAGCATGGATGCCCATCCGGTTGTCATCGATGAGGGCGGCATCCTTGTGGTGCAGGCGCACCCTCTGGAGGACTTGAGCGACTTCGTACAAAGAGAACGCGAGCGACGCATTGCCGATCAGATTGGGCAGGTAGGACCGTGAGAGTATTCTTTGACACTTCGACGCTCCTCGCCGCAATCGTGGCCGGGCATCCCGCACACACTTTTGCGCTGCCATTGCTAAGACGTGTCAAGGATAAAGCCGACACAGGTTTCATTGCGGCACACTCCCTCGCTGAGCTGTATGCAAATCTGACCAGGCTGCCGATTCGCCCACGCATTGCGCCAACGCTGGCTTTGCAACTGATTCAGCATAATGTCATCGAGACGTGTCAGGTCGTCTCATTGTCGAGCAAAGACTATGTGACCTTGCTCGACCAGCTTGTCGGTTTGGAAATTTCTGGCGGCGCAATCTATGATGCGCTGCTGCTTCATGCTGCCTGGCTCGCAAACGTCGATCAGATCATTACGCTCAATCTGCGTGATTTTAGGCGCGTCTATCCCCGGCTTGCTGATAAGATGGTTTCGCCGTTGGCGTTATAGGCGTTTCCCAGAACGGCGGGCTTTGCGTTGCCGCCAACTCATTTTGTTCGCGCCTTTGCCACTTGTAACAGCTTCGCCTCCTCGCGCTGTTTATAGAAATCATCCAGCGGGTAGCAGCCCGACACCAGCCCATTGCGCGGCGCCGTCGTGCAGTCGCTGAAAGTGCGACAGATGCGTCTGCGCGCCAGCGGGCGCCCAACCAGGATGTCCGCCGCCACCTCCGGGTAGGAGAGCACCAGCCGCCCCAACCCCACGAAGTCGGCCATGCCGGTGCGCACGACGTGCTGCGCGACGTTGGGCAGCCACTCCTGCAAGTACGAATAGCCAGATCCGACGTAAAGCAGTTCGGGGCGATGCGCTTTGAGTTTGGCAACGACGGCGATCTGCCGCGCCACGCCCACCAGCGGGTCTTCAGGCGGTTGGTAGCCGTCGGAAGGTGGAAAGAGCGCCGGACGCTGGATGTGCGGGTTGTAGTACGGGCTGCCCGCCGTGATGCAGACCAGGCGAATGTTCAGGCTGCAGAGCAAGTCAAGCAAGGCAAACGGCTCGCTGAGATCGATGCCGTGACCGCTGCCGTCGCCGCCAAAGGCATAGCGATAGCCACCGTTCACCGCCTCCATCTCCCCAGTCCCATCCGCACCCGGCTTGAAAGGCGCCCAGTCGAACGCACTCAGCCGCACGCCGATGTCGAGACCGGGAATTTCGGCGCGGATGCCTTCGACCAGCTCGCGTAGGAAGCGTGTGCGGTTCTCGAACGAGCCGCCGTAACGCCCCTTGCGATCCACGGCGCTGAGGAATTCGTGCCCCAGGTAGCCATGACAATGTTTGAGATCGACGAAATCGAAGCCGGCTTTCCAGGCGAAGCGCGCGGCAATGATGAAATCGTCGATCAAACGGCGGATGTCATCATCGCTCAGCACCGGGTAGTCATCGCCAAAGCCAAATTTGCGATTGAGCAGAGGATGCGGATAGAGAATCGACGGCTTGAGCTTATTGTCGGCGTCCGGTCGAGCGAAGCGGCCAGAATGGGTCAATTGCAGCCCGATCAACAGATCGTCGGTGCGATTGTAACGGGCGGCGTGCTCGGCTACCAACTGTTCGCGCAGCTTTGCCAGATCGCGCCACGTCTCCGCTGTGATCATCAACTGTCGCGGGTTGGCGCGACCATCGTGACGCACGGCAACCGCCTCGCCGCCCCAGATCAGCTTGGCCCCGCTGGCGCCGAAATGTTGCCAGCGCCGCGCGGTCAGGTCGGTGGGACGACCGTCCGGCGCACCATCCCAGCCCTCCATCGGCAGCACACAAAACCGGTTGCCGATCGTGCGTTCACCGTAAAGAACAGGCTGCGCCAACGGCGCCTCTGGCCCGGTGATCATGGTTTCATCGAAAGGCAACGTGACGCCAAGTGTATCGAGATAGGCGCGGAACTCTTCAGCAGTGCGCAATTGCGCCACACGTTTGTAACGATCCATCAATCAATTCTCCTCCAGGAAACATGCAACGAATTTCAGGAGTTACTGATTTCTAGGTTGATATTTTATGAGCGCAGTGTTGCGTATTACGTGTTGCGTGAGGGGTTCCGACACGTAGCATGCAACACGCAACACTGAAAACATGAAAACTCTGCCTAGCAATCAGTAAATTAAATATCGTCTCGTGCGTTGACGACGCCCAGCCGTTCGCCCAATTCGCACAGAATCGCTACATCGCTCTCCGGGCGACGGTCGGCGCGTGGATGGGGCGCATCGCTGACGATCCAGCCGCGCAGCTTGAGAAATTGCGCCGCACTGTGTTTATAGGCGGGAACCGGGCGGCGGAAGGCAAAGAAACCCAGATATTGCAGCAGATCGTTGAGTTCATAGAAGCCCGGATCACCGGCTGCCCACAGCGCATCGCGCTGCGCAAAGAGATCGGGCGCAAAAGTGCTCAGGCCGAGCAGATAATCGCTGCCGTACATCACCATGTCGATCGCCAGGTCGTTGCCGGTGAAAACCTTGAAATCAGGGCGCTGCGCATCGCGCAGTTGCAGACGCTCCCACTCCAGCACGCGGCTCA
Organism: uncultured Caldilinea sp.; assembly: GCA_937981885.1. Taxonomy (GTDB): domain Bacteria; phylum Chloroflexota; class Anaerolineae; order Caldilineales; family Caldilineaceae; genus Caldilinea. Next base: position 5,632 of record CALJMI010000068.1, read on the forward strand.
ACGACGAATGCTTGGCGCCGATGCACTGTGGCACGCCGAGCAGCCCGGCGTAGGTCTCCAGGTCATAGATTTTGCCAAAGGGCGCAAACATCGTCCCCAACTCGAAGGCGATGAAACGCTCGCACAGCGCGCCGAGGCTGGCGTAGGCGGCCACAATCTCCTCGGCTGGCTGGCTAGTCAACCCGAAAGACTGGAAGATCACCGGCGTGCCGCCAGCTTGCAGGATCAGCTCGATCTGGCGGGCGTAGGCATCGCAATCGAAGGCGGCGCCGGGCTGGTCGGCCACGAATGCGCCAGCGACGAACTCACGCCCGCCGGCAATCGCCTGCGTGCGCGCCAGCACCGCGCGTCGTGTAGCGTCGTCGAGCAGGTTGACATAGCCGGTGTCCATGTTGACGGCAGGCGCCAGACCCGCCGTCAGCGTGCGCGCCACATGCGCCTCGAAGCCAACCCAGTCCACTTCACCATTGTCGAAGAATGGCAACAAGATCGCCGATACGCCGGTGATTGTTCGCCGTGGACGCAGCAACGCAATCGGATCAAACGACGGTTCAGCGCTCCCTCTGTCTGGCACGCGACTCTCCGGTTGCGGTTTGATACGCGCTGTCATCTGCACCCTCCTTCGCTTTGTTCAAGAAGACCGTTCTGCTGCAACAAATCGATATATGCCGCCAACGCCCGTTGATTATGGCTGCGTAGCAAATGCTCAATTTCGTCTGCATCACGGCGGCGAAACGCCTCGATCATGCGATGATGATCTTGCTGCGCCTCGGGCATACGCGGCTGGAGAACATCTTTGACGTAGTGTAGACGCAGCCGATCCCAATGATCGAGCGCGTTTTCCAGCATCCGTTCGATCAACTGTACGTGGGAAAACTGGCAAATCATCAAATGAAATTGCCGGTTTTTCTGCGACCACTGTTCTGGATCATCAAGCAGACCGTCCATCTCCGTAACGATCGCCGCCAGTTCCGCCAGTTCTGCATCGCTCATGCAGGTGCAGGCGCGGCGCCCGCAGATGACTTCGAGCGCCTCTAGCAAAGCAAAAATCTCGAAGATCAGGTTTGGGCTGAACTCCGTAACAGTGGCGCCAGCGTACGGCTCGAACGTCACCAGGCCATCCGCCTCCAATTGGCGCACGGCCTCGCGCACAGGAATCTGGCTGACGCCCAGGCGCGCCGCCACCTCGTCGATGACCAGCCGTTCCCCAGGTTTGTACTCGCCGTGTATGATGGCTTCATGCAGTAAGTCGTGCACGACTTGTGGTTTGCTACGAAATGTCGGACGCATCTTTAATCTCCATCTCGCCCCGGAAAAGGGTGTGCTTCAAGTTTGGGGTGTGTAGCGTAGGTCATCGCCTCCGGCGTGAAATGGCGCTCGTCACGCCGGAGGCGATGACCTACAAAACAAACTCTGCCCCCAATGTGAAATAGACCCGCCAGAAAATTCGCGCTTGACATCGCGAAAAAATCCTATATCCTATAGCATACACGATAATTTTCATTTTGACTAGAATCAATTTTTCAAGGTTTTGGCGATTCGCATATTTGCATGGGGCTGTTACAAACCAAAATTAGGACAGGCAGCCTCACATCGCCTGCTGCATTCTGAAGTGACGCACAATCGCAAGCAAGATGTTGATCTCCGCGTTGAGCCAACATCAGTGAGTTTTGGCGCCGACACGCTGCCCGGCTGTCACGCTGACCCGCCGACGCTGTGGAGCGAAGAGTATCAGGTCGAGTTTCTGCGCCGCTATCTCGATGTGGCGGCGCGCAAGCCGTACATCGCCGGGCTGCACGTGTGGAATCTGGCTGATTTCCGCACGGCGCAGGCGATTTTGCGCGCCGGCAGCCTCAACCACAAAGGCGTCTTCACGCGCGACCGTCAACCCAAAATGGCGGCGCACTTTCTGCGCAGCCGGTGGCGTCAATCCAACTGATTTCCTGACTGTGGCATCCTCATCCAACCGTGACCTTCCAGACGCCATCTGGAGGGCAAGCAACATAGAAAGGCAACTTTATGTCGTCCGTTCAACATCCCAAAGTCGTCGTGATCGGCGCCGGCAGCCTCTTTTTTGGCCGGCAGGCGATCTGGCAGATGGTGCATTCCCCAATTCTGAATCGCGGTGCGCTGGCGTTGGTGGACACCGACCCCTATCGGCTGGATCGCATGGCGCGGCTGGCGGAGATGGTCGTGGCGCACAACGGCGTCCCGCTCAAAATCGAGGCGGCAAATGACTGGCGCGATGTGCTGCCCGGCGCCGATTTCGTCGTGCTGAGCTTCGCCAACCAGACGGTAAAATATCGCGGCATCGACTGCACAATCTCCGAGAAATACAGCATTCGCATGTGCTCCGGCGACACGATCGGGCCAGGCGGCGTCTTCCGCGCCATGCGTGAGTTCCCCAACATCCTGCGCTGCGCCCGCGACATCGAGCAACTCTGTCCCAACGCCTGGGTGATCAACTACATCAACCCTTCCGCCGTGCATGGCATCGGCTTGCGCCGCTATGCGCCGAAACTCAAGAGCTTTGCCCTGTGCGACAGCCTACACATGCCGCACGTCAAGCGCCTCTATGCCAAACGCGGCGGCGTCATCAGCAGTGACGCCGAGTTCACGCCGGAAATTGACGCCGCGTTCGACATGCGCATCGCCGGCGTCAATCACTTCACGTGGATGCTCAAAGCCGAATACGAAGGGCGCAATGTCATGCCGACAATTGCCGAGGCGATCCGGCAGGCGGCGGCCACCGAGGGCGATGGCGGCGACACTGGCGCCAAAGCGCTCTTCAACAACACGATCGGCTACATGCTCTACGAGGTCTTCGGCTATGTGCCCGTCTGTGTTGCGCACACCAAAGAATATCTCCCCTACTTCCAGGGGCTGGGCAAACTGCCCGACCGTGTACCGCCGCTTTCGATCTGGGAAACCGAAGATCGCTACGAACGCCACGCCGAGATGTGGCGCCAGGTCGATGGCTTCGTCAGCGGCGCCACGCCTATCGCCGAATTCGACCGCATCATGGGGCCAGATCACGCCACCGACGTGATCGAGAACATGGTTGGCAATCTGGGCAAGCCCTTCTACATCAACACCGCCAACCAGGGCGCGGTCACGAATATGAACGACGACGCGTTCCTGGAGCTGCTCTGCGACATCGACATGGACGGGCCGCGCCCGCGCCCGGTCGGAGAGATGCCGCGCGGTCTGCGCGGGCTGCAAGAGGTTGTGCTCGACACGCACGAACTCACCGCCGAAGCGGTCGCCACCTGCAACCCTGCCCTGCTGCGCCGCGCCCTGCTCACCGACCCGCTCGTCAACTCCATCGCCGACGCCGACGCATTGATCAAGGAACTGCTGGACGCCGAGCGCGAAGCGCTGCCAGCGTGCTGGTTTTGAGGGTAGCGAGGGGCGGCTGAGGGTGACGTGTTACTGATTGCCAGGCAGAGTTTGCATGTTTTTGGTGTTGCGTGGTGCGTGCTACGTGTCGGAAGCCCTCACGCAACACGCTATACGCAACACTGCGCTCATAAAATGTCAACCTAGAAATCAGTAATTGCCGCCAAAGACGATTCGACGGAAAGGAATCGACCTGATGCTGGCGCGAACATTCATTGCGGAGGTGGCTGCACACTTACAGAGTCAGCCTGCGTTTCGACCGTATCCGACCATCGAAGACCGCACTGCCTGGGATGCGCTGCTCGTCTATCGTTATGGGCTGCGCATCGGCGACGCGGCGATGGTCGATTTTGGCCGCTGGCTGGCGGATCGCCAGCATGTGGGCGAAGTCGGCGTCGTGCAGGGAACGGGACGGCTGCCACCAAGCCTAGGACGCGCCATTCCCGATCTCTTTGTGTTGAGCGACGCGCTGACGCAGCCCGGCCACCCGCCGCTGCTGCGCGATGTCTGGCTGCCCGATACCGAAGTCATGGTTGCCCGAGACGCCGCCGGTCGCAGCGATGGCTTCTACCTGGCGGCAAAGGGCGGCCACAACGACGAAAGCCACAACCACAACGACATTGGCAACTTTGTCGTTTTCATCGATGGCCGGCCGGTGTTGGTGGACGCTGGCGTCGAGACCTACACCGCCAAGACCTTCAGCAACCGTGCCGATCACTGACGCGCGCATGGGGCCTGTGTGAGGCGATCATCTGACGCGCATCATCCTAACGGCGGAGCAGCCGCCGGTGCAGGGAGAATGGCGCTTTGGCGTCTTGCGCAGGTAGAAAGACGCTATGTCACGCCGGAGGCGATGATCCACAAAGCAACGCCTGCTCCAACTATGAAATAGATCCGTAAGCGATGAGCTACTTGACTAAATCATGG
>CALJMI010000069.1 GCA_937981885.1 uncultured Caldilinea sp.
CACACCGTTTTTGGGCGTCGAGTTATGTTCTGTAATTCTTTCGCATGATGCTGATTTCATTCGTAAAGTGTAACGAAGCCAGCAGAAATCAGGAAGTGCTGTGTTGTATACTATAGATTATTATAGATCGGATAACTGCGATTTGTGGTTGTCTCGGTCATTGTAATCATGAGCTACTCAACAGGAAGAGGAAACAAAACATGAATTACCGTCGTCTTGGCAGCGCTGGCCTCAAGGTCAGCGAACTTTCGTTTGGCTCCTGGGTTTCGTTCGGCACGCAGATGGATGTCGACGCAGCCTATGACTGTATGGTGGCTGCGTATGATGCAGGCGTCAATTTTTTCGATAACGCCGAAGCATATGCGCGCGGTCAATCCGAGGTCATCATGGGCGAGATTCTTAAACGTGCTGGCTGGCGCCGTGCAAGCTATATCGTTTCGACCAAGTTTTACTGGGGGTTGAACGACGGTCCAAACGAGCGCAATACGCTCAATCGCAAGTACCTGATGCAGGCAATCGATGGCTCGCTGAAACGATTTGACATGGAATATGTCGATCTCATTTTCTGCCATCGACCTGATCCAAATACGCCGATTGAGGAGACCGTCTTTGCCATGGATGACATTATCCGCCAGGGCAAGGCGCTTTACTGGGGCACTTCAGAGTGGAGCGCCGATGAAATCCGCGCAGCGTGGGAGATTGCCGAACGCCACCACCTGCACAAGCCACAGATGGAACAGCCGCAGTACAATATGTTCCATCGCGACCGCGTCGAGAAAGAATATGCGCGTCTCTACAGTGACATCGGGCTGGGGTTGACGATCTGGAGCCCGCTGGCGTCCGGTCTGCTCACCGGCAAATATAACGACGGCATCCCCGCTGACAGCCGCGCCAACCTGCCCGGCTACGAGTGGCTGAAATCGATGCTCGCCGATCCCAAACGATTGGATGCGGTGCGCGCACTCCAGCCAATTGCCGACGATCTCGGCTGTACGATGTCGCAGCTTGCCCTTGCCTGGTGTGTCAAGAACCCGAACGTCAGCACCGTAATCACCGGCGCCAGCCGTGCTTCGCAAGTGCATGAAAATATGAAAGCGCTCGATGTCGTCCCCAAACTCACCGACGAAATCATGGCGCACATCGATGGCGTGTTGAAAGGGAGTTGAAGCGCCTGTTCAGGTAATTGATAAGGTGCGGCGCTGTTAGTGAGTGAAAAGGAGAACCTCTTGTTCATGGTTCTCCTTTTCTTTTTGTTCGTACACGGAAGATGCTCACTCTGCCGAGGAACAAACATGCCGAACGACACGCTTCCGCCGGTGGCGGCGGTGCTCGACCAACTTGGCGTCGCCTATCGCCTGTTCACGCATTCAGGCCCAGTGAACTCTCTGGAACAGGCTGCGAAAGAGCGTGGGCAACGGCCGGAGCAGGTCGTGCGCAGCATTCTCTTTCGGCTCGGACAGGAGCGCTTTGCGATGGTGCTCATTGCTGGTCCTGTGCAGGTGGACTGGAAAACCTTGCGTAGGCATCTCGGACAATCGCGTCTGACAACGGCCACTGCTGAGGAAGTGCTGGCAATAACCGGCTATGCGATCGGCGCAGTGTCGCCTTTGGGTTTGCCTCAACCGTTGCCAATCTACATCGACGACAGCGTGCTTGCCGAAACCGAAATTTCGCTCGGCTCCGGCGTGCGTGGTGTAACCGTCATTCTACGCAGCGAAGACCTGCTGCGCGCGCTGCCCGACGCCGAAATTGGCGTCTTCCGCCAGCAGGCGCTCAGCTGACTTGCACTCTCTCACAACTTCCCCAACATCACACCGCAATCCATTTTTGGTATAATTTGGTTAGATAAATCCAGATTTGAAAGGGTTTTATCGTAAAAAGATAACAAAATCGAAAGGATTTTGGGGTAATCAGATGCCAAATCAAGCATTTCGCCATGTAAAGTCATTGAGCAACGAGATCGGTGCGCGACCAGGTGGATCGGTGGGCAATCACGCTGCCGCCGCCTACATTCAATCGGTTTTTCGGCGCTGCGGCATGGCTGTTGAGATGCAGGAGTTTGCCTGCCCCACGTGGGAGGAACTGGGGGCTTGGCTCTGCATGCAAGATTCCGCGCAGCCTATCGCTGCCAACGCCTATTCGCCCTCATGCCTGGTTTCGGCGCAAGTGACGCCCGTACACACGCTGGCTGAGCTGGAAGCCATCGATCTGGAAGGCAAACTTGCCGTGCTTTTGGGTGATCTTGTTCGCCGACCGTTGCCGCCGAAAGCGTGGCCGTACAAAGAGGAAGAGGACGCGCGCGTCGTCGAGCTTCTGGAGCAGAAGAAACCTGCCGCCGTTCTCACTGTGCAATCGCGCCCGGGTGAGTTCGAGCGTTTGATCGAAGATGGGGAATTTTGTCTTCCGTCGGCGACAGTTTCGGCGGACGTAGGAGCGCTGTTGCTTGCCAGGGCGGGCGAGATGGCGCGCGTGCGCATCGATTCACGGCGCGGCAGCGGCTTCACCGCCAACGTCGTAGGGCGGCTGCCGGGCTTGTCGCGGCGTCAGGTCGTGCTGTGCGCGCATTACGACACGAAAGTTGATACTCCTGGCGCTGGCGACAACGCCAGCGGCGTGGCGGTGATGCTGGCGTTAGCTGAGCAACTTTGCCGCTCCGAACAACCCTTCAGCCTGGAATTTGTGGCATTCACCAACGAAGAGTATCTGCCAGCAGGTGATAAGGAGTATATACGCCGCCGTGGAGACGCCTTTGATCCAATTATAGCGGTGCTCAATTTCGATGCGGTCGGGCTGCGTTACGGCCCAAACACTGTCGCCGGTTTCAACCTGCCTGCGGAGATGCGCAGTGCGCTCGACGAGGTGCTGACGCACTTCCCATCGGTCGGCTGGACGGAGCCATGGCTCGAGAGCAACCACTCGACCTTTGCTATGCGCGGCGTGCCTTGCCTGGCGTTTACCGCCGCCTGCAACGAACCGCCGCACTATCATCTGCGCTCGGACACGATCGACACGATCGACCGTGATCGGCTTGACGAGATGGTGCTACTAGGCGGCAGAATCGTGGAGGCGCTGGCGCTCAGCGAGCGTGTGCCGGCGTAATCGGTGCACCACAGGCGTTCAGCCGCCGCTCAACCAGTTCAGCGCAATTACCAACAGGATCGCCGTGTTGATAATCCCGATCACTGCGGCGACCTGCCACAGACGCATGATCGCTCGGCTGCGCTGCTGCGCTGCAGTCATAGCGTCTAGCTCGATCTGAAGGCGCGCCGCCTCGGTCTCGCTGATACTCAAAGCCGTGGAGTAACGCTGTGCAACGTGTAGGGCGCTGTGCTGCTCCTGCGACATCTGTTGTTGCAGGCGTTGGCGTCCGCCAACCGCTTCAGCCAGCTGCTGCTCTCGCTCCTCCAATTCGGCGCGCAATCGCTCGACGCGCTGTGTGAGCTGGTCGATTCGGCTTTGGCTCGATGCGTCCCATTCAGCTTTGGCATGTTTCAGCCGCTCGATCAACTCATTCTTGCGTTCGATATCCTGTTCGAGGCGATGGATTTTGCGTTCCGCGCGCTCAAGTTTGCTGCGCAGCGTTCGTTCGGATTCGATTTGTTCGCGCGCCATCTGCTCGACCTGCTGACGGAGGGTGCGTTGTTCGGCGTCAAACAAAGTGCGCTCGCTGGAGCGAAGCTGCTCCAATTCAGCAAGCCGATTATTCAGGAGGGCGTTCGTCTGTTCGCTTTGCTCGAGCCGTTCACGCGTCGAGAGCAACTCTTGCTCGATTTGGTGCAACCGCTGTGTGGAACGCGCCATCTCCTGCAGCGACTGCGCGTAGACCGCAGTTGACGAGCGCGTTTGGCTGCGCTCATTGCCCGATGCTCGCCGCAGATGATCGAACGCCGCACGCTGTTGAGGATCGGAGAGCACGCGATAGGCCTCGTTGATGCGTTTGATCTGCTGTTCAGCCAGATGGTGATGCTCAGGATTGCGTTGATAGCGGTCGGGGTGAAACGCCAGCGCCAAGAACCGATAGCGCTGCCGAATCTCCTCATCCGAAGCCGATGCAGCGACCCCTAGTATTTCGTAGTGATCAACTGGATATGTCGTTGAAACCATTGCTGAAGCCGCCCCCGCGATCACGCTCACTTGCGATCACGCTGCATTCTACTGCACAACGCCAGCCGCCTCCAATCAGCAGCGCAAAATGAATGACAGCGGTTTCTCTATAAACCCGAGAACTCATGTGCACAAACGATTTTACAAGAGGCGTCGAGTGCACATGCAAAATTTGAAACGCCTCCGCGAATTCGAGCTTGCACAGCAGTTGTGATAAAATCAAAGGGTTTTGAAATCAAGCAGTAAGCACCGGAAGGGAGAACTATGAGCTACGACGGACGCGTCTACACTGTGCAGATCGGCGCTGTTCAACGTCAATTGCCGATTTTTGAGGTGGCGCCAGGCGTCAAGATTGCGATCTTCAACATGCTCGGTGATACGGAAGTCGTGGAGACAGCGGCGGAAGCCCTGGCGTCTCAGTTGCCTGCAGAAACGGACGTGCTTGTCGTGCCGGAAGTCAAAGCAATCCCGTTGGCGCATGCAATCTCAGCGCGCAGCAGCCTGCCCTACGTCGTCGTGCGCAAGGTGCGCAAACCATACATGGTCGCCTGTCTGGAAACAGAAGTGATCAGCATCACCACAGGCGCACCGCAGACGCTTTTTGTGGATGGCAAAGACGTGCATCTCATTCGCAACAAGCGCGTCGCCCTGATCGACGATGTCATCAGCACTGGCAGCACGCTACGTGGTCTGCGCCAGTTGATGGAGCTGGCGGCGGCCACCGTCGTCGCTGAAATGGCTGTCTTTACCGAGGGAAAGCCTGAAGAGTGGAATGGCGTCGTTGCACTCGGTCATCTTCCCATCTTTACAGATTGATTGGTTGGCGTTTCCCGGCTGCTTTCAGATAGAGGCATTGCATTTATGTCTACGATTCTCGCCCGCGTGGCGAACATTGCCGATCGGTACGACGAATTGACTGAACTGATGGCTGACCCGGCGGTGGCCGCCGATTTTGCGCGACTCAACGAACTTGACCGCGAACGTCAAGAGATCGAAGAGCTGGCGCAAGTCTACCGTCGCTACGAGACTGTCGCCACGCAGATACGGGAAAACCGCGCGCTGCTCGATGACGCTGATGAAGAGATGCGCGAGCTAGCGGAGCTTGAAATCGAAGCGCTGGAGAAGGAACAGGAAGCGCTTGACCGACAGATGAAATCTCTGCTTCTGCCCAAAGATCCGAAAGACGAGAAAAATGTTATCGTCGAAATCCGCGCCGGCACTGGCGGCGAGGAAGCCAGCCTGTTTGCCGCCGAGTTATATCGTATGTACGCGCGCTGGGCGGAGGCGCATCGCTACAAAGTCGAGGTGCTCAGTCTCAACGAGACGGGGTTGGGCGGCATCAAAGAAGTCGTCTTCGCCATCAAAGGCAAAGGCGCCTACAGCAAATTGAAATATGAATCGGGCGTACACCGCGTGCAGCGCGTGCCGGTCACTGAAAGCGCCGGACGCATCCATACCAGCGCCGCAACCGTGGCAGTGCTGCCCGAAGCCGACGACATCGATGTGGTCATTAACGACAACGACATTCGCATCGACATCTTCCGCAGCAGCGGCCCGGGTGGACAAAGCGTCAACACGACCGATTCAGCGGTGCGTCTGACGCACATCCCCACCGGCATCGTCATTTCATGTCAAGACGAAAAGAGCCAGCTGCAGAACAAGCTTAAAGCTATGCGCATCCTGCGCACCCGTCTTTATGAGATCGAAGAGCAGAAACGCATGGAAGAACTCGGCGCTGCGCGGCGCAGCCAGATCGGCTCTGGTGACCGCAGCGAAAAGATTCGCACTTATAATTTTCCGCAAAGCCGCGTGACCGATCACCGAATCAACAAGACGGTCTATCAGCTCGACAGCGTGCTTGACGGCGCCATCGACGAGTTCATCGAAGAACTTTCCGCCTACGATCAGGCGCAGCGGCTGGAAGCAATGAGTGCGGAAATTGCGTAAGTTATCAGGCAGGCATTCGTCGCGCAAACGTGTTGTCGCAGCACATCATGTATCGTACACACGTCATAGATTGGTCTGCCCAAAGTCAGTTGCGCAACGAAAATTTTCTGCTACAATCATCGAGCTATGCAAAGATGCATTCTCAATTTTTTCCAGGAGGCGTTTTTTGGCTATCTTACAGTTGGATGTTCGACCAAGGAAGGGCGAACGCCGGAATTTTCGTGCTCGATGGCGAGCTGCGACCGGCCCGAATGGAGACAAGCCGTCATCTGCTTCGTCTGACGCATTCCATCGAAACGGTAATTCGCCGCCATCCCCCTTATCTTCACCGATTTCTGTTTTTCGGCCTGGCAGCCCTGCCAATGAGCGCGCTATGTGGCAGGAGGTGGTCTGGCGCCTCTCCAGCGACGCTACGGTGGGACAGGCAGTCAACGCTGCAACACAGCGCCTGGCGGAAGCGCATATTTCGACGGCGCGACTCGACGCACAGGTGATCCTGGCGTACGTACTTGGCGTTGACCGTAGTTGGCTTTTCGCTCATTACGAACACATTCTTTCACCCGAACACGCCGACCGCTACACCGAGCTGGTCGTGCGGCGCATGGCGCATGAGCCTGTCGCCTATCTTGTCAATCGCCGCGAATTTTATGGCATCGACCTCTATATAGATCGGCGCGTGTTGATCCCGCGTCCCGAAACCGAAATGCTGGTCGATCAGGTTCTGACGGAAGCGACGATCCGCGATGCGCAACGGTTGATCGTGGCGGATGTTGGCACGGGCAGCGGCGCTATCTCGATTGCAGTGGCGATCAATGCGCCCAATACGCAACTCTACGCGCTCGATGTCAGCGCCGATGCACTGGCTGTCGCCCGATGCAACGTGGAGTCCCACGATCTGAGCGAGCGCATCCGGTTGATTCAAAGCGACTTACTGGCGTTGTTGCCCGAACGCGCCGACATTATCGTCGCCAACCTTCCTTATGTCGCCAACAGTGACTATCGCACGCTGGCGCCCGATGTGCGCGACTATGAGCCGACGCACGCGTTGGTGGCAGGGCCGCGTGGGCTTGACCTGATCGCTCGCCTGCTGCCGCAGCTGCCTGACCACTGCAAGCCTGGCTGTCTGGTTGTGCTGGAAATTGGCTACAATCAAGGTGACGCAGTATTGGGGTTGGTGGAGAAAATACTGCCAAATGCAACGCAACTCGAATTGCAGCGCGATTATCAAGGTCACGACCGGATCGTGTCCTTCCAATTGCCGTAATCATTTCACGGTCGGCGCAACATCAGACGTTGGATAAGGCAACTATGCACCCTTTTGACCTTGTCGTCCTCGATCTCGACGGTACAATTCTGAATGCTTACAAACGCACTCGCATCAGCCAGGCCGTGCACGACGCCATCGACGCTGTGCAGGCTGCTGGCGTGCCGGTCACCATCGGCACTGGTCGCACGCTTGACTATATTCGCCACAACATCCCCGGCGACTTTCATCTGACGCATCCGGTGATCGCCACACAGGGTGCGGTCATCGGCGACCCGGTTACAGGCCGCGTGCTCTCAGAGGTGCTCCTGCCGCTCGACAAGGCGCGCGCCATCGCTGCCTTTGTCGACGAGCATCATTACACCACGGCGTTCTATTTCAACAACGCTGAAGGGCGCACGCAGATATACCAGAACGCGCGCGGGCGGACGGCAGACGAAGAAGATCTTCTCCACCACCTGCTCGGTGCGCCGGCTGCGCTGGTCGACTCGTTCTCGCCACTGCTGGAAGATACAGACGCACACCCACCCATCAAAGTGATCGCCTTCAACCACGGCCTGCCCAACGATATTGACCTGCTGCCCGAATACCAGCGTCGCTTCACACCCCCGCTCACCATCACGCGCACGCATGAGTGGCTGGTCGAGGCGACGGCGCCTGGCGTCGATAAAGGCAGCGGTCTGCGCCGGCTGTGCAATTTGCTCGGCGTCGACATCCGTCGCGTGATGGCAATTGGCGACAGCGACAACGATATTCCGATGTTGGAGGCCGCTGGTTTTGCCGTGGCGATGGGAAACGCTGGCGAACATGTCAAAGCTATCGCCGACTGGGTGGCGCCCACCATCGACGAAGATGGCGCAGCGGTGGCGCTGCAACGCTGGATTTTGGACGCTGTGCAGGCATGAAAAGAGCGCCCGCTTTTCTGGTTCTACTGTGGCTGGCGTTTATCCTGGCTGGTTGCCGTCCGATAGTCGCGTCGCTCGATGACACTGCACTCACCTTTCTCCCTGGCAAGGCTGGCGTCGGCGACCCGATCTTTCCGTTGCTCGGCAACAGCGGCTATGATGTCCTTCACTACACGCTTGATCTGAGCGTCGATGTCCAACGCAATGTGATCAGCGGCAGCGCCACGATCCTCGCTGAAGCAACACAGCCGCTGAGCGCCTTTAACCTTGATCTGCTCGGCATGACAGTTGAAACGGTGACGGTCAACGAAGCGCCGACCCTCTTTGTGCGCGACGGGCAGGAACTGACGATCCCACTGACCGAGCCGTTGGGGGCTAAGGCGCCTTTCACGACGGTTGTGATCTATGGCGGCGCGCCGGAGGTGCTCGCCGACCCCAAATTGGACTTCATTGCGCAAGGATGGAACTGGCAGGACAAGACCGTTTTCGTTGTCAGCGAGCCAGCCGGCGCAATGACCTGGTACCCGGTCAACAACCATCCCACCGACAAGGCGACCTATACGCTGCGCATCACCGTGGATAAACCATACATCGTCGCCGCCAATGGCGTTTTGGTCGAGGAGATCGACCTGGGCGACCAACGCACCTACATCTGGGAGATGGCGCAGCCGATGGCGAGTTACCTCACTACCGTTGCCATCGGCGATTTTGTGCGCGTGGAAACACAGGCGGCGGAAAAAGTGTTGGTTCGTCATTATTTCCCGACGAATGAGGTCGAACAACTGAGTCGCATCTTCGCTAATACCGGCGAGATGATCGACTTCTACAGTGACCTGCTCGGCGAGTATCCTTTTGACGAATATGGCGTCGTCGTAATGCCTTTTGCACTCGGCTTTGCGCTGGAGACGCAGACGCTCTCGGTCTTCGGGCCAGAGATGACGACCGAGGGCGTCAATGCACACGAGCTGGCGCATCAGTGGTTTGGCAATGCCGTTACGCTGGCGCGCTGGGATCAGACCTGGCTCAACGAGGGCTTTGCAACCTACCTGCAGCGTCTCTGGTTGGAGCACAAACTCGGTCGTGAATTCCTCAATAGCGGAATGCGCCAGTACTACTCAATGCTCTCTGGCGCTGGCGCACCGCCGCCCGGAATCGTGCAAGAAGACAGCCTCTTTTCGATCTCGGTGTACGAGCGCGGCGCCTGGGTGCTCCACGCCCTGCGCTTGAGAATCGGCGACGAGCGGTTCCGGGAGTTTCTCCGCACGTATTATGCACGTTTCAAGGATAGCGTCGTCACCACTGCGGAGTTCATTGCAGTTGCGAACGAAGTCAGCGGCCAGGATTTGACCGAATTTCTCAACGCCTGGCTCTACGACGTGGAGATGCCGCCGATTCCTGAATGAATCACTGGCCCTTGCGCACCCGCCAGATGCACGGCGTTGATTCCGCCAGCCGGATGAAGCCAAAGCGCTCGACGATAGGACGGCTCATCGGGCTGGCGTCGATAGTGAGGTGCTGCTTGCCACGTGCAATCGCCTCCTGCACGCGCACGGCCAACAATGCCGTGTAGAAGCCTTGCTTGCGGTGCTGCGCCAACGTCGAACCGCCCCACAGACTGGCGAACGGACTCTCTGTTGGGAAGAATATCCACCCGCAGGCAACCGGCGTCTTGTCAGCATAGGCAACGTAAACGCTGATCCGCTCTGGCGTTTGCGTCAGCGTCAGCCGCAGAAAATGCGTGACAAAGTCGCGTTCCTCACCCCAGACCTCTGCTTTGATGCGCCGGATGGCGGCGAGTTCGTCGGGATCATGGATGCGGCGCACATCGTGCGTCACGGGCTGGAGTAGGGCGGCGGGCGCCTGTGCCAGCGGCAGCGCCATGATCGTCTCGCTCTCCTCCAGCTCGAAGCCATGCGCTGCCAGCCGCGCCTTGAGATCGGGCGGCGTGTCGTAATCGTAGTGCTTCCACTCGAAGTCACAGCCAAGTTGCTCGAAATAGGCGATCTGCGCCCGGATCGCAGCGTCGGCATCGGCTGCATCCAGCCGCGAATATAACACTGCGCCGCAGTCGCCCGCCTCGACCGGAATGTGGCGAATCAGGTTGGGCAGCGCCTCACGGTGCATGTCGGGGGACTTTGCCTGGATGCGTTCGTGGTCGGTGTAAAGGTGGCGAAGGTGATCGATAGTTGTCAGTGTCAAAGGACTCTCTTTTCTACTCCGTGAGCGAATCGATCCAATTTCAGCTTCATTCGCACCATGCTCTGTCGAGCGCATTCTGAACGTTACGTTGAATTGGCTGTGGGGTGCAGGCTGCTGTTTTTGTAGACATCCCACAGCAAGATTGAGCCGGCGCATGAAACGTTTAATGAATTGACGGCGCCGGAGAGAGGTATCCTGACAAGAAAGTCACAAAGCTCTTTTAGGGCGACGCTCATCCCTTTGGCTTCGTTGCCAAGAATGAGCGCGATTGGCCTGCACAGCGTATGGTCAACCAGCGACGTGCTTCCTGTTGAGTCTGTGCCAACAACCTGGATGCCATTTCTCGGCTTTTGTTGCTGGATCCAGTTTTTCAACTCTTGCATCGATTGAATGTGAACAATCTTCGTGTGAAAGACGGCGCCCAGGCTGGCGCGGATCGTTTTTGGATCATACCAGTCAACGCCGTGACCAACGACAAATATCGCATCGACGTTGAACGCGTTTGCCGATCTGATCAGCGACCCGAAGTTGCCGTAATCGCTGGGTCTATCGAATATCAACACAAAGGGCTTTTCGGGCAAGGTGATTTTTGCCAGTGTTGATGGTGCGACTCTGGCAGTGATGAGGAGCTCAGAGGGTTCATTGCGGTCACAAAGCTCCTTATATAGATCAAATGTCATTACAATCAACTGCGCTTTGCTGGTTCGGACAAGGGCTTTACCCCAATCTGATAGTCCTGCCTCATTGTACACAATGATTCTTGTGATTTCGATGCCAGCGCTGACCGCTTGTTTTATCGGCTCGATTCCTTCAACAAATATCTCTTCCAACTGATGGCGTTTCGCCCGATTGAGTTTGAGCGATTGAATAATCTGATATTCTGCGTTTCTGACGCTGATGAGCCGCTTCTTCATGATGGAATACTTTCGATGAGCATCTGAATCAGTGAACGATCTTCACCTTTCTATCATAGAACACCTGAAGCCAGGAATCGTCCCTGTGTGGAACGTGCACGTAGCCTGCGGCGGTTCGTTGCGCTGTCTGTTCTTTGTTATAATGCCCGTGCATCTATAGAACATCGGTTCCGATTATGCAAACTAATTCCTGGCAGGCGCAATCACGATGGCTGACGATTTTGTACATCTGCACGTCCATTCTGAATATTCGCTGCTCGACGGGCTGGGGCGCATCAAGGCGCTGGTCAAGGAGGCTGTCAAGATTGGCCAGCCGGCGCTGGCGCTGACCGACCATGGCGTGATGCACGGCGCCATCGAGTTTTTCCGCGCGTGCAAGGACGCAGGGGTGCGTCCGCTCATCGGCGTCGAAGCCTATCAAACGATGTGGGGGCGCCCGATGAGCGGTCGCGACCCGCAGCTTGATCGAGAGAATTACCATCTGCTGCTGCTGGCGAAGAACATGACCGGTTATCGCAACCTGCTCAAGATCGCCTCGCTCAGCCAGATCGACGGCTATTATTATAAGCCGCGCGTTGACCACGACTTTTTAGCGGCGCATGCCGAGGGCATCATTGCCAGCACCGGTTGTCTGGGCGCTGAAGTGCCGCAGCTGCTCAGCCAGGGCAAGGAACGTGAAGCCTACGAACGGCTTGGCTGGTACGTCGATGTTTTTGGCAAAGAGAATTTTTTTATCGAGTTGCAGGAACACTCGATCCCAGAGCTGGTCAAAGTCAATAAAATTCTCGTGCCGTGGGCGGAGAAGTTCGGGCTGAACCTCGTTGTCACCAACGACGTGCATTACGTGCGCGAGCAGGACGGGGGTCCGCACGACGTGCTGCTCTGCGTGCAGACCGGCGTCACCCTCGACCAGCCCAACCGTATGCGCATGAGCGACGGCAGCTATTTTCTCAAGAGTCGGGCGCAGATGGAGGCCACCTTCCGCCCCTTCATCGATCTGCCCACCAGCGCCTTCGACCATTCGCTGCGCATCGCCGAGATGTGCGAGGTCGATCTCGAAGACCCCACCTACCATCTGCCCGATCTGCCCATCCCGGAAGGTTTCACCTACGAGACCTACCTGCGCCACCTGACCGAGGAAGGCTTGCAGCGGCTCTACGGCGCGCGCGCCTCCGACGCCGAGGTGCAGGAGCGCAAAGAGCGCGAGCTACGCACCATCCACGAGATGGGCTTCGATGTCTACTACCTGATCGTCGCCGACCTGTGTAACTTTGCGCGCAGCCGCAACATCTGGTGGAACGTGCGCGGCTCCGGCGCCGGCTCGCTGGTGGCGTACTGCATCGGCATCACCGGCATCGACCCGCTCAAGAACAACCTGATCTTCGAGCGTTTCCTCAACCCGGGCCGCGTCACCATGCCCGACTTCGACCTGGACTTCCCCGACGACCAGCGTGAAGAGATGATCCGCTACACCGTCCAGAAGTACGGCGAAGAACAGGTGGCGCAAATCGCCACCTTCAACCGCATGAAGGCAAAGGCAGCCGTGCGCGACGTGGGCCGCGCCCAGGGCATCGAGTTGTCCAAAGTCGACTACATCGCCAAGCTGATCCCCGGCATCCCCGGCAAACCGGTCACGATTCAGGACTGTTTGACCGAAGGGCACGAGTTCTACAGTCAGGAGCTGGCCGACCTCTACAGCAAAGAAGAGTGGGTCAAGAATTTGCTCGACACCGCCATGCAGCTCGAAGGCGTGGCGCGCAACGCCGGCATCCATGCCGCCGCCGTCATCGTCGCCGATCGCGAGCTGACCTACTACACGCCGATCATGCGCGGCAGCAAGTCCACCGTGACGAGCACAATTGCGCAGTACGAGTTCCCCATCCTGGAATCGATCGGGCTGCTCAAGGTGGACTTCCTCGGCTTGAGCACGCTTTCCGTCATGCGTGAGGCGGCGCGGCTGATCGAGGAACGGCAGGGCATTAAGTATACGCTGGAGAACATTCCGTACGAGGGTGAACCTGCCAAAGAAGCGTTTATTCTTCTCTCCAGCGGTGAAGTGAGCGGCGTCTTCCAGGTGGAAAGTGCGGGCATGCGGCGTATGTTGATGGAGATGAAGCCATCTGCCTTTGAGCATATCGTCGCAGCTATTTCACTTTACCGCCCTGGCCCGATGGAATACATTCCCCAGTATATCCGCCGCATGCACGGTCAGGAACCGGTCGAGTTCAAGCACGAAAAACTGCGCCCGATCTTGGAAGAGACATTCGCTATTATTGTCTACCAGGAACAAATTATTCAGGCTTTGAGCGCGCTTGCTGGCTATACGCCTGGCGAAGCTGATCTGGTGCGCCGCGCCATTGGCAAGAAGAAAGCGTCGGAGATCGAAAAACACAAGAAGATTTTTGTCGCCGGCTGCGAGAAGAACGGCATCGACCCGCATGTGGCGGCAGAAATTTATGCGGATATAGAATTTTTTGCAAGATATGGTTTTAACAAATCGCACGCCGCCGACTATGCCGTCATCACCGTGCAGACCGCCTATCTCAAGGCGCATTATCCGGTCGAGTACATGGCCGCGCAGCTACTGGTCGAGCGCGACAAAACCGAGAAGGTGATCAATTTTGTCTCCGAGTGTCGGCGCATGGGCATCGACGTGCTGCCGCCCGACGTGAACTACTCCGGTCTCGATTTCGAGATTCAGCAGCGCCCGCCCGACATGCCGCCACAGACGCAGCGCGACCCCAGCATCGGCTATCGCTTCCCCGTGCCCGAAGGCAGCGCCATCCGCTTTGGCATGGCGGCGGTCAAGAACGTCGGCGAAGGACCCGTGCAGGTGATCATCGACGCGCGCAGGAAGGGTGGCCCCTTCAAGAGCCTGGAGGATTTCTGCGACCGCGTCGACCTGCGCCAGGTCAACAAGCGCGCGCTGGAGTGCCTGATCAAAGTCGGCGCCTTCGACCGTTTTGGCAAACGCAGCCAGCTGCTCGCCGTGCTCGACCAGATGGTCGGCGCCTCCGCCTCGGTGCACGATGCGCGCGACAGCGGCCAGCTATCGATCTTCGACCTGATGATGGGCGGCAGCGCGCCACAAGCCAGCGTCTCACCGATCCGTCTGCCCGAACTGGAGGAAGTCAAGGGGCGCGAGAAATTGCAGTGGGAAAAGGAACTGCTCGGCGTCTACTCGATCAGCCATCCGCTGCAGCAGATGGGCATTGACTTCAAGAAAGTCACCACCTGCTCCTGCGCAGAGCTGGACGAGACTTACGATGGCAAGGGCGTCACTTTGGCCGGCGTCATCACCAACATCCGCACCATCAACACCAAAAAGGGTGACCAGATGGCTTTCGTCCAGCTTGAGGATTTGCAGGGCGGCTGTGAGGTGGTCTTCTTCCCCAAAGCCTACGCCGACTACAAGGAAAAACTGGTCGTCGACGCCGTCGTGATCGTCAAGGGCAAGGCGCAGACACGCGAAAATCAGACGACGCTGCTCGCCGACATTGTGCAGACCTATGTCGAAAGTTACATCGGCGTCGGCGACGAGAGGCCAGCAATGCAGACGCCCCTCTTCGACGGCGCTACAAATGGCGCCGGCTCTGGTGTGATGAGCAATGGCATGGGAGCCGAAGTTGATCTCGCCGAAGGACTCGAGCCGTGGCGCAACGACGAGCTTAACCCCTTCCGCGCCGAAATGCCAGATTGGATGCAGGATGGCTCAACGCCGCCTTCGTTGAGTATAGAACCAATTCAATCCCCCCCTGCCGCAGATGCGTCAGCCATCGACGGCAACGATGAAGATGAAATAAATGAGGAAGCGACAGGGGAGGAAGAGGGCAACCTGGCAGGTCAACCAACCATAGCTACGACAGGGACAACAGGAGCATCCACAGCGACCACCATCGGCAGCGTGGCTGAGGAAAGCCCGCCCTACATGCCAGATCAGGCGTCAAGCTCCAGTCTTCTCACGTCGGTCGGGTCGTTGCGTACATCGCTGCCTTCATTGCCAGACGCCCCGGAGGAGCCGCGTCGGACTACACGCCGGTTGCTGATCAATTTCCGCCGCACCGGCGACATCGAGCGCGACAAATACCGACTCAAGGAAATTTTCGAACTGGTGCGCGAACCAAAGGGACGCGATGCTTTTGCTATTCGTTTGCTTGACAACGGCGGCGCTGTTGAGCTGGCTTTCCCCAACGAAGGTTGCACGATCAGTGAAAAACTGACGACCGAGCTGCGAAAACACTTTAGGGTCGATTGTGAGGTCTTCTGACAAGCGACGGCAATCGTTTTATAGACGTCAAACCAGTCTTAAACACTTGACGCGCCAGAGGTGGGGTGCTATACTCCGCTACTGATCAGTGAAGCGGCAGCGCACCTCATTTTCTTGCAATCATCTGCCTGGAATGTAGTGCATTGCTGAAGTAGTTTGTTCTGAGATTGCTAAAGGAGCATTCCGATTACAAAGAAAGATTTTGCACAACGGTCAGGTTCAGTCGACTCGACGCGCATTAACTCAGAAATCCGTGCGCCGCGTGTGCGCGTGATCGACAAGACCGGCGAACAGCTTGGCATTTTGCCCACGCGCGAAGCACTGGCACTGGCAACGGAGCGCGAACTCGACCTCGTCGAAGTGGCGCCCAATGCTGATCCACCAGTCTGTCGGCTGATGGATTATGGCAAATATCTGTACGAAAAACAGAAGCGCGAGCGTGAATCGCGCAAAGCGCAAAAGCAGATCGAAGTCAAAGAACTGCGCCTGCGTCCAAAGACCGATGACCACGACGTTGATGTCGTGATCTCGCGCATCCGCAAGTTTGCCAAAGAAGGGGCCAAAGTGCGCGTGCGAATCCGCTTCCGTGGGCGCGAGATGCAACACCCAGAAGTGGCGCGCGTTTTGCTCGAACGTGTGGCAAACGACACTGCCGATGTCGTCACTGTCGAGTCGATGCCGACATTTGATGGCAACAGCATGGTGATGATTCTGGCCCCACAAAGTTGATGGACATCTGAAGCGACTCGACAGAAGTCCAGATTCGCTTCACATCTATTGACAATTGACATTCCGACCCACGTCGGGTATTCTGCAATATTGCGGTTCGCAGCAAAACGGGCTTTGCGCCCGTTTTTGATTGTTTGCGTGGGAGACCGCATATTAGCAAGTGATGCAAATTTTGGCAGCAACACGGGATGTATGACAAAAAAGGAGGCCATTATGCCGAAAATGAAAACCCACAAGGGAACGGCTAAGCGTTTTCGCCTGACCAAGAACGGCAAGGTCATGCGTATGCTTGCCGGCCGTTCGCACTTGCGCCGCCGCAAAAAAGCAAGCAAGAACAGCGACTTCCGCCATGCCGTTTCGAGTGATGTCAAGTACATCATCAAGCAGGTGAAAGCCACCGCTGGCGACGCCGCCAAATAAGTGAACCAGAAGGCTAGATCTCTCCTGGTTCGACGGAAACGTTGATCAAATCACCGCACGTGACCGGCCATAAGCGGCTGACAGCGCCAGCGATCGCTTCAGCCCGCCGCCACGAAAGGATAAACGAAATATGCCACGTTCAAGACCAAAGGTTTACGCACATCGACGCCATAAGAAGGTGCTGAAATTTACGAAAGGACAGTATGGCACGCGCTCTAAGTTGTTCCGCCGCGCAAATGAAGCCATGCTCAAGTCCCTCTTTTACGCTTACCGCGATCGCCGCAACCGCAAGCGCGATTTCCGCAGCCTGTGGATTCAGCGCATCAATGCTGCGGCCCGGCAAAATGGCCTTAACTATAGCCAGTTCATTCACGGCCTGAAAAAAGCGGATGTGCAGGTTGACCGCAAGGTGCTGGCCAGCATCGCTGCCAACGACGCCGCCACCTTTGCCCAACTTGCCAACGTTGCCAGGGCGCAGTTGAACTGATTTCTCGCTACGTTTGCCAAATTGCATCTTCCCACGCACACTTATCCGGCAGGAATGCGACAGCTCCTGCCGGATTTGTTTTATGATGATCACCAGCATAACCAATCAACGAATCAAAGATGCTCGAAAACTCCTGACGCGCAAAGGACGCCAGGCTGCGGGGCGTATACTCGTTGAGGGAGTACGGCTGCTCTCCGACGCCTGGCGCAGTGGAATACGCCCTATGACAGTCTTCTTCTCGCCCGACGACCTGACATCGAGCGAGGGGCGACGTCTGCTGGCGGAGATGCAGGCAGCCGGCTGCGAGTGCATCGCGTGCACTTCCGCCGTTTTTGCCAGTTTGAGCGAGACAACGACGCCGCAAGGCATCGCTGGCGTGTTGCCGCTGCCACAGCTCGCCTGGCCCAAACACCCCACTCTGCTGCTGATCCTCGACGGCGTCGGCGATCCGGGCAACGCTGGCACACTGATCCGCAGCGCCGAGGCCGCCGGCTGTGATGGCGTGATCTTTGCACCCGCCGCCGTTGATCCTTTCAACGATAAAGTCGTGCGCGCCGGTATGGGCGCACACTTCCGGCTGCCGATCCGCGTCTGCGCTACGTGGGGCGCCGTCGATTCGGTGCTGCCGCCAGAAATGCGCTGCTACCTGGCTGATGCACATTCATCCCTTGATTACACCGCAATAGACTGGCGTCCACCATGCGCGCTGGTGGTTTGCAACGAGGCGCACGGCGCCAGCATGGAAGCGCGCTCTCGCAGCAGCACAATCGCCATCCCAATGCAGGGGCGCAGCGAGTCACTTAACGTTGCCATCGCAGGCTCGGTGATTCTCTTCGAGGCGGCGCGACAACGACGACAGGCGGCGACATAATGTGCAATATACAAAATCGTTGACATCTCGATCAGCGCGTTGTATGATTACGTTGACTTGAATGGCTCTGCGTGAATCCTGGGCGCTTGTGTGCGGCTGGCCCTGTGGAGGACGAGAAAATGACCGAGGCTTTCTGGTGGTATCTCCTGGCCGGTTTTTTCATCGGTTTCAGCATATCAACCCTTTGGGAGTGGCTATACTTTCGACGTAGACGGATGGCGATCCGCGATCGGCGCATCGTCGAGCTAGAAGCCGCTGTGCGCACCTACGCCGCTGCTGCCACCCCAGCACAGGCCGCCGCTGCAACCACAAACGATTGGGGTGAACCGCAATTCGAAAGCCCTCACGTCTATCTCGAGACAGAGGAGCCAGCGCAGCTTGTAAGCGAGCAACCCACATCGTCAGCTCCAAACAGCGTGCAGGCGGTGCAGACTCCGGTCTCTGTCGTTGCCGCCGCTGGGATGAAATCCCCGCCCAATCGAGAACTATACGCGCCGGCAAAGGTGCAAGAATCGGAGCGTGCACAGCAAGCGCCATCGCCATCCCCATCGCTGGTTACACCGTTTCGGTCGGTCGCTGTGCCGCAACCAGCATCGCCGGCTGACGCCAAACCACAATCCCAACCGCCTGCGTCTTCGCCAATGCAACGCAGCCAACCCACTGAAGCCGCCGCCATCGCCAGTGCAATGACGGTGATGCAACATCCTGTTGCAACACAGCCGTCCCCAGTTGCAACACAGCCGTCCCCAGTTGCAACACAGCCGTCCCCAGTTGCAACACAGCCGTCCCCTGTTGCAACACAGCCGTCCCCAGTTGCAACACAGCCATCCCCAGTTGCAACACAGCCGTCCACAGTGCAGGACGCCACTGCGCCACCCCCAAACACCCCGCCAATATCTGATCTTCATCGCCAAACGGTCAATGTCATCTATGCCAATGGTTACACAAACCAGCGTCACGAGGAGAATTCACAGGCTACGCTCCCGACCTCCGCAGCCACCCATCCAGCAATTACAAGCGAGGACCTCGACGCGTTGGCGACGTCAATCAATGAGCTGATCTCAACGTTGAACAGAGCATCTGCTGAGGCGAAGAAAGAAGTCATGGGGGAAAAGCCGCTTCGCGCAGTGCATACTCAGGTTTCGCCCGAACCAACCATCGGACGCATGGAACGTATCCTTGTGCGGCTTGTGCAGGCAATGGCGCAGTTTATGCGCCAGGTAAGGGCGATCGTTACGGGAAGGGAAATGTCCACAACCGAGAGCGGCGTGAAGCCGTCAGACGTCGATGACCTGACGCGCATCGAAGGCTTGACGCTTGAGCAGGCGGAGAGATTGCGCGTGGCTGGCGTCACCACATTTGAGCGCCTGGCTGCGCTGTCGTCGGATGAACTGCGTCTGCTCACCCTCACGCCTGGAAGCCCATCCATCGATGTCGAGCGCTGGCGCGCCCAGGCTGCCAGGCTGGCTGTCATCGGTCATCAGGAGCCTTTCCAGCCGTGAGCGACAATCCCTTTCGACGCCGCCCCTATGTCGATATCGGCATCGACGGCTGGAAACTCGCCGTGTTGGCGCTTTCGTTTTTACTGCTTGCGCTGTGGATGTTGGTTCGCTAGGCAGTGGCGTAATCGTTGCGCATTCGTTGCATCCGCGCGATGCTGCGCGCAAAGCCGCCGGCGCGGTTGCGTTCATGCCAGATGGCCTCGAACTCTGGCAATAGTTTGTCCGCTTCCTGCAACAGCCATTGACTTAGCGTGTTGTTTCCGACGTTGCGTTCGATATTGAGCGCCCAAATCGCTCGCCAACAGGCGTGGCGAAGCATATTGGCGCCCCACGCAAACTCTCGCTTGATTAGCTCGGCGTCGCCGCGCTGCATGTCGGCGTTGCTCAGGTTGCCCATGATGCCATCGATGGCGTCGAGCACGGCGCGCAGACGCTGCGCCAGATCGCTGACCTCATTTGTGCGTAGCCATTCGACTATCTGCGTTGGGGTTGCATGCAACACGCGGAAGAGCACGCTGGCGTTGTGTACGGAAACTCCTGTCAACCGGTGGACATCGCCGAGATCGTAAGCCAGGCGACCCATAATGCCCATGGTGTCACGGAACGCGAAATGATCGAGTGCATCGGGCAGCGCTAGGCTGCAATTTGCGTCAAACGCCCATGAATGGGCTGCGCCGGCTGCCAATCCCAGATAGCTCACCGGCAGCGGTTGCCAGTGGCCGTAGTCGCCCCAATCGGTGTTGAGAAAGCCAACCGCGCCGTGTTTGAGACCGTTGCGCGCAGCGTTGCGTATGTTCTCAATAGCGTTGGTCGTGCGCCCAACAATCGAGTTCCAGCTAGATGTGCCCGGGCAAACATAGAAAGGAATGCCAGAAGCCGCAAAAAGTGCGCCATGTTCGTCGAAAGGATGGTCAGCCTCGTACCCCCATTCGAGCGCAATTGCGTCGCGCGGCAGCTCGCCGACCAGATGTGGATGTTCGACGATGATGTCGCCCCAAAATTGCATGGTGTAGCCACGGGCGCGCACTTCGCGGTGAATCTTACGCACAAAGTCGATGTAGAGTCGGCCAACGCCGACTTCCTCTGCCAGCGCCCGGCTGCGGCCCTTGCCAAGATCGATGGTCTCGTCGCAACCGACGTTGAACTGACGACTGCTGAAGTTGGGCAACAGCTCGTCGTAAAGCGAACGCAAAAAACGCAGACTCTCCTCTGTCGGCTGCAAGCCGAACGGTTTGTCGCGCACGCCCCACTGAGTTTCGCAGCCTTCGGGCGCCTCAGCCAGATGTGTGTATTCCGGGTGCACCAGCCATTGTTCGAGGTGGCCGAAGGAGTTTTGGTTGGGCACAAGCTCAATAAACCGCGCGCGGCAGAAACGATCCAACTCCAAAATCTCCTCTGGCGTGAAGGGCGATTCATCTTGCCAGACTGTCGGATGATTGCGGTAGGCGAAAACATGCTCGAAATAGAGTTGAATCTGGTTGATCTTCCACGATGCAAGCAGATCGACCAGTCCTAGCAGCGTTGGCATGGTGGGAACCTTATCGCGGCTTACATCGAGCATCACGCCTCGGTTGGGGAAATCGGGCCAGTCGCTGCAACGCAGATCGGGCGCAGTGCGGCCACACTGCGCCAACAACTGGCGCAGCGTCTGCACGCCATAAAACAACCCAGCCGCCGTTGACGCAACAACGTGGATCACGCCGCCGGCAATCGTGAGTTGATAGCCCTGCGGATGGCTTGTAGCCGTCGGCGCAAGGCTGAGCACGGCGCATATCTGTTCTGCAGGCACGGCCGTCCCGCCAACCAGGTCCCAGTGAACGCCAGGGATCGCATTCACAGCTTCCTGCAGTTGTTTCGCCGCCAGCCAGTTCGCCTGAAAGTCCGACGTCTCCACACAGATCAGTCCATCGGGCTTGAGCACACCCGTCGTCCCAGTCACGGCAAGATGGCGGGGCAATGGCAGAAAGATCAGTTCGCGGGTCATGGGTTTACCAGACGCACCCTTTCAGTTCAAGATTAGCCCGGTTGATGAACGTCTTGATCTTCGTAAACGCCTATGAATCGGGCTTCCAGCGTCTCAATTGAAGCGCGACCACCAGGCGCGTACAAAGGCGGCGCCGGTGCGTTCATAAAACTCGATGCGGATGGTGTGATTGCCGCTGCCTATCCGGCGGAAGGCGTTGGTCGACTCCTTGAATCCATCCCACCAGGCGTCGATGACCAGGATGTTGTTGATATAGAGCCGCACACCGTCGTCGGAGCGCGCAAAGAATTGATAGTCGCCAGCGTCGAAATAGAAGATGCCCTCGAAGCGCGCCGAGAAGTAATCAGCGTTAATGCCCGGCGCAGGCGAGCCATACCCCCAATCCAGATCGAGCGGGAATGCGCCGCGCGGCGCGAATTGGGTCACCAGCGGGCCGCCAGCCAGGTCGGTGTTGTTGAAATACTGCACCAGCCATTGATTCTGTGGAATAGCGCCCGGACCAGGCTGAGGCGGTTGCGGCTGTGGCTGTGGCGGCGCCGTCGGCGTGATTGTCAACTGCAGGGCGGCCTGACCCGTGTCCTCAAAATATTCGACCACATAGGTGTGCGGGTTGCCATCGATATAGCGCACCGCCCCTAACTGGCGAAAGGAGCCGATGCGCCAATCATTGAGGATCAGTTCACCATCAATAAATAAGCGAGCGCCATCATCCATGCCGAGTGTGAACAGATAAAAACCCGGCGCCATCCTCATTGTGCGCTGGAAACGCGCCGAGAAAAAGTCCACCGGCACAGTTGGGCCGGGACTGCCAAACCCCCAGTTGAAGTTGATGTCGGGCACGGTCAACGCCAGAACCGGGCTGCCTTGCAGATCACGGTTGGCAAAGTACGATGCACTCCACCCCGTCGGTGGTGGCGGCGGTGTAGGGGTTGGCTGTACTGGGGCCGGCATTGGCCCAGTGACTGTATAAAGCGGCACGCTGTTGGGATTGCCGACGATATTTACAAGATCGGGCGAGACCCAGCCGGTGAGATTGGCAGGACATTGGAGCAGCCACCAACCGCTGAAGGTGTCGCGACCGATCACTGGGCAGCTCTGTCCAAAGGAAAGCACACCGACCACTGGGAACCCGGTGCTAGGGCCGGAGCGAACATTGACCGAATCCACGCGAGCAACGGCGACGGTTCCGCCAACTTGCGCCATAGGCGCAGGCTGTGGCGCAGCCTCCGCCGTTTTTCCAGCCAGCGTCCCAAACAGCACGAGCGCAGCAAGCACAAAGGACAGGCGCAGGAGCAGGCGATTGTTGGTTCGATTCATGGTGCAAACCACCTTGATTGGGGATGATGCTGCGCCAGGATGCGATAGTCGAGCAGATTCAACTTGATGATGCGCGACGCCGGGCAGACATCTCCTGATCGGTTTCAAATGCTCGCCATCATTATACGAGAGGAATCTACAAACGACAATTGCGTTTTTTGCCCTACCGTTCCACCCATTCCCGAATCACCTGCCAGTTCTCCGGGTCTTCGCCGCCGAGACGCCAAATGGCGATGCCGGCAATCTCGGGGTGCGCAGCGCCGATGGCGGCGAGCTTGACGCGTAGATTCTCTGCGTCGGCGAAGTAGACGGTGAAGCGCCCGTTGTCGAAAGTAAACCACGCCTCGCCCGACTCGTCGCGCTGGATCGAGGCGTTGCGAAGCTGCGCCGTCTTCACTGCCTGCTGCCATTCGATGCCCTTACCGCTTTGACCGACCCACTCGTAACCGTAGAAGTGAATGCCGGCATAGGTCTTTGCTGGGGGCACGACCGTAGCGGCGTAGGTCAGCACCTCGTCGATCCAGCGCACCGGCGCAATCGGCCCCGCGGCGCTGGCGCCGTAGTGATAGTCGTAGGTCATAATCTTGAAGAAATCGACCGCAGCCCCCAGCCTTGCCCAATCCTGAGCAGCCGGCCCACCCCATGAACCGTCGTCGTCGGTCTTGGCGTGGACGGCGATGGAGAGCTGCTTTTCGATGGCGTGCAGGGCGACGGCCAGCTCCTCGATAAAGAGCGTAAAAGTCTCGCGATCCTCGGCAGCCAGACTTTCATAGTCGATGTCGATGCCGTCGTAACCGTTTGCTTCGACGAGCTCGACGATGGCGGCGACATGCTGGCGGCGTGCTTCGGGCGTACCAATGGCCGTCAACACCGCCTCCCGGCTAAAGCCGCGGTTGACGATCGACGGCAGCACGCGTATGCCGGCTGCGCGTGCCCGGTCGAATGCCGCCCGGCTCTTGACGTCGCCAACAATCTGCCCGTCGCCCCCGAGTTCGTACCAGAAGAAGTTGACCTCACGAATCAGATCGGCGTTGGCAGCCAGCGTGTTGATTTCCAGCGTGCTGGCATAGGGCGCCCAGATGGTGACTTCGGGGCGCATGGTTGGGCTCCCGTTCGTTTTGACGATTGAAGTCATGATGGAATCCTCAGAATTGCCAGCGGGGGCAGGCGCAATAGCAGCGCCTGCAACTGCCAGCAACAGGAGAAGAATGGAAACCAGACGAATCATCGTAAAGGTGTGAGTCGATAGCCAGATTTTAACAGCGCATCTCGCTAGATCGGCGCCACAACGAGTGTGATCGATTCGGGGGGCAACGTGATCTGCCCGCCCGGTTCAATGGTCTGTGCGCCGAGCGCTTCAGCATTGTGCGTACTGTCAAAGAGAAACACTTCGCCCGTGGTTGGCGTCTCTAGCCCCGCAACGGTCAATGGCAGCGTGATTGTTTCGGAGCTGCGGTTGATCAACATCACGGTCAATACTCTGTCGTCGCGCATCGCCGCAATCGCCGTCACCGCCGGGTCATCCACTTGGGCGGCAATTTGCCGCGAACCAAACTGTTTGTAGAGTAAATAAACATAATAGGACGGACGTGGACGATACGGCTCGAAGATGCCATGCCCCTGAGCGACGCCACTCGCCAGGATAAATTGATTGGCATATTCGACGCGTTCCTGGATCAACCGCGCCAACACATCGCCTAGCCACAGCGCGCTGAGGAAGGAGTCGGGCGTTGTCTTGCCGCCGGCCGCATTGCTCCAGTGCGAGTTGAACTCAGTGACGCCAACGGGCAGGTCGCGCCCGGTTTCGGCGCGCACAACTTCGCGCAGCCGGCGCACCAGACCATTCCACTGCGCGCTGTCAGCCAGCAGTTCCCCCGGCTGTGCAGAGGTGCGTTCGGCGTTGTTGGGGAATGGATAGCGGTGCACGGTGACGACATCGACCAGAGCGCCGTTTGCCGCCAGAAAGGTGCGCAGCCAGTCGTTGCCTGCGCTGTCCCTCGGATCGACATTGGGCGTGCCGTTGAACTGGTGAATCTCTGGTCCGAGCAGCAGGATCGAAGGATCGACCGCTTTCATCGCCCCTGCAAAGTTGCGCCATTCGGCGGCAAACTCGGCTGCGCTCCAGCCGTCGCCCGCCGCTTCGAAGAGACTTGGCTCGTTGCCGATCGACCAGAAGCGGATGTTATACCCTTTCTTGACATTGGCATAGCGCACAAGCTCCGCCGCGGCGTCTGGCGTGCTCTTGAGAAAGCGCACATGGATGTAGGGTTCGGCGCCCAGCCGCCGCGCAAGCGCTACGAACTGGTCGACCTGCAGCGGCGTGACCGTGTTCGTATCACCCCAGGCGCCGCCGGGCCAGCGCAGCGTCGTGACGCCCATCACTTCGGCGAGCGGCAACGTCTCCGGTCGCAGCGAGACCCACGGCCCATAGTTGGAGCCGAAGATGTAGGGGCTGATTGCGCCAAGTTCGACGGATGGATCGATGAAAATACCGGCGAGAACCGCCTCAGCCTTGGCTGTTGTTTCCAACGGTGGCGCAGAGGTCGCTGGCGTAGATTGCACGGGAGCGCAGCCGACGACTAGCCACAATGTCAATAGCAGGCTAGCCAGGATTTTACTTTTCGACACCGGTCACCACCACACCTTGAATAAAGACGCGCTGTGCAAAAAAGAAAATCAGCACGGGCAGCGCCATCGCCATCAGCGACGCCGCCTGGATCAGCGGCGGATTGGAGCCGTAGAGATTGTTGAAGCGCGGCAACGCCACGGCGATCGGCTGCAAGTCAAAGCGCGTCGAAAGATAGATCAACGGACCAAAGTAGTCGTTCCAGGCAAACACCATGTGGAAGAGCGCCACCGCCAGCATGACCGACACACACTGCGGCAAAATCACAGCAGTCAAGACGCGGAAAGGATTGGCGCCATCCATCATGGCTGCCTCGTCAATCTCACGTGGGATCGTCATCATGTACTGGCGCATCAGAAAGACGTTGTAGGCATTGGAGAAGAAGTGCGGCACAGTCAGCGGCAGCCATGAACCGACCCACCCGATCGTCACGAAAAAGGCATAGGTCGGCACAATCGTCACTGCGGCGGGCAAAAAGATCGTCGAGATCAGGATCGTGAAGAGCAAGCTGCGCCCGGGAAAGCGAAAGCGCGCAAATCCATACGCCACCAGCGTCGATGAAACGACGGTGCCAAGCAGCCCGATCAGTGCGATGCCGAGTGTGTTGCGGAACAGAATCGGAAAGTCGATTTTTTCCCATGCATCGCGGTAGTTGCTCCACGCCGGGTGCCACTGCCACGGACGCTCCAGTGCACGCCAGGAGCCGCTCCATTCGATTTCACCGGCCTCCGGGTTGTCTGGGTCGATGAAGGTGCTTTGCTGGCGCCCTTTCTGAACGATCGCCAGATTCTGCACACTGCCGTCGGGCATCGGAACACGGTAGAGTTCCAGCTCTTTACCGTTATATTCAAACACACCGGGCATTGCGGGCCACACCGGCGCGCCCGGCTGCATCATTTGCGCTGTCGTTTTCAAAGAGGTGAAGACCATGTTGAAGAAGGGAAGTAGAAACAGAAAGGCAAACAGCAACACCATAAGTGTTATCAGGGTCGAGCGAAGCACTGCCCGCCAGTTGATCGGACGCTGTTGCCGTCGTTCACCTTGAATCATTGTCGCCGCCATCACATATCTCCTTCGTATACCTCATGGTGCGCCGTAGAGGCGGCTCCGCTACCGATTTTCCGCTGCGTAATAGACCCAATAACGAGAGGTGCGGAACAGCACCAGCGTCACCGCCAGGATGATCACAAAGAGTAGCCACGCCATCGTGGCGCCATACGCCATGTTCTGATAGGTGAAGAAGACTTTGTACAGATAGAGATTGTAAAACATGGTGGAGCCGCCCGGCGCGCCCGTGCCCTGATTGAGCACAAGCGGAACTGTGAAGTATTGAAAGAGACCGACGATGGAAAGGGTCAGGTTGTAAAAGATCACTGGCGAGATCATTGGCAGCGTCACATTCAACATGCTTTGCCACCAGCCGGCGCCGTCGATCTCGGCGGCGTTGTATAACTCGGTCGGCACACCCTGTAGTGAAGCCAGAAAAATCAACATGGCGTTGCCGATGCCCCACAAGCCTAAAATCACCAGCGCCGGATAAATCCAGACAACACTATTGAGCCAGTTCGGCGGATTCGACACGCCCACCCAACGCAGAAACTGATTGATCCAGCCTGTTTCGGCGTTGAGTAGCGCACCCCACACAAAGATCGCCGCTACGAAGGGGACGATGTAGGGAAAATAGAAGAGCGTACGAAAGAGACTCTTGGCGCGCAACGATTTGCTGTTGAGCACCAACGCAAGCCCCAGCGGCAAGATCAAACCGACAGGCAGCGCAATCGTCGCAAAACGCACCGTTACCAGGAGTGACGACCAGATTTGCGAGTCCCGAAAGAGGCGTTGATAGTTGGTGACGCCAATAAAGGATGTTGGCGCGCCGCTCAGCGTGAAATTCGTAAAGCTCATCACAAGCGTGGCAATGGTTGGGATCAACGTGAAGCCAAGGATGCCAACAATGAAAGGGGAAATAAACAGATAGCCCCACATGGCTTCACGACGCGCCAGTACCTTTGACCTGCCGCGCTTTGTCTGCACCCTGGGCTGAGTCGTCGCCTTGGTTACGGCTGCCATTCTCTGTCTCCTTCCGCAGCAGATTCAATGTGGATCATCTTCCCCGGATGATCCACATTGAATCCCACATGCAACGAACTACTGTGCAGCGTCGAAGATTGCCTGTAAGTCCGCTTGAATCTTTGCAGCTTCGGCGTCCAGATCTAAAGTCTTTTCGTTGACCATCAGGCTGTCAAGTGCACCGACGCGATCCCAAACCTGGCTCCAGCTTGGCACATAGGCTTCAGCGCTTGGCACATCTGGATAGCTCAAGCCAGCAGAAATGGCATCCCAGTTGGTGACCCACGGGAACTGCTGCTGCTTGGTCGACAGCCACTCGTCGAAGTCATCAGTGCGGGCAGGCATACCGCCGTACACCGAGAGCAAGTCGAGTGAACCATCGCCGATGAGGAACTTCAACACTTCAAACGCCTCTTCTGGATTCTTGGTGTCTTTCAAGATACGGAAGGTGTCGGCGTCGATGCGGCTGTTGATCTTGCCGCTGGCGTCGCTTGGCATGACGGCGATGTCCCAGCTTTGGCCTGCGTCGGCGATACAGCATGTATACCAGCTTGGCACGACGGCCATCGCGATCCGGCCACTGGAGAAAGCGTTGCCGCTGCCGAACTCAGGCGCCTGCGTCACGGGTCCGGTGGGGATAAATGGACGATCGCCCCACATACCGCTGTGCCACCACTTCCAGCCAGCCAGCCAGCCTTCAGGAATCTGCGCGGTTGCGCCGTCTTCAGCCAGCAAGCTGGCTGCGCCGCCCAGATAGGTGCCGATGTAATTTGGGTGCGTCTGCCACTGGAAGATAAAGCCATACTGAACAATGCTTGTCGGGTCGAATTCAGCCATCGAGGCGTCGTTGCCGTTGACGTCGACGGTCAGAATTTTGGCAATCTCGGTGAGCGTGTCCCAGTTCCAGTCGACTTCCGAGCCATCGGGCATGATGTACTTGTCGCCATATTTCTGCGGCGGGTAATTCAGCCCGGCTTCGTCGAACATTTCAGTCTGGTAATAGACAGCAGCCGGGAAGACGGCAAAGGGAAGCCCCGCCTGCGCGCCTTCTTCAGTCTGATACATGTCGACCAACGCCGGGTTGAACTGGCTCAGGTCGAATCCATCCGCCTCGATCAACGGATTCAGATCGAGGTACTGTCCAAAGAAGGCGTTGGAGCCACCCCACCCAACCGGGCCAACGATGTCCGGTCCACTGCCAGAGGCAATTTGGGTCGCCAACGTATCGCGGGCAGAGGCATTCGGCACCACTTCCATCACCAGTTCGATCCTGTCCTGGCTGGCGTTGAAGCGGTCAACAACCGCCTGCTGTGTGGCAAGTTGGTCTTCTCCAGAGCCAGTGCCAAGACCGATGAACCAGCGAATCTGAACACGGTCGCCACTGGCCGCCGGCGCCGCTGGTGCAGCCGCCTGTTCGGCTGGCGCTGCCTGTTCGGCTGGCGCCGCAGGAGCAGGCGCAGCTGGCGCCCCACAAGCCGTCACCAACATGCCGACAATCAGCAACACAGAAAGCAACGGTAAGATTGATCTACGCATCCCTCAATTTCTCCTTTTGGAACTGAAAAATAGAAACCAACTGTAAACCTGACCCTTCATCGCCGACAATGTATGACATCTATCACCGAACACAGCCGCACGATTGGCGGATCACCAACTCGACAGGCAAGCGCATCGCCACTTCGGGCGCCTCACCAGCCAGGATCGACAACAACTTGCTCGCTGCCATATAACCGGCCTGCTCGATGGGTGCATGTACGGTCGTCAGCGGCGGATTCAGGTGCGCTGAAAAGGGCAGGTCGTCGAATCCGACCAATGCGACATCCTCCGGGATGCGCCGACCCGCGCGACGCAGCGCCGCCAACACACCGGTGGCTGACTCATCGTCGCCGGTGAAGACAGCGTCGAAGTCGATCGAGCGCGCCAACAATTCCTGGATGGCGTTTTCGCCGCCCTGCGCCGAATAGTTCCCGCGCGTAAATAGCTCTGGCAGGATAGGTACGCCAAGCCGCTCCAATGTCTCACAAAACGCCGACTCGCGCTCTTCAGAATCGGCGTTTCCCACCGGCCCACGCAGATAAACAATCCGCCTTCGCTGGTGCACCGTAACCAGATGCTCCACCGCCTGACACAGCCCTGTTCGATTATCGAAGCCCACCCACGGGATATTGATGCTTGATGGTCCACGGAAAAATAGCAATACCATCGGAAAATCGCGTTGATGCGCACGCAGCAGATCTTCTTCTTCCACACTGCCAACAAATACCAGCATGCCATCAGTGTTGTGTTCACCTACCGGCGTGCGTCGCCACGGAGCGTCATCGGGTTTGCGCAGGCTGGCATGGACAAGCAACTGATATTCACTTGATCGAATTGCGTTTTCGACGCCGCGCAGCAACGGTGCAAAGAAGTTGTTGCCCACCTCAGGCAAGAGCAGCCCAACCGTGTACGTCTTGCGCACCGCCAGATTGCGCGCCGCAGCGTGGGGCGTGAAATTTAGCATTTCAACAGCATTGCGCACCCGCTGCTCTACATCCTCGGATACAGGCGCTGTGTCGTTGAGCACGCGGCTCACAGTCGAAATCGAAACGCCAGCCAGACGCGCGACATCGGAAATCGTTGGACGAGGCTTTGGCTTACGCACTGCAGTCGTTGTCATTTCTTGAAAGCGATTTCACTATGGCTGAATCAACGGAGAGCTGATACAATGATAAACCGCCAATTATGAGCGAAAAATCCACACAAATGATCGAACCTGGCAGATTTCACAGACGGTAATAAGCCTATTGTATCTGTATAGCTAACAATTGGTTTGTGGCGCTGCTTTCAACAAAATGACAAATGACAACGCATCTATTTCAAGGTGTAGTTGCTGAAAGCGCTTTCATAATAGCGCCTTCTGGGCGATTTGTCAACCCCTTAATTTGATCACGATTCACCACGGTTGACACCGTTTTGTTATCTGTGTTAGTCTCTGTCAAAATCAGTTTGTAACAATCATTCCCAATAATCTTTGTTGCCTGACCGTCAATTTCTGTCCGGCATTGATCAGCACAATACTTCACACGGTGGATTCAAGGGATCGTGTGGAGAGATGTCGTCTTCCTCATCAATCGAGTATTGACGGATAAATTTACGGATCGTACACACCAATGAGCACATCCGCAACTGTACCTGAGAGCCTGAGCAACGCACCCACAGTCGGCGGTTCGAGCTGGCCTCGTCGCATCACACAGAATTTCTACGTTCGCCGCATCGCCAAAGCAGTGTTCACGATCTGGGTGGTCAGCACGATCATTTTCTTCTTGATTCGTCTGCTGCCAGGCAATCCGGTCGAACAATACATCGCCCGCCTGATCGAAACGCAGGGCATGGACTACGAAAACGCGCGGATGCAGGCGGCGGCGCTCTTTGCGATCGATCTCGATGCGCCGATGTGGAAACAGTACATCGACTATCTTGGCAATTTGATGCGCGGCAATCTTGGCGTTTCGATCACATCGCCCGGCACGACGGTCACCTCCATCATTGCTCGCTTTCTCCCCTGGACGCTCTTCAGCGTGGGGACTGGATTAATCCTCAGCTTTACGCTTGGCATCTTGCTTGGGTTGATGATGGCTTACCGACGTGAGGGGCTGCTTGATCACACCTTGACGATCTTCGCCTCGATCGTCAGCTCGGTGCCCAACTACCTGATCGGCATCTTGCTGGTGGTCTGGCTTGGCGTGCAGTGGAAGGTGCTGCCGATCGCCCAGATGCGCGGCACGATGTCGCCCGGCGTGACGCCAGCATTCACCTTTGCCTTTCTCTACGACGCCCTCTTTCATGCGTTTCTGCCAATCACAACCTACGTGCTTACGACCGTCGGCACCTGGATGTTGAGCATGAAAGGCAGCACTGTCGGTACGCTTGGGGAGGATTTTGTCACCGTGGCGCGGGCACGCGGCCTGAAGGATTGGCGCATTACCACTGCATACGTGGGACGCAACGCCGCGCTGCCACTCTTTACACAGTTGACGATCGCCATCGGCTTTGTTGTTGGCGGTTCGTTCCTGATCGAGACAATTTTTCAATATCAGGGCATCGGCTACGTGCTCAGCGCAGCGATTGCACAGCGCGACTATCCGGTGATGCAAGGGGTTTTCCTGGTGATCACCGTGTCGGTGATTCTCGCCAATTTGATGGCGGATTTCTTATACGGGTTGCTTGACCCGCGCATCAAAGTCGGATGAGGATAGACGCGGATGACGCGGATCTGGTGGATGCTCGCTGCTCGGAATCAGCGCCGAATCGCTCTATCCGCGGTCTATTGAGTGGCTGGCACATGAATAGTCTACCAAGGTGGTGCAGACAATGAACATGATTCGTGACATTTTGAACTGGTTGGGCACAACGCTCAAGTTGATGACCTACAACAAAGCCGGGTTCATCGGTTTTCTGGCAACATGCACAATCCTCGTCATCTGCCTGATCGGGCCATTCTTTATCCCGCTCGACACCAAGACCAAACTCGATCTTATCTACCAGCCGCCTTCCGCGGAGCACTGGTTTGGCACCGACCATCAGGGACGCGATATCTTTTCGCAGATTGTCCACGGCGGCAAGGATGTGATCTATGTGGCCGCCGTCGCCGCCTTTCTCTCCACCTTCATTGCCGTCACCTTTGGTACGCTCAGCGCCTTCGCTGGCGGCGCGGTCGACGGCTTTATCATGGGACTCACCGACATTATTTTGACGATCCCACAATTTCCATTGCTTGCGGTTTTGGCTGCATTTATCAAACTTGACAATTTGACCTTTCTTGGGCTGTTTTTAGGGCTGCTCAGTTGGCCCGCGCTGCTGCGCGCCGTGCGTTCACAGGCGCTGTCGCTCAAGGAACGCGACTTCGTCGAAGCGGCGCGTGCGCTCGATCTGGGCGCCGGGCATATCGTTTTCCGCGAGCTGGTGCCCAACATGATGACCTATATCGTCATCAGCTTCACGTTGGCGCTGACTGCAGCAGTTTACACGCAGGTTGGTCTGGTGCTGCTCGGTCTGGTGCCCGTTTCCAGCAGCAACTGGGGCGTGATGATCAGCCTGGCGTGGACGCAGGGCGCCATCTTCTTCCGCGATGCGATGTGGCGCATCATGATGCCGATCCTGGCGATTGCGCTCTTCCAGCTTTCGGTCATCACGATGACGCGCTCACTCGAACTGGCTTTCAACCCACGCTTGCGCACGATGGTGTAGGAACGTGTTACGTGCTGCGTGTTGCGTGCTGCGTGTGAATGTCTCGTTACCCAGGCCACACGCAACACGTAACACGCAACACAAGACACGCAACACGCAACACTTGTCACACAGTAAGGATTGCTGACTGAATGGCAAAGAACAAGCTCGATTGGCATACTGGCGAACCGAATAATGGACGTGCACCGCTTTCGCTCGAAAATGTGCACGTCTCTTATGCGACGCGGCGCGGCAAGGTGCGCGCCATTCGTGGGGTGACGCTCGACCTGCACGCTGGCGAAAGCCTGGCGCTGATCGGTGAGAGCGGCTCCGGCAAGTCGACGTTGGGGCTGGCGATCGTGCGGCTGTTGCCCGAGACGGCGGAGACCTCGCCAGGCGTCATCACCTATCGTCGCGATGGCCGCGAGGTGGATGTGCTCAAGCTCAAGCCCAATGAGATGCGCGAGTTCCGCTGGAGCGAATGCGCGATGGTCTTTCAGGCGGCGCTCAACGCCTTTAACCCTGTGCTCAAGGTGTGGGCGCAGGCGCTCGACACCGCCAAGGCGCACGGCTGGCATGACAAGGACGCAATCCGGCGGCGTTTGGTTGAATTGCTCGAGTTTGTTCAGCTTGACCCAAAGCGCGTGATCGATGCCTATCCGCACGAGTTGAGCGGCGGCATGCGCCAGCGCGTGCTGTTGGCGCTCTCGCTGTTGCTCAATCCACAGATTTTGATCCTCGACGAGCCGACGACGGCGCTCGACATTATTACCCAGCGCACGATCATCAAACTGCTGCGCGAGCTGAAGGAAGAGCAGCACTTCACGATGATCTTCATCTCGCACGATCTGGCGATTGCCGCCGAGCTGGCTGACCGCGTGGCGACCATGTACGCCGGTCGCGTCGTCGAGCTTGGCGCCTCCGACGATATTTTTTACCGCCCGCGCCATCCGTACACACTTGGCCTGATTCGCGCTGTGCCGACTGTAACGGGCGGCTTCGAGCAGTTGTTCTCGATCCCTGGCTCGCCGCCCGATCTGGTTGAACTGCCCGGCGGCTGCAAATTTCATCCGCGCTGTGCGTTTGCCACCGACCGTTGCAAACAAGAAGAGCCAGAACTGGAGGAAGTTGGGCCCGGTCACTCTGCGGCGTGCTGGCACTGGCATGAGGTCGAGGCGGAACTCAAACGCAATCCGCTTCATCGTGGTGTACTCAACGTGTTGGATGTGATCGAGATCGATGAAGAGGTGGTGTCCTGATGGCGCCGATTCTCGAAGTTCGCAATCTGACCAAGCAGTTTGGTAAGGGCAAGGAGCGGGTGACCGCAGTCGACTCGGTGTCGTTTGCTATCGAGCCGGGTGAGACGGTCTGTCTGGTCGGCGAGAGCGGCTGTGGCAAGAGCACGACCGGACGCATGGTCGCCGGTCTGCTTGAGGCGACTTCCGGCGAGGTGCTCTTCGAGGGCAAGAACATCAAACAGCTCGACAGCACTGCGTTTCGTCGCTATCGCCAGTCGGTTCAGATCATCCATCAAGACCCGTACTCTTCGCTCAATCCAACGCAGACGATCCGTCAAATTCTTACAGCGCCATTGCTTCGCCATCACAAGGTCAAACCAGGTGCAGCGGCGGAGAAGCGCGCGTTGGAACTGCTCGAAGTGGTCGATCTGACGCCAGCGCGTGATGTCATCGACAAATATCCGCACCAGTTGAGCGGCGGGCAGCGCCAGCGCGTGGCCGTGGCGCGTGCGCTGACGGTCGATCCGAAGTTCATCGTCGCCGACGAAGCAGTGTCGATGGTCGATGTCTCGATTCGTGTGAGCATCTTGACGATGCTGGCCCGGCTCAAGGAGGAGTTCCACGTCACGTTCCTGTTTATCACACACGACCTGGCCTTGGCGAAATACTTTGCGTGGGAGGGGCGCATTACGGTGATGTACTTGGGGCGCATCGTGGAAGACGGCCCCACGCAGCGGCTGATCACCGACCCGCGCCATCCGTACACGCAGGCGCTGCTCTCCGCTGTGCCCGAAGCCGATCCGGAGTTGGCGCAGCACAAGCGGCAGATCGAGCTGCGCGATGCGGAGATTCCCAGTCTGCTCGCCTTGCCGCCCGGCTGCACCTTTCATCCGCGCTGTCCCTACTTTGTGCCAGGACAATGTGATGCAGCCGTGCCGCCGCTGGAAGCGCTGGAGGTGGGCGGGCGCGTGGCGTGTCCGGTGCGCAAGCAGGAGCGCGTGTCTTTGTTGGTCTAACCGATGAACCGTGAGATCGCACGCGCCGGACTGTTGATCGGTTCGCTGTTGTTGGTTGGCGGTGTGCCGCTGCTTCTCGTATTGCAGCCAGGCACAGGCGAGTATGTGATCACGCTGTTCACGGTTTTGATCGGGATCGTGTTTATCGTTGCGCTTGGCATTGCCATTCGCATCAGCCAGCGATGACGCTGGAAAGGAGGAATATCGCCGCAGATACAACTTTTTCAACTCGCTATGAACGGTTTTTGGTCATCCACTGTTTAGCTTCAAGGAGAATTTGCATGAAGAACGCAAAATGGATTGCACTCTTGATGGTGCTGGCGTTGCTCATCTCAGCCTGTGCAGCGCCGGTTGCCCCTGGCGCAGCGCCCGCGCCGGGCGAAGCCGCTGCGCCCGCACCTGCTGCGGCGGAGATGCACATCGCCTGGCCCTATTCTGTGCCGCCGACCGGTCATTTCAACACGTTTGTCACGAACGGGCTTGCCCTTGGACCGTATCAGGCAGTCATGGAGCCGCCGCTGTTCTACTACATGTGGGCCGATCAGAGCTGGATGCCCATTGCAGGCGAGTCGTGGGAGTGGGTCGATGATGTGACGTTGCGCGTCAAATTGCCGGCTGGCGCAGTATGGAGCGATGGCAGCGCCTACACGTCGCAAGATATCGTGGATACTTTCGCCATCTATCGCTTGTTGAACACCGCTCCCTGGGCAGACCATTTGTCCGAGGTCGTGGCAGTCGACGATACGACCGTCGATTTCCTCCTGCGCGGGCCTTCAACGGTGGCGCCGCGCCGTCTGCTGCGCGACAGCTTTATCCATGCGTCGTCCACCTACGGTGAATGGGCGGCCAAGGTGAACGATCTGGTCGCTGCGGGCAAAACCCCGCAAGATCAGGAGTGGAAGGATCTGTTGACGCAGTTCAACGAGTTCCGCCCGGATGACATGGTCGTGCTTGGACCGTTCAAGATCGACCCGGCAAGCATCACCGAATCGCAGATGGTGTTGAACAAGGTGCCGACCTCTTTTATGGCGGATTGGGTCAAGTTTGACAGGCTGCTCAACTACAACGGCGAGACGCCAGTGGTGACGCCGCTGGTGCTGGCTGGCGATGTTGACTACGCCACGCACGGCTTCCCCCCCGCCACCGAGCGCGAGTTCATACAACAGGGCTACCGCATCATCCGTGCGCCGAACTACAACGGGCCGGCGCTCTATCTCAACCACAAAGTGGCGCCCTTTGACCGCAAGGAAGTGCGACAGGCATTGGCATACGCTATCGACCGCAACGAGAACGGCGTCGTCTCACTCGCCGACTCTGGACGCGCCGTAGTTCACATGGTCGGTTTCTCCGACAATCTGGCAGTCAACTGGCTCGAAGCCGACACGATCGCAAAGCTGAACAAGTACGAGTTCAATCGCGACAAAGCTGCTGAAATCCTGACCGGTTTAGGTTGGACGCGCGACTCTGACGGCGTTTGGAAGGACGAGACCGGCAAGCGCATGGAGTTCGAACTGACGGCGCCGGCTGAGTTCGCCGACTGGTCCGCCGCCGCCGAAAACCTGGCGCAGCAGCTCACCGACTTCGGCATCAAGACAGCCTTCCGCGGCATCACCTTCACCCAACACGACATCGATGTGCAGGATGGCAAGTTCGAGATGGCGATCCGCGCCTGGGGCGCTGGCAATCCGCATCCGAACTTCTCATTCAACTTCAACCTGCGCACACCGTACAATCAGGCGATCTCGGGCGTAGGCGATCCGTCCAAGCCAGGCATTTCCTTCCCGTTGGTGCAACAAACGGACGTGCTCGGCGAAGTAGACCTGGGTGCAATGGTTGTGGCGTCTGGCGCCGGCAGCGACCTGGCGGCTCAGAAAGCCGTGATCAACGATCTGGCGCTGGCATACAACGAGCTGCTGCCGCAGATTCCGCTGTGGGAGCGCTACGGCAACAACCCGGCGCCAGCAATCCGCGTCACCGGCTGGCCCGAAGATGGCGATCCGGTCTACCAGAACGGCACCTACAACGATCCATTCGTGGTCGTGCTGATGCTCACGGGCCGACTGCAGCCGATTGCCAACTAAAATCTTCAATCTCCAATCTCCAATCTCTGAGAATAGAGACTAGAGATTGGAGGTTTCAGTCCTGTGTTCGACGGAGCCGGTGCGTATACGTGCACCGGCTCTCTACTTTCAACACTTATGAACAACTATCGTATTCTCACACTTGTCAATTTGCTCGCCTTTGTCGCTGTTGGCATTAGCTCTCCGCTGTTGACGATCTATCTCCAATCGCTGGGTGCAGACTTTGCACTCATCTCTGTAATTCTCACCTCCACGATCGTGGTGATGCTGGCTGGCAATGCTGGCTGGGGCTGGCTGGCGGATCGGCTGCAGCGGCGCAAACCGCTTTATATTGCGGCATTGGCAAGCGTGGGCGCCGCCTATCTGTGGCTCGGCGCAACCGACAGTGTGCTCATGGCATGGCCGTCGCGTCTGCTCGATGGGTTGGGGATGGCCGGTGTGGCGACGTTGGGCTTAACGCTGATGGGTGACACGCTGGATGCATCGACGCGCAAGGGGCGCAGCATGGGGCTGTTTCGCGGGCTTGGCTCGCTCGCATTTGCCGCCGGCGCATTCCTGGGCGGGCGCATGGCAGACACGATCGGTTTGAGTTTCGTCTTTTGGGTGTGCGGCGCTTTTTTCATGGCTGCCACGCTGGCGGCGCTGCTGCTACGCGAGGTCAACGCGCCTGTTTTATCGGCTCCGGTCAGCGCTGCACCGATGGGTCGGCGTTCGTCTGGCTTGCCCGTGCTCTTCCTGGCTGGCGTAGCGTTGTGGACAATGGCGCACGTCGCCTCGACATCGATGTGGCCCAACTACATGACCGCCAACGGCTATAGTATGACGACGATCAGCAGCCTGTGGTCGCTCGCCGCCTTCATCGAGATGCCGGCGATGTGGCTCAGCGGTGCGCTGTCGGATGTGGTCGGTCGTGCCGCAGTGCTGGCGGCAGGTGGATTTGGCATTGCGCTGGTGCAGTTGGGTTATCTCCTGCTGGTGGCGAGCTTGCCAGCGTTGCTTGGCGTGCAGGTGGTGCGCGGCTTTGGCTTTGGCAGCTACACCTCAGCGGCGATGACCTTTGCTGCTGAGGTTGGCGGCAAGGC
Source organism: uncultured Caldilinea sp. (assembly GCA_937981885.1). Taxonomy (GTDB): domain Bacteria; phylum Chloroflexota; class Anaerolineae; order Caldilineales; family Caldilineaceae; genus Caldilinea. The sequence goes on from CALJMI010000069.1 coordinate 38,229, forward strand.
GCAACGCGGCAGCAACAGCGGTCTCTTCAACACGGCGGGCAGCGCCGGTCAACTGGCAGGCAGCCTGGCCGGTGGGATGCTGGTGCAGGCGGCAGGATTCAACACGTTGTTCCTGGTCTGCGCTGGGCTTGCCGTCGGCAGTGCGGTCTGCTTCCTGCTGCTGCGACGGCAAGGCGTCATGCCGGTAACTGAACAGCCGGTTGCGCTGTGACAGGACAAAGTAGCATGCGGATGAACCAGATGAATGCGTGTTCGCAAAATTCTCCGATAATCGTACGGGCATGAAATTTCATGCCCCCATTGCGATATATCGCTAGAAGGGCTTGGAATTCCAAGCCCTTACGGCAAAGCGCTATCCGCGTTCTATTTCCTACAATCTGCATTGCTTAAGCGGCCGGTGGTTGTTCCAGCCACTTCGCCAGGTCAGCGGACAGCGTGAAGTCGACAAGTCTTTGCTCAGGCGGTGGAGCGGCGCAGCAGTTAGGGCTTCGATCTCCGTCAGGTCGTCTTCCGCCAGCGGGTCAAAGAGCCACTGGAGCTGGCGCACGATGGCCTAAATGCGACCAGTGCGAATTCCTTGCTCGATGCCCTGCTCGATGCCTTGTTTGACGCCTTGCTCGAACCTTTTTTCCTGGGCCAATCTGTTTTTCACGGATCATGTGTGACGACGCACATTTATCCGCCCTTGGCAACAGCGCTGTCTGCCTTTTTGCGCAGGTAGAGTTCGTATGCGACGATACAGGTAGATCAGAAACAATCACAACCTTTTCGGAGAAAACCAGGAACTATGCAACGAATCGGACTGATCGGAACGGGGGCGATTGCCGCCATTCACCTCGATGGCTGGCGACGGATGCCAGGCATCGAGCTTGTCGGATATTATGATGTCAGATCGGAAGCGGCGGAGCGGGCCGCGCAACGCTATGGCGGGCAGGTGTTCGCCACGCTCGACGACCTCTTCGCCGCTGTCGACGTGGTCGATGTCTGTACGCCGGGCACGGCGCATAAAGAGAATGTGCTGGCGGCTGCCGCAGCGGGTAAAGCCATCATCTGCGAGAAACCGTTGGCGCGTCACCTTGCCGATGCAGTGGAGATGGTGGAGACGTGCGAGCGCTCTGGTGCACCGCTTTTCCCGGCGCAGGTGGTGCGTTTCTTTCCGATGTACAAACAGGTCAAGGCGCAGATCGACGCTGGCGCCATCGGCGCGCCTGGCGTCTATCGCAGCGCACGCAGCGGCAGCTTTCCGCGACCGGGGCGCGACTTCTCGGCGCCTCACTACGCCGACTTCAACCTTAGCGGCGGCGTGGTGCTCGATGTGGCTGTACACGATATCGACTTTGCGCGCTGGTGCTGCGGCGAGGTCGAGCGCGTTTTTGCGCGCGGGCTGACCTTTTCAGGCAAAGAGTTCCAGGATCACGCGCTGATCCTCTTGCGCTTCACATCCGGCGCTATCGGACATATCGAGGTGAGCTGGTCACATCCGCGCACCACCTTCCGCACGCGCGTCGAAGTGGCAGGCGACAGTGGCCTGATCGAATGGGACTCGCTGGATCGTCCGCCGCTTGTCTACGAACTTTACGACGATGCACACGGCTTTCGGCGCACTGGCAGCAGCCCAACTGCCGACGAGGATGAGCCCTACTATGCCGAATTGGCGCACTTCATCGACGTGCTGGAAGGGCGCGCCAAACCGATCGTGACGGCGCGCGACGGGTTGGAGGCGGTGCGCGTGGCGCTGGCTGCCATCGAATCAATGCGCACCGGCAAAGTGATCGCCATGAAAGATTTTGGAGGGTGACGCCATGACCAATCAACTTGTTCGCATCGGATTCCTGGGCATTGCCCACCTGCATTCGGAAAGCTATGTTCAGAGCCTTCTGACCATGCGCGGCGTCGAGGTGGTCGGCATGTGGGATCACAACGATGCCATGTCTGCCGAATGGTCGTCAAAGTATGGCGTCCCTCGTTTCGCCAGCGCCGACGCTCTGCTCGACGCCGGGTTGGATGCCGTGGTTGTGTGCAGCGAGAACGCCCATCACCGACCGTTGGTCGAGCAGGCCGCTGGGCGAGTCAAAGCGATCCTGTGTGAAAAGCCGATTGCCACGACCGTCGCCGACGCACAGGCGATGATCGACCACTGTGCAGCAACGAACACAAAGCTCCAGATTGCCTTCCCGGTGCGCTTTGCGCCCACCGTGATCGAACTCAAACGCCAGCTTGACGCTGGCCTCCTCGGCGAAATCTTCACCGTCAACTGCACCAATCATGGCTCGATGCCGGGCGGCTGGTTCACCATCCCAGAACTGGCGGGCGGCGGCGCAGTGCTCGACCACACTGTGCACGTCATCGATGTGCTGCGCTGGTTCTTTGGCGCCGAAGTAACTGAAGTCTACGCCGAGATCGGTGACAGCCTGCTGCACCCAGGTCTGGGCATCGACGACGCGGGGTTGCTCTCCTTCACGTTGAGCAACGGCGTCTATGGCACGCTCGACACAAGCTGGTCACGCCCGCTGAGCTACACGATCTGGGGCGATGTCAAGCTGGAGATCCTGGGCGAGCGCGGTGTGGTCTATGCCGACACCCTGCACCAATATATCACCGTGGCCTCGAATGCAGCTGGCAAGACGCAATGGGTGGGCTATGGCAGCAGCATTGACCGCGGCCTGATGACCGATTTCGTGGAGATGGTGCGCATTGGTCGTGAACCGTCGATCACGGGCGAGGACGGTCTGCGCGCCATGCAGGTTGCGCTCGCCGCCTATGAATCGGCGCGCCGTGGAGAGCCGGTGAGACTCTAGCGCAGGTTTTGCGTGTTGCGTGTTGCGTGTTGTCACTATCACGCAACACGCAACACGCAACACGCAAAACAAATCATCTCGCAGGTCGCCACCCAAATGTACAGGAGCTGATCATGGCAACATTGCGTTTAGGCACTTCGAGTTACTCCTACTGGCACTTCACGCCCGAAGTCACGCCGCTGGAGGATGTGATGGAGGCGGCGGCGAAGTTAGGGCTGGCTGGCGTCGAGATTTTACACCGGCAAATGGCTTCCGAGGAGAACAGCTATCTGCAGTCGCTCAAGCGACGCGCATTCCAGTTGGGGTTGGACATCTACAATTTGGGCATCCATCAGGACTTTGTCTGGCCCGAAGTCGAAAACCGCCAGCGCGAGATCGTTCACACGCTGCGCTGCATCGATCTGGCGCATGAAATGGGCATCCCATCGATCCGGATCAATTCGGGCGGCTTTCGCAAGGGCGGCCCCTTCTCGGAGCTGATTGCTGCGCGCGGCTGGGTCGAACCGTGGGAGGGATACACATTGGACGACGGATTCAACTGGTGCATCGATGCGCTGGAACAATGTCTGCCCCATGCCGAACGCCGCGGCGTGATGCTGCTGCTCGAAAATCACTGGGGGTTGACCACGACCGCCGATGGGATGCTGCGCATCATCGAAACGATCGATTCGCCATGGCTGCGTGCGATCCTGGACATGGGCAACTTCTATTTCGAGCCGGACATCTACGCCGCAATGCAGAAGATTGCGCCTTATGTCTGGCTTGCACACGCCAAAACCTATCCGGGCGGCGGGACGGTCTTCACGCTCGATCTCGACTACGCGCGCATCTTCCACATCTTGCTTGACGCCGGTTTTACAGGCTATGTCTCGCTCGAAATGGAAGGCGAGGAACCTGCACAGACTGCCGTGCCCAAGAGTATCGCTCTACTTGAAAGCGCATGGCAGCAGGCAGTCATGGGATAGTCACATCTCCAACGTTGCGGGCGTCAGTGTGCCTGGCGTTGCCGCGCAGATCAACAAAACTTACAAAGAGGAAGAATATGTCACGTCCAATTGAGCTTGTGGTAATCGGCGCCGGCAGCCGCGGTGGGAGGGCGTATGCGTCCTACGCGTTGCGCCATCCCGACGAAGTGCGCATTGTCGGCGTGGCCGAGCCGGACCCCATTCGTCGTGAGCAGTTGGCGGAGGCGCATGACATCGACGACAGCCATTGTTTCACTACATGGGAAGATCTGGTTGCCGCCGGGCAGTTGGCGGATGGCGCCATCGTCGCCACGCAAGATCAGATGCACGTTGCGCCGGCGATTGCAGCGATGGAGGCAGGCTACGATGTGCTGCTCGAAAAGCCGATGGCGCACACGCTCGAAGGCTGCGTCCAGCTTGTGCAGGCGTCGGAGCGCACCGGGCGCGTGCTGCAAATCTGCCACGTGCTGCGCTATGCCCCCTTCTGGCGCAAGCTGCACGAGGTGCTGGAATCGGGCGTGATCGGCGAGATCGTCACCATCGAGCATCGCGAGAATGTGGCGTACTGGCACATGGCGCACAGTTTCGTGCGCGGCCACTGGCGCAACAAGGCGCTCTCCAGCCCGATGATCCTGGCGAAGTGTTGCCACGACTTGGACATCCTGGTCTGGAATCTCAAGCAGCCGGTGACGCGGCTATCGTCGGTCGGCTCGTTGATGCACTTTCGCAGCGAGAGCGTGGGTCCAGAGATACCACACCGCTGCACCGACGGCTGCCCAATCGAGGCAACGTGCCCTTTCTCGGCGCTCGCCATCTATCTCGACTACGAACGCACCATGCCCGGCGCGCGTGCGCGATTGCTGGCGGCGGGTCTTGACCCCGATGCGCCCAATGTCTGGCCCTTCACTGCAATGACGCACGACGTGAGCCGCGCCGGCCGCCAGCGCGCCATCGAGACCGGGCCTTACGGGCGCTGCGTCTATCGCTGCGACAACGACGTGGTCGATCACCAGACCGTGTTGATGGAACTGGCAAGCGGCGCGTCGGTGACGCTGGTCATGCACGGCCACTCCAACGAGGAGCACCGCTCGATGCGCTACGATGGCACGAAGGGCACCCTGCGCGCTCGCGTCGAGCCGGACGAGATCGAAGTCAACATCCACGGCGGCAAGTCGGAGCGCATCACCATCGAGCGCCCCACGACCGGACACGGCGGCGGCGATGAGGGCATCATGCATGACTTCGTGCGCGTGCTGCGCGGCGAGATCGCCCCGCTGACCACCGCGCGCGTCTCGCTGGAGAGTCACCTGCTCGCCTTTGCCGCTGAGGACGCGCGGCTAAGTGGGCAGGTCATTGCGATGGCGGAGTATCGGGCGCGGGCAGAGGAACTGGCAAACGCGTTGGCGTAAGGACTCATCATGCTGATAGCAGGCTTGATGAGCGGCACTTCCGCCGACGGCATCGACGTGGCGATTGCCGACATCACCGGGATGCCAATACCCCACGGCGCCGGCCTCAAGATCGACCAGCGCGCGTTTACTACTGTGCCCTGGCGCGAAGCGGATCAGGCGCTGATCTTCAACCTCTTTGCCGGGCGGGGGACGCCGGCTGATCTCTGCCGCGCCAACTTTCGCTTGGCGGCAGTCTTCGCCGACGCCGTGCGGCAAGTCGCTGCTGCTGCTGGCATCCCGCTGGCAAGCCTCGACCTGATCGGCAGCCACGGTCAGACAATCTGGCACGACGTGACCGCCGACGGAGAGGTGACCAGCACACTGCAGATCGGCGAGCCGGCTGTGATTGCCGCGCGCACGGGTGTGACGACGGTCGGCAACTTCCGCGTGGCGGATGTAGCGGTAGGCGGACAGGGCGCTCCGCTGGTGAGCATCTTCGACTGGCTGCTGCTGCGCCCACCGCCTGCACTCAACGGTGTGATCGGTGGCTGGCGCGCAGTGCAGAACATCGGCGGCATCGGCAACGTGACCTTTCTGCCATCGATCGAGCAGGACGCAGCGCCGCTCGCCTTCGACACCGGGCCCGGCAATGTGCTGATCGACTGGGCGATGCGCATGGTCAGCGGCGGGGCACTGACCTATGATCACGACGGCGCACTGGCTCGACAAGGCAAGGTGAACGAGCCAGTGCTTGAGCGCTGGCTGACGCATCCCTACTATCAGCAGCAGCCGCTCAAAACGACTGGCCGCGAGCTGTTCACAGCGCAGATGGTTGAAACGATGCGCGCCGAAGCCGACGCCACAGGCGCCAACGATGCAGACTTCGTCGCCACTGTCACGGCGCTGACCGCTGCCACCATCGCCGATGCTTATGCCCGCTTTGCGCCCGGCCTCCTGGCGCAGGTCGTGATCGCCGGCGGCGGCGCGCACAATCCTGTGCTACTGACAGAGCTACGCGCCAGGTTAGCGGCAAGATTGGGGCGGGACATCGAGGTCGTCACCCACCATGCACTGGGCATCGACGCCGACGCCAAAGAAGCGCTCACCTTCGCCCTGCTCGCCTACCTCTGCGCACATGGATTGCCCGGCAACGTCCCAGCCTGCACTGGCGCAAGAGAAGAAGCTATGCTGGGTGTAATCGCACCTGGCAGGAATTACCGGAGATTGGAGATTGGAGATTAGAGATTGGAGATTGGGTTGAATGCGAGATTAGGCGATTGACCGTCCGAACAACAAGCGGATCCAATCTCTAGTCTCCAATCTCCAATCTCTAATCCCCTAATCTTATTCACACTATGATTACTCTTGGCATCGACGGCGGCGGCACGAAGACGCGCTGCGTGGCCGTCAACGAAGAAGGCGAAGTCGTGGCGACAACGACCGTCGGCTCGACCAATATCAACGCCATCGAGCATGGCACGGTGCGCGAGCGATTGGCCGAAGCGATTGTGAGGGTGTTGTCGCAGGCAAGCGCCGAACCGGAGGAAGTGATCGCCATCGGGGTGGGCATGTCGGGCGTGGGAAGACCTACCGATGTGCAGCTTGTCCGTGGATGGATGGCGGAGATGCTGCCGCGTGCCTACGCCTACGTCGACAACGATGCAGTGGCGGCGCTGGCAAGCGGCACCGGCGGCGATCTCTACGGTGTGGTGGTCATCAGCGGCACAGGGATGATCGTTTTTGGCATCGATGCGCAGGGACGTCGAAGACGCGCAGGCGGCTGGGGCGCGATCCTGGGCGACCCAGGCGGCGGCTTTAGCATCGGCGCAGCGATCTTGCAGTCGATCACGGCGGCGACCGACGGCTGTGGCCCTGCGACCGCATTGCGCAATCGCGTGCTGACGCACCTCGGCCTCCACGAGGTGCAGGAGCTGATCGCCTGGACCTACGGACAGAGTGGGTGGGCGCACGTCGCCGGGCTGGCCCAACTGGCTGAGGCGTGCGCGGCGGAGAGCGACGAAGTGGCGTTCCGCATTCTGGCATGGGCGGCAGACAACCTGGCGCAGCGCGCGGAGGCGGTGATTCGCGGGTTGGGGCTGGAAAATCAGTCGTTCCCGCTCGTTCTTGCCGGCGGCAATCTGACGCAAGGCGACCTGCTGCGTCGTCTGCTCACGATGCGATTGGAAGAAGTCGCACCGCACGCCGAGATCATTACGCCGTATCTTGATGCTGCTGTAGGCGCGGCGCTGCTGGCGCTGAAGATGGCGTGGAAAGAGAGAGAGTAGGAGAATTAAGAGATTGGAGATTGGAGATTGGAGATTGGAGATTGGAGATTTCGTCTGCTTGCTGTAGACGTTACAGATCGCACAATCGCATAGTCTTGTAATCTCCAATCTCCAATCTCAACGTAAGGAGAATCTATGAGCAATCATCACAACCAGCTCGAAGTCGCCACCCTCGGCGGCGGGTGTTTCTGGTGTTTGGAGGCGGTGTATGTCGAGTTGAACGGGGTCGAGAAGGTGGCGTCGGGGTATGCCGGCGGGCATGTCAAGAACCCGACCTACCGCGAGGTGTGCAGCGGCTCGACCGGGCACGCCGAGGTGGTGCAGGTGACTTTCGACCCGGCGGTGATCAGCTATGCTGACATCCTGCGCGTCTTCTTCACCATCCATGACCCGACGACGCTCAATCGCCAGGGCGCCGACGTGGGCACGCAATACCGGTCGATCATTCTGTATCACGATGAGACGCAGAAGCAGACAGCGATCGAGGTGATGAATGAAGTCGCCGCACAGCGTATCTGGCCCAACCCGCTGGTGACCGAGCTGGCGCCGCTAGACATGTTTTACCCAGCGGAGGAGTACCATCAGAACTATTTTGCGCAAAACCCCATGCAACCCTACTGCCAGGTCGTGATTGCGCCGAAGGTGGCGAAATTTCGTAAGCAATACTTTGCCCGACTGCGGCGGTGAAGTGAAGTCAGGCGTCACGAGTCAGGCGTCAAAACAGCGAAGGCTGATTTGTGACTTGTGACTTGTGACCAATAACGCCCACGCGTTAGCACTTACTGCCGCCGGAGCCAATGCAGGTGGCGGCGCGCCAGAACAAATCCTGGATGGCCCTGCCTGCCCTGAGCTGGTCGGCGCTGCGCAGCTTGTATGGTTTCACCTGAAGCCGGGGTCATTCCTGCATTGCCCGCACGGCCCGCTGCTGTATGACTGGACACAAACTGACTACGTCGATGCAATGTTCGACGCCGTTGCTGCAGCAGGGTGCATACAAAAGGTCGTCTATGTTCGGCTCAACCCGCCGCTCGCTGGGCTGGAGAGTGTCTTTCAAGCGCATGGCGCACACCGGCGCCGATTCAACTGTACGTCGAGAACACCTGGATCATCGATTTGACGCCGTCGCCGCAAGCGCTGCTCAGGCAGATGCGACGCACGACGCGCAATGCAATCCGCGATGCAGAGCGCGCTGGCGTCGAGGTGACAGTGGACACTTCACTGCGCGACCTGCCGGTGCTGCTCGATCTCTACGCACAGACGGCGGCGGATCAGCGCTTCGAGCCGATTGCCCGGCAATATATCGAAGCCGAAGCGCGCGCTTTTGCGTGCAGCGGTGACTGCGCTGTCGTTTGTGGCTGGCGCAACGGCGTAGCGCTCGCCGCCGTGTTGGTGAGATTTTCCATGGCGACACGGCTTACGCCCACTTCGGCGCCTCGTCACGGGTGGCGCCGCGCACCTTTGCACCCCATCTTGTGCAGTGGCGGATCATCGAGGCGGCGCAAGCACGCGGCTGCACGCAGTACGATCTGTGGGGCATCGCACCGGCCGGCGCGCCCGACCATCCCTGGGCAGGATTCTCAGTCTTCAAACGCGGCTTTGGCGGGCGCGAAATTCGCTACATGCACGCTCACGATCTGTCGCTGAAGTCGCACTATCTGTTGGTGCATCTTGTCGAGACGCTGCGTCGCCGCCGTCGTGGACTGCAGCTGTGGTAACATGATGGGTATAGGTTCAATTCACGTCAACACAAGGAAAATATAATGAATTTACTTTCGTTCATGTCCGCTAACTACGTGGCGCGGCAACTTGATTACAACATGACTGAGGGTTGGATGCAAGGCGACAACGCTACGCAAGCCTATTTTCGCCCTATCGAGACCTACGCCGAGCGTTTCGACGCGCTGATGGCTGAAGTCGCTGGGCTGGGCTTCGCTGCGGTCGACATCTGGCTGGCGCATCTACACTATGCCTGGGCGACGGAAGATCACATCCGGATTGCGCGAGAAACACTGGCGCGCCACAACCTGACGGTGGTCAGCACCGCCGGTTGGTTCGGCAACGACCGCGCCGAATTCGAGCAGGCTTGCCGGCTATCCCAGGCCATTGGAGCGCCGGTGTTGGGTGGCAACTGTGCATTGCTTGCGAATGACCGCATATGGATGGCCGAAACGCTGCGTCGTTACGGCCTCAAGTTTGGCTACGAGAATCACCCGGAGAAGTCGATCCAGGAGATGACCGAGAAGGTCGGTGAGGGTGAAGACGACGTGCTCGGTTTTTGCGTGGACACCGGCTGGTTTGGCACGTACAGCGTCGATGCCGTGGCGGCGCTGCGCGCTGTACAGCCGCGACTCTTTCACGTGCATCTCAAGGACGTGACTGGCCCGGGCGCGCACAAGACCTGTCGGCTTGGCGCCGGCGTTGTGCCGGTGGTCGACTGCGTGCATGCGCTTGTAAAGATGGGTTACACCGGTGCAATCAGTATCGAGCACGAACCGGAAGAGTACAATCCGAATGATGACTGTGTGGCTTCGCTGGCGCTGGTCAAGCAGGCGCTGGCATAATCCTTTAAATTTTTGGGGCACAGGGATAGTTGGAAAGGAAGTGTGCGATGAAACACCGCGAACGTGTGATGATGGCGCTCAACCATGAAATCCCGGACCGCTGCCCAATGCAGGCGTCTTTTACACCGGAATTTGCAGCGCGGCTGCGTACAACCATGGCGCTTGGCGGCGACAAACTTCATAACCCTCACGGTGGCGGCAACACCTACGAACTGGAACGCGCTCTTGGCGAGGATATGTTGCTCACCTCAGTCGGCTGGGCAAATTCCTACTATCAGGACGCTTGGGAGTACACCGACGAGTGGGGCGTTGGCTGGAAGTCGGCGGAGTATGATACGCGCTTTGGCAAGGGACGCTACACTGAGATGCGCGTCTTTCCGCTTGCCGAGGACGACGCCATCGACCGCTATGTCCCGCCCGATCCCAATCGCCCCGAACTGTACGCAGATGCAGCCTGGCTGATCGAGACGCTCAAAGACGAATATTGGATCGTCGGCGTGACGGTGACCACAATGTTCGAGACGGCGTGGGCGCTGCGCGGCTATGAGCAGATGCTGGCGGATTTTCTGCTCAACCCAGAGCTGGCTGAACGGCTGCTCGACATCCCCTATCGCTATCATTTGACCGCAGCAAAAAAGCTGACCGAGATGGGCGTCGACATGATCTGGATCGGCGATGACGTGGGCGCGCAGCGATCGATGCTGCTCTCGCCAGCAACGTGGCGCAAGTTTCTCAAGCCGCGCGTGGCGACCTTCATTGCTGAGCTCAAGGCGATCAATCCACAGGTCAAGGTTGCCTATCACTCGGACGGCGTGATCGATCCGATCATTCCCGATCTGATCGAGATCGGGCTGGATGTGCTCAATCCGATCCAGCCATCGTGTATGGATCCGGCGCAACTCAAGCAGAAGTATGGCAAGAATCTCTGCTTCTGGGGGTCGCTCGACGTGCAGCACACCCTTCCGTTTGGAACGCCCGCCGACGTGCGCGCCGAGGTGCTGCACCGCCTCGATACGTTGGGCAAAGGCGGCGGACTGATTCTTGGCCCAACGCATCACGTGCAGCTCGACACGCCGCTGGAAAATTTCTGGGCGATGATCGACACGATCACGCAGACGCCTTATCCGCGCAATGACTAATCGCCAGGCGAAGTTTTCATGGCGCAAGTGTTGCGTGCTCCGTGTCGAAATCCCCTACTGCTCGGTAGGTCATCGCCTCCGGTGTGACATGGTGCTCTGTCATAACGGAGACGATGACCTACGATCTGTGTGCGTGACAGCCTCTACACGTAAGCCAGGCTGTCGACGCGCGACGGCAGCTCAGGAAAAAGGATGTCGAGCAGCACTGCTGCTTCCGGCTCGGCGTAGACATCCGGGAAGGTCGCACGCAATTGCGCCAGGCTGCGATAGCCGAAGATCAGTTGCAGGAAGATCAACGGCGGGAAGCCCGCAGGCGGATCGTCACCATAGGCAAGTACAGCGGCAGGTTCGACGGATATGAGTCTGCCGCGTTCAAAGACCAGCTTGAGCCGACTGCGATATAGCTCGATCATGAGTTCACCGCTGTGCCCAGGCAGAATCGAATCCGCCAACCGCTGTTCCAACACCGGCGCAATGTGCCGCAAAAAGCGCGGCAGGTCGGGCACACGCAGATACCAGGCATAGGGTTTCTCATAACGCGCAGCGATGGCTTCGCCCATTGCCGTGTAGGCGGGGTGGGCGCGCCCAAGCATAAAGCAGAGTTCGCGTACTGAGCCGGCGTCGGGTGTGACCGCGGGAATCTGCTCGCTGTGGGTGCGCAGCGCACGCAGCAGCGACGGCATCGCCGCCAGCCAGCTCACGTGCGGATAGAGTTCGAGCGCAAAGACCCACGCTGCCTTGCCGCGGCGTCGCATCGCAGGCAGCACATAACCGCACACGGCGTCCTCGGCGTCGACGATCATATGCAGACGTGAGTAGAGCGCAGTCTCCGTCGAGTCTTTGCCCTGCACGGCTGGATCGTCCCAACTGGCAAGATGCGCACGCCAGAAGTCGTCGTCTGCTTCGTGCCAGACCAGGCTGCGGCTACGTCCCTGGTTATAGAGCGCCGTGAGATGGGGTGCGTCATCCAGCGTGGCGAGGCGTAATGTGTACGGCTCGGCGGCGTTCTGCGCTAGTTCTGGGATTGCGGTTAGGTTCACATAGCGTTGCCCTTCAAGATCGAGTACATATTCATAACCGAATTGGCGATAAAAGTAGGCAATGCCGGTGATCGCCTGCACCAGGTCGTTGTTAGCGGCGCTGCGCGCATGAACCATCTCGAACAGAGCGCGCACCAGCCCGCGGTTGCGATACTCCGGCAAGGTGGCGACCATCTCCGGGCGCCCGACGCCAAAGCGAACGCCGGCGTAGCTCCATGTATGGCGCCAGTAGCACGTGCAGGCAACCACTGGATGCTCCGGTCGACTGACATCTTCCACAATCGCGAAATCGCCAGCGTTCATGAACGGGAAACCGGGCGCCATCATGATGCGGATGATGTCTGCCTCGCGCGGGTTGAGCGGCGCGTCGGCACTGGGGCGATGCACTGTAGCGAAACAGTGGGCGATCTTGGCGGCGTCCTCCGCCGTCGACCAGCGGCAGACCAGACTGCTGTCCAGGTCGCGGGTGTAAGTTGGGTCGGCGGGCGATAATGACATGCCGCATACTCCTGGTTAAAAGAGGCGAGAGATGAGTTGCGAGGAGCGACGCTCTGCTGCCTGCGTTGTTGACTTTCAGATGGACTGCTTGTCTCCCAGGAGGCTTCAAAACTTCCTGAAAGATTGCTATGTGAAACCAGCTCACGCCCATCCACCTACAGCGAGGCGTCGAGCTGCGGGTCGATCAGCGATACGTTGAGCGACAGCACGCCAGTGGTTTGGCATAGCATGGCATTGTAGCAGACTATGGTATAGTCATAAAGAATACTTTCAGCGCAGGGAAGGAGACATTCGATGCGCGTCCTTGTCACCGCCGCCAACGGCAAGCTAGGCGCTTACGTGATTCGAGCGCTGGCGCATGAGCACGACCTGGTGCTCTTCGCCCGCCATCAGCCGCCAGCGGAATTTGCCGCCTATCCGTGGATTCGCGGCGACCTCACTGCGCTCGACGACTGTCGTCGCGCCGTGCAACAAGGCATCGACGCCATCCAACACCTGGCAGCGCAGCCATGGCCGACCGACCACCCGCAACTGCGCAGCCAGGCGGAAGCGGCAGGGCTGGCGCCCGACACAACGTTTCGCACCAACATGCTTGGGCTTTACAACTTGATGCAGGCGGCCGTCGAGGCGGGGGTGCGCACGGTGGTGATGGCCGGCAGCAACTGCGCGCTGGGTCATGGCTTCCGCATCAGCGACGCGCCTTTCCCACATGCCTTTCTGCCCATCGACGAAACCCATCCAACTTATCCCGAGGATTCGTATAGCTTCACCAAACGCGCGGGCGAAGATCTGCTGGCGAGCTACACGCGCGCCTACGGCATCCGCACCTATGTGACGCGCATCGCTGGCATCTTTCCGCCCGAACGTCGGCGGCAGCACGCACAGAGTGTGGCGCCGGTCACGGCCTGGAGTCCATGGCTGTGGAGCTGGGTCGGGAGCGAAGATGTCGCCGCGGCGCATCGTGCGTTGATGGAGGCGGCTGAAGATTTGCCGCGGCACGATATATACTTTCTCAATGCGGACGACACCCTCACACTTGAACCAACGCTGGAACTGATCGAACGGTTTCGCCCCGATCTCCTGCCGCTGGTTCAAGACATCGACGGGCACGCGTCGCTGATGAATTGCAACAAACTTAAATCCGCCACGGGCTGGCGCCACCAAACAACCTGGAGAGATTTACGATGAGCGATTATGTGCGAATGGGCATTGTCGGCGCGGGCAGTATTGCGCTGCGCGGCCATTTCCCCCACCTGACGATGGAGGATGTGCGCGACCGCGTGCGCATCACCGCCGTGTGCGATCCTGTTCTGGAGCGAGCGCAAGCCGCCGCCGCCAGGTTCGGCGTGCCGGCCGCCTACGCTACGATGGAGGAGATGCTCGCAGCAGGCAACGTCGATGCCGTCTCGATCTGTTCGCCGATTGGCGTGCATTACGAGCAGGGAATGCTGGCGGTTGAGCATGGCGTGCACGTGCATTTCAATAAAAGCATGACCACGACGGTGGATGAGGCGGATCGGCTGATCGACGCAGCGCGCGCCAAAGGCGTTAAGCTGGTCTCTTCACCAGGCGAAATGTTGCGCCCCCGCCATCAGAAGATCAAGGAGTTGATCCAGGAAGGCGCGCTTGGCCGTCTGACCTGGGCGGTGACCGGCTCGGCGTTTGGCACGTATCACGAGGACGAAGCATCGGTGCGCAGCGGCGACGACCCGCTGACCAACATCAATCCGGCCTGGTATTTCCGCCGTCCAGGTGGCGGGCCGCTCTACGATATGACCGTCTACGGGTTGCATGCAATGACCGGCATCCTTGGGCCGGCTAAGCGCGTCACCGCTTTCTCTGGCGTGCGCATCCACGAACGCGAGTTTCGCGGGCAGAAACTGCCGACCGACATGGATGACAACACGTTGATGGTGCTTGATTTTGGCGACGCCTTCTTTGCCTTTGTCTACGGCGTGGCGGCAGGCGGGCTGCCCAACATGGGGCGCCCCTTGATCTTCGGCGTGAACGGTGTGATCAACGGTTCGACGATCAACGGCAAGCCGATCGAATACGACGGTATGGAACTCGACGCTGAATTTGGCATGAACGGTTCGCTGCCGCACGTCGTCGGCCAACACCGTATGATGGAGGAAGCGCATGTCTACGAAGATGTGATGCAGCTTGTCGACTGGATTCTGGACGACAAGCCCACCCTCGCCACCGCCGAACACGCGCACCATGTGATCGAAATCTTCGACGCCGCCTACCGTTCGGCGGAAACAGGTCAGGCGCAGACACTGCGCACGACTTTTTAGCGATCTATCGGCGCTACGAAGAAAGGAGCAATCCAGCGACCATGACAGTACAAACCTCCGCCGTGATCGTGACGAAAGGGCTGACGCGGCGCTTTGGCGCGCTGACCGCCGTCGATTCGCTCGATCTGCTGATCGAACAGGGCGAAGTGCTGGGCTTTCTTGGCCATAACGGCGCAGGTAAGACCACGACGGTGCGTCTGCTCAACGGTGTGTTGACAGCCAGCGCCGGTCAAGCGCGCGTGCTTGGGCTTGATCCGGCGGTCGATGGCGTTGCCCTGCGCCGGCGCACCGGCGTGCTGACCGAGACGCCTTCACTCGACGAACGGTTGACCGCACGTGAGCAACTCGCCATCTATGCCGACTTTTACGACGTGCCGCGCAGTCAGCTCAACGCCCGCGTCGACGAGTTGTTGGAAGCCTTCCAATTGGCTGACCGCGGCGACGACCGCGTGAGTGGCTACAGCAAAGGGATGCGGCAACGGCTGGCGTTGGCGCGCGCCCTTCTTCACAAACCCGAACTGCTTTTTCTCGACGAGCCAACCTCCGGGTTAGACCCGGTGTCGACGCGGCAGGTGCACACCTTGATTCGCGAGCAAAGTCGCAGCGGCGACCACACCGTCTTTCTCTGCACACATAATCTGGAGGAGGCGCAACGGCTCTGCCATCGCGTGGCCGTGTTGGAGCATGGGCGTCTGGTCGCCATCGGCTCGCCTGCTGATCTGGGGCGCAATCTGTGGCAGGGTGTGCGGCTGGAAGTGGAGACCTCGCCGGCTTGCGTCGAGCTGGCGCGTAGCGTGCTAGATGCGTTTCCCGCTGCGCGTGACGTTACCCAAGCCGACGATCGCCCGATTTTGACGCTGGCGCTGGCCGACCGCGAGCAGATTCCGCAGCTTGTCGAACGGCTTGTGGCGGCGGACGCCCCCCTCTACCGTCTTGACCCGCAAGAACCAACGCTCGAGGATGTCTACTTCGCTTTACATGGAGAACAGGAGGCGACCCGATGAATCGTCGTGCGATCCTGGCGATTGTGCGCCGCGATTTGATCACTGTTTCGCGCAGCAAGGGCGTGATGTACCCGCTCATCATCGTGCCGTTGATCCTGATGGTGGCGATGCCGGCGGCGCTTGGGTACTTCATGCCTGCTTCCACACGTACACCGAACGTCAACATCGGCGAACTGGAACAGTTTCTTGCGCAGATGCCGGCGACGCTGCAAGCACAGTTCGCCACGTACACGCTCGAACAGCAGTTGGTCGTCTACATGCTGCTCTATATGTTTGCACCGCTTTTCCTGGTGATGCCCTTGATGGTGTCGACAGTGATCGCCGCCGATAGTTTTGCCGGCGAAAAGGAGCGCAAAACGCTGGAGGCGCTGATCTACACGCCGACGAGCGATATGGAGCTGTTTGTTGGCAAGCTGCTCTCGGGCTGGTTGCCTGCAATGGGAGTCTCTCTGGTCAGTTTTGTGCTGTACGGCGTCTCCGTCAATCTCTCGGCATGGCCGACGATGCAGCACATCTTCTTTCCCAACGCCATGTGGTTGGTGCTCGTCTTTTGGGTGACGCCAGGGGCGGCTGCATTGGGTATGGGAGCGGCTGTGCTTGTCTCTTCACGCGTCAGCACCTTCCAGGAGGCCTACCAACTCTCCAGTATCGTGGTGATCCCGATTGTGCTGTTGGTGCTCGTCCAGGCGCTTGGCGTCATCTACCTGAGCGTGGCGCTCACTTTGGCGCTCGGCGTAGTGATCTGGAGCGCCGCTGTCGTGCTGCTTTGGTGGGGTGTGCGCACCTTCCGTCGCAGCGAGATCATTGCACGGTGGTGAAACATGACATGTGATAGAATTCATGTTTGACATGAACGCCAGAGAGGAGTAATACCAATGGCTCGTTACATTGCGCTAACCTGCGAAGCATTAGCACGCTCGGTCTACGCTGCGGCCGCTACTTCGCCCCACACCGTTACTGCGCGCTTTTTCCGCCAGGGACTGCATAACTCGCCCAAGAAACTCCGTCACACGCTGCAGGACGAGATCGACGCCATCCAGCCGGGTGAGTGCGACGCCATCTTGCTTGCCTATGGCCTGTGCGGAACATCGACCGCCAACTTGATCGCCCGCCACACACCCATCGTAATGCCGCGTGCCCACGACTGCATCACGCTCTATCTTGGCTCGCGTGAGCGCTATCAGGAGCAGTTCGAGCGTCATCCAGGCACCTACTGGTACAGCATCGACTACATGGAGCGCCAGGAGCCTGGCTCGTCGGGCGGGCTGGGTGCAGGCATGATCGACGACGCCGAGCAATATGAAAGCTGGGTCGAGAAGTACGGTCAGGAGACCGCCGACATGTTGCGCGAGGAGATGCGGGGCTGGATGAGCCATTACACGCGCGCCGCATTTATCGACACCGGGCTAGGCGACGGCTCGAAATACGAACAGAAGGCGCAAGAAAAAGCGCGCGCCGAAGGGTGGACGTTTGAGCGTATAGCCGGTGACCGTCGCCTGATGACCGCGCTGATCCATGGCGACTGGAACGAGAAAGAGTTTCTGGTCGTGCCGCCGGGTCACATGATCAAACAGACCGGCAACGAATCGATCGTCAAGGCTGCGCCGGTGGCGTCGCCCGTTGGTTGAAACACGGTGGTTGATATGCGGTGATTCTATTACTGATTTCTAGGTTGACATTTTATGAGCGCAGTGTTGCGTATTACGTGTTGCGTGAGCAGT
>CALJMI010000070.1 GCA_937981885.1 uncultured Caldilinea sp.
GCCCGGTGAAGGGCCAATTTCATTCTTCAGCGACGTCTTCGCCCGATTGCTGATCGACGGCAACGTGATCGAAGGAATCGCCAACGTGACGCTGGGGCGCCATCTCAATGTGCAGGCCAATGAATTCACGCAGACGGCTGCGCCGGCCGGCCGCGCTGGCCTTGCGGCAGGCGCGGCTCGCTTGCTCGGGTGGTTCGTGGCGGATTCGGCAACGTACATCGGCAATCAGGGAGCGGGAGAAGCGTCGGTATTGGTGGACATCTCACGAGTAAGCGAGCGTGTAGCAAATCTACAAATGCGGGTGAGCTGACCAGATGCCACTTTGCTGCTATTTGAAGGAGAGCGACGATGTACACTTTTGCCGAGAAATCAAAGGCGCTTCAGCCAGGTTCGCTTGCCGATCCTATAACCCTTGGCCGGACCCATTTGGGGCGGACTCATGCAATGGGTTCGAGCCTCGACGTGCAGCGCAATGAAACAAGTACAATGCCCATGAATCCAGGCGGGGCAGCCGCCACGTTCCAGGCAAACTCTGCCGAGCCGATTGCGCACGATCTGATCCCGGCAACACACGACTTTGGCATGATCCAGGTTTTCCCGATTCGGACGCCCGCACAAAGACAGGATAGAGGCATCGACATTCCCATTTCCGGCGCCCCTGAGGAAGAAGTTGTAGATGAGCCTGTGGGAGGCGGCCCTGCTTCAGGAACGACCGCGTCTGCGGCGCCTCAGTCTGATTCATGCGCGCAGCCAAGAAGCATGCACAAACTTACATCTGGCCCCTTCCTCGGCGGGCTGACGATGGACAGCTATTATCCTGACCTGAGAGGTAGAGGGTATTACGACCATCCGGGCACAGGCGGCGCGTTTGACACTGGCAGCCGCGTAGGAGCGAACATCCAACTCTACGGCGTCATCCCCAGTCCTTGCTTGCCAGGTGGATTTCGTCTGGAGCAGACCGTCAAGCGCACCCGCTTCCGTATCAACGGCGTAGTTCACGCAGAAGAAGGAAAAACGTTCGATGACATCGCCAAGAGCGGACGAGATGCTTCGCGCGCGCCATTTCGCCAGGAATTCTTGGGAGGCGGCGATGCGCCGCTCGGTTATATCATCTCGATGGCCGACCCGCCGAGCACCGGCTATAATGCCACCAGCAATATCGAGCACGACCGCGATTTCGTTACCACTCTAGTAGGACCGAGCGGACGGCAGTCGGTCTCCTGGTCGCTGTCAACGCGCATATCAGGGGGAAGCGTCACTCGCAATATTCTGACATAGACGTCTCTTGCGCTGAGGAGTATGCTAATGTTTCGGAGGTGATGATGGAACAGGCTGGGCTTGCGCAGAAAGTTGACTTATTGCTGGATGAGTTGAACCAGGTCGATCCCGTGTCCTATGATCTCGGAACGCCAGAACTTCCCGAAGTCAACGCACTGGATGAGCTTGTAGAGATGGGTCAAGAGATTACGCCGCTTCTGATCGAACGCATCCGACAAAGTGATTCAAGTAAGCGCATCGCTTACGCGGTGATGGCGCTAAACCGTCTCGGTGACATTCGAGCATTGGACTCCTTGCGCGAACTGTGCGCACGTTATCGGACGATCGAGACAAAAGATGAATGGGATTACGCTGTCATTGGTCAATGCAATGCAGCAATCGAAGCTCTAGAAAAAGAGGGACGGTAGCGTATTTGCGTCAGGCTTTGCGCAGCCCCGGCGGAATTCGCGCTTCGTCCTCCACCAGCGCGCAGAGACGCGCCAGGTTCATCGCATCTTCTTCGAGCGTCTCTTCTTTAGGTGTCTCCAACAACATCGCGATGCCATCCCAGCGCAGGTCGTTGAGAATGTGGCGAAAGCCTTGCTCGCCGATCTCACCCTCGCCAATGTGAACGTGGCGGTCGAGGTTGCTGCCCAGTGCGCCTTTACTGTCGTTGAAGTGCCAGACCTTGACCGCCTCCAGCCCCAGCCAGCGGTCGACTTCAGCGATGAATGCGGCGTAACCGTCGGCGCTGCGTAAGTCGTAGCCAGCGGCGTAGGCGTGACAGGTGTCGAGGCAGACGCCGACGCGCGTCTGCTCCTCAACCTGATTGATCATGGCGCGCAGCTGCGCCAGATTGCGGCCAAGCACGCTGCCTTGCCCGGCCATGATCTCGAGACAGGTGATTGTGTCGGCGCAGTCCGGCGTTTCGGCGTGGATGCGGTTGAGCGCCTCGGCGATGCGCGCGATGCCTGCTTCGTCGCCGGCGCCGGTGTGCGCACCCGGATGCAGCACGACGTGCGGAATTGCGTATGCATGAGCGCGGCGAATTTCGTCTTTATGCGCCAGCCAGCTCTTTTCCCAGAGTTCGTCTTTAGGGCTTGCCAGGTTGATCAGATAGCTGGCGTGGCTAACTGCGTAGGTGATGCCCAGCGCCGGCATTTGCGTGCGCCAGCGCTCAACATCTTCTTCATTGATGGGCGGGCCAACCCACTGCCGGTTATTCTTTGTGAAGACCTGGACGGCGTTGCTGTGCACCGACGCCGCCCGATCTAGCGCCTGGCTGACGCCGCCCGCGATCGACATGTGCGCGCCCAACAGCAGAACGCCCACCGATCACCGTCCCACAGGGCGAATACCCAGATACACCTGCTGACCGCCGAGCGTGCGCAAGATTTCCTCAGCCGATTTCCACGGCAGCAGCTGGTGCAGCTCGTTGGGCGAAAGCGCGGTGTTGTTGTTGGCAAGAAAGATGCGGAAGCAGGCCGAAGCGATCGGCAGCTTCTCATTGATATAGTCCGGGTCATTGGCGCAGCGCGTGCGCAGACATTCACGCAGCGCGTCGGTGCGGTGCACCTCGCCTGTCTCCGGGTCGACCCAATCGACATCCTCTGTGTTGTGATAATCGGCAAACCGGGCGCGACACTCATCACAGAGCTGGTCGCGCAGATAGAGTCGAAAACTCTGTCCGCTCTTCTCCCACCACTCATAGTCGATATGAAATTTCGTGTCGACCTGTGGGCGGAAGCGGTCCAGTCGCTCAGCCAGCGCTCTAGATACCATGATCGCTTAAACCTCCTACGCAAGCGCAAACATGCCGCCGCCCACATCACGGAAACGGCGATTGCTCAACAGGGCGAAGAAAACCGGGCCAGGCGGTGTGCGCAGGATCATGTTGACTGCACTGTAGACGCTCTTGGCATGCACTGTGCCCTGTGGATTCAGCTTGATTAACTCCGGCGTGACCTGCGCAACGATCTGTGACACGTCCGCCCCTCTCTGCAATACCAGATTCGCCAGCTGGTCGAGATCGTCCAGATGCTGTGGAGCGACGATCATCGTCTCGTCGTACTCACACGCGACCTGCACTTTGTTCATCTCAAAGATCAACGCTCCGTTTTCCAGATCGGCGTGAGCGATACGCGCCCATTCACGCTTGGGACGCCGCGTGCGGAAATCAACCACTATTTCGCCCGGTGTAGACGAGCGTTCGATCGTGATATAAGCGCCGGTGGGTATTTGATGATCCTCCATCCACTTGCCAAGCCCGGCGACGTAACGCCCTTCGTGCACAACCCAACCTTCATAGCGCGCGCCCCATCGCCCATCCACCAGCGTAACCGGCGTAACGCCAAGCTCCGCCTGTGGGAAAAAGCTGCGCGTGCGACCGCTGAGCGGCAGTGTGCCGTGGCGCCGATGCGGGTAAATCAACATCAGGCTGGTCGATGGCACCACCGACGGCACATCTCGGCTCAAGCTGCTTTCGCCCCACTCGTCGTCCAACTCCCATTCCAGTTGCAACATTTCGACGCTGAGCAGCGACCGGTTGTAGGCGATCGGGCGATAGCGCAGAAGCAACGGCGGCGCTTGCACTTCAGGCGGCTCCATGCGCCGCAGAAACCAGACAACCCCATCGCTGGCGTTGAGGCGTGCAAAGCGCTCATCCTTGCCCATCGCATGGTTAAGGCTGGTGACGCGCATGGCAGGGCTGACATTGCTATCCAGGTCAACCTCCGCCAACAACTCCGCAGCCGATAGCGGCCTACCCTGCATCTCGATCATCGCTTCAGCAATGTTGAGATGTCCGATGTGCACTTCCGCCAACATATCGGCGAGCAACCACTTGCCGTCAACCTGCACAAACGCCGAGCTGCGGTCACCCTCTTCCAGGGCAAAGAGCAGGCTTTCGTCGATCTCGGTTTTATAAAGCTGGTAGATTTCGTCGGCGGAGAGCAGCGCATCATCGTGCAGCAGGCGGTCACCGTTCACTTCGTTGAGTCGATGCGGCCCCTGCAAAGCGGCGGCGAACTCGAGGGGCTTCTGCCGGTCATTGAAGCGAACCTTGATCACCTCAAAGTCCCCATGCTCTGGGTTTTGACCAGGACGCACCTCGATCACCTCGCCGACGGCAAACTCCATCGCCGGAAAGACCACTTTCTGTCCCGGCGTATAACGCTGTTTGGGCATGTACACGACGCCTTTGCTCAGCTCCTGTTCGATGCGAGCATTCTCACGCCGCAGATACTCTTTGATCAACGCGATCGCCAACTCGTCGAGCCGCATCGGCGTCTGATGGTCAAGCAGAAATTGGTGCAAAAATTCGGCATCATCGGCAGTGACCTCAAACTGGTCACGCCAGAAAGCTGCTGTTTGTGTTGGGCGTTGCAGCACGCTTTCCTCCTGTTTTTTCACTGTTGGAATCGTTTTGGTTAAAGTCTGGCTGTCGCGTCATTACACTCAAATTGTCTCTGCCAATGCAGAAAATCGTAATCGCAAAGAAGCAGTGTACCATCAACTGGCTGCCAGACCAAAAGCTTATGGACTATTTTCATAATCAAACTCTACTGCATCCAATTTCTGCAACGCCAACGTCAGGATTGATTTACACATTCAAGGCACGGATGCTTTCAATCTTCCCACCTCGGCGAGTGTGTCGGCGTCGTAGATGATCACGAGCACTGCGGCGTCGGTCAGATCGTCAGGCAGCTTCGTCTCATAGACATCGCGCACCTGGATATTCTTCTCCCAACTCGGTGTGCGTGCGATCTGGCGCAGCGGATAAGCGTCGGTGACGGCGGGTAGTCCGCTGCGCAGTGCTTTCGGCTCGCCCGCCTCATTTACCACACGCAACGAAATCTTCAGGTCACGGTCGATTGATTCGAGCGGTCGCCAATAAAGTGTGACGCGCACGACCGGCCCGCCGGCCCACTCCAGCCGTTCGAGATCGTACCCTTCCATCAGCAGACGTCCGTCGAGGAGTGACAGATCAACGCGGTGCGATGGCGTGCGCTCCTCGACCATCCCGCGCGGCCATACCCGCACTAGCGGCCCCTCTCCTGTGAAGCTGTACACGCCGTCGACCCTCTCTAGCTCACGCGTCAGATAGACCGGTGCGCCGGCAGCCATGCCGGCGGCCAATTCCCTGCGGCGCTCCTCCGCTGCATTGGCAACCACCGGCGCCGCCGCCAACCCCAACTGCTCGGCGCGCTGCATGTAACGCAGCGCCGTCATCTCGCCTTCGATGCCGATGACGCGGCTATTTTCGGGAAAGGCAACTGTCGCCATATCGACGGCGTAATCGTGTACAGACCAATCGGCGCTGCGATTGATCGGCGCGCTGCGCCCGATCCCGCCAAGCAACAGAAGCATGATGAATGCCGACAGCAATGTCACCACCAGTGTCGAGGGGGCAGACATGTGCTGAAGCCAACGGCGAATCAGCGCCAATCCACCACCAGCCAGAACCGCCGTGCACAGAAAGACCGGCAACAGAAATACTTCGGGGTCGCCGACGCGATAGTTGAGCGTGAAAATCAGATTCGCCGTCAGCACAAGCACGATCAGCATCCACGCTGGACGACGCCGACGCTCAGCCAACGCGCCGAAACCAAGCATGCTCAACCCGACGCCCACCCACCCCATCTGCTCGCGCCAGAGCATGAACCATCCCAGCGCGTCATAGCTGTGCGTGAGTTCGTTGGCTGCGAAAAAGCTGATGTAACGCCGCGCCAACACATGATCCCAGAAGCCAGCCCACGTATTGACGTAACTGCCGTTCAGATCGACGACGCCCTGTGTGGCGCGCAACGGAATATAGGCGTAGAGCAGGAGCGGCGCCAGCAGCGCCGCCAGCCAGAACAGCCAGACCCGGCGCGGGCGCAGGAGCGCAGGCGTTGTCCAAAGAAGATAAACCGCCAGCCCTGGCAGGAGCAATACAATCATGCGGTGGTGCGCCAACCCCAGCCCGATCAAAGCCAACATCGACGCCATGCGGCGGTCGGCGGCTTGCCCGCCCGTCGAAGGCAGATCAACGGCGAGCGCCAGAATCGCAACGACAAGCAAGTTGTGCATGGCGTAGACTTCCGCTACGGTCGCCTGGCTCCACCAGACCTCGCCAAAGCCAAACGCAATGGCGGCAGCGGTTGCCGCCCAAACATCGCTATGCTCATTCCTGACGGTAAGGCGCTGTGTGAGAACAAAAACCAACGCAACTGCCCCCGCAGCGGCGACGGCGCTGAAGATGTTTACGCGCCACGCCCAATTTCCAAAGGGAAGAAGATGGCTCCACACACCGCCAATCAGCGTGTACAACGGATAGCCGGTCGGGTGAGCGATGCCGAACGTTGGCAAAACAAACTGAAATTCCAGCGAATCGTCGAACAGCTCGACAATCGAAGGGGCGGCAGTGAAGGCGTAGAGCAACAGAAAAACAATAAAAACCATCCCTGACAGCAGCCGTTGCCGTCCCTTGCCCAAAGGTAGATGTTCTGTTTTACGCGTTGATGGATGCACCATTCCTGGCAGTGTACCACATTCCTTGCGCGCTTTTGGCATCCGCCATGCCTCTGCTATGATAGGCGCACGTTTCTAATGCACAGCGATACTATCTCATGATGATTCCTTTTTTTGCTGTACCGATAATGCAACGAGCACGCCACTTAGCGTATTGCCGGAGATGTTATCGAACGGCGATTGTGGCGGCGCTGGCAGTGCTGTTTGCTTCGGCTACATTGTTTGCGCCAACGCCAGCGCTGGCGCAGAGCGGCGCTCCACCTTCAAATGCGCTGATTCCAATGTTTTGGTTCCTGTTGGCGGCGACGGTGGCGTTGCTCGTACCCGCAGGTCTGGTGTTGATCGGCGTGGCTGGTCTAGAGCGCGAGCGGGCATGGAATGCGGCGCTGGCGGCAGTGGGCGCCATCAGCCTGGCTGCGTTAGCGTATTGGTCGGTCGGCTTTGCATTGCATTTTGGCGGGATCGGCCTGCTGTACGTGCGTCCGGAACTGCGCGGTCTTGTCTGGGAATGGAGTCCTCTGCCGCCAGACTGGGGCGTGGGCTGGGGTGCAGCGGGACTCAGCGGCTGGTTTCTGGCTGGCGCTGATATGACGGCGCTGGTCTATGCACTCTTTCTGGCGCACCTGCCCTGGTTATTTGTCGTTACACTGCTGCCGGTAATGGCGCTGCGCGGGCGCGCTCCCTGGTTGGCGACGCTGGCAATTGCGCTGTTGATGGGCGGGGTCGTTTATCCGCTGGCCGGAAATTGGGTGCAGGGCGGCGGTTGGCTGGCAACGCTTGGACGCAACCTGACGTTGGGTCATGGCTTCATTGACTTCGGCGGAGCTGGCGTGGTCTTTCTGCTGGCGGCTGCGTTCGGGTTGGTTGCACTGGTAGTGTGGACGCCGCGCCGCCCGGCAGCCAATGCAACCGACTTACCGCACGACTATCAGCCGCTACTCACCGTTGTTGGCGCCTTGCTGATGCTGGCAGGCATCGTCGGCTGGCTGTGGGCAAATCCCTTGCAAGTCGAGGCGCTGTCCGATCTTGGCATGATGCGCGGTAGCGTCAATGTATTGCTTGCGGCGACTGCGGGCGCGTTCATCCCGCTGATGTACACTTGGTTCGTCGCCGGTCGCAGCCATCCGACGATGGCGGCGCGCGGGTTAGTGGCGGGAGCAGTGGCCGGCTTGGCTGCCGCTCCCTTTATGCAGCCGCTGCCAGCCCTGCTGATCGGTTTGTTTGCCGGGGCGACGACGCCACTGTTGACCTATGTGATCGACAATCTGGCGCGACTCGACGACGAGACCGGACTGGTGGTCATAGCTGGCGCACCGGCAATTGTCGGGCTGCTGCTGGCAGGCATCTTTGCCGATGGTGCGGTGGGTGCAGGCTGGCAGGCAACCGGCGTCGACGCCTATCTTGGCGTCGCCCGACAGGGAGTGACAGGGCTTTTCGCTGCACACGGGTTTCAGCCCGATTTCCCTGCACAATTTCAGGCGCAGTTGATCGGCGTGGCGGCGTTGCTGGTCTGGGGACTTGTCAGCGGCGCGCTGATCTGCGCACCGCTTGGTCTGCTTTTCTGGGGGCTGCATCATAGTGAACGCCACTCAACCCCAGCTGCTCCCTCGATCCAACAACCTCAGTCAACGTATCACCAATCCGACGCCGAGGCTGAACCACTGCTGGTCGAACGCCGCCGCACACTGCCGCCGTTCCCCACAGACAACTGAACAGCGAAAAGAATGCCGTCAACATAAAGACAACATCGTCATTCCTACAAGAACGGCTCGATCATTTGCATTTTCATCTTCTACATGATGCTGATCAAGATAGCAATGATCAACAGCACCCCAGCCAGGCTAACCAGCAAGCTGTTTTCCTTGAGAATCATGCCCCAACTACGCAGCCGCGAGTCGACCGGTGGGAGCATCGTCGACGGCGTCAATGGGTAGACGCGCAGGTCTGAACCGAGCAGCATATCGCGAAATTCGCGTGCACTGTTAGGGCGTTCGTTGGGATGCATCGAAAGCGCACGAAAGATCGCTCGCTCAACACGCGGCGACACATCAGGGTTGAGCTGGCGCAGCGGTGTGAGCAGGCCGGGACGGAGAAAGCGTTCTTTGGCATCGGCTGGCGGCTGACCGGACAACAGGTGATAGAGCGTCGCTGCCAGCGAGTAAATATCGCTGCGCCCGTCGGTGAAACCGGTGTCGCCGCCATATTGTTCGAGGGGTGTGTAAGCGACGGTGCCACGCCCTTGCACAACCGTCACCGTGCGGCTGTCGTTCGTGCGCAACACCTTGACCAATCCGAAATCAACCAACTTGACTATACCACGCGGCGTAACCTTGATATTGCTTGGTTTGATATCGCGATGCACAACAGGTGGATCCTGGCTGTGCATATATTCGAGGGCGTCAAGCAGCTGCGTGGCATAGAGCAGAACCTGCGCTTCGAGCAGACGCTCGCCGCGCCGCTGCGCCTCTAAAAGAATTTCTTGCAGATCGCGGCCATCGACAAAGTCCATGACGAGGTATTCGCGGCCGCCAACGGAGAAATAATCCGAAACTTTGGGCAAGTTGGGATGATCCAGCCGCGCCAGCGTGCTTGCCTCAACCCGAAACTGCTCAGCAAGCTGCTCCATCTCCTCCTTCGTGGCGGAGCTTTCTGAAAGGGCGGGCAGCACTTCCTTCACTGCGCAAACGCGCCCCGAAAGACGCAAATCTTCGGCGCGGTAGACAGCGCCCATCCCCCCTTGACCAACCAGTTCTAAAATCGAATAACGGCCACGCAGAACTTTGCCGGTTTCCAATATATGTTGCATTCTACACCGGACAACTTGACTTAATCATGGATGAGAACCAGATCGTTTTTGTAGTTGTGCAACTTTGGTATAATACGTTCGTTCAAAAATTGGCGTCCGCGAAGATTCTGAATTGCTGTGCGTCATATCATGCATTATGTGCGTCTGACCAGACGATGTCAATTAGCGATGCAGTCAGGGGCTACTTCACTTCTGGGGCAGGTCATCGCCTCCGGCGTGATATAGCGTCCCGTCACGCCGGAGGCGATGACCTGCGACAGACGCCTTTGAATTACACCCTAAGAGTTAGAGGCGTTGCTTCAGATTTGGGGCAGACACTTTGAGCAAACCCCTGGTTTCGCAATCGCTCGACTTTATGTGAGGAGTCAAATGCCAGCTGAGTCAAACCTGGAAACTGAAAATGGCGCCGCCGCTGCCAATGACGCTAAGTCGAAAGAGAACGCAATGCTCGTTCTGCAGCGCGGAGCAGAGGCAGGTCGACGGTGGCCGCTGGATCGCAATCGTTCGTTGACAATTGGGCGCGATGAAAGTTGCGACATCCATCTACCTGACCGCCAGGTGAGCCGCCGTCATGCGCGCATCTTTTGGGGGGGCGACCAATACCTGGTCGAAGATTTGGGCAGCAAGAACGGCACTCATGTCAACGGACAGGAAGTGCAGCCAAACACGCCGTGCACGCTGCAGGACGGCGACGAGCTGCAGATTGCGCTTCGTTTCAAATTGGCGTTTGTCGATGCCGGCGCTACAGCTCCGCTCTCACTCGAAAGCGACAAGCGCGGTCTGCGCATCGACAAAGAGACGCGTCAGGTCTGGGTTAACGGAGCGTTGATCGACCCGCCGTTGAGTCTACATCAATATCGACTGCTCGACGCGCTGTGGGAATCGGGCGGCAGCGTGATCACACGCGAGCAGATCATCGACGCCGTGTGGCCTGAAGCCGCAAGCGAAGGCGTGAGTGAACAGGCAATCGACGCGTTGGTGCGCCGGCTGCGCGAGCGCATCGAAGAATGCGATAACGAATTTCGTTACATTATCACCGTGCGCGGCCACGGCTTTCGCATGGAAAACCGATGAGCGATTCACCCCATCTGGGGTTGTACCTTCACATCCCGTTTTGCGAGCGAAAGTGCCCCTACTGCGACTTCAACACCTACGCAGGGTTGGAGACGCTGCACCAGGCGACCGTCGACGCACTCTGCACGGAGATGGCTCGGCGCGCCGGATTGGTCGCCGGACGTACGATCACGACAGTTTTTGTCGGCGGCGGCACCCCAACTGTACTTGCCCCGCGCCAGTTGCAGCAGTTGTTCGAGGCAATGCATCGCCTGTTCAACGTGGCGGAATCCGCCGAGATCACGTGCGAGGCGAACCCAGGCGCAGTCGATCGTGAAAAATTCGCAACGCTGCGTTCGCTCGGCGTCAATCGGCTGAGCATGGGTGTGCAAAGTTTCCGCTCCGACGAGCTACAGTTTCTAGGGCGAATTCACTCGGTGGAGGATGTTCACCACGCCTACGACGCCGCACGTAGCGCTGGGTTCGACAACATCAACCTTGATTTTATCTTTGGGCTGCCGGGACAAGACGCCGCCGCCTGGCAGACGACGCTTGACCAGGCGCTGACATTGGCGCCGGAGCATCTCAGTCTCTACAGCCTGATCGTCGAACCCAACACGCCGCTTTTCCACTGGGTCGAAAGCGGTAAAGTGGCGGAGCCAGACAATGATTCCGCCGCCGATTTGTATGAAATGGCGATGGCGCAACTGGCAGAAGCTAGATACATCCACTACGAGGTGTCGAACTGGGCGCGACAGGCGACCCTGGAGGATGCCTGCTGCGAGACGCCGCATTTCGCCTGTCGTCACAATTTGATCTACTGGCGCAATCAGGAGTATCTTGGCGTCGGACCGGGTGCACACAGCCACCTGCGTCGTCAAAATGCCGACGAAAAACGATGGGGAAATCGCAAGCCGGTGGCAGGCTACAATCGCCGCGTAGCAAGCGGCGAAGCAATTGAAGAATTTATTGAAGAAATCCCGCCCCGACTGGCGATGGCTGAAAGTATGATGGTTGGACTGCGGTTGGTGCGCGAGGGGGTGCGTCACGACCGTTTCATGGCGCAGCACGGCGTCGCCGCCACCGACGTCTTTCAGGCTGAACTGAACCAGTTGTGCGCCGATGGTTTGCTGACAATCGACGACGAGCGCATTCGCCTCACCAGGCGAGGACTCCTGATGGGTAATCAGGTCTTCTTACAATTCTTGCCCGAAGCATAAGCAATCGATGGAAAGGTGGCTTTCATGGCGCGCGCACTTTATCCTGGAACCTTCGATCCCATCCACAATGGGCACATCGATATCGCTGTTCGCGCCAGTGTGCTTTTCGATGAGGTCGTGCTTGCCATCTACGATGCGCCGCCAAAGAAGCTCCTCTTTGACACAAGAGAACGCTTTGACCTTGCGGTGCAGGCGTTGGAGCATCTACCCAACCTGCGCATCGTGACCTACAGCGGGCTGACGGTGGAGTGTGCACGCGAGCACAAAGCCGACGTGATCGTGCGTGGATTGCGTAATGTTGCCGATTTTGAATATGAACAGCAGATCGGGTGGGCAAATGCTGGTCTGGCGCCAGAGCTTGAGTTGTGCTGTCTCTTCTGCAGCAGCGAATACGCCTATCTGAGCGCCACCATTCTCAAGGAAGTCGCCCATTTGGGCGGCGAGTGCAGCGCCTGGGCGCCCTCACACGTGCTGGAGGCGCTGAGCCGCAAGTTTGATCGGCCAATTCGCAGCGGCTCGCCCAAAATTTACCTGCGTCGCGAGGAAAAATTGGTGCATCACGATTAACAGGAGGTTCCCCATCGCCATCTTACAAATCATCGATCAGATAGATGCTCTATTGGAGCAGAGCCGGCGGCTGCCGATGTCGTCGCTACGCATGGTCGACTACAACGCCGCTAAAGAAGTGATTGAACGGCTGCGCGTCAACGTCCCAGGCTCGATCATCGAGAGCGAACGCATGTTGCAGGAACGGGATCGCATCCTGGAGACGGCGGAAGCTGAAGCGGTGCGCATCATCGAACAGGCAAAACGTCGCGCACAGGAAATCCTGAACAACGATGCACTGGTGTCGGCGGCGCGTCAGGAGGCGGAGCGCATCATCGTCGATTCACAGCGCTCCGCCCAACAACGCCGTGACGAAGCCGACCGCTATGCGGCGCGCGTGCTGGAGGAGCTGGCAGAGAAGTTGCGCATCATCACCAAGCAGGTGGACAATGGCCTCGAACTTCTGCGCCAGAACCTGGAGCTGAACAGCGACGAGCCGCCTCAAAGATAACAATGCCGGGCGGACCTGTACATATTATGGAAGAATTTTGACCACGCCCGCCAGCTATCCAGTTTGACAGAACGTCGGCAGAATACTATACTACTCTTCTGTTTGCAGTACGCAGGCAGATAGTTCGCGGGTTGCCATCGCCTCTGGCGATGCACTCCCTCCTGAGCGACAGGAGGTGATATTATGCAATACAATGTGGCTCAGCTACTCAAAGAGCCGATCGGCGCAATGCGACGCCATTCGCTCAACGAGTCGCTTGATGGGCTAGATGAGGAACTGAAAGCGCTCGGTCCATTGATCGGCGCAATTCAGATGTTGCGCACCAACAGTGGGATTTTGGTGACGGGCAAATTGAGCACAGTCGTTCAAGCAACGTGCAACCGTTGCATTGAGCCAATTGCTGTGCCCGTACGCTTCGAGATTGAGGAAAGTTTTCGCCCACTGACCGAAGTGCACACAGGGCGCTATCTTCGGCCCGATGAGTTTGAAGGTTCAGAAGCCGACCTGGAAGATGCTGCATTGTTGATCAATGAGCAGCACATCCTCGATCTGTCGGAAGTCGTGCGGCAATCGATCTGGCTTGCATTGCCAATGTATCCAAGCTGCAACTGGGAAGGGGCGAGGGAATGCCCTAACCTGAAGATGCGAATGGCTGAGCTGGAAAAGTTGGAGGATGTCGAATTCTACTCTGACGCGACGGGGATGCATGGTCAGGATGAGAAAGAGATCGACCCGCGTTGGGCAGTGTTGCTCAACCTGCGTCGTGAAGAAAATGCCGAGTGATTTGAAAACGTATTATATTGAACTAACGTATTGAACTAACATAACAGAAAAAAGCAGCTAGAGAACTTGTTTGCCACTGCTGCGGTTTGCCACTTGCAGGTAAGGAGTTAATCGATATGGTGCCGCTACCAAAACGTAAATTGAGCAAGGGTCGTCGCGACCGCCGGCGCGCCCACGACGCCATCGGCGCGCCGGCGCTGAGTGAATGCAGCAACTGCCACCAGCCAGTGTTGCCCCACCGCGTCTGCCCACACTGCGGCTTCTACAAGGGCCGACAGATTATCGAGATCAAAGACAGGTCGGCTAAAAAGAAGTAGTCGTCTATCGACGACGGGCATCTTGCAGGCACGAAGATCACCTTTGTGCAAAACAGACATATGAATTCTTGTCGATAGGTCAGGGGGGATTTGGACAAACCAGCCAAATCCCTTTTTATTTTACCATTCAGGGCGAGGATCATGCAGCCATTTTTAGGTCTTTCCACTGCCAACCACACAGCTTTTCTCTTTCCCGGCCAGGGTAGCCAGCATATCGGCATGGCTGCCGAGCTCCACCAACATTATCCAGCCGCCCGCGCTGCGCTCGAAGAAGCGGACGATGTGCTTGGCTTCGCCTTGAGCCGTCTAATGTTCGAGGGGCCAGAGGACGAGCTGATCGACACCATCAACGCCCAACCTGCGTTGATGGCGGCCAGTGTAGCCGTCATGCGCGCCCTGGAAGCTGAACTTGGCGAGCTGAGCCCAACGGGTGGTCAGGCGGTTTATGTCGCCGGTCATAGCATGGGTGAATACACGGCTCTGGTCGCCGCTGGCAGCATCAGCTACGCCGACGGGTTGCGCCTGGTGCGCGAACGCGGACGCTTGATGAAGCTTGCGGGCGAACAGGCGCCCGGCCTGATGGCCGCCATCCTGGGGTTGGAGGAAGCGCAGGTCGCCGAAATCTGCGCCCGAGCGTCTGGCGAAGACGCCATCGCACAGGTGGCAAACGACAATTGTCCCGGACAGATCGTCATCTCTGGCAACCGCCGCGGCATGGAGGCGGCTATGGCGGCGTTGACAGCCGCAGGCGCACGCAAAGTCGTGCCGCTCGCCGTGAGCATCGCCGCACATAGCCCGCTGATGCAGCCTGCCGCCGAGGCGCTGCGCGCCGCTATCGAGGCGACGACGATCCTACCGCCGCAGGCGCCGATCATCGGCAACACCACCGCCCAGGAGTTGACCACGGTCGATGCGATCCGCAACGAATTAACCGCTCAACTGACGGGCAGCGTGCAGTGGACAGCCTCCATCCAACACATGGCTGACGTCGGCGTGACGACCTTCGTCGAGCTGGGCGCAGGCGAGGTGTTGACCGGCCTAGTCAAACGCATTGCCCGCAGCGCACGCCGCGTGACGATCAGGGATGTCGAAGGGGTGCGTGCATACGCCGAAATGCTGCGTTTCGGAATCGCCGCTTCGTGAGTATAATGCAGACAAGGGAAGGCAAACGATATGGATTTCTCAAATAAGGTTGCCCTGGTTACTGGAAGCAGCAGTGGAATTGGTGCAGCGATTGCGCGTGAACTGGCGGGCGGTGGCGCAAAAGTGGCAGTTCACTACCGCGGCAATGCCGACGGCGCCAATGCAGTGATGGCGCAAATCGTTGAGATGGGCGGCGTCTGCAACATTTACCAGGCCGACGTGAGTGACGCCAACCAGGCGGCGTCGCTCGTCAAGCAAGTGCAGACCGATCTGGGCGGGTTGGACATTCTGGTCAACAACGCCGGCACGACGCGCGACACCCTGCTCATGACCATGAAAGAAGATGACTGGGATGTCGTCATCAACACCAACCTGCGCAGCGTCTACGCTGTGACCAAAGCCGCTATCCGTGGCATGATCAAGCAGAAGAGCGGACGCATCATCAATATCACCAGCGTCGTTGGAATCTCAGGTCAAGCGGGACAAGCCAACTATGCCGCCAGCAAGGCGGGCATTATTGGCTTCACCAAAAGCCTGGCGCGCGAAGTGGCGAGTCGCAACATCACAGTCAACGCAGTGGCGCCTGGCTTCATCCCGACTTCACTCACCGATGTGCTCAGCGAAGAACAGAAAACGTCGATCCTTGCCAACACACCGATTGGGCGAATGGGAACGCCAGAGGAGGTTGCGTGGGCGGTGGCGTTTCTTGCTTCCGAGCGCTCAGGCTTTATTACAGGCCATGTATTGACCGTCGACGGCGGGCTGGTCATGGCGTGAGGACATAGATGACGAACTTGGCGACTGTGCGCGAACAAAAACCGAACGAACCGGCGTCTGTTCACATCCAGGATCGGCAACTGGCGCGGCGTCTGGCGATCCAGGCGCTCTTTGAAGTAGATAGCGTCGATCATCGTCCTGGCGACGTGATCGACGCGCGCCTCGCCAACCCGGATCCAAACGAAAACGGCGACGATCCAGAAGTGGTGGTCAGCAGCGAGGCCGCCGATTTTTTACGCTTTCTGGTGGCGGGCGTGATCAAGAATCGCGAGGCATTGGATACAATCATTGCCCGCTATGCGCCGGAGTGGCCTGTCGACCAGCTTGCGATCATTGATCGCAATGTGTTGCGCCTGGCGCTCTTTGAGATCGGCTGCCGCGAACTGCACACGCCGTCCAAAGTGGTGATCAATGAGGCGGTCGAACTTGCCAAGCGATTTGGCAGCGACAACAGCCCCCGCTTCGTCAACGGCGTTTTAGGGGCGGCGTTGCAAGACGCCCAGAGGAAACCTTTCTGACATGGATAGCTTTTTCGGCATCGGCCTCATGGAATTGTTCTTGATCGCAGTCATCGCTCTGATCGTGCTTGGACCGGAGCGGCTGCCAGGAGCAATGCGTTCAGTGGCGAATTTCATGCGGCAGATTCGTGAGCTCAGCAGTGAATTTACGTCGCAGTTCAGTGAAGAGATCAAGATGCTTGAAGAGATGGATCCACGTCGCATGATCAACGAAGTGCTCGATCCATCCAAACCGGCCAGCTCCTCTACAAAACCTGCCGTCAAGCCGGCGACGCCCAACACTGCAACCAAAAGCACGCCTGCCCCTGCCAAACCATCGGCAACAAATTCTCCTCCCAAGAACAAACCCGAAGAAAATTCGATTCTGGCGCCCAAACCGACAGAGGACGCGCCAATCGCCGATGCAGCCTCTGCAACCAGCGATCAGCCCTCATCAACGGTTGACGGCGACGCCCCCACGGTTGCACCTGACGTCGACTCGCCCGCCGCGGCGGAGGCAGAACGGTGAGCCAGAGCCGCCCTACATACGAACCGATCGACGACAGTCGCATGACGCTGATGGATCATCTGCGTGAGCTGCGCACGCGGTTGATTTGGGTGATTTCGGCGCTGGTGATCGGCACTGCGATTTCAATGCTTTTTGTCAGCCCGATTCTACAATTCATCATCCGCCCGCTGACAGAATCTGGCGCGCAGCCGATGGCGATTGGACCAACCGACACGATCGGCGTTTTCTTTCGTGTAAGCTTTGCGACAGGGGCTGTACTGGCAATGCCGATGATCGTCTATCATGTGATTGCCTTTGTCTCGCCAGGGTTGTATCCTCACGAAAAGCGTAATCTTCTCTTGACGCTGCCGGGAATCATGGTGTTGTTTGCAATCGGCGCGTCATTCGCCTATTTCGTTTTACTACCCGCTGCGGTCGGCTTTTTGCAGGGCTTTCTTGGCGACATCATTGCCCAAGAATGGACAATCGATCGCTACATTGGCTTCGTCACGCGCATTGTCTTTTGGATCGGCGTCGCATTTGAGATGCCGCTGGTGATTGCGTTTTTGGCGCGGGCAGGCATTGTCAGTGGCCCGCAGTTGATGCAATATTGGCGCCACGCCATCGTTGTGATTGCAATCGCCGCCGCCGCAATCACGCCGACGGTCGATCCTGTCAACATGACGTTGGTGATGCTGCCGCTCATCGTACTCTATTTTGGCAGCGTCGGGCTGGCTTATCTGGTCTATCGCCCGCGCGCGCCGCGCGACTTCTCCAAAGAGGATTTCATTCCTCAAAAATACAAAGACTGAGTTCACATCTTGCACAACAATGGATCGTCAGGTGTTGATTGCTCGGAAACAGGAGGTGCGCCGTCAGCTCGAACAGACGCGGCGTGAGCTGACGCACGTTGAGGCGCAGCCTGCCTCCTGGCGCAATCGCTGCGCAATCAGCGCTCTTCAAGCGAAGATCGAGCGCCTGATGGCGGAAGAGTATTGGCTGCGGTTGGAGATCGACCGAACGGAGAAATAGGCGAACGGAGAAATAGGGAGAGCAGGAGATAAGGAGATGGAGAGAAGAGGGATAGGACGTTCCTGGCGACTCATCGCCCTCTCGCCCAACTACTCCCTACCACCACTCTCACCATCCCCCTCTCTATTTACTCACGAAGCGCCGCCAGCGGCAATCTTCGCCTTTTCTTCCTCAACGAGCAGGCGGCGCAGCACCTTGCCGACCTGCGTCTTGGGCAGTTCGGTGCGGAACTCTACGTAGACAGGCACTTTGTAGGGCGCAAGATGTTCCTTGCAGAACTCGCGGATCTCCTCCGCCGTCGCCGTCTGCCCTTCCTTCAACACCACGTATGCTTTGACTGTCTCGCCGCGTTTCGGGTCTGGAATACCGACGACCGCCGCCTCCATGACCTTGGGGTGCATGAAGAGCACCTCCTCAACCTCGCGCGGGACAATGTTGAAGCCGCTGGCAATGATCAGGTCCTTCTTACGGTCAACGATGTAGAAGTAACCTTCCTCGTCCATTTTGGCAATATCGCCCGTATGCAGCCAGCCATCGGCGTCGATCGTCTTGGCCGTCTCTTCGGGGTTATTGTAATACCCCTTCATCACCTGCGGGCCGCGCACAACCAGCTCGCCCTCTTCGCCGACGGCGAGGAATTTATAGTGACCGCTCTCGTCTGGCTCCAACGATACAATCGCAGCCTCGGTGCTGGGAATCGGCAACCCAATCGAGCCAAACTTGACTTTCCCCAAAATGGGGTTGGCTGTTGCTACGGGCGAGCACTCAGACATACCAAAGCCTTCGACCAGGTTGCCGCCGGTGAGCTCGTCGAATTTCTGCGCCACCTCGACCGGCAACGCCGATCCACCACTCAGACACGCCTTGATCGAGCGCAGGTTGTATTCGGCGACGCGCGGATGATTGATGATCGCAATGTACATCGCCGGCACGCCCGGATAGAGTGTGATATGCTCCTTCGCCAAGATTTCGAGAATGTGGTTGGTGTCGCGCGGGTTAGGAACAACCACGATCTCAGCGCCGACGCTGACGCCAAAGAGCATGCCGACGGTCATACCATAGACATGGAAAGCGGGCAGCGCCAACATCACCTTCTCGTTGCCGGGCGAAACCGCAGTGAACCATGCGTTCATCTGTACAGTGTTGGCGACCAGGTTGCGATGGGTCAACTCGGCGGCTTTGGGAATGCCAGTCGTGCCGCCGGTGAACTGGAAGACGGCAGTGTCGGCGGCTGGATCGAATTGCACTGCAGGCGGCTTGGCTGGATAGCGCCCAATCAGCTCCTTGTAGTAAAAAACACCATTGCCGGTTGGCACCTGCGCATAGAAGCCCTGCGCCGCCAACTGTTTGTTGACGGTCTTGCGGAAAAGACCCGTCACATGATCCGACAGATCGGTAAGGATGATCGTCTTGATGGCGGTATTGGGCTGAATCTGCTTGACGCGCTCATAGAGACCCGACAGCGTGATGATCGCCTCGGCGCCACTGGCTTTCATCAATGGCTCCAGTTCGTGTGGCGGATAGGTCGGGTTGGTGTTGACGACGATGGCGCCTGCTTTCAGGACGCCAAAGTAGAACACAACCTGCTGTGGACAATTAGGGAGCATGATCGAAACACGCGACCCTTTTTTGATGCCCTGCGCCGCCAACGCAGCGGCAAAGCGGTCGCTCAACTCGTCAAGCTCACGGTAGCTAAGTTTTGCTTGCACTGCCAGCCCAAGCGGCAGATAACGCAGCACCATGCGTACAGCCACCTTGCTGGGATACTTGCGCACCGAATCAGCCAAAAAATGCTGTACAGTAATGTCGGGCACCTCCACCGTTGCGGGTACGCCCTGCTCATAGCTGGAAAGCCACGGGAAATTCGAAGACATGGTCGCTCCTTTATTTGGGTAATGTTCGCTTGTGAATCGCTGAACGGCTACAGAAAGCGGCGAAATAATTGTACCACACCTGCTTTGACATCCGCACATTGCGGACATATACTCAAAAGACTTTTGGCAGACATAAGTAACAGCTATCGCAATTCTGAGTAAATTGCGAATCGGTTCAGATTATGTTGTGATAATGACTCACAAAATGCAGCGGAATCCTATTTCATGGCTACGACACGTATCAAATGGATCGAAGGGAAAAATTTTCTAGGCGTCGGTGAGAACGGGCGCAGCGCAGTGATGAGTCCCAATGACGGCCCTGGCGTCAGCCCAATGCAGATGCTGCTGCTTGGCCTAGGCGGCTGCACCGCCATCGACATTGTCGATATTTTGGAGAAGCAGCGCCAGCCGTTGGAGGACATCGAACTGGAAATCAGCGGCGAACGCGGCGCAGAATGGCCCAAGCCGTGGACGCGCATCCATATCCACTATATCATCGTCGGTGACAAACTCGACCCGCACAAAGTGGAGCGCGCCATCGAGTTGAGTGTGCAAAAATATTGCGGCGCGCACGCAACTTTGAGCGGCGTCGCCCAAATCACACACGATTACGAAATTCGCTCTGCGGAGACCGCCGTAAACAAGCCAGCATGAGGCGTCCATGACCAAAGAAAAGCCAACCACAGCCACCAGCATTGCCCCGCTCGACGCGCTGGTCGAACACACTTTGCGCGCAGTCAACGACGTAGACGCTGACCTGGCTGCACAGCGCGTGGCAAATCTCCGCGCACAGCGTAGCCTGCACGACGACGCCCTGGTGGAACACTTGATCCGGCAGAAGGCGCGGCAGACGGGCACAGTCGGCGCGGTCACATCGGCGGCGGCGCTTGTGCCGGGATTGGGCAACATCATGGCGTTCACCATCGGCGTGGCGGCGGACGTCGGCGTGACGCTGCGCCTGCAATCGGAGCTGGTGTTGGAGATTGCGGCTGCGCGCGGCAAGACGCTCAGCCCGGCCGAAGCGCGCAACGCGCTGCTGGTCGTCACCGGGCTCAACATGGGCGCTGAACGGCTGGTCAACCAGGCGGGACGCAAACTGGCGCAAAAGACCACCGAACGCTTCGCCGGTCGCGCCATCGTCAAGGCAATTCCGTTCGTGGGAATCGCCGTCTCTGCTGGCGCCAACATGGTGATGACCTATCTGGTTGGTCGCCGCGCCGACGCCTACTTTCAACTTGGCGAAGATCAGGTTGGTGATTGGAATACAAGCCTGCGCGCCCTCACCGGCGTTGACGAACGCAAGCTGGTCGGCTGGTTGGGGGAAGTAATGATGGAGGTCGGGGCCGTCATCAGCAGCCAGGCGCGACAACTGCGCGCCAAAGCTGGCGCCGGTCTGCGCAGCGCCAGCGATGCCGTCGCCGCCCGTTTTGATCGGCGTCCGCGCAGCAGTACGTAGCGATTTCAGCACAATCGAGAGTCTATATGGCAGTTGCGTGATAGAGCCTGACTCTACTCGACCTGCCCGATTTCTCCATCTGCGATCACAATGTACAGTTATCTCTTCCGCCGCTTTTTGACCTCGATCCTGGTGCTCTTCGGCGTCTCGATGCTGGTCTTCTCGATCATCCATCTCGTTCCAGGCGACGCAGTGACTGCGATCCTGGGGCGGCAGAAGGTTTCGGCGGAGCGAGTGGCGGAATTGCGCGCCCAGTTAGGGCTGGACGACCCGATCCCGGTGCAATATGCGCGCTATCTCAGCGATGCGCTGCGCGGCGACCTGGGTGAGTCGATCCGCAACTACGTGCCAGTCTCGCGCGCCATCGCCGAACAGTTGCCAAGCACGTTTGCGTTGGCGCTGTCGGCGCTGGCGATTGCGCTGGCGCTTGGCTTTGTGCTTGGGCTGGCGGCGGCGCTGCGACAAGGCTCCTGGCTTGACGCCACACTGATGGCGATCTCGGTGAGCGGTATGTCGGTGCCAACCTTCTGGCTGGGGCTGCTGCTGATCATGCTTTTCTCGGTGCAGTTGCGTTGGTTTCCCAGCATCTCGAACGGCAATGACTTCGCCAATCTCTTTTTGCCCGCGCTGACGTTGGCGCTGCCTGAAGCGGCCATCATTGCGCGCATGGTGCGCGCCAGCATGCTAGATGTGTTGGGGCAGGAATATGTCACCGTGGCGCGCGCCAAAGGGCTGCATGAGTCGAGCGTCGTGCTCAAGCATGCCATGCGCAACGCGCTGATCCCGATCGTTACCTTTGTCGGCTTGCAAATGGCGTACCTGCTCGGCGGCTCCGCCATCGTCGAGACGATGTTTGCTCGGCAGGGCATCGGGCGGCTGGCGGTCGATGCGATCAACAACCGCGATTATCCGATGGTGCAGGGCGTCGTACTGGTGGTCGCCGTGATCTACGTGGCGATCAACACTTTCACCGACATCGCCTACGCCTTTCTCAATCCGAAGATTCGCCTGAAATGAGCGCACACGCTCCGGCTTACACTACTACAGCGTCCATTACGCCTACACAGCGCGGAGAATCGCCGGGCCGCCGCATCCTTCGACGCACCTTTCGCAACCGCGGCGCTCAAGTCGGCTCGATCATCCTGCTCGTTCTGATCGCCGCCAGCCTGGCTGCGCCACTCCTCACCAGCCACGATCCGAATGCTGTCGATCCAACGGCCACCTTGCGTCCACCCAGTTGGGAACATCCAATGGGCACCGACCACATTGGGCGCGATGTCTTTGCACGTTTTCTCTACGGGGGACAGCTTTCGCTACGCGTTGGGTTGATCGCCATCGCGCTTGGCGCAACGGTTGGCGTCGCTATTGGGTTGTTCGCCGGCTACTACGGCGGTTGGCTCGACGCGCTCAGCTCCTGGTTAACCGATGTGCTGCTCTCCTTTCCTGATATTTTGCTGGCGCTGGCGATCATCGCCGTGTTGGGACCGGGAATCACAAACGCCATGTTGGCGATCGGAATCGCCTTCATCCCGTCGTTCATGCGTTTAACGCGTGGCAACGTCCTCGCCATCCGCGAGATGGGCTACGTCGAGGCGGCGCGCGCCATCGGCGTGAGAGATTGGCAGATTCTGCTGCGCCACATCTTGCCTAATACGCTGCGCACGCTGCTGGTGTTGCTGACGGTTGGCATCGGTTCAGCGATCCTGGCGGGCGCGGCGTTGAGTTTCCTGGGGCTGGGTGCACAGCCGCCGACGCCGGAGTGGGGCGCCATGCTCAACGCCGGGCAAAAGTTCATCCGCCAGGCGTGGTGGCTGACGGTCTTTCCGGGGCTGGGGATTTTTCTCACTGTGTTGGCGATCAACCTGATCGGCGACGCTATCAGCGATGCAGTAGCAGGGACGGCGCTGGCAAGCGGCAAACGTACAGGATAGAACGCGGATTTTGCGGATGGCGCTTTGCGCCCGCTATGAGATCGGGCGAATTGGCGCGGATTAGAGGACGCAGGTTCATGCTCCTACGAGGTTGGGATCACGAATTGCAAACATGAACGCGAACGCATCACCACAACAGGAGATTCTTGCCCAACTGTTCGACGCTGTCAGCGAGTTCGTGCGGCTTCATGACCTGCACAAGACGGCGCGCGGCGATGCAGTCAATGCGCTGACGCGCGCACATGTCTTTACGACGCTGCGCCAGCTTGACGGATATTACAAGGGGGTGGCGATCCAGTTTCTCTATGAAGCCAACCTGATCGGCAGCCATGCAGTCGCTGCTGCACCGCCGACGTCGCCAGTGCTTGCGCTTAACGGCGCCGACCTGACTGGGCTGAGTCTACCTAACGCCAATCTGGCCTGGGCGCACTTCATCGCCGCCGATCTCTCACGCGCTGACCTGCGCGGCGCCAGCCTGATCTGCGCCAATCTCAGCGCCGTGGATCTGATCGAGGCAGACCTCAGTCACGCCGACCTACGCGGCGCCAGCCTCTTCATGGCGGACATTACCGACGCCAATTTTGACGGCGCCGACTTGCGTGGCGCGCTGGTTGCGATGGAGCAGCTCGCCACGGCCATCGTAACGGATGCGACGCGTCTGCCGGAGGAGTGAAACGTGTTGCGTGGTGCGTGGTGCGTTCTACGTGGTTGTGACACGGAACACGCAACACGCAACACGTTTCACGAAACACGTATCACGAAACCATCACACTATGCGTTACCTACATCACGGCGCCAGGGTCTTGTTCCACCACTTGTGCACGTTCCAGTAGAAGCTCCATGGACCTGGGTCGATGCCGGCCCAGCGATTGTTGTAACCGACATCGCCGACGCCGCCCGAAATGAAAACGTAGGGCACGTCGTCGTGA
Source organism: uncultured Caldilinea sp. (assembly GCA_937981885.1). Lineage (GTDB taxonomy): Bacteria > Chloroflexota > Anaerolineae > Caldilineales > Caldilineaceae > Caldilinea. Next base: position 24,152 of record CALJMI010000070.1, read on the forward strand.
ATGATCTGCTGGATTTCTTTGTAGAAGGGCGCGCGTTCCTCAGGGTCGCACCCCGGCACAGTGACGCCCGCCTGCAACAGTTCATCGATGCGCGGGTTCTGGTAGCTGACGAAGTTGAAGCCGCTGCCCGGCGTGTCGAAGTCGGAGCGCCAGAACACGTCGTCATTGGGGTCGGCGCCCATACCCGTCCAGCCGATGATCACCATGTCGTAGGTCTGGCCGAGAAGCTGCTGCACCAGCGTGCCAAAGTCGATGGCCTGGAAGTCGATGTTGAAGCCGATCTGTCCAAGCTGATCCTGCACCAGCGCGCCCAGGTCTTCGCGCACCTTGTTGCCTGCATTCGTGACCAGCACGAGTTTGAGTTCGACGCCATCCTTCTCGCGCACGCCGTCGCCGTTGCTATCGACCCAGCCTGCCTCCTCCAACAGTTGGCTGGCAAGCTCCGGATCATAGGCATACGGTTCAATCGAGGGATCGTGCGCCCACTCGACCGCAGGCAGCACGTTGGAGGCAATTTGATAGCCGCGCCCCAGATAGACGCTGTCGATAATCGTCTTGTAGTCGAGCGCATGGGCGATGGCTTTGCGCACGTTGCGGTCGCTCAGGATCGGGTGCGGATCCTGTTCGATCAGGTTGCCCTCTTCGTCCTTGCCGGGCTGCGGATTGGCTGGATTGGCGAGATTCAGGCCGATATAGTCGTAGCCGTCGTCCTGGAAACTATAGACATTGATGTTAGGGTTGCCTTCGACGCTGCTCAGCTGTGCTGGTTCCAGGCCGGTGGTGTCGATCTCGCCGCTGAGAAGTTGCGCCAGCCGCGTGCCGGAATCAGGCACGACGCGGTAGATCATGCCATCCATGTACGGCGCGCCTTCCCAATAGCTCTCGTTGCGCGTCAGGATGGTGTTGTCGTCGCGCGTCCAGCTCTGGAAGACAAACGGCCCGGCGCTGACCGAAGGCGCCTGGTTATAGTCGTTGGTCATCACATCGCTGAAATCGGACGCAAAGAGATGGCTGGGCAACCAACCCAGGCCGAGGTCGCCGAGGCCGTCACATTTGACCTGCTTGAAGGTGACCTGGATGGTCAACGGGTCGAGCACCTCGATGCTCTCGATCAGCTCAACGCTGCTCTTGCGCGGCGTTTCGACCAGGTCGCTGGCGATGGCGTCGTAGGTGAACTTGAAGTCAGCCGCATCGACCGGCTCGCCGTCGCTCCAGGTCACGCCGTCGCGCAGGTGGAAAGTCCACACCAGACCGTCATCGGAGACCTCCCATCGTTCGGACATGCTGCCCTCGGGCACAAACGCGCCAGAGACGGGGTCCTGACCGATCAGTCCAGGCACCAACATCGAATGGATGGCTGCACTTGCCGAATCCGACGATAGAATCGGATTGAGGATCGAAGCGTCGGCGCTGCTCGAGCGCGTCCAGACGCCGCCGCGCACCGGTTCACCGGTCGCAGCCTCTCCAACAGCCGCACTCTCACCCGTCGCCGCCGCCCCGGTGTCGGCCGGCGGCGCCATCGGCACAGGCTGCGCGCAGCCGGCGATCAGCGCCGCTGTCAACGTCACCAACATTGCCAGGCTAAACCACTTTCGTCTCATCATGTTCTCCTTTCAAGTTCCTTCGTTACTTGCGATTCTTCAGCATCGGGTCGAGCGCGTCGCGCAGCCCGTCGCCGATGAGGTAAAACGAGAGCACGGTCAAGGTGATCAACAGCCCGGGCCAAAAAAGCAAATGCAGTCCCATGAACTCCCTGGTCGCCGGGTCGCGCAGGAAGACGAAATCGTTGGCGCGGGTGAGCATATTGCCCCACGTCGGCGTCGGCGGCTGCACGCCCAGCCCCAGAAAACTGAGCACCGACTCGACCAGAATCAGCGCGCCGACATCAACCGCTGTGATCACCACGATGATCGGCAGGCTGTTGGGGATGACATGGCGCAGCATGATGCGAAAGTTGCTGGCGCCGAGCGCACGCGCCGCCGTGGTGTATTCGAGCGTGCGCACCTTGAAGACATTGCCGCGCATGAAGCGCGCGGTGCCAAACCAGCCGAGAAAGCCCAAAAAGAGCGTCAACGTCAACGGCGTCGGGCGGAAGATCGAACTGACGATGATCAGGAGATAGATTTCGGGGATGGTTGTCATCGTGGTGATGAACCACATTACGACATCGTCCACGCGCCCGCCAAAATAGCCGGCCGCTGCGCCAACTGCCACGCCCAACACCATCGACAACGCCGCCGCCACCAGCGCAATGCTCAAGCTGACGCGCGCGCCGTAAAGCAACCGCGCCAGCTGGTCGCGTCCAAGCTGGTCAGTGCCCAGCCAGTGCGGAACCCCGCCCGACTTGTAGAGCATCGTCGGCGCGGTCACCGGATCAAGTCCCAGCATCCATTGAATGTAGGGCCACAGATAAGGCTGCTGAAACTGGTTGGCAGGGTTGGTCTGCGTTGGGCTGACGCCGATGGCGCTCGTAATGGCGCCTGCGCTGATTGCGAGCAGACCGATCAGCAGCACAAAGCCAAAGGCAGCCAGCGTCAACCGGTCGCGGCGCAGACTTGCCAGCGCCATGCTCAGGTAGGTCTGCGGCTTGCGCACCAGGATATCGGCGTTCTGTGCGCCCTTGAAGGTTACGTTTGTCTGCACCTGATCGACAGCCATGCCGTTTCCAAATCCGTTACAGCATTGATTTCGTGTTGCGTGCTGCGTGTTGCGTGAATGATGGAGCGATTCCACACGCACCACGAGACACGAAACACGAAACATTTCACTCGAACCGCACGCGCGGGTCGACCGCAGCGTAGAAAATGTCCGACAACAGATAGCCGATGATCGTCAGCACGGCGAAGAACATGCCGGCGCCGAGCACGACCGGATAATCTTGCTGAAACGCAGCGTTGACGGTCAGCCTTCCCATGCCAGGCCACGCAAAGATCGTCTCCACCACCACGGCGCCGCCAAGCACACCGACCACCGCCGGCCCCATCACCGTCATCAACGGGATGAGCGCGTTGCGGAAGGCGTGGACGAACCAGACGTTGCTCGGCGCCAGCCCTTTCGCCTGTGCAGTGCGAATGTAGTCGGTGTGCAGCACTTCGAGCGTTTCGGTGCGCATGATGCGGCTGAAACCGGCAATGCCGCCAAATGCCAACACAGTCGCCGGCAGGATGATGTGACGAATGCGGTCAAACAAGTTGAATTCCTGCGTCAGCGACACTGTCTGCCGTCCGCCTGTCGGCAGCCAGCCGAGATAGACCGAGAAGAAGAAGATCAGCAGCAGCGCCATCCAGAAAATTGGCATGGCGCGGAAGATGACGGCGAAGAAACGTACGAAATTGTCGAACGCCGAACCGCGATAGACTGCGCTCAACACGCCAAGCGGCACACCGATCATCAGCGAAAGCAGCAGGCTGGTGACGCCCAGCTCCAACGTCGCCGCCATGCGTTCGACGATGCGATCCCACACAGGCTGACGGGTGTTGAGGCTCGTGCCCAGATCGCCGCGCAGGATGCCGCCGCCGCGGTCGCACACGGTCACGTTGACCGCCGCCACATAGCCGCAGGTGACGCGCGGATTCGTCATCATCGCCACCTGATCGCCCTGACGAACCGACAGCCCCGTCATCCACGTAAAGTACTGTGCGATCGGGTGCTGGTCAAGGCCAAGCTGCCGGCGCATAATCTGGCGCGCCTCTTCGGTCATGCGCACGTCGCCAAAGGTGCGCATGGTCACGGGGTCGCCCGGCGCCGAGCTGATCAGCACAAAGCTGAGAATGCTGATGCCGAGCAAGGTGGGAATTGCCTGTAGCAGCCGCCGGATGATGTACCTCGTCATGAAGCTGCACTCCTCACTATTCTCGGATGCGTGGGTCGAGCGCATCGCGCAACCCATCGCCCAAAAAGTTAAAGGAAAGCACGACCAGCGCAACACAGATCGCTGGCGCCAGCAACAGCCAAGGCTGGTTGTTGATCGCCACCTGACCTTCGAGCAGCAGCGATCCCCAACTGGTGATAAAAATGTCGTTGGGGTCGGTCGATGGGCGTAATCCCAGACCAAGATAGCCCAGGATCGCCTCGGTGATGATGGCGCCTGGAATCAGAAACGCCATCGCCACGATGATCACGCCGAGCGAATTGGGCAGGATGTGACGCAGCATAACACTCGAAATCAGCAACGCAAAATCAATGGCGAATTGTTGCGGAGGACAACTATCGACCACGTGATCCACAATAGCATAATTCGTTGGAAAACTCATCACCATACGTGAAAGGTTGTTCGCCTTATTCACGCCAGCGGCGTAGCGCGTCCACCCTGCTCCACTAGATGACATGCGACCCAGTGGCCCGGTCGTTTTTCCTCGAATTGCGGTTCTTCCTGTTTGCACACATCCTTCGCGATCGGGCAGCGCGGATGAAAGCGGCAGCCCGACGGCGGGTTGAGCGGCGAAGGCACCTCACCCGTGAGGACGATCCGCTCGCGCTTGCGCCGCGGGTCTGGCACAGGGATGGCGGAAAGCAACGCACGCGTATATGGGTGCAGAGGCTCACTGAACAACTGCTCGCGCGTCGCCGTTTCCACCAGCTTGCCGAGATACATCACGCCGACGCGGTCGCTGATGTGCTCGACGACGCTCAGATCGTGAGCGACGAACAGGTAAGAAAAGCCATACTCGCGTTGCAAATCTTTAAGCAGGTTGAGAATCTGCGACTGGATTGAGACATCGAGCGCAGAGACCGGTTCATCGCAGACAATGAAGCGCGGGTTGAGCGCCAGCGCGCGCGCGATGCCGATGCGTTGCCGCTGACCGCCGGAGAACTCATGCGGGTAGCGATGGGCATGGTAGGGATTCAAACCAACCTTCGCCAACATCTCCTGCACGATGGCGTTGCGTTGTTTGCGATCCTTCATGCCATGAATCAACAGGCTTTCGGCGATAATGTCGCCGACCGGCATACGCGGGTCGAGCGAGGAATAGGGGTCTTGAAAGACGATCTGCATGTTGCGACGCAACGCCTTTAGCTCGTTGCTGCGCAAGTTGAAGACATCTTGCCCGTCAAAAAACACGGAGCCGCCGTTGGCTGGGATCAACCGCAGGATCGAGCGCGAGACCGTCGTTTTGCCGCAGCCGGACTCACCCACCAACCCAAAGGTCTCGCCTTCTTTGACGGTGAAGCTCACATCGTCCACCGCCTTGACCCACGCCGAAACGCGCTGGAAAACGCCGGATCGCACCGGAAAATAAGTCTTTAGATTTTGGACAACCAGCATGTCCTTTTTTTCAATATCGACCGTGATAGCCATGCGCTACTTTCCTGACGCCAGACTGGCGCTCGATTGTGAAGGCGACGCTCACATTTCTTTGCCGCCTCGACCCATAAATGCCTGTTTACTTCGACCGCCGGTGGCTCGGTTTGCTGATCTTTGAGTGCAACTGCGCGGTCGGTGACGTCAATCTATACACTATCCTCAACCCAAACGCCCGGCTCGGTCAGCACCTCATCGCCGCCGAACTGCCAGGTCGCCTTGCCCACGCCAGCCCACTGCTCGGAGGTCTCCGGGTCGCGCATGAAGCAGCGCACCTGATGGCCCGGCTTTGTCTCGACCAGGCGCGGCTCGCGCTGCGTGCAGAGGTCGCGCACGTAGGGGCAGCGCGGGGCAAACTTGCATCCCGGCGGCAGGTCGATCAGATTTGGCACCGAGCCAGGGATGACCGCCAGGTGCTGCTGCACGACGCCTAGAACCGGAATGGCGGCGAGCAAGCCTTCGGCATAGGGGTGTAATTGCTCATCGAACAGCGAGAACACGTCGGTGTATTCGACGATCTGCCCGGCGTACATCACGGCGACCTTGTCGCACATCTCGGCGATCACGCCCATGTCGTGTGTGATCAGCAGGATCGATGTACCGGTCTCTGCACGCAGATTTCGCATCAGGTCAAGAATCTGCGCCTGAATCGTCACATCGAGCGCCGTGGTCGGCTCGTCGGCGATCAACAGCTTGGGCCTGGTCGCCAACGCCATCGCAATCATCACGCGCTGCGCCTGTCCGCCGGAAATTTCATGCGGATAGGACTTGGCGCGCTTTTCTGGGTCGGGAATACCGACGATACGGAGCATCTCGATCGCCTGACGATTGGCTTCTTCCTTGCTGATGTTGGCGTGCGTCAGGATCGCCTCGGCGATCTGGTTGCCGATGCGAAAGACCGGGTTAAGACAGCTTGTCGGCTGTTGAAAAATCATCGAAATCTCGTTGCCGCGGATTTCGAGCAACCGCTTTTCGCCCAGTTTGGTCAGGTCTTCGCTGCCAAACCAGATTTCACCTTCGACAATCTTGCCGGACGCAGGCAGCAGACGCATGATCGAGAGCGATGTCACGCTCTTGCCGCTGCCCGACTCGCCGACCAACCCCATGACCTGACCGGGCATGATCGAAAAATCGACGCCGTTGATCGCCTGCACGACGCCATCTTCGGTGTAGAAGTACGTTCTCAGCCCCTTCACCTCAAGCAGCGGTTTCTGGTTTGCATTGGATCCATTCGTATTTGCCATGCTTATCTCGTGAATTCTTGCTTCAAGCCGATTGTGGCGTCGGCGCCAATTCGATGCCCAGTTCCCGACATCGTTGTTGAACATCAGCTTCCGGCGCTAACGTGATGAAAACGCCACGCACTTGTTTTTCAGGGTGTATATGTCGCAACAGGGTGACTTTTTCGGCGAAATCATCCACATCGCCGGGTTTAGCCGCGCTTTTGACTTCGAAGACTAGATATTCGCCATTCGATGCAACAAGATCGACTTCTTTTTGTTGACCGGGTTTGTACACTATGCCTTCGCGGTCAACAATCTTTTGACGTAGCTTGATCATGTCTGCGCGTACGTCTGGGCGCTTCAACCCGATTCGTAGGGCGCTGGCAACCACATCCTCCAAATTGCGTCCTGCCCGCGTCTGAAGCCGTCCCACGGTCAATTCAAACCAGGCGCGGGTATCGGCCAGTTCGGCGCCAAATTTTTCCATGCGCTCGTCGAATTTGCCCATGCGCTCGTCGAATTTGCCCATGCGCTCGTCGAATTTGCCCATGCGCTCGTCGAATTTGTCCATGCGCTCGCCAAACTTGTCCATGCGCTCGTCGAATTTGCCCATGCGCTCGTCGAATTTGCCCATGCGCTCGTCAAGATGGTCAAAGCGCTCTGTCGTCGCCGCCTCGAAGCTAGTCAGTCTATCGCTCAGTTGGCGTAGCTCAACCATGATCGCGGCGACTTCTTCGCGTTTGGCAAATGTATCCATCCATGCCGAATAGACGCGACGCCAGAGATCGGGACGTCGCTCTAGCAAAGCTGGAATGCGCGTCTCCAATATTTCTAGCAGTTCTTCGTCACTCAGGACAATTTTGGTCATCATGCAACAAATTTGTCGGATGCTGTGCCGTTGATGTTAATAACGGATAAACGCTTACCGCTTCAGCCGCGGATCGAGCGCGTCGCGCAACCCATCACCGATGAAGTTGAACGAGATCGTGACCAGACAGAGCGGAATGCCCGGCACCAACGGCAGCCACGGGTGCTGGAACATATAGCTCTGCGCCGTCGAGAGCATGTTGCCCCACGAAGGCGTCGGCTCCTGCACGCCCACACCCAGAAAACTGAGCGTCGCTTCGGCAATGACGATGCCGGCGAGACCCAGGCTGGCGTTGACCAGGATCGGCGCAATGCCGTTCGGGATGATGTGGCGGAACATGATGCGCGTGTTGGAAGCGCCCACCGCGCGCAGCGCCTCGACAAAGTCCTGGTTGCGCAGCGTCAGCGCCATGCCGCGCATGAGACGCGCTGCGCCCGTCCATCCCAGCACGATCAGGATGAACATCAGCACAATCACCTTGTTCGCCTCCTGCGTCGGCGCCGCCAGCATCCACGCCACCCCATTCGTGACAAAAGCCGGCGCCGGTATCTGCGCGTCGGTGCGAATCAGGATCGACGCTGTGATCAGTAAGATCGGCAAGGTAGGGATCGAGAGCAGAAATTCCACCGTGCGCGAGATGATGGTGTCGAACCAACCGCCCAGAAAGCCGGCTGTTGCGCCCAAAATCACGCCAACCAGTTCGGAGAAAAAGACGACGACAAACGCAATCAACAGCGAGACGCGCGCGCCGTAGAGCAGACGCGTGTACAGATCGCGGCCCAAATGGTCGACGCCGAGCGGATGCACCTGGCCTGCGCTGCCAACGGTGCCGGGCGGACCTGGGCGCGACGACACCGCAATATCGATAGCATCGCGCGGGAAGGGCGAGATATATGGCGCCAGCAGCGCCGCAATCACCATAACAATGATCACAATCAGGCTGGCGACAGCCAACTTGTGGCGCATAAAACGCCGCAGCACGATTTGAAACTGACTTTCTTCCTTGCCCTCGCGTGGAATCTTGTTCAGGGCAATCGGTTGAGCATTTGCGGTCATGATGGCGCCTCGGTTATGAATAGCGGATGCGCGGATCGATCACCGCGTAAAGAATATCACCCAGCAACGTGGCAAAGACGGTCAGAATCGTCGTCACATAGATAAACGCCAGCGCAATGTTGTAGTCGGAGCGATTGAGCGCATCGAAGTAGAGCCGCCCCATGCCAGGCCAGGCAAAGATCGTCTCGGTGACGATGGCGCCGGCAAAGAAGAGCGGAATCTGCAACACGATGATGGTGACGAACGGGATCAGCGCATTGCGCAGCGCGTGTTTGTTGATCACAACCCGCTCGACCAGCCCTTTGGCGCGCGCAGTGCGCACATAATCCTGGCGCAACACCTCAAGCATCGACGAGCGCAGGAAACGACTCCACGCCGCCACGCTGACGATAGTCAACACCCCGACAGGCATGAGCAAGTGCAGAAAACGGTCGATCGGCGAGCCTGGCTGCACCCGCGTCAACCAGCTCGCCACATCGTAGGGGCGCACCGCCTCGCGCAAACCAGGCGGCAGGGTCGGCCACCATGACCACACCTCCTGCACGCGACCGGCGAGCACGGTGAATATCAAAATAAAAAGCAGACCAAAGAAAAAGGTCGGCATCGAAGAACCAATAAATGCAGCAGTCGTAAATGTGTAATCAAATTTTGAGTACTGGTGTACGGCGCTATATATGCCGAGCGGAACAGCGATCACCAACGATAACACGAGCGAGATCACTTGCAGTTCCACTGTCGCCCACAACCGACTGGTCAACAGATCCCAGACCGGTCGCCCTGCCTGCACTACAGTCGATTGACCGAAATCACCGAAGAGTATACCTTTGCTGCTACGGACTGGCGGATGCAAGCGCGGCATATCGGCGAGATAGACATATTCATGACAGCCGCCGCCTTCCGCCGGAGTGGCCTCCAGGTAACAGCCAAGCGGCACGTTGGCGAACCACTCCTGACCGTTGATCACGATCGGCCCCGTGGGCCAGCCGACCAACCAGCGCGTATAGCGGATGGGCCAGTACAAGTCAAGTTCGTATTGGGCACGGATGCGCGCGCGCTCTTCCGGTGTAATGCGGCGCTGCTGCTGTTGCAAGCCGGTCAGTGGGCCGCCTGGCGCAATGTTGAATAGCAGGAACATGAAGATCGAGACGACGAAGACAACCAGCACCATCTGAAAAAGACGGCGGATGAGATATGCTGTCATGGTTGAACAATCCGTTTCTACATCCTACGCAAACGGGCGGGCCAGCGCGCAGCAAACCCGCCCGTTTGGTCATCCAGGCAATGGTGGAGGAAACCAGGTTTCTTCGAGAAACCTGGTTTCTTGTTCCTTGCGTTTACTTGGTGGCGAGGTTGATGTCGATGTGCTCCCAGGTAGCGCTGCCGGAGATTTCGTACTGGATATTGCCAGTGCTCTCAGCAGCATCAATCACTGTCTGCACCTCGGCACCAGCACCCAGCGTCGAGTCATCCAGGTAGTCGACATCGCCGTTGAGAAGCTGTGCTACGGCCTGATTGGTGTCGGCGACAAAGACGTAGATCACGTTCGGCGTCGCAACTTCGCCGTCGAAGTACGGATTCGCCTCTAGCACAATGCTCTGACCTTTGTTCCATTCCTTGACGACATACGCTCCATAAGACAGTGGGCGTTCGGCGACCTCGGGCAACGTGGCCCATTCAGCGGCTGGCACATCGGCAAGAACGCGACCATCGCTCAGAACACGCTGACTTGGGTAGATGTTGAACGGATACAGGTGGTAGAGCGGGTATTGGTTGCCCGGCAGCCACTCGATTGTCATTGCCAATTCGCTGTCTGAGTAGGTGACGTCGGTGGCAATATCTCCAATGCGATTGCAGAGGTCATAGGTGGTGGCGCCTGAATCTGGGTTGCAGTCGATATCAACACCCAGTTTCATATCAGCCACTGTGCCCGGCGTGCCATCACTCCAGGTGAAGGGCTTGAGCTTGTAGGTGACGGTGAGCTGGTTCATTTGCACTGTCCCCTCACCGCTGTATTCCACCTCGTTGCCTTCACTGTCAATTACACGCACACCCGCTGCCAGTTCAACCGCCATTCCGGTGGCGTCATAAACCTTATCGCCTGCAGTCACTTCCACGACTTCGTTGGAGGCTAAACCACTCTCAAGCGTCGAAAGCTCTCCTTGCAAACCAGGCTGAAAATCGTAGTTGTACTGAGAATAAAGCACGCCCACGGCTGCACGGTCAACCAAACGCTGCGCCGCCATGCTGGAGACCAGGCTCCACATGCTGTCCGGTTCCTGCGTCATGCCGATCACGATGGTGTCGCCGCCATCGGCCAACGCCCATTCATGCAGATTGGTGGTTGCGTACTCGGTTGCATCTGGGATGATGCCGGTCAGACTCGAGCTCCAGGCTTCAGCCTCAGCGCGCTGGAAAACCGGGATCGAGACGACATCTTTGGCGAACTCACGCTGAACAATGTCGTAGGCAGCAATGCGCTCTTCACGGATCAGGGTGTTGTTCGCTCTTACAATTGCGTCGCTTGCTGTGGGGTTGCACCAGCCCATGAAGTTCTGACCTTCCCAGTTGTTGGAGGGCAGCGGAATCTGGTCACAGGCGTAGAGCGTGCGGCCAGCAGGATCCGCCTGACCGACCCAGGCGAAGGCGCCCAGCTCGAAATCGCGGCGGCTCAGACCGGTCGTGTCGCCGAACCACCAGGAAGCTGGCGCGTAGGTCGGGATAATCTGAATGCCACAGGCGGCCAGGTTCTGAATCATCACCGCCGACCAGGTCTGGCGGAACTGCGCGCTCGTGGTCGTGAACTTCAGCGACAACACCGCGCCATCGGCGTTGCTGCGCACAGGGCTGCCCGTCCAACCAGCCTCTTCCAGTAATGCCTTGCCCGCCTCTGGATCGTACCATGGGAAGTCATACGGCCCACTGTACGCCCAGTGCGTCTTAGGGAGGAAGCTATCCATCAGCAGCGCAGAGGGGTCCTCAACGTACGGATAGACAGAGGCGATCAGCGCGTCACGATCAATACAATGGGCGATCGCACGGCGTACACGAATATCGCTCAGGATCGGGTGCGGCGTCGTAAAATCCTCAACATCGCTCACGGCTTCCTGACCGCTGGGTGCAGGCGCGGCGCCAGGCGCTGTTGGAGCGGCGCAGGCGCTGACGACCAACGCCAGCATGATCAGGAGTGACAATAGTAGAAACTTCTTTGTTTTCATAGCATCTCCTTCTGAAAACAGTGAACAATTTAGGGTATGTACACATCTCGTACGCCACGCCACTCAATTGTGGTGGGCGGGAAGATGATGTCCACAAATCAAGGCTTCACGCCATCCTCGTACAGGAAGCACGCCACATAGTGTCCGCTGCCATAGTCCTTGAATGGCGGCTCCTCTTGACGACAGACGTCCATCACCTTGGGACAGCGCGTTGAGAAGTGACAGCCTTTGGGCGGGTTCGCCGGACTAGGCACATCTCCCTCCAGGATGATACGCTTGCGCTGGCTTTCAATCACAGGGTCTGGGATCGGCACAGCGGAGAGCAACGCCTGCGTGTAGGGATGCATCGGCTTTTCATAGAGTTCGTCGCGCTCCGCCAGCTCGACAATCTTGCCCAGGTACATCACAGCGATGCGGTCGGAAATATGGCGAACCACCGACAGGTCATGCGCAATGAACAGATAGGTGAGGCCGAACTCTTCCTGCAAATCTTCGAGCAGGTTGATAATCTGCGCCTGAATCGAAACATCGAGCGCAGAGATCGGCTCGTCGCAGACGATAAACGATGGGTTGACGGCCAGTGCGCGCGCAATGCCGATACGTTGGCGCTGGCCGCCGGAAAACTCGTGCGGGTAGCGGTTGATGAAGTAGGGATTGAGACCGACGATCTTGAGCAGCTCCTGCACCCGATCCTGGCGCTCTTTTTTGGAGGCGCCAATGTTGTGAACTTCGAGCGGTTCGCCGATGATGCTGCCGACGGTCATGCGCGGGTTGAGCGAGGCGTAGGGATCCTGAAAGATCATCTGCATGCGGCGGCGCATCTTGCGCAGTTCCTCGCCTTTCGTCCTGGTCAGATCTTTACCCTCGAAGACCACTTCACCCGCTGTGGGACGATACAACTGCAGAATTGCGCGCCCGGTCGTCGACTTGCCGCAGCCCGACTCGCCGACCAGTCCAAGCGTCTCGCCGCGATAGAGCGAAAAATCGACGCCATCGACCGCCTTGATTGCGCCGACCTGACGCTGAAAGATGATGCCTTTGGTGATCGGGAAATGCATTTGAAGGTCGCGAACCTCCAGCAGCACATCCTTTACCGGCTTGCCGTTCGCCCCACTCATGACACTGCTCCTTCTACAGGCTCTTGGGTGCTCGTGACATGCACAGCCACGTTGGAAATGTCCACCCAACACGCCGCCTTGTGTCCAGGCGTCACCTCCACCAACGTTGGGTTTTCCTGCCAGCATTTGTCCTGCACAAAACTGCAGCGCGGGGCGAATGGACAATGGGTGGGTGGTTCAAGCAGGTCGGGCGGCAGACCATCGATCGGGATCAATCGCTTCTGTCGGCCAAGATCAAGACGCGGAATCGAGCGCAGCAAGCCAAGCGTGTATGGATGACGAGGATGGACGTAGATATCGTTGACGTTGCCTTCCTCAACAATAAAGCCGGAATACATTACAAGCACACGGTCAGCCATACCTGCAACAACACCCAAATCGTGTGTGATCCAGATAATCGCCATGCCTAGCTCATCCTGAAGACGCTGCACCAGGTCAACGATCTGCGCCTGGATCGTCACGTCGAGCGCCGTGGTGGGTTCGTCGGCGATCAGAAGCTGGGGATCACAGCTCAGCCCCATCGCAATCATCACGCGCTGGCGCATACCGCCCGAAAACTGGTGCGGGTAGTCATCCAGGCGCGACTCTGCGCCGGGGATGCCCACCATCTCCAGAAGTTGCACCGCACGTTTGCGCGCCTGCTCCTTGTTCATATTCAAATGCAACTCAATTGCCTCGGTGATCTGGCGACCGATGGTCAACACCGGGTTGAGCGAAGTCATCGGGTCCTGAAAGATCATGGCGATGCGATTGCCGCGAATTTCGCGCAGTTCATCTTCCTTGATCTTCAACAGATCCTGGCCGTCGAAGATCACTTCACCATCGACGATTTTGCCCGGGGGCTGTGGAATCAGGCGAATGAGCGACATGACGCCCACACTTTTGCCAGATCCAGATTCACCCACAATAGCAACAGTCTCGCCGCTGTCTACGTGGTAGCTGATCCCGTTCACGGCATGCACCACACCGTCTTGCGTGAAGAACTGTGTTTTCAGGTTCTTCACTTCGAGCAACTTTGGCATCTAGGCGGTCTCCATCTGTGATGAGTTGATTCAGATAATTGCTCTGTCGATGTCTCAAGCAGATTGTTTCGATACCTTGATATCGGACCTGGCCAGGAGGGAAGTCTATATCGGACTGGTCATCGTAGTCGACATCAAGGAATAGCGTTACGGGTTTACCACGAAAACGAATGTTGTGTCAACCAGAAGAAATCAGGGTAAGTGATCGTATGCCTGATTGTAATTGCACAAAAAGCGTAACAAAGATTACTTGGGTTGTCAAACAATCAATGCGAGGGGGTGCACTCACCCCGTCCGTCCGGCCAGCCAGGCGCGTAAATGGGCGATCTGCGCAAGCACCGAGCGGCGACTTGTCCCGCCTTCGACATCACGGCGCTCGACGCTGAGGTCAAAGCTCCACACTGCGCTCACATCCTCATCAAAGGCGCGATGTAGTTTCTGCAGATCGCTCAGTTCCAGATCCGATAGCGCTACGCCCTGCACTTCCGCCATTTGCACCGCAGCGCCGGCAATGTGGTGCGCCTCGCGGAAAGGGACGCCTTTGCGCACCAGATACTCCGCCAGATCGGTGGCGAGCATCTCCGGCGTCAGCGCGGCGCGCATCGCCGCCGGATTGGTCTGGAGCGTCGAGAGCACGCCGCACGCAATCTGCAGCGCGCCGCTCATACTGGCGACGGCGTCGAAGAGCGGTTCCTTGTCCTCCTGCAAATCCTTGTTATAGGTGCTCGGCAATCCCTTCAAAGTCATCATCAATCCGGTAAGATGTCCCGCCAGTCGTCCCGATTTGCCGCGTAGCAACTCCAGGGCGTCAGGGTTCTTTTTCTGCGGCATCAGACTGCTGCCCGTGCTGTACGCATCGGCCAACGTCACGTAGCCAAACTCTCGGCTACTGTAGATGATCAGGTCTTCGGCAAAGCGGCTGAGATGCACCATCGACAGCGTCGCCCAAAATAGAAACTCGATAATGAAGTCCCGGTCGCTCACGCCATCCATGCTGTTGTAGGTGATGTCCGCAAAGCCGAGATCGTCAGCCAACGCGCTGCGGTCGATGGGGAAGGGGTTGCCTGCCAGCGCGCCGCTGCCCAGGGGCATGATGTTGATGCGCACCGCCAGTTCGTCCAGCCGCTTTGCATCGCGCTGCCACGCCCACACATGGCTCAACAGCCAGTGGCTCCAGCGCACCGGCTGCGCCGGCTGGAGATGGGTGTAACCCGGCATCAACAGATCGATTTCTTCTGCAGCGCGTTCGATGGCGACGCCGATCAACTGGTTCAGATGGCCACGCAGGTGGGCAATTTCAGCGCGCAGCCAGATGCGCACGTCAGTGGAGACCTGGTCGTTGCGGCTGCGACCAGTGTGTAGCTTGCCTGCTGTCGCGCCGATCAACTCGGTCAGACGCCGTTCGTTCGCAGTGTGGATGTCCTCGTCCTCGGCTTGCAGCGCGAACGCGCCATGCGCCCATTCCTGCGCAACCTGCTCCAGCCCGGCGACGATGGCCTTGCATTCGGCGGCAGTCAACAGTCCAGCGCGCTGCAATGCGCGCGCATACGCCTGGCTGCCTTCGATATCCGCCGCCCACATGCGCCGGTCAAAATCGATCGAGGCATTGAACGCCTCCATCAGCGGGTCAGTCTTGCCGGTGAAACGTCCACCCCACAGTTTCTTGGTCACAGGTTGCCTCTGTTCGTTGATGCTGCGTGTTGCGTGGTGCGTGGTGCGTGGTGCGTGGTGCGTACAATCGTCACACGAAACACGAAACACGAAACACGCACCACATTCTACCGCACGCGCAATCGCCGCAGCGACAGGTCGCCGTAGCGCCATTTCACCCAGCCGATGATCGCTATCATGCCGGCCACCGTTGCTAAGATGCCCAACACTCCTGCTTCGGGACCGAATGCGCCGCCCGTCCACAATACAGGCCCATGCTCGCGGATCGCCACGACTGTCGTCTGGAACTGCGTCTTGCCGCTGACCGGAAAACCATAGACATTGCCCTGCACCAGGTTCCAGGTCAAGTGCAACCCGATCGGCAACGCCAACTCGCCGGTCAGCACAAAGCCAAGCCCAAACATGAAACCCATCAAGGTCAGATTGGCGATGCTAACCCAGTCAACATGCGGGTTGAAGATATGCAGCAGCCCAAAGATCAATGACGAGAGCAGCCAGGCGATCATCACGGCTGGCACATAGCCAAGCGGCGCCATGCCTTCGGTGATGTTGAGAATCTGGTTGCCGCGCGTCAATAGCTCCTCAGCCGTCGACACAACCAGATGCAGCACGAGCGGCGCCAGAAACGCCAGCCCAAACCCCAGCCACGGCGGATCGCTGCGCCACAAGCCGACCACCGTCACCCATCCTGCCTGCCATTGGATCAAGAAAACCAGCGCCATCAACGCCGCGCCCAACAGCAGTCCGAAGCAGAAATCCAGCCACCACGCCGCCGAGAAATGAAAGCCGTAGTTGGCAAAAGGGCGGCGGTCAACGTAGCGCGCCATCCACCAACCGGCCGTCAGAATCACTGCCAGCCGGAATAGGTTGAGTACGATCGCCTGTAGCCAGTTCCATCCATCGGGGATGAAGACCAGCACAGTGTGCTCTAGCACGCTGTGCACGACTGCAGGCCCGTATCCCCACAGCAAGAAGAAGATCGTGATTCGATAGCCAGCGCGCAGGCGTCCGTCAGCAGCAACGAATAGCTCTTTCAGCCGCACCCTGTCCACGCCCTGCCTCGCCTTGTCATCCTGAATCAATAGCGTCGTTGTGTGCTATTGTACTTGACGCTGCGCAGTTTTCCCAACCCGATTGATCACAACGGTGCGCTTTACGTCCTCGGCAGGTCATCGTCCCCAGGCACGACATCTGCAGCGGCAGAACCATATCACGCCGGAGGCGACACCCCACGCACCGCAACAGGTTTGTGCAAGTAGACAGGCGAACGTAGAATAGCGGCGATGATAAAAGCGATATGAAGAAAGAATAGATGAGACACAACGAGCATTCAGGAAGATCGCAAGCTGCGCCAAAAACGCAAGGCAAGGGCGGGCAGGAAACGCCGCCGGACGCACGCGTCCAGCGCACGCCCGAACAATGGAGTGATCTGATCAGCCAGCGTATCGAGGAGGCGATGCGAGAGGGGAAGTTTGACAATCTGCGCAGCAAGGGCAAACCGCTCAACCCGGCGCCCGAACCGCATGTCCCGCCCGACATGCAGATGGCGAACTCGCTGCTCAAGAACAACGACCTGACGCCCGCCTGGATCAGCGACCGCGCCCAGATTCTCGCCGAGATCGAGCGTTTCCGCCGCAAGCTGCGCGCTGCATTCGCCGAACACACCGACGCCCTCGCCGCCGCCAAAACCGCCGTCGATCAAGCCCGCATCGAGCACCGCTGGCAAACGCAGCTCAACGCCTGGCAGGAAGAAATCCGCACCCTCAACCGCCGCATCGAACTGCAAAACTTCAAGCAGCCAGTATCATTTCTGGAGATCGTGAAATTGCGCCTTGAGGACGAGATCAGGAGAGTAAGAGATTAGAGATTGGAGATTGGAGACTGGGAGAGTCAGCAGCGCGATGCCAATCTCCAATCTCCAATCTCTACCCATGCCTGCGCACGAAGCGATACATCCGCTCTAGCGCAGTTTCGATGTGGTCGATGCTGGCGGCGTAGGCGCAGCGGATGTGACCCTCGCCGCCGCGACCGAATGCACTGCCCGGAATCACAGCGACGTGCTCCTCGACCAGCAGCCGCTCGCAAAACTCATGCTCGTTCATGCCGGTTGATTTGATGCTGGGGAAAGCGTAGAACGCGCCCTTTGGCTCGAAGCACTCAAGACCGATCTCGTTCAGGCCTTCGTGGATCAGACGGCGGCGACGATCATAGCTCTCGATCATTTGCTGCACATACTCCTCGGTGGCCGAATCGTTGAACGCAGCCAGCGCCGCTTCCTGCCCGGTCGTCGGCGCTGACATGATCAGATATTGGTGAATCTTGCGCATCGCGCCGATCAGCTCCGCCGGCCCCACGGCGTAACCAATACGCCAGCCGGTCATCGCATAATCCTTGCTCATGCCGCCGAGGTGAATCGTGCGTTCCGCCATGCCGGGCAGCGCCGCGAACATGATGTGCTGATGGCCACCGTAGACCAGCCGGTCATAAATTTCATCGGAAATGACGATTAGGTCGTGCTCCATGGCAATGCGTGCGATCTCCATCATGCCCGCCATGTCCATCACCGCGCCAGTCGGGTTGCTGGGGAAGCCGATCAACAGCGCCTTGGTGCGCGGGGTGATGGCAGCGCGGATCGCTTCCGGGCGAATCTCGAAGTTGTCTTCGGCATAGGTCGGCAGATCGACGACATTGCCACCCGCCAGGATCACGCTGGCGGTGTAGCTGACGAAGCAAGGCTGCGGCACGATTACCTCGTCGCCAGGATCGAGGATCGCCTGCATCGCCAGGTACATCGCCTCGCTGACGCCGACCGTGATCAATACTTCTTTTTCAGCATCGTAGGCGACTGCGCCGTAGCGCTGACGTAGATTCTTCGCCACCGCCTCGCGCAGTTCGTACATGCCCGAATTGGAGGTGTACGACGTGTGTCCACGCTGCAAGCTCTGGATGCCTGCCTGCAAAATCGGCGGCGGCGTCACAAAATCCGGCTCGCCGATGCCCAGGCTGACGACATCCTCCATCGTGGCGGCAATGTCAAAGTATTTGCGGATGCCCGACGGCGGCACTGCAAGCACGCGCTGGCTCAGCCGACTGGTCAGCGGGCGCATCGCTGCAACGGCGTGACCGTTGGCGACGCCGCCATAGATTCCGTTGGACAGCACGTTCGGCGCAGTCGGAGTAGAGAAAGTTAGAGTACTCATGGATAACACCTTTCTGGCGTGAAGCTTAAAAACGGAAAAGAGCCAACTTCCCAACGCGGCGTGAACCGATTCGGTTCCTCACCGCGCGGCGACGATCACAGCCGGTGGGCGCCGCTCACAACCTGCGATCCGACTGACATCGCAAGTTGCCGGCGCGTAGCTGTGGCCAGCCCTCCGACTCCAACGCCAACGTGTGCAAATTCCATCATGACATTCCCACCGTCTCCAGCTGCGCCCACTGCGCACGCCAATGCGTCGCCTGTTCGTAGGCGTACGCCGCACGCAGCACCGTCTCTTCGCCCAGGTGCGGCCCCATCAACTGCAGACCGATCGGCAGCCCGGCGTTGTCGAAGCCGCACGGCACGCTGATCCCGCACATGCCCGCCAGGTTGAGCGTGATCGTGAAGATGTCGCTCAGGTACATCGCCAGCGGGTCGTTCGCCTTCTCGCCGATGCGAAACGCAGTCGTCGGCGCCACCGGGCTGGCGATCACATCCACCTGCTCGAACGCGCGCTCGAAATCCTGCTTGATCAGCGTGCGCACCTGCTGCGCCTTGAGATAATAGGCGTCGTAGTAGCCCGCGCTCAGCGCGTAGGTCCCGAGCATGATGCGGCGCTTAACCTCTGCGCCGAAACCTCGCCCGCGCGACTCGCGATAATTCTCCAGAATGCTATCGGCGCCGGCGCTGAAGCCGTAGCGCACGCCGTCGAAACGTGACAGATTGGCGCTGGCTTCGGCGGTCGCCACCAGGTAGTAAACCGGCAGCGCCTTGTCGGTGTTAGGCAGCGAAATACGCACGATCTCGGCGCCTAGCTCCGCCAGCACGTCGATGGCGCGACGCACTGCGGCTTCCACTTCCGGCTGCACGCCCTCGATGAAGTACTCGTCGGGCAGACCGATGCGCAGCCCGCGCACGTCGCCGGTCAGCGCCGCACAATAGTCGGGAACCGGCGCCGGCATCGACGTGCTGTCATGCGCATCGCTCCCTGCCATCACGCTCAGGATCAGCGCAGCATCGCGCACATCCTTCGCCAGCACGCCGACCTGGTCGAGGCTACTGCCATAGGCGACCAGCCCGTAACGACTCACGCGGCCGTAGGAGGGCTTCAGCCCGACCACGCCACAGTAGGACGCCGGCAGACGCACGCTGCCGCCAGTGTCGGTGCCCAGCGCTGCCAGTGCCTCTTGCGCCGCAACCGCTGCGCCCGAACCACCGCTGCTGCCGCCGGGCACGCGCGTCAGATCCCACGGATTGCGCGTCGTGAAGAAGCTGCTGTTCTCCGTGCTCGACCCCATCGCAAATTCGTCGGTGTTGGTCTTGCCGAGCATCACCATGCCGGCGTCGGCGAGGCGCTGCACCGCGGTGGCGGTGTAAGGCGGAACAAAATTTTCCAAAATGCGGCTGCCGCAGGTGGTGCGCACGCCTTCGGTGCAGAGCACATCTTTGATTGCCAGCGGAACGCCGAGCAGCGGCGCATCGTCGCCAGCCGCACGCTGCGCGTCTGCCGTCGCCGCCTGTGCGAGTGCAAGCTCAGACGTGACGGTCAGATACGCCTTGACCTGCCCATCAACCTGCGCAATGCGATCCAACAGCGCCTGCGCCAGTTCGACTGCGCTGAAATCGCCGCGCCGCATCCCATCGAGCGCCTCATGGATGGTGAGTTCATACAGTGCTTTACTCATGTTCAATCCTCGAAGACGGCGCGCACACGGAAAAAGCCATCCGCCTGGTCGGGCGCATTCGCCAGCGCAACGTCATTGGGCAACGACGGGGTGGGCGCATCCTCAGCCATCACGTTATACAGCGGCAGCACATAAGGCGTCGGCGGCACATGGCTTGTATCCACCTGTTGCAGCATTTCGGCGTAATCGAGAATCGCCGACAGTTGTTCGGCGTAGAGCGTCAGTTCGGCTTCGCTCAACCGCAGCCTGGCGAGTTCAGCCACGTGGCGCACTTCATCGATAGTCAGATGCATCAGAAGACTCCGAAATTTCCGAACAAAAAACGTCGTGGCGTTGGCATTCCACGACGTTGGGTAGGCTGTGACCCCATCGAACACGCCGTGGTGAAGCGCCACGGCGCAGGTTTCTCACCTGTGCCGGGGCACGCGACTAGCTGCGGCAGCCTTTACGGCTGCCCAGGTTGCGGCGGCGCTATAGACGGCACAACAGAGTGGCTTCATGGATGAATTCATGCTCATGCTTTGGTAAGCGTTGTTCCACAATTACGGCGGAGTATAGCCGGGTGCGGGTGCACTGTCAAACTGGCTGTGCGGCGGATTCATTTCCAGTTTGTGGGGCAGCCAGCGCACCTGCCGTCAGCCCTGGCAGCACAACCGGCGCAGTGCGTCGCAACCAGCGACCATGCAATACGCCGATCTGTCCACTGCGCACATCCTTTGGGCTCCAGTAGCCGCGATAGCGGATAAAACCCGCAACTTCCCAGGCATACAGCACGAGCATCGCCAGAAAAGTTGGCAGCCAAAAGCCGACAAATACGAAGGCGATGTAATGCCGCGCCGGGTTGAGATCATCGACCAAATCAGGGTGGAAGCCCTCGGGGCCGAATTGACGCGGCGGTGCGCCTGCCATCTGGCGCAGAAAACGCAGCGGATTCATCACTTCTTGCGTGCGGATGCCAGCGCAATCCTCACTGATACGCAACAAGAACCACACCGAACCAGGCCAACCAGACGGCGCCTGTGCAGCCATCTCCTGCAAATAGGCGAGAAACGCGTCAAAACCGCTATCGCGTCGGTGCATTACAAAAGCAGATAGATCAAAAACAGGGCGCAAGACAAGTTAGCCAACCACTGTGCTGTGTTGGGAATGCAGCTTTTCTGCTATGGCAACCGCCAGATCATGCGTGGCTGTGCGAGGCTTGCATCTTGCTCAACGCGCGCCAGCGATCTGCTGCGCCATGTCGGAAGAGCGCGGGGTCGAAGTTGGCAAGAAATTCCCACCCTTCAATTGCAAGCCCTTCCTGAATTTCCTTGGTAAGATCAAACTCCAATGTGCGACCGTCGGTCAGCACCTGAAAATGGATGACGTCGTCGTTGCCGTCATCGACAATGTCAACGATGCATGGGCGATCAGTGCCCAACGGCTTCTGAAAAAATGCCGCCGAACATCTGGCGCAGAACGACAAAGACGCATCACAATAGCCACGGTCCATGACGATTTTCATAAAACTTCTCCTTGTGCACTATATGATTGTCCGGACCAGTCGACAAAGTATAGTATAGTGTCTCCACTATACTTCTGCACGGGGCAATCGTCCCAAATCGGGCGGGACAGAGCGTCAACATTGATCAATGGCGGAAGTGGCGTGCGCCGGTGAAGCACATCACCAGACCCAGTTCATCCACCTTTGCGATCACCTCGTTGTCACGCACAGAGCCGCCGGGCTGCACGACCGCAAGGATGCCATGTTTTGCCGCTGCTTCAATGCCGTCGGCAAAGGGGAAGAACGCGTCCGACGCCATCACAGCGCCGCGGCTACGTTCACCTGCCTTGTGCCCGGCCATCATCACCGAGTCGACGCGGCTCATCTGCCCGGCGCCGACGCCGACGGTGGCGCAATCTTTCACATAGACAATCGCATTGCTCTTCACATGTCGCGCCACGCGCCAGGCAAACGCCAGGTCAGCCAATTGCTCGGCGCTTGGCTGGCGTCGGCTCACCACACGCCAGTGCACCGGATTCATATCTTCCTCACTGCGATCCAAATCCTGTACGAGCACGCCGCCAACAATGCTGCGCAAACTGAGCGGGCGCATCGCCGCGCCGCTGTGCAATAGAACGCGCACATTTTTCTTCTTTCGCAGCAGCGCCAGCGCCTCTGGCTCGTAGGCGGGTGCGACGATCACTTCGAGAAACAAGTCGGCGGTTCGTTGCGCTGTCGCCAGATCGAAGGTGCGGTTGACCGCCAGGATGCCGCCAAACGCGCTCACCGGGTCAGAGGCAAACGCCTTGTCATAGGCTTCCTCCAGCGAATCGGCGCTTGCCAGTCCACACGGGTTGCCATGTTTGATGATAGCGACGGTCGGAGCGGCGAAATCCTGCGCAGCTGTCCACGCGCCGTCGAGATCAAGCCAGTTGTTGTAGCTCATCTCCTTGCCGTGCAGCACCTCGAACGCAGACGGCTCGCCAGCATAACCGTAGAGACCGCCCTGTTGGTGGGGGTTTTCGCCGTAGCGATTGCGCTGAATCAACTTCAGGTCGAGATGCAGTGCAACAGGCAATGCAGTCGCCGACGCAGCGCTGGCGGCAGGTCGATCGTCGCCAACCTGATCGGCGAGATAAGCGGCGATGGCCGTGTCATATTCGGCGGTGTGTTGGAATGCCTTGACTGCCAGCCGCCGGCGCAAATGCGCGCCTACTCCGCCCGCCGCAAAAGCATCCGCGACAGTTTCGTAATCAGAGGGATCGCACACCACCGTGACCGATTCATGGTTCTTGGCGGCTGCACGCAGCAACGCCACACCGCCTATGTCGATCTCCTCGATAGCCGTCGCCAGTGACACATTGGGGTGGGCGATCGTCTTCTGAAAGGGATAGAGATTAACTACGACCAGATCGATTGGGCGAATCTGATGTCGTTCCAGTTCGTCGAGGTGCTGCGGCGTGCGCCGCGCCAAAATGCCGCCGTGGATTGCGGGGTGCAGCGTCTTGACGCGCCCGCCCAGAATTTCAGGAAAGCCGGTCACATCCTCCACCTGTAAGACGGGAATGCCAGCTTCGACCAGCTTACGCGCCGTGCCGCCGCTAGCGATCAACTCGCCGCCGGCTGCGACCAACTTGTGGGCAAACGCCTCCAGCCCGGTCTTGTCCGAGACGGAAAGCAGCGCGCGGAAAGATGTCATGTTTTCTCCTCCTTTGGGTCGATGATTTCAACCATTTGCATGTCAAACGGAGACCGGCGCGCTGTGGCGTCGTCGCGCCTCCAGATATTCCAACGATTGATGGCGGAAATAGGTTGCGTAGAGATCAGCGTAATGGCCCCCGCTCGCCATCAATGCATCGTGGTTGCCTTGCTCGATAATCCGCCCCTTGCGCAACACCAAGATGCGGTCGGCGGCTTTGACGGTGGAAAGGCGATGCGCGATCACGATTGAGGTGCGGTTCTTCAAGATCATCTGTAATGCAACCTGAATCTGGCTTTCGGTGAAAGGATCGACGCTGGCAGTGGCTTCGTCGAGGATGAAGATCGCCGGGTTTTGCGCCAACATGCGCGCCAGCACAACCAGTTGACGCTGTCCCATGCTCAACCGGCTGCCGCGTTCGCCGACGTCGGTCTGCAAGCCATCGGGCAGCGTTTCGATCCATTCGCCCTCGCCGATCTGACGGGCAATACGTTCGACGGCGTCATCGTCCAGGTGCGACGTGGCATAACGGATATTGTCAGCCACCGTGCCCGAAAAAAGAAACGGCGTCTGGCTGACGATGCCAAGCTGTCGACGATACTGACGAGGAGTAAAGGTGCGGATGTCGGCGCCGTCAATCAAAATCCTGCCAGCCTGAAATTCATAAAAGCGTGTGACTAGCTTGATAATGCTCGACTTGCCGGCGCCGGTGTGTCCGACCAGCGCCACACTCTCACCGGGACGAATATGCAGCGAGAAATCGTCCAGCACCTGTTCTTTCTCTCCGTAACGAAAGCTGACATGCTCGAAGCGAATATCGCCTTTGAGCGGCGGGACGGGACGGCTGTCGGTCTGCAACACGGCTGGCTCGGCGTCGATCAGGGCAAAGATGCGTTCGGTTGCGCTGAGCGCGCCCTGAAACTGGCTCCAGAACGCCGAGAGGTTGATCATCGGGAACCAGAAGAGGCTGACGCTATTCATGAAAAGAAACCAGGCGCCAGCGCTGATCGCGCCGAGATAGGTGTAGTATCCGCCAGCGTAGAGCAGCGCCGCTGTGCCCAGTCCGGCAAAGAGCTGTAGCGTTGGAAAAATTAGCGAAAGCACAAAACCGCGGCGCACATGCACATCGTAGCTGCGTTCGTTGACGCCGAGAAATTCATCGTAGATGCGCTGCTCGCGGCGGAAGTTTTTGGCGACGCGGATGCCGGTGACTGCTTCCTGGATGCTGGCGTTGACGTCGGCGACCGCCTGCTGGCTGGTGCGCGTTGCGCGCCGCGCCCATTTCTGAAACGACGACGCTACGATAATTGCCACTGGTGCAAGCATCGCCAACAGCAGCGTGAGCTGCCAGTTCACTGAAAAAAGATACGCCAACAAGATCACAACCAGCAGCAGTTGCGAGAGGACATCGGTCACCAGTACGGCGACGCGGCCAAATTCGTCGGTGTCGGTGGTGATGCGGCTGACAATGCGCCCAGATTGGTTGCGGTCAAAGAAGCTCATGTCATGGTTCATCACTGCGCGAAAGGCGTCGATGCGCATTGCCAGCACAATGCTGCTCAAAAGCCGAGCGGTCAAAATGCGCCGCGCCCAGTTGATCGCCCAGTTGACCACGCCAATCACGATGACGAGCACGACCAATGCAGCTGCAATCTGTTCACGGTTGGCGCCAGCGCCTGCCACCACGTTGACGCCCTGCGCCATTAGCACCGGCAGCACAGCGCCGGACAGAGATAGCAGACTGACCAGGATCATCACCGTCGCCAACTGGCGCGCCTGTGGACGGAAATAGTCGCCAAGCCGTGCAAAAAGCTGACGATTCGAGTACGATCGGTCGTAGCTTTCGGTTGTCAGTCCCGCCCGCATCATTCCCATACCCGCGCCATCCTCGCCATTGCGACGGACATTTTTCAGTCTTTCCGGTGATTGATTCGACTCCTCCTAACAATAATCAGAAATTCGTCTGTCACCAAACCTTTGCCCAGTCTAAATGCATATTTTTTCACTGCGAACACAACGAGTGTTTGCCCGGTTGCTCAATATAGTCTGGCCGAAGAGAATCGTGTCACTCTGCCCAACGTTCCAGCTCACCCACGATCTTGAACTGGCGGGCGCTGGGCTGCATAGGCCAGGCGTCGATTGGCTGCCCCACCGCCGATGAAGGCGTGACCGTCGGCGGCTGCATCGGCGACGGGTGACCGGTTAGAACGATCACAGGCGGCTGGTAGATGGGCGGTGTACGTTCTAGCGCAACTCGTTCCCATCGTCCGCCATCGTGGTCTTCGCGCCGGCGGCTGTTGGCAAGAATCAACAGCGAAGTCGGGACGCTCGCCAACACGCCGAGCAGGATGCCGATCGCCATGCCGACAGCATCCGCACTCAACCGGCTGCCCAGTCGCCATACAACCACACAGCCGATCACTACAAACGCCAACAATACGATTCGTTTCATGGTGACTTCCTTTCAGCGCCAGTTGGCGCGCTTGCTCATCTGGTGGGGCGCCGCCAGCCAACTTCCGCGCCCGGCGGCGACAGGCGACCGCCAAGCGCCCGACACTCCTCCTCACTGATCCAGGCAGCCTGGAAACGGATTGCCTCTCCCTTTGCCACAAGTAGAAAGTCGCCGCGGCCGGCGAGCTTCTCGGCGCCACTGTCGGTGATGCCGGTGGCGTAACGCGCTTCGTCGCGCCCGGCGACTGCACCGACCAGCCGCACCGGAAAATTGGCTTTCATGGCGCTGCCGATGAGACTGGCGGAGGGCTTTTGTGTGCACGCGATCAGGTGAATGCCAGCCTGGCGACCACGCTGCGCCAGTCGCGTGAGCGCACCTTCGACCGCTTTGCCACCGGTCTGCAATAGATCTGCCAGCTCGTCGATGGCGACGACGAGCAGCGGTGTGCTAACCCGCTCAGCGTCGCGACGTTCCATCTCACGCACGATCAGCCGCAACTGCATCGCCGCTGCCTGTGCATCCTCGATCAACTCGCCCTCGACGTGGGGTAGATGCGCCAACGGCGCAAAGCCCCGGCGTTTGGGGTCGATCAGGATTATCCGCAACAGCTGTGCATCATTTTTGAGCGCCAGCGACGCCAGGATCGTGCGCGCCAGCGCGCTCTTGCCGCTGCCGGTAGTTCCCACAATCAACAAATGCACCACATCCGGCGCAGGCAGGCGCAACAGCAGCGGCTGACCAGACTCCTCCAATCCAAGAACTGCGGTGTTGGGGGGT
Organism: uncultured Caldilinea sp.; assembly: GCA_937981885.1. Lineage (GTDB taxonomy): Bacteria > Chloroflexota > Anaerolineae > Caldilineales > Caldilineaceae > Caldilinea. Next base: position 50,922 of record CALJMI010000070.1, read on the forward strand.
GCATCATCGCCTAGCATCTCGACAAGCTTGAACAGACGCACCGGTTCAGTAAGCTGACGCGGCAATTCGATGTGAACAAACGCGCCGCTGCGCGAGATACGCACCGATTCACACCCAAGCCCAAGCGCAATCTCCTCCGCCAGCGACATCACCCGGTTGACGCGCACCGACGGTTTCAAGCGCACCCGAAACTGAATGAAGCGCGGGGTGACGACGCCGCCAAGCACCAACCCCTCCGCCCTGTGCAGCGCCAGGATTGCCTCAATTCGGTCGGCGTTCCGTTCCAGCCATTCACGATCTGGTAGCATAACCTGAGTCCTCCTGTAACAAATTGTATAGAACAAACGTTCTATTTGTCAAGAGGTCTTTGATCCAAAAATACAACACTCAAACTGTTACAGATTTCTTACACTTTTCACACAACCATTTTTCATGTTGGCGCCATAATCAGGGTGAACCGGACAACCGGCTCGCCAAATCAAGCAAAATTTTTGATGATGGAGGTACGTATGTTTAACAGGTTTTCGTGGAAACAGCGGATGACGCTTGGTCTTGTGGCGATCATGATGATGGCTATGTTTGCATTGTTACCGCAGACAAGCTTCGCTCAGAGCAACGATAGCGCCGACCAGCCGGCTATACCAGCAAAACCTTGGGGACGCGGCGGGATGATGTTCGGCTTTGGCGCGAGGGGTGAATTCCGCAATCAGCATGAGGCTTTCCTAGCCGATACGCTTGGCATCACTGTCGAGCAGCTGCAGGCGGCGCAGCAGAAAGCGCACGAAGCAATGATTGCGCAGGCAGTTGAGGAGGGCTATCTGACGCAGGAACAGGCTGACTTGATGGCGGCGCGCCACGCGTTCATGCAGTTCCACCGGAATAACGCCACGCTGACCTTTGAGGATGCGCTGAATGCCGCCGTCGAGGCCGGCGCCATCACTCAGGAACAGGCAGACCTGCTCAAGGAAGCTCAGGGACAGTGGGGATGCGGCATGGAAGGATGGCGCAACGGCGGTCGCGGCAATTTCCGCCCGCATGGCATAATGCCGGGACGCGGCAATCGTATGATGCCAGGTTACCGGACGCCAACGCCTGACGCCAATTCATAGGCAGCGTTTCCGTAGAGAATTAGCTTTAAGGACACCTTCCTGGGAGCCGGCGGCTTCCAGGAAGGTTTTTGTGTGGCGAATGAGTTAGCCCTACGCTTGCATCAGGTTCGGCTCATAAAGCGTGCTCATCGTCGAGCCCTTTTCATCACTTCATGGATAGGTTGTGATCAATTCAATCAGCTTTGGATAGGTCAGATCGGTGTTGGCGCCGATAGCATCAGTTGAGATGAAGTCGTGCGGCAACCAGGGCAGCAACGGGAATTGATGGGAGGCAGCCGTTCCGCCGTGGCTGCGCCAGGCTGCAGCCAACGCGTCGATAGCGCCCAGATTTACAGCCGGGTCGCCCCAGTTGCTGATCATCAACTGCGCCTGCGATGCGGGGGGCTGCGCGTCGGCAAGCGCCTGCACTGCCAATCCGAGCCGGTAAATCTCCCCCAGTGCGCGCAGCGAGAAACCTGGATAACCGGTCTCAGCCTGAAAGTTCTCGCGGTTGATCGGATCCCACCAAATGTAGATATCTGGCGATAGCCCTAGAATCAGCCGTGTGAGCGCTGGCGTCAGTAGATTGGGCGTGAACCGAAAACCCAGCGCTGACGACATTGGAACGGCAAGGCGCAGGTCGCTGCGCAACTGGGCGCCTGCCACCGTCACATTGCCGCCCAACGACAATCCAGCCATGGTCACCTCTCCGCCCAGCCCCGCCGCCAGATCCGCTACTGGATCCATCATCGCAGCCAACTCTTCGGCGCTGAGTTCAGCCAGCGCATTGGACGTGCGGTCGATGTAGCCATGCCTCGGCAGCCGTGGAACAAACACATTGTAGCCATCTTCGTAGAAAAGCTGCGCCAATTCGTGATATTGGAAAGGGCAGGCTGTCAATCCGTGAAAGAGGATAATGGCACGCTCGGTTTTTGCGCCATGAGTGAGCACATAGGGCAGACAGACCTCGTCGATATCGCCGCGGGCGCGCTCTTCAGCGAGGAGCGCATCGAAACGCGCCATTGCCTCGTCGTAACTGCGCGCCAGGTTGGGCGATGCGCTAAGCGCCACCGGCTGAATCTCCGGCATCGTCAAAGACCATAGATAGATCGTCAGATAGGCAGCAAGTACGAGCGCCAGCACAACCAACACTGTATAACCGATAAATCGGAGAATACGCATAGATTTTTCCTTGACTGAGCTTTGGATGATGTCGGATAATCAACAGGGGGCGCAGTGCACCGAACCTTCCCAACTGATGCAGCAGGAATCAAGAATTTGATCCCGAGAGCCAAATTCAGCTTGTTATACATATTATCTATTATAGTATGCCGCCTTGCTAGAGCAACTTCAAATTGAGGACGCACCCAACCGCCTTAGTAAATTTGGCGCAACTGTTTGGCGAAGGTGTGCAATGTGTGATTCTCACTTGCGCAAGACGTCTTGCGTGTTATAATGAATGGCGGAAGGCTGAATGCAACGGACGCTCACCGCTGTATGGTACGCACGATGTTGCTGCAAGGTAAGGCTGAATAGATGTTTGTTTCCCCATTCGGTTGATTGCTAGATGTTGATTGCTACATCCTGAGACGTGCTTCAATCAACTTTCCAATGGGTTGCGACATCTGGTCGATTTCAAGGAGACAATCACATGCTACCCTTCAATTTTGGTCCGGTCGAGTTGATCCTGATTCTGGTGATCGTCGCCATGCTTTTTGGCGTCGGCAAATTGCCGGAAGTTTTTGGCGCCGTCGGCAAGGGAATTCGCGAATTCCGCAAAGAGTCGGGAATCGAAGGCCAGAAAAAAAATCAGGTTGAAACAAAGTCGGGCGAGCAATCTGCAATTTCCAATGATTCCTCTGCTCCACAAGCATAAAATTCCGCACGATCCAGGTATGGCAAAGTGCTGTGCAGCAGTGAGATCGACGCATTTAACAGCGTTTCAACACTGAAACGTACTGGATTGAATTGCTTGATAGGATTTCCGGTGCGCGCTTCGCATCAAGATTTGGCGTTAATGAGTCGGCGTGAGATTTGTCTCCCAGTCGCCTGCTTGATATACTCTGTCTTTGCGTGTTCAGCAAACGCCTATAGAAGTTGTTGCATAGAGCATAAAATAGAGCATAAAACGGGGTGACGCTCAATGAATATCATCACATTCATGATGATTGCCATGAATATTATTGCGATTGCGCTGATTTCGGTGATCATCATTCAAGGGCAGACCGGCGCCGGGTTGGGAGCAGTCTTTGGCGGCGGTGATATCTATCGCTCGCGACGCGGCATGGAAAAGACGTTGTGGCAGTTGACATTCGTGCTTACAGGGGTCTTTCTAGTTCTCTGTCTTGTCACGGTCATGATCAGCTAAACGATTCCTTCTGATCTGCGCAACGACGGAGAGTGAGAAATGCGCGATAGAAGAAAGCGTTTCCTCACTGTATTTTGAAGTGCGCCGTTTTTTCCTCATGCAATTTCCGCCAACAGTTAATGCTACGTCAGCCGGCGCTGTTTCGCCGGCTGAATCAATTCATCGGCACATGCGCTGGCTATTGGTGATCGCTCTGGCTGGCATTGGTGTGCTTGTCCTGTCTCTGGGGTTCGCAACTTATACGGTTCCAACCGTGCTTGTGCCCGATCGCGGCGGCGTTTTCCGCGAGGGGGTTGCCGGCGCCCCCCAATACCTGCATCCGGTCTGGTGCCGCAACGACTTGGGCGCCGACAGCGATCTGTGCAACCTTGTCTATCGTGGGTTGATGCGACTCGACGCCAATGGTCGCATTGTGCCAGACCTGGCAGAAAGTTGGAACACGATTGACGGTCGCGTCTATCAGTTTCGCCTGAGACCGAATTTATTCTGGCATGATGGTCATGCGCTGACTGTTGACGATGTCTATTTTTCATTGACGACGCTGCAAGACCCTGTGTTGGCGAACATCCCAGGTTTGTCGTCATTGTGGCGCAGCATGACGGTCGAAAAGCTCGATGAACGTACAATTCAGATTACACTGCCACAGCCCTTTGCGCCTTTTATCGACCTGATGACAGTCGGATTGTTGCCGGAGCATATCTATCGCAACACTCCCGTTTTGGATCTGGTCACGAAGCCTCTCACAGCAAATCCGATCGGCGCAGGTCCGATGCGAATTGTCGAGATTGCCTCAAATCGCGTCCGACTAGAGCCGAGTCCATTCAACGGCGGACAGACACCCTACATCCTGGCTTTGGAGCTTCGCTTCTATCCAGATTATCCGAGCATCGTCGCGGCATTTGATGAACAGCAGATCGATGGTTTGAGCACCATTTTGCCTGGTGACATCAGAATTGCCGCTCAGCGCGAGGACATCCAGTTATTCTCGTCGGTGGAGTCTGCCTACGAGAACGTATTGCTCAACCTTAACAATCCGAACACACCTTTCTTTCAGGATCGACGGGTGCGTGAGGCGCTGCTGGACGCAATCGATCGCAACACCCTCATCGACAACGTGCTTTCCGGACAGGGCGTGGTTGCCCACAGCACAATTGCGCCCGGTCATTGGGCATATTCCGACGCTGTTGCACAGCATCCCTATGATCCAGATCGCGCACGTGCGCTGCTTGAGCAGGCAGGATGGATTGATGGCAATGGAGATGGAGTGCGCGAACAAGATGGCGCGCCGCTTCGCTTTATTTTGCTCGTCAAAGACGATATACGCCATCAGCAGATCGGCGCCTATCTTGCAGAAAGCTGGGCGAAGATTGGCGTCAGCGTCAACGTTCAACCCGTCTCTTTCAACGGCATGGTGTCTGATTTCCTCGCACCGCGCGCATTTGAAGCTGCTCTCACTGACTGGAGACAGGTGGGCGACCCCGATCCCTTCGCACAATGGCATAGCAGCCAAATCGAGGGCAATGGTCAGAATTATGGCGCATGGAACAATCCTGACGCCGACCAATTGATAGAGGCTGCGCGTGCAACGACAGATGAGGCGCAGCGACATGAGCATTACGCTGCATTTCAAGCCATCTTTGCCGATGAATTGCCGGCGCTTCCTCTTTTCCACCCATTGTATACATACGGCGTCAGCACCCGCGTCAACAACGTTCAGATAGGCGCACTCAACACACCGTCGGAGCGCTTTAGCAGCTTTCCATTTTGGTACATTGACTCGCGCCGCGTTCCGGCCAGCCAGGTGCAGGCGGACGCGGCGTCTCCATCATCTGGAGATGCGCTGGACGCTCCGTAAGCGCTGCGGACAGACGACGGATTGCCTGTCAACGCTCAATAACCTTGAAATCGCCCTATCAACCTCGCAATAGGTGTACTTCAAGTCGGGGATGTCCATCTTTGTCCCAAACGCGAACTGTCGATTCGCTGAAAAAATAGTGACATTGCTCAATTTTCGACCAGGGCAGTGTAGACAGCGGGCGACAACCCTGGCAACTCCAGGATGCGCACATGGAGGGCGGTCATTTGCTTGAGATTGCGGCGGACGACGAACTCGACGAGCGTCAGCAGGTGAACAGCAATGCTCAACAGATTGGTCAGACCGACGACCTGGTCGTCACGTTTCACAAAGAGTGGGTCGAGGGAGAGCGGAGCACCTTTGAGGCGATCAAAGCCACGTTCCATCAACCATTCATCCCGATAGGTGAGGACGGCCTCTTCCCAGGTCAGTTCAGTGGCTGGCGCATTGGTGACATAGACACGCCAGCCCAGGGTCTGCTCATGGGCAGCCAGGGTGGTGGCACTGCACTCGACTGTCGTCAGTTGATAGCGCACCGTGACCGTTTCTTGCTGTGGGCGTTCAGCGCCACCGCGCCCGCGCCCGACATAGCGGTTGGCGCAGCCGTTCCATGCGCACCAACAGGACGCGTTCGGTCCACGCCTGGCTGCCTGCCTCTGTGGTCACTTGGAGTTGGCGCTCAAAGGTGTAGCCTTGGGCCAACAATTGTTCGCTGCCATCGGCTGCGGTGATATGCAGCGTCTGCAATGCTTTCGGGGTGGGCGCCAGCACACGCACAATCGCAGGCGCATACAGCACCGCCAGGGGCAGCGAAAAATCGCCAATCCGTTCTGTGGTTATCGTCAGCTCTGTGTTCATCGCCAGAGCGTACCAATGAATTCACGTTTTCACCAGATTTTTCAGCGAATGGACAGTCAGCGAATGGACAGTTCAATAGTCTATGGTTTTCTGGTTTTTTTCTTAGTTTTCGATACGCACTGTCAGCTCCTCGCCAGCAGATGTGGGCAGCACAAAGGGCAGGCTGCGTCCCACTAGCTCGCCCGCCGCAGATTTGTAGATAACCCAGCGAAATGGCCCCTCACCAAAATTCTTTTCGTATACTGCCCATCGTTTGCTGCCGGCCTCCACTGTTCCTTGCCAGCCATCGACGACGTGCCAGGTCCCATCACCGCCCTGCCACTCCACGACCGACCACAGTCTTTCCTGCGCTGGCGTGACAACCAGGCGAATGTGGCTCAGGCGCAGCAGGGATGGCGTCGGGCGCGGCGTCCTGGGTGATGGGGTCAGTGTGGGCGTCTGTGTCGGTGTGATGGCGGGCGTTGGGCGCGGCGGCAATGCGTCAACAGATGTCGGAGCGAAAAGATAGCACGCGAGCACGGCCGATGCAATCAGCGCGCCGATGCTCACTGTAAGCCAACGGCGGCGCCAGGTCAGTGAATGCGTGGACACAGCTCGCTACTCCTCACTTTCAGCCGCACTGTGGGCGCGGAAACGGCGTCGCAGCAGCAGCGGCTCGTTGGGAACCGCAACCGGCGGAGCGGCGACCGCTCCCTGCTCGTTTGCCGTCGTGACAAACACGGGGCCAGCAATGTTATTGTACACCCCGCCCTCGCGTTCGTGCGACTCCTCGACGGAGCCAAACGTGCCGACCTCGCCATACGAATCGACCTGCACGTACACTGGACGGTCTGACGTCAGCGGCAGATTCACCGACGAATACTCCGCCAGGAAATAAGGATCACCAATTGCCAGCGTCAGCGCAACGTTGGGCGCCAGCGGCAGCGCATTGGCGGTAACGCCCCAGACCAGCCCTTCATTCCCAACCGTGTCCCAGGTCTGGTTCACGGCAGTAGGCGGCGTGCGCGGCCCGATGTACGCGTCGATCCAGAATTCGTTCAGAACGGGCGCCGTACCAATGTTGCGGATCGTCACCTGCACCGCGCCGTTCACCACGCTGATCTGCTCCACAACCAAGTCAGGCAATCCAGCTTTCGCCACAATCGGCAGGTAGAGGCGATTGAGCATGGTCGGCCCGGCGTTGACCAAGACGATCGGTAAATATGCCGCCGATGTGCCTCCTGGCGGCGTAGCAGTTGGCGTGCCGGTTCCAGGCGTAGCAGTTGGCGTGCCGCTCCCTGGTGTCCCTGTCTCAGGCGTAGGCGTCAGATCGCTGGCGTCTGCTGAGATCGTGACATTCACGTCAGCAATGGCAAGCCCATGAAAGGCAGCGTCGGCGCTGGCGGCGCGGTGCTGGATCACATCCGCGCTGGGCACAGGTGCGCCGCTGACCACGCGCACGGTCACCATCTGCATGACCGACCAATTGTCAAGCGTGAATGTAAGTTGAGCAGGACTGACTGCGACACGGTCATTGGCAGGAGTCAGACTGACTACCACTGGCGCCGACGGTCGCGCCAGCAGCACGACGCCGTACACCCCCGCACGGGTCGGTGTGATCGCTAACTGGCGCGGGGCGACGCCAACCGCGACCCCAAGTTTTCCTGGCGCGCCCAAGAATTCAATCTGACCGTTGACAGCGCCATCATTATCACCTTTCTGCCCATCTGCCAGCTGCAGTACAACCTGAGACGCAGTGAAAGACGCACCAAGACCGCCATCTTGCAAGAAAGATTGCCATCCCCCTGAATCGGGGCCATAAATGAAAAACTGGTTCAAATCTAGACCTGATTCACCATGCAGGATCACCGTCACCGTGGCACTGCTCCCCGGCGGCAGACAGCCCAGCGTGAAGCTGAGGAAACCCAACATGGCGCTCCAACCATACGGTGTATCAGCAGGCGAAGGATTGGGTACAATCCGCACATCGTTCAGACAACTGCCCGGCGGCCCCACTAACGTCACATAATTGCCTGTGATCGGCGACGGCAGCGAGGTGACGTGAAGTTGCTGGGCGTCGGGGATGCCGTCATTGTTGCCGTCACCGTTGTTGGGCGCTCCATTCTCAACCTCATCGGGCACGCCGTCACCGTCGATGGTGACAACCACGCGCGCCGGCTGTGTCCGATAGCTGGAGATAGGCGCTTCTTGCGCTGCCAACGTATCCACCCCCAGCCGCAGCATCGTGCTGTCGCCAGGCTGCCCAATCGTCTCGAATAGAATCTGCGCCAGATTGACCCGACCTGAAACGCCGCTCCCTCCGAGCAGTGACAATCGAATCTGTCCGGGCGCAAAAGCGAGGTTGCAGCCGCCGATAGCAAACGCGTTGCCATCAGGCGTACATGCGAGCGGACGCAGCACCGCCGGATCATAAAGCACGCGCAGCGTCACAATCTCCAGCCCTTGCGGCAGCTTCAGCGCATCGACCAGCGCCTCCACCCGCACCCGAAGTTGTCTACCTGGAATGACATCAAAGAAGGCAGGAGTGAGTCGCAGCAGTACATCGGTGGCAAGGCTTCCGGCTTCCGTAATCTGAATTGCTCCAGTCGTCACCTGATAACGCAATGGATCGCCCTCAACATTGGTGAAGTTGGTCACGATCAGCGTTAAGTTAGTTTGATCACCGACCTCCGCTTCATCGGCGGCGCGAAACACCAGCGTCGCCACCGACGTCGAACCAGTGTAACCGCTTCCATCCAGAATCGTAATGCGCACCTCACCGTCACTGATCGTACACATTGCGCCGTCGAACAGCGTGTTCGGCGTACATCCCACCGCCCGCACCACCGCTGGGTCAAACCGCACGACAACCGTGGCTGCGCCAACCTCGACCGCGCCACTAAGGCTTACCGTAACTGTCATCTGCCCACCTTGCGGCAGTTGCAGCGGCGCAGTAACCGAAGCATCCACCGCAAAGAGCGGCGCATTCGAGGGCGCACCCGACAGCAAATCGACCACTCCCCCGCGCCCGCGCCATGGCAGCGGATCGGCATTCACATCGGCGAAGTTGGTGGCATCAAGCAGCAGGGGGACGCTTGCGCCGGCAGGCGCGCCTGGCCGCGGCGCGAAGGCCGCCTCAAACAGCAATGTGCTGCCGCTGAAGCCAGCGCCAGCTACAAAGTTTGCCAGCACACGCCCTTGCTCGATCACACAGTGACCGCCGTCGATGCCCGGTATGCTGGTATTGACCAGGCACCCAAGCGGTTCGAGCAGCGCCGGGTCGAAGCCAAGCACGACCGTCGCCGCACCCAGGTTAGCGACATCCACAACCCACACCGGCACAGAAATCTCTGTGCCGTGTTCAAGCGTATACTGCCCGCTACTCAGCACGTCACCAACCAGCAGGCGCGCGGCGTTCGACGGTCCGGCAACGACTGTCAGCGCACCGTGCACAGTTCCCCAGCGTAGCGGCGCTTCCTGTGCATCGACCATTGTCTCTACCGACAGCGTCAGCGCGCTGGCTGCACCGGGGACAGCCGTCCCCACCACCTCGAAGACGAGATCGTAGAGGTGCAGCATCCCGCTTGCGCCTTCTGGCTCAAGCAGGTTGAACTTGACCAATCCCTGCGCCGGGTTGAAGTTGACGTTGCACGCACCTTGCTGTGTCGCGCCGGCGGGTGCGATGCATTGCACCGGACGTACAACCTGCGGGTCGTATTGCAGCAACATCGTCGCCGCCACGACCGGACGCGCCGGCGTCACGTCGAGGCGGATCGCAACCGTGGCGTTCTGGCCGGGCGTAATGGTGCTGGCTGAGGGGTCGAGATAGAGCAGCGCCTCGGCTGGCTGGTCGGGACCGCTGATCAGCAATGTGCCACCAGCAACCTGCACTGGCAGTTCAACGCCGCGCACATCGGCAAACTGCGGCGCGATCAAGGCAAGCTGCGCCGTGCTGCCAGACGCGCCAAGCGCACGCAGCGTCAGCGTGAAGGCTGGGAAGGCGCCGCTGACGCCCTCCGCTGCCAACAGCGAAAAGCGCACAACGCCGGGGGCGTAGGACGCGTTGCAGATCGCCAGGTCAGCGCCAGCGGGCGGCGGCGCTGCGCAGTTGACCACCTGCACCAGCGCCGGATCATAAGTCAGCAGCAGCGTGGCTGCGCCCAGGTCGGCTGCGTCCACGATCTCGACTGTGATTGACCGTTCGCCGCCGGGCGCAACGGTGTAGGTCGGCGTCTCTCCCGACCCAATGCGCACCAGCGCCGTATTCGTGGCGGCGGCGCGCGCAGCAGGCAGCGCGCCAGCGCGCCAGCCCAAGAGGGCGACGCCGACAAGCACCATTATCCCAATCAGGGCCGGCCACCAACCGCCACCCATTCTCATAGCGCTTCCCATCCGCAGGTACGGTTCACGACCACACGTGTCTTATGTGACAGCACCGTGCGGTCTTAAACCGCACCTACATCAACCCGATTTGTGCGCCGTCTACCACGGCGGCGCACAGCGTATCCTACCCGACTGCGCGCCTGTCTGGTCGATGGCAACACGGCCACCAGCACATTGACGCGCTGCGATGCCTCAACCTCCGACGCAGGCATGGCGTCATCAACTGCGGGCGTATCGATCGCCGGTGCATCGTCGGCGCTGATGGTGGTCGTGATTGCGCCGCTGCTGACCGCTGGCAGATAGAGCGAGAAGTTGCTCTGCGGCAGCGACAAGGCAGGCGACGCAGATTCCGCTGTTGGCGTCGATTCCTCGGCTAGCGGCGCTGTCGGTTCTACTGTTGGCGTCTCGGCTGGCGTGACGGCTTCGTCCGGCGTTGGCGTCGCCTCGATCGTGGCGGTCGGCGAGAGTTCCTCGGTCGGCGCAAGGGTTGGTGCGGTCGTTGCCGTCGGTGAAGGCTCGTCAGTTGGCGCCAGCGTCGGCGCTTCAGTCGGCGCCTCGGTCGGCTCGAACGTTGGCGTCGCTTCTGCAGTTGGTGGAGGCTCCTCGGTCGGCGCTATCGTTGGCTCAGACGTTGCGGTCGTCTCCGCCGCCGGACTGGAATCGAGCGCCGTTTGACCGAATTGGCTGGCAACGGAAGGCAGGAAGAGCTTGTGCTGCATCTGCACATCCGGCGTCTCCGGTGTCTCCGGCGCGTCCTTGCTTTCGACGCTCCACGCCAAGCCAGCGCCGTCCACGTCGATCACGTCGTTGGCAGTAAGTATGAAGGTTGGCAGCTGCCCTGCGGCGTCGCCGATCCGCTGGAAGCGCAACGTGGCAAGCGCAGCACCGTCGGCAGCGCCGGTGGCAGCGATGGCGTTGAAGCGCACTGCACCGGGAGCGTAGCCTGGGTTGCAGGCAACCATGCTGAACACCGCACCCGGATCGGTTTCACACGCCACCGGCGCCAGCACTGCCGGATCATACTGAAGCTCGAAGACCGCCGCGCCAAAACGGTCGGCAGCGCTGGTCAGCAGGACGCTCACATCGACAGTGGCGCCGTCTTCAGCCACAGCCACTTGCAGACCAATTGCGGCGCCGTCCGCCGCACGCGGCGCAGCATCCACTGCCGGCGTTGCAGCAGGCTGCGCGACAGCGTTGGCGCCGCGCACTGCCGGAATCGTCGTCATCGGGCAGACGACCGTGGTCAAGCCAACGTCGCACTGCAGGATGCGCAGCGCATCGCTCGAATCGCAACGACCATTTTCGACGATGTCACAGAGCGGCAGATAGACCGTGTTCGGACCCGGCGGGAAGGTGGTGACGCCGATGATCAAGCCGATGTCGTATTTGAGCGTCAGCATGGCGTCGGCGGCGTTGCGCGCGCCATTGGCGTTGACATCGCCGAGCAGATAGCGCATGGCGTCGGGCAGAGAGAGGTTGAACACGAAGCCACGTCCAGCC
>CALJMI010000071.1 GCA_937981885.1 uncultured Caldilinea sp.
GCGTCCGCCGGCGCGTCGATCTGCGTCTGCAGGGCGCGGAAGCTGGCAAAGGCGCGGTCGATCTCCTGCGCCTTCTGCTCGATGCGGTCGAGCGCGCGCTGCTCCTCGCCAAAGATCAGCCGGCCCTGCGCGGCGCCTGCACCCGTCTGCTCCAGTTCCAGCGCCGCGCGCACATCCTCACGGCTGACAAAGCCCACCAGCGTGTTGCCGGCGCGGATGTTGAAATCGATGTCCGGCAGCGGCTCGATCTGGTCGACGCGCTCGATCTGCGCCACCAGCTTGAGAAAGAGGCGCAGCTTGCAAATTTCCACCGCCTCCTCCATGATGTCCACGGCGTAGAGGTTGTGGACGATGATCGACTTGAGAATGAAGTAGCGCCGGTTGGGATGCCGCGCGGCCTCCGCCAGCGTCGTCTGGAAGTCGTGCAGCCGTGTGTCCGTCGGCGCCGCACTGCCGCGTTCAGCCAGGAACCACTCCATGCGCTCCAGACAGGCGTCGTACAAATCTTCCAGGATCGTCAGCGCGGCAAAGAGAAACGCGCCCGATCCGCCCGTCGGGTCGAGCACGGCAAGGCTGCGCAGCGCGCGCCAGAACGCGCGCAGCAACGCCGGGTCTTCGCACGCGTCGAGTAGATCGCGCACGAACTGGCGGATGTTGAGGTTGAGCGTGATCAGGTCGTCGCTGCGCGTCACGGCGCCGCCGGTCAGTTTGCTGCGCACCTCGGCGTAGCGCTGCCGCCGCGCCACCACCTCACGCCAGATTTCGGTGGGCAGCGCATATTCTGACGGCGCGCTGCGGTTCCATTCCGTGCGCCGGCTCACGTCGCCGATGCCGACGGCGATCGTTTCCGGCAGCGGCAGGTCGACGCCGTGGCGCATCGCCGGGTAGATGTAGCGGTCGGGGTCTTCCGCCAGCAGCCGCCACACCGTCGCGTTGTCAGCCACTTGACGCAAAGGCGCGGAGACGGGGAGATGCGCAGAGGAACCATCTTTGCTCTGCGCACCTTTGCGCCCTTGCGTCTCTGCGTCGAAACTCCCCTCGTTCTCCCTCTGCGCACCTCTGCGCCCTTGCGCCTCTGCGTCGGAACTCCCCAGCTTCCCCTCGGCGCTGAGCTGCGCCAGCATCACGTCGAGGTCGGCGCTGGCGTCGAAGGCAGCCGGGACGTCGCGGCGCACGGCGTCGAGCAGATAGGGCAGGATCGTGTTCTTGCCAATGTAGTCGGTGATGTCCTCTTTGGTGTAATAGGCGCCCATCTGCTTCTGGTTGATGTACTTCTCGAAGATGTAGCCAAGCACATCCGGGTTGATCTCATTGTCGTGGCGCAGCGGGCGCTCATCGAGATGCCAGTTGTAGTCGTCGAAGAAGTCGAAAAGCCGGGCGAACGCGGCGTTCTCGATTTCGATGGCGTCGCCGTAGCGCTCCTCGACCGGGTGCACGGCAAACAAGCCGCCGTCGAGATAGGGCACGCGCCCAAGCAGACGATTGACCGCCGCGCTGCGCGCACTTTCGCGCACCGCAAAGCCCTGGAAGAAGAGTACGCGCAGAAAGTCCCGGTAATAGTTGCCGTTGTTCTGCTCCGCCTGCGCCAGCCGTGCGCGCAGATAGTGCGGGTCGCCATCCATGAAGCCCTTGCGCTGCACAAAATAGATGAACATCAGCCGGTTGAGCATCACCGACGCGTACCAGCGGTGAAAGCCGTCGTCGGGGATGCCGTGGATGAACTGGAGAAAGGTTGCGTGCTCTTTCTTGAAGCGGTCGTAGAACTTCTTGGTGACGCGATCCACGTCGAAGGCAGCTTTGACGCGGCTAACGCTGCTCAAGAGCGTCAGTTCTTCCTCCTCGTCCAGGCTGAAACTGATCTGCGCCAGCGTCTGCGCCACGCGTTCGCCCGTCTCGCCGCGATGATAGTGGCGCTCGCGTCCGGCTGCGGGTTTGCCCGGCTCGCGGCGCACCCACAGCCACACCTGCGCCGACTTGTCCGGCGCGGCAAAGACGATCAGATGTTCACGGTGAACCTTCGTCACTGCGTGGTCGATCCGGCGGCGCACGGCGTAGGGCGGCAGCGCGTCGCACTGCAAGAGCGTCAGCCCGCGCTTCTCGGCCACGCCGCGCAGCGTGAAGACCTGCCCGTCCACCGTCACCGTCAGTGGTGCGCTGCGCAGCTCCTCCCAGCCCAACTCCTCGACAAAGAGCGGTTTGAACTTGAATTCGGTGATGTAGCGGCGGATGTGGGTGAGGCTTGGGGTCATGGCGGTCACGAGAAGAACCTTTCGTACTCATCGTGACTACCAATCCAAAACCACGTCACCGTATCTTCTTCGAGAACCCCCAAAGCACGGTAGCCACGCGTTACTCTTGCAGACCAGATGTTCTCTTCTCGGTCAATACACTTGAAATGTACGGAAGGATGAAAGGGATTCTGCGCCCATAGGCGATAGGCTTTCCTGGCGCTACGCTTGATGTCTGCATCAAGAGAGTCGTAGGCGGCCCAGAAGGATGGCAAAGTAGCCGACTTCATAACCGTCCATAGTCCATCGGTTGTGCGTTTCCCTGGGCAATCTCTTGCCTGGCGCGACGGGCAGCCGCTTTCAATTGCGGCTTTGTACGCTCAAACAAGCTGTCCCACTCCAATTCATCCTGCAGGTCGGCAATATACTCGCGTAAATGCTCGGCTACCTGCTCTTGCACCGCTTCAGGCAAGGGTTCCAACATTTTTGTCACGGTCATGATTGTTGCAGATGCCATCGTTACACCTCGTATTTCCGGTCAAAAACAAAGTAAACACGCTCTCCTACTCCGCTGCTTCAGCAATTATTCGCCCGATCTCCTGAGGCGTGGCGCCGGTTGCCAGCATGGCGCGCAGGAGCAGGTCGAAGGATACAGACAAGTCACCCTGTTCGGCGCGCGCGACGCGCGGTTGACTGGATTCGATCTTCCGCGCCAGTTGCGCCTGGGTCATCTGGCTGCGGCGACGCTGGCGCAGGCTTGACGCCAATGCCAGCTTGATTTCGATCAACATACTTTCTTCTGGAGTCAACTCCAGGAACTCATCAACGCTGCCTACTTTCCAACCTTGCGCTTCGAGCTGCGCCTGTTTGGTGGCGTCCATCACTCTTCTCCTTGTTGAAGTACGAATCCGTGATCGGCAGCACATCTGGCGGATCATGGTGCGGATCAACGATGACGCTATTGTGGTTGTTGATGTATTCGCCAAAAAGACCAGGACAACGCCGCTTGAGGTAATTGATCGGTGTCGAAACCGTCTAAGACGGTATGACGAAGCATGACACTTCATAACAACGCGCCGCAATTTCTGGCATTGGGCGCACTTGTGGCATCCCTGGCAAATCTCCCATTTGCAGGCGACGCAGCAGATAACCTGCTTCTATCCGTGCTTCCGCTGAGAACGGAGGTGTCTTCACTTCACCGTACAACCAAACCAAAGGTTTGCCGTTCTGACGCATAATATATCAGAAACGATATAAAATATCAATGCAAAACCGATCAAACTCCCAACCCCAGACTGCACACGATGCGAATATCTTCTGACTCACCGCCGTCGCTGACAATGCACAGCCACCCGGCGCACAGGTCCAGCACCAGGTTGGCAAGCCGCTCGTTGCTGATGCCTGATCTGAGCTGGCGGTTGAGCGTGTCGATGGCGGTCGGGCGCAGCGGATAGCGGTAAATCTATTCAGTTACGCCAGCAATCACCTGCCCAATTTCCTGTGGCGTGGCGCCGGTCGCCAGCATGGCGCGCAGGAGCCTCACGCATGCACGACTTTGAGTCCAAGATGGCGTTCATACCCGTCGAAGTCCCCGTCGTTGTGAAGCAGAAGCAGCCGGTTCTCGATACAGTACGTGGCAATCAGGCTGTCGATGGTCTTGCGTACAGTCACGCCGTTGCTGCGCAGGAAGCGATAGTTGCGGACGCTCTGCAGGGCCAGCCTCGTGCTCACCATGTGAACCTGCTGAAATTTGCTCAGTGCACTGTACGCTTTCTCAAAATCTGCATCGTGCCGAAAGCCTTGTAGAACTTCCAACAGGATCAGGTCACCGACCAGGATTGGGGTGAGGTTGACGTGCATATCGAGATAGTCGGTGCGCCAGTCAACTACGCCGTTGAAATAGTCGATCCATACGGTCGAATCGACCATCAGCATGGCGGCTGCTCCGGTATGCGCGTAAGGCGTGCCGCGTCGATGTCACCTTCCCAGTGCAACTGCCCGCGCAACTGACGCACTTCCGCCTGTTCGTACAAGCGAATTAACATGCGCAGCGCCTCATCGACGATAGCGCGTTTGGTTTTGATGCCGGTCAGTTGCTGCGCTTTCTCAACGAGCGCTTCATCGAGAACAATATTGGTTCGCATGAGTCTCTCTAATGTGTATGCTTCTCACAGATTATGTGTATTGAATCGCTATTCGGAAAGATAGTCAAATTCTATACCAATCCCAAACTGCACACGATGCGCACACTGTCCTCGTCGCCGCCGTCGCTGACGATGCACAGCCGATCCTCGGCGCGCAAGTCCAGCACCAGGTCGGCAAGCCGTTCGTCGCTGATGCCTGATCTGAGCTGGCGGTTGAGCGTGTCGATGGCGGTCAGGCGCAGCGGATAGCGGTAAATCTCTTCGATGGCGCGATAGAGGCCGCGCGCTTCGTAGGTTTCGGCAAAGAGCGTGCTGCGCTGGCGCTCGGCAAAGGCTTTCAACCGCTCGTAGGTGCGGAAGCGTGCGCCGCTCGGCCGTCCCAACTGCCCGCCGCTGGGGTTCTGGCGCTGCGCCTCGACCAGCGACGCGATCGCCTGGCGCACCGCGTCGTGGTGGTAGGGCGCCCGCTCCAGCGCCGGTTCGTCCGCGGTGCAGCGCGCCGCATTCAAGATGGCAAAGTGCGACTCGCTGACGATCCTGCCCGCAGGATCGACCCACACCAGCACGTCGTTGCCAAGCTGCGTCTGCAAGTAGACGATGACCCCTTCGGGCGCGTCGGGCAGCGGAATATGCCGCCGCGCCGCAAAGCTGACATTGGGCAGCGCCGGAATCTTGCGCGCCAGCGTTGGGTCCTGCGCCACCGCATTCTGCCAGATCTGGAAGGCGTATGAGGCCAGGTCTACGTCGTCGTCTTCCTCGTCGTCGAGAATGCCGGCTTCCTCGTTGTAGAGGTTCAGGATGACGCGGTCGCTCTCTTCGTCTTCGAAGAACATTTCATCGGCGCCAACCACTTCGGCGTTTTCCTGCAAGCGTTGGCGCACCCGCGCACGCAGCCTGATGATCTTCTCCACGCCTTCGGCGGGCAGAAAGGTGTAGCACAAAATTTCATCTGCCAACTGACCGATGCGGTCGACGCGACCCGCCCGCTGGATCAGGCGAATGATCGCCCACGCCAGGTCGTAGTTCACCACGATGTGGCAGTCCTGCAGGTTTTGCCCTTCGGAGAGCACGTCGGTCGCCACCAGCACGCGGATTTCCTCCTCCGGCGCGATGTGCTTGTGGTTGCTGTGCGGGCTGAAGCGGTGCGCCAACGCCGTCGGGTCGGTCGATCCGCCAGTCACGCCGGCCAGCTTCTGCACCCCGCGTGCCTGCAGTTGCTCGGTCAGGTAGGTCACGGTGTCGGCAAACTGGCTGAAGACCAGCACTTTGTCGTGCGGGTGGTCTTGCTGGATCAACTTCAGCAACACTGCCAGCTTTTCATCGTCGTCAACACGCCACGGCCCGCACTCCGCCAGCACGGCCAGCAGCGCGTCGGCGTCGGCGCGCAGGTGCTCCGCCAACCTGGGCGTAAAGAGATGCGCCGACAACCACTTGAAGCGTCGCGCGCCTTTGGTGCGGTACAGCCTATAAACCTCCTCCGCCTGCACCTTCAGCCCATCGCTGCGCCTCTGAATCTCCCAATCTCCAATCTCCCAATCTCCCTCTTCCGTCTCCGCGTCATCATCGAACAGCGCAGCATCCGTCTCCGGCGCCTCCACGTCCATATCATTCGCCCGCGTGTCGAGCAGTGTGGCGTCCTGCGCGCCGATCGGCAGCGGCAGCCCCTGCTCCAGCGCGTAGAGATAGATATAGTTGCGCAGGATGTGGCGTTCCAGCGACCACAGAAAGACCTGCCCGCTGCTCTCCAGCCGCTTGTAGAGATTGGTGCGGCAGAAGCCCATGAGCCGCCGCCCCGCGCGCGAGAGATTCGCCAACAGCTCGCTCTCCGCTGGCGTCGCCCGCCCGCTGGCGTCCTTGACCGCATATTGACCCAGCCCATAGCGCGGCAGGTGCAGGTGGTTGATCACATCGACAACCGCGTCGTCGTAGAGGTAGGCGTACTGGCTGCTTGCGTTGTTCAGCGCAAAGCCGACCGTGCGCGGTCGCCGCATCGGGAAGTAGCTGCGCGCGCCGTCGTTCATGGGCAGATACTTGCGGCCGGCGCCGTCGGTGCGCGCATAGTGATTCTGGATGAAGCTGCGCGTGCGCCGCACCATGAAGAGGCGCATCAGCTCGCGCCAGTCATCGGCGTGGGGGCTTTTCTCGAACGCCGCCAGCGTATTGATCCCGGCTTGATAGCGCCGCACAAACTCAGCCTCGCCGATCTCACGCAGCAGTTTCTCTGGGCGGATGCCGAGATTGCGATCCTCTTCGATGAACAGCCCCAACTGACTGGAAAGGTCGAGGTAGGTCTTGTTGTAGGGCGTCGCCGAGAGCAGCACCACCATGCTGTCGTTGATCTGTAAGTACTCGCGGATGGCTCGGTAGGTCTTGCCCTCGCGGTTGCGCAGGTTGTGCGACTCGTCGATGATGACCAGGCGATAGCGTTTGAGTTCGGGCAGGACGCGCTGCGCCTGCGATGTCGGCAGCACCCTGGCGCGCAGCCCATAGCGTTCCACGTAATCGCGTTGCCACATCGCTTGCAGATTGGGCGGGCAGAGGATCAACGTGTCCACGCCGAAGTCATCTTCCATGATGCGCGCCACCGCCGTCGCCATCAACGTCTTGCCCAGCCCCACCACATCGCCGATCAGCACGCCGCCACGCTTGTTCAGGTGATGCGCCGCCGCCTTCACCGCATTCTTCTGGAAATCGAAGAGCACTGCGTCCAGTTCGGGCGGGATGCGGAACTCCGCCTGCCCCGTGCGCGCCTCCTGCGAGAGGTGGTACGCCAGCTTGAGATAGATGTGGTAGGGCGGGATCAGCCCCGGTCGCGCCCAACTCTCCTCGATGATCGCAGCCAGTTCCGCTGTGATGTCGATGCAAAAGCGATCGTGCCAGCGATCTTCGAACCAGCGCGCCAGTTTTTGGGCAGCGTCCTGCTCCAGCACGTCGGTGTTGAGTTCGCCCTGCGCCGCCAGCCCGGCAAAGGTCAGGTTGCTGCTGCCCAGATAGCCGATGATCGGCGTGAAGTGGTCGCGGCGGTGGAAGAGGTAGAGCTTGGCGTGCAGGCGGTGGCGCAGATAGAGCCTGACGACCACCCTGCCGCTGCGCAGTTGCCGCGCCAGTTGCTGTAAGGCAGTCTGATCCTGGTTGGTCGGCGCGCCATAGGTGAGCTGGTCGCGGAAGGTCAGGGCATACTGCTTGCGCAGGCGCACCGCCGTGGCGTTGTCCATCATCGGCGCGTCGCCAAACTGATTGAGTTCACTGCGCAGGTCGTCTTCCGGGCGCCCTTGCATGCCGATCAGCACGCGGCAGCACGCGCCCTCGCCACCCTCCCACCTGTCGATGCCATCGGCAATCGCCTTCCAGCCGCGCAGGTTGAAATAGCCGACGCAAAAATCGGCGCGATACGCCTCCAGCACCGAGCGCTGGATCGCCTCGATGAAGTGGCCGTGCTCCTCGATGTTGTCAAAGATACGTGGCATGTGGAATTCGCTTTGGGCTGGGCGGTTGGTCTACTGCTTGTCCGGTCGCCAGCGCTACGCAAGCGGATGCGCCTGCGCTGGGCGGCATCATGGCGTCGTGCGCTTGCTATCCTGAGTCGGCGGGTAGTATGCACCTTTCAATTCGGAAGCTGGCGTGACCTCAGTATAGCCTGCCCCGCGCGCGCCGCCAAATGAGAGCACGATCCATCCCGCACATCCGCCAGCTACAACCCTTTGTCAATCTCCTGACGCCCTGCCATACGCCTCATCCGGCAGCGCGTAGCGCCAGGTCGTCGCCAGCGCGCCGCCGTACTTTCCTTGTTCGAGCGCCAGCGCCAGGTCACGGCTGCGCCAATACTCCGCCAGGAAGTAGCTGATGAAGGCGTCGCCGCAGCCGTTGGTGCTGCCGGCGACGGACACAGCCTCGATGTGATCCAGTCGCGGCGCGCACCCAGGTTCGCATACCAGAACGCCGCGTTCACCCAACGTGAAGATGCCCAGCGCTCCGGCCGCCTGCGCCGCGCTCACCAACTCCTGCAAGAGCGGGGCTTCAAGCGCGCCCTGCCATCCAACAAAAGCCACATCAACGCAATGCACCGCCTCCGCAAAACTCACTGCATTGAAATCATATAGCGCCAGGAAATCTGCGGACACCAGCGGATGACTCAGCGCATTCTGCGCGCAGAGACGCCGAAACTCGCCGATCACCGGCGCTGTAAGCACGATGTGGAGATGCTGCGCTGCGGCAAGACAAAGCTCCTGCGCGGGCGTCAGACGATAATCAGCCCAAACGCCTGGCGTGAAGTCGAAAACACGGGCTGCGCCGGAGGCGTCAACAGCAACTTCAATGCGTGCACAAGCCCCTTGCGTGAGCAGATGGTCGGGATGCACAGCGATGTGATGGCGGCTCAGAAATTGTTCGATCACGGCGCTGTCATCACTGCCCAGCCGGGTGACCAGCAGCGGTGCGGCGCCAAGCTGTTGTAAGTGGTAGGCGTTGTGAAGGATGCCGCAGCCAGGCAGCAGTTGGTCGGTTGCGGTGTAGTGGTCGAGACAGACCACGCCCCACAGCACATTGCTCACACGAGGTCACTTTCCAGCCCAGCAAGCGGGTTGCGTCGCGCCGCGCCTGCTGCCAAAAAACGGTCATAGCGCACCATGATCACCTTGCTCATCTGCCAGAACGACTCTACGGAGAGATGTTGGCAGCCTTCGCTCAACCACCAGCCCGTCATCTGCGGGTGCACCGTGATCAACTTCGGATCATGCACCGGCACAACGGCCGGACTGAGGAAAAAGCCGGGCGATTCGGGCGTGCGGATTTGCAGCAGATAGGATCCGCGCATTCCCCGCGCCCGCGGTGCATGAAACAGCGAACCGTCGTTGAGATCGATCAGATCGCACTCTTCGTCCGGCGTTTCGACGATGCGAGGCCACTCCCACTCATCGACCAACTCAGCGATCACGCGACGAACGGCGATGTCCTGATAGTGATTCTGGCGCGTGTGAGGCTGCAGATACTCGTCGTCGTAGACGTTGGTGGGATCATCGTCGTAGACATTGCCGCACCATGCCGCAACCCATTCGGTTATCTCAGGGTGATTGCGCAGATAGACGCGATAGCTCTGCTCGTATTCAGCGATTGCCTGGTTAAAAGGCACAATCTGCCCACGCACGTAGTGGTCGATTCGCCAGCCATCAACACCAAAGCGTTCGTTGAGCAACGCCTGCCAGTCATTTTTTCGTGCGCCGGCGTAGCCGGGTAGCCCGATCGGGATCAACATCCCCGCCAGCGCTGCACCCGCCAGCGGCTCGATCTGCTTCCACCAGTTGGTGTAGTCGATAGTCATGGCTTACCCTACCTCAGCCTGCTCCTGAAAACGGCGTGCAGCGGCGTTGATGCGGGCGCGGCGACGGATGTTGTAGATCACCAGCGCCGCAATCGTGACCACCGGGGGGATCATCTCGACGATCTGCGGCGGGATCGCCATCGTGCCGAGCTGCGCGCCCAGCGCCGTCGCCGCACCGAAGATCAATGCAGCGATCAGCACGCCGATCGGGTTGCGGTTGCCAAGATAGACAACCGCCAACGCAATGAAGCCGCGCCCGGCGGTCATGTTCGCCTGGAAGATGCTCAGATACCCCATGCTCAGGTAAAGGCCGCCCAGCGAGGCGCAGAAACCGCTGGCGATCAGCGCCCGGTAGCGCGTGCGCCGCACATCGATGCCGACCGACTGCGCTGCGTCCGGCATTTCGCCAGTTGCGCGCAGATGCGCGCCCGAAGGCATTCGATAGAGAAAGACCCAGACCACTGCCACGAGCAAAAAGGCGAGGTAGCTCATGATATTGTAGCCCGCGCCGTTTTCGCCGTTGAGCAACGTGCCTACGACCGGGATGTTGTTGACGAAGGGAATTTGCAGCGCGGGCAACCGTGCGCTGGCAAGGGTAGAGGTGCTGCCCTTGTCGCCCGTGAATGAGAACATCAGGAAAACCGTCGCGCCCGCCGCCAAAATGTTCATGGCGAGACCGGTGAGAATGATGTCGGTCTTGAGTTCGATGTGAAAGAAGGCGATCATCCAGCCCATCGCCATGCCAACCAGGATGCCCGCCAGCGCGCCCATGCCAGCGTACATCCATGCCGGCGCGCCGGGAAACCACTGCGGTGCGAAGCCGCTGACGATCACGCCGGTGAACGCCGCCGTCAGCATGATGCCTTCGAGCGCAATGTTGATCGCACCGCCCAACTCGGAGAGCAGCCCGCCCATCGCCGGCAAGATTAACGGCGTGGAGACGCGGATCACCGTCGCAATGAACGCTGCCGAAAAGATACTTTGCAGGACGACTTCAAACGACATCGGAGTTCCTTGACTTCCTGATTGCTGGAACGCAGATCACGCTGAACAGACGAATGGTCACTGGCTCTCGACAAGTTTTCTGATCCGCAAATTGCGTAGACTACTCAGAAATTTTGATCGGATGTCTCTGCGCAATCTGCGTAATCTGCGGATTGAATTGATTTGATCCGCAGATTACGCAGATTGCACAGAGATTTTGTCAGCTACTTTTGCATAATCTGCGGATTGAACTGATCTGCGTCATCCGCGTTCGATTGCCACTTCAGCGCCGCGTCGGTCGCGCCACCACTGTTGGAAGCGCGGGAAAAGCTGCTCGGCGGTGATGAGCAGAATGATGATTGCCTGGATGATCAGCACGACTTCGCGCGTCACGTCCGACGAGCGCTCCATGATCTGCGCGCCGGTGCGCAGATAACCGTAGAAGAGACCCGCTGCCAGCACCAGACGCGGGTCGTTGCGCGCCAGCAGCGCCACGACAATGCCCTCGAAGCCTAGCCCCGGCGACAGATTGATCGTCAGCCGTTTGAGCAGCCCCAGGCTCAGGTGGGCGCCAGCAAGCCCGGCCAGGATGCCGCTGACCGCCATGCTCATTGCGATCACGCGCTTCGTATTGATGCCGCCATATTCGGCAAACTTGCGGTTGGCGCCAAGCATCTTCAACTCGAAGCCAAAAGGTGTGCGCGCCATCACAAACCAGACCACGACCACGGCGACCAACATGAGCACCGTCATCAACGAAACGCGCGTGCCGGGGATCAGCTGCGGCAGTAGGACGGACTGTGGAAAGAGCGGCGTGACGATAAAACCGGCCGTCGGGTCGCGCAGCCAGTTGAAGAGCAACAGATCGAAAATCTGAAGCGCGATCACGTTGAGCATCAACGTGCTCACGATCTCATCGACGGAGAGATACGCCTTGAGGAGACCGGGGATCAGTCCCCACAAAAAGCCGACAACCATCGCCGCCAGCAGCGCCAGGATCAGATGGAAGGGGAACGGAACGGAGATGTGCAGCGCGACCACCGTCGTCGCCAGCGCGCCAAGCAACATCTGTCCTTCAGCGCCGAGGCTGAACTGCCGCGCCTTGAAGACAAGCGAAACCGCCAGACCGAGCAGGATCAGCGTCGTACTCTCCTCCATCCAGTTGCCAAAGCGGTTGATGTTCTTGATCTCGAAGCCGTTCTCGAAAGAGATTCGGGGCAACGGGCCGGTGAGCAGCGCCGTGTACGCCTGCACCGGCTCCTTGCTCACGATCGCTGTGATCACAAAGCCGATCGCCAGCGCAATCACCACCACCGCAACAATGCGGATCGCTTCAATCACTGCCTTGTTTTGGGTCATCGATTACGCGACCTTCTACGCACTATCTTCCGGGAAGCCTGGAGCTACCCGGAATGTCGAGACAACTCTACGCCCCTCGCAACTCACCCTTCGCCCCCTGATCGCGCTTGAGACCGAGCATATACAGGCCGATCTCCTCTTCGGTCAGGTGTGGGCCGTTCTCCAGGATGCCAACGATCTCGCCTTTGTACATGATTGCGATGCGGTCGGAGAGACTCATCACCTCCGCCAGATCGGCGGAGACCAGCAGCACAGCCTTGCCCTCGTTGCGCTTGCTGACAAGCTGGTTGTGCACAAATTCAGTGGCGCCAATGTCCACCCCGCGTGTTGGCTGCGCTGCGATCAGCAGCGCCGGTTCGGCGGAAAACTCGCGCGCCACAATCACCTTTTGCATGTTGCCGCCAGAGAGCGAACGCATCGGCGCGTCGGGCCCGGCGGCGCGGATATCGAACTGCTGCATCAGCGCCACCGCCTGCGCCTTGATCGTGCCGGGCGATAGCACGCCGTTGCGTGTGAACGGCGGTCGGTTGTAACGATCCACCGCCAAGTTTTCGGCGATCGAGGCGTCGAGCGCAACGCCGTTGGTCAACCGGTCTTCGGGGATGTGAGCGACGCCGCTCAGGCGAATGCGCCGCGCGCTCTGACCCTGCACCGGCGCGCCGTCGATGCGGATTTCGCCGGTCGTGGCCGGTCGTAACCCGGTCATCACCTCGACCAGTTCGGTCTGCCCGTTGCCCTCAACGCCAGCCACGCCCAGGATTTCACCAGCGTGGACATCGAAGCTGACGTCGCGCAACATCGGCCGTCCCGTCTCGGCGACATAGCCCAGATTACGCACCTCGGCGACGACACGGCCACGTTGCACCGGCGGCTTGTCGATCTGCAAAAAGACGGCGCGCCCGACCATCATGCGCGCAATATCGGCCTCGGTCACATCAGTGGTGGCGACGCGCCCGGTCACCTCGCCATGACGCATCACGGTGACGCGGTCGGAAATTTCCTTGACTTCAACCAGTTTGTGCGTGATGAAGATGACGGTCTTGCCCTGGTCGACCAACTTGCGCACGGCCACGAAAAGCTCGTTGGTCTCCTGTGGCGTGAGCACGGCAGTCGGTTCGTCAAGGATGAGCAGGTCGGCGCCGCGATAGAGCGTCTTGAGAATCTCGACGCGCTGGCGCATCCCTACCGGCGTCGATTCGATGCGTGCTGTCGGGTCAACCTGCAAGCCGTAGGTTTTGCTCAGCGACTCGGTGACAGCGAGCGCCTGTGCGCGATCGACAAAGCGTCCCTTGCGCGGCTCACTGCCCAAAACGATATTTTCGGCAATGGTGAAGGAAGGCACGAGCATGAAATTCTGATGCACCATGCCGATGCCCAGTTCGATGGCTTTGTGTGGGTTGGGAATTTCGACGCGCGCACCCTTGAGCCAGATTTCGCCGTGCGTCGGCTGCTCCAGCCCATAGAGCACCTTCATTAAGGTGCTCTTGCCCGCGCCGTTCTCCCCCACCAACGCGTGGATTTCACCCTTCTCGACCGCAAAGTCCACATCCCGGTTGGCAACGACGCCGTTTGGATAGACCTTGCTGATCTGCTTCATTTCAACGAGCGCGGACATGACGAGCCTTGTGTGAAATGGAGATTGGGAGATTAAGAGATTAAGAGATTGAGAGATTGGAGAGTGGAGAGTGGAGAGTGACTCGTGGAAGGGACGCCAATCTCCAATCTCCAGTCTCTAATCTCCAGTTTAGAACGCTGTGTCGACCACGACCTCGCCGTTGATGATCTTCTGCTCAGCTTCGTCCACAAGCGCCTTGACCTCATCGGGCGTGCTGGCGTCGTAGAACTTGTTGCGCGCTAGGCCGACGCCGCCTTCAGCGATGCCCAGCGCCTCGGCTGTGCCGTAGGGGAGCGTGCCGTCGAGGTGCTTTTGCACGCCGCGGAAGATCGAGTTATCGACATTCTTCATCATCGACGTGAGGATGCGCGCCGCCTGATCCGGGTTCGCCTCTTCGATGATCAGCGCCTGGTCGGAATCGACGCCGATGGCATACTTGCCATCTTCCACCGCCGCCTCGAAGACGCCCTGACCCGTGCCGCCAGCAATCTGGAAGACGATGTCGGCGCCCTGGCTATATTGCGCCTTTGCCAGCTCCTTGCCCTTCGCCGGGTCATTCCACCCGCCAGCGAACTGGCGGATCACCTGAATGTCGGGGTTGGTGTCGCGCGCGCCCTGCTCATAGCCGACCATGAAATCGAGAATGACGGGAATCTCCTGCCCACCGACGGAACCGATGATTGCTTCGGGGTTCATGCCCTCCATCGCCTGCGTGGTCATCGCCGCAGCGTAAACGCCCGCCAGGTAGGAGCCTTCGTTCTGCTTGTAGAGGATCGAGTAAACGTTCTCGCACTTGTTGGGTGCGCACGCCTCGCCTTCATAGTCGACCGGCGCGTCGTAGAGGAAGAACTTGCGCTCCGGGTATTGCGGCGCCAGCGCAGCCAGATACTCTGCCATCTGCCAGGTGCCCACGACCATGATGTCGAACTCTTCGTTGGCGGCGGTGTCGATCAACGCCGATTCCCAGTTTGTCGGGTCGATGCCAGCTTCAATCGTTTTCGTCTGCGCACCAAGCTCATCGGCGGCGCGCTGCACACCGCGCTGCGCCGAGTCGAAGAATGATTTATCGCCGAGCACGCCGTTGACAAAGTGGACGATGCGCAGCGG
>CALJMI010000072.1 GCA_937981885.1 uncultured Caldilinea sp.
GCGTATTACGTGTTGCGTGAGCAGTTCCGACACGCAACACGTAATACGCAACACTGAAAACATGAAAACTCTGCCTAGCAATCAGTAGTAGCAGCAATTCATAAATCGTTTTCGTGATCGATTTGGAGGATTTAAACAAAATGCAGTTGGCGAAACGACTCGAAAATTTAGGTACGGAGACCGCGTTTGCCGTCTCCGAGGCCGCTGCTGCGTGGAAGGCGCAAGGACACAAAATTTATCCCTTCCACCTGGGCGACATCAACATCCCCACGCCCGCCAATATTGTGGCTGCGCAGAATAAGGCAATTGCCGACGGCAAGACCGGCTACGCGCCTGCGGCTGGCATCCCACCGCTGCGTGAGGCGCTGGCGGAGGTGGCGGGCAGCGAGCGGGGCATCGACTACACGCCGGAGAATATTGCCGTCCAGCCGGGCGGCAAACCTGTCGTCACCAAGTTCATCCAGGCGGTGATGGAGCCGGGCGACGAAGTGCTCTATCCAAATCCCGGCTATCCGATCTACGAATCGCAGATCGAGTATTTCGGCGGCGCTGGCAAACCCTATCGCTACGTTGAGACCGCCCACGGTTTTCAAATGGACATGGACTACCTGGAGTCGCTGATTACTCCCAGAACGCGCATCCTCATCTACAACAACTGTCAGAACCCGCTCGGCACGGAGTCTTCGGCGGCGGAGATGCAGCATGTGGCTGAGCTTGCGATCAAGCACAACCTGTGGGTGCTCTCCGACGAGGCGTATTTCGACGTGCGCTACTCCGGCGCCACGACGAGCATCGCCAGCCTGCCAGGCATGAAAGAGCGCACGGTGATTCTCTACACCTTCTCCAAGAAGTACGCCATGACCGGCTGGCGATTGGGCGCAGCGATTGGGCCAAAGGAGGTCATCCAGGCGATTGCGCGGCTCAACACCAACGACGAGTCGTGTACGACGCACTTCGTGCAGTGGGCGGGCGTCGAGGCGTTGCGCGGCGACCAGACAGCCGCACGCGCCAACGTCGAAATCTTACGCGAACGCCGTGACGCCACTGTGGAGATTTTGCGCCAGATCGATGGCGTGGTCGTCCACAAGCCTGAATCGACCTTCTACCTCTTCCCCAACGTGACGGGCGCTATGCAACGGCTTGGCTTCAAGACTGTCGGCGAATTCGCCGATGCTGCGCTCAAACAGACTGGCGTCTCTTTCTGTACGCGGATGCACTTTGGCCGCCCCATCCCTGGCGAGACCTGCCATTACATCCGCCTTGCCTATTCTGGCATCGACGCGCCCGACATCCGCGAAGGGCTGACCCTCTTCCGAGATTGGATCAACAGCACCGCCAAAGGAGTAGCCGCATGAGCAAGCCACGAGTTTTTGTCACACGCATCATCCCTGACCGGGGGCTGCGCAAAGTGTTGGAACAGACCGACGCCACTGTATGGGAAGACGAACTGCCGCCACCGCGTTCAGTCCTGCTGGAATGGGCAAGCCAGGCGGATGGGCTGCTGACGCTGCTCACCGACAAGATCGACGCCGAGCTGATGGATGCGGCGCCGAAGCTCAAAGTCGTGGCGAACTTCGCTGTTGGCTTCGACAACTTCGACGTGCCCGCCGCCACACAGCGCGGCATCCTGATGACCAACACACCGGGCGTTCTCACCGACACCACCGCCGACCTGGCGTTTGCATTGTTGATGGCCTGCGCGCGGCGCATCGTCGAGGGACGCGACTACGCCAGGAACGGTCACTGGCGCACCTGGGGTCCAATGCTGCTGATGGGGCAGGACATCCACGGCGCCACGCTGGGCATTGCCGGCATCGGGCGCATCGGGCTGGCGATGGCGCGGCGTGCAGTCGGCTTCGGCATGCGCATCCTCTATCACGACGCCATGCGCAGCGAAGTCGCCGAAAATGAGCTGGGCGCAATTCGGGTCAACAAAGAAGAACTGCTGGCGCAGTCCGACTTCGTATCGCTGCATGTGCCGCTGACGCCGGAGACGCGCCATTACATCGACGCGGCTGCGCTGAAGATGATGAAACCCAATGCCATCCTCATCAACACGGCGCGGGGTCCCGTTGTCGACACGATGGCGCTCTACGAAGCGCTCAAGGCGCGGCAAATTTTTGCCGCCGGTCTTGATGTGACTGACCCGGAGCCGCTGCCCGCTGACCACCCACTCTACACGCTCGACAACGCACTGATCGTGCCGCACATTGCCAGCGCCAGTTTTGAGACGCGCAGCAAAATGGCTGAAATGGCTGCCGACAACCTGTTGGCAGGGCTTGCCGGAAAGCTGCCGCCGAACTGTTTGAATCCTGAAGCGTTCAACAAATAACGAAAGATCGACATGTTTTTTGACCGAGCCAGAATCTATGTAAAAGCGGGCGCAGGCGGCAACGGCGTAGTCGCCTTCCGTAAAGAGAAGTATGTGCCGCGCGGGGGGCCAAGCGGCGGCAACGGCGGGCGCGGCGGCAATATTATCCTCTTTGTCGATCCTGGGCTGAACACGCTCTATCATCTGCAAAACAATGTTCACCATCGCGCTGAGCGCGGCGAACATGGCGGCGGCGCCAACCGCACTGGCGCCAATGCTCCTGATCTGCGCATCCCGGTGCCGCCAGGAACGATCGCGCGCAACGCCGAGACTGGCGAAATCGTCGCTGATCTGATCCATCCAGGGCAGGAAGCAGTGGTGGCGCGCGGCGGGCGCGGCGGGCGCGGCAATGCGGCCTTTAAAACCGCGCGCAACACTGCGCCGCGCCTCGCCGAGAAAGGCGAACCCGGCGAGGAAGCGTGGCTGGAACTGGAACTCAAACTTGTTGCTGACGTCGGCATCATCGGTGTGCCGAACGCGGGCAAATCGACGCTGTTGAGTCGCGTCAGCGCTGCGCGCCCAAAGATCGCCGACTACCCATTCACCACCGTCGAGCCGCTGTTGGGCGTCGCCGAGATCGACCATCGCCCGCTTGTGTTGGTCGATATTCCTGGATTGTTGGAGGGCGCGCACGAAGGCGTTGGTTTAGGGCTGGAGTTTCTCCGTCACATCGAACGTTGCCGCGTGCTGATTCATTTACTCAACGGCGCCAGCCCCGATCCGGTCGGCGACTTCGAGGCGGTGAACCAGGAACTGACGCTCTTCAACCCGGCAATCGCCGACAAGCCGCAGCTCGTGGTGCTCAACAAACTCGATCTTCCCGACGCCCAGGCGATCTGGCCGACAGTTGAAGCAGCGATGGCGCGCTACGCGCTGCCGGCAATGGCGATCAGCGCCGCAACCGGCGAAGGAGTGGTTGAGATGCTGCGCCGCGTGCGCGCCATGCTCGACGCGCTGCCGCAGCCGGAAGAAGCGCTCGAGGCGTTGCCTGAACTGACCCCGGCGCCGGATCGCAAGGCATTTCAGATCGATCAGATTGAAGAGGGCGTCTGGCTCGTCGAAGGCGCAGAGATCGAGAAGGTTGTCAAGATGACGAACTGGGACTATTACGAGGCTGGACTGCGCTTTCAACGCGTGCTCAACGCACTTGGCATCAAACAAGCGCTGATTGAAGCGGGCATCGAGGAGGGAGATAGCGTACGCATCGGCGACATTGAACTGATTTGGGGTTACGAAAACGCATTCGGTGAATGATGAATCAACGACGGCTGAATCTGCGCAGAGTTGGCATTCTCGGCGGCACGTTTGACCCCATCCATATCGGTCATTTGATCCTGGCTGAGGAAGCCTGGTTTCAGCTTCAACTCGACCGCGTCTACCTGACGCCAGCTGGCGATCCCCCGCACAAGGTGGGGCGGCAACTGGCGCCGGTGCGCAACCGTCTGCACATGGCCGAGCTTGCGACCGCCGACATCGACTACATCATCGTCAGCAGCATCGACGCCGACCGCCCTGGTCCGCACTATACGTCGGACATGGTGCGGTTGCTCCAGGCGGAGGCAGGGCTAAACACCGAGCTCTACTTTTTGATGGGCATGGACAGCCTGCGCGACCTGCCGACCTGGCACGAGGCAGCGTGGCTCGTGGAGCACGCACGGCTTGTGGCGCTTAGCCGTCACGATGTCAAGCTCAATTGGGACGCGCTGGAAGCTGCGCTGCCCGGCATTCGCAGCCGTGTAATCATCCTGGATATGCCAGAGTTGGAGATCGCCAGCCACGTGATTCAACAGCGTGTGCGCAACGGTCAGCCGATCCGCCACATGGTGCCGCGCAGCGTTGAAGCATATATTTACAAACATAATCTCTATCGCTGAAAAAGACAGGCGCGCTGTTGTGCGCCTTCCAGATATAGCATTCACCTTCCAGGAAACTGTCGAGCTTCCTGGAAGGTGAATGCTGAAGATGGATGCTTACGGGCATCACTATCCGGCTTTACTTTGTCGTGAGGCGTAGCTGCAATAGCCCCAAATTGAATTGTCTGTCACCTTGCGATAACACCTGACTCAGTGTGGCGCTTTGTTCAAGCTCGAACGCGTCAATCATTCGCACCGTTGGATCTTGCTCCACCCTGCTGTTGGGGGCGACGCCTTCCCCTTTGATGAGATTTTTGTTCGGTGTGAGCCAGTTGGTGACGCCAAGCCGCAGCACTGAACCATCGCTGAGCGTGAAGGGCTGCAGAACAGTGCCAGTGCCGAGCGTCGGCTGGCCCACCAACAACGCACGCCCGTTCTCCTTGAGTGCACCCGCCGTGATCTCCCCAGCGCTGGCTGTGCCCTGGTTGATCAGCGCCACGATCGGAATCTCGCGCGCCAGCCCTTTGCCGACCGAGCGGTAGGTGCGCAGTTGCTGCGAAGAATCGCGCTCGTGCAAAATCACGGCGCCCGCTTCCAGAAACTGTGAATTGACGCGCAGCGCCTCCTGCAAATAGCCGCCCGGGTTGTTGCGCAGATCGAGCAAGATGCCATCGACCGCATTGCCAGCGGCAATTTCGGCGTTAATTGCTTCCAATGCACGCTGCAATTCGTCCCCCGTGTCGGCGGCGAATTGCGAGATCTGCAAGAAGACAAAATTTGTCTCCGGGATACGCGCCCACGTCACGCTGTCTATATCGATCTTGCCGCGCACAACTGTAATATCGACCGGCTCATCTTCATTCGGATGGAGCACGGTCAGCACCACGGTCGTCCCGGCCGGACCGCGAATCCGTGAAATAATTTCCCATTCAGGCAGTCCGGTGATGTCTTCGCCGTCGACGCGCAGCACAATATCGCCCGCCAGAATACCGGCTTCCTCAGCTGGCGAACCATGAATCGGAGCGACAATGCGAAAGCCGCTGTCCGTCCCTTCGACGTAAGCGCCGATGCCTTCAAAGGATCCGTCAAGGGAGCTTTGCTGTTGCTGCGCCACCTCCGGTGAGAAGAAAACCGTGTGATTCTGATCGCCCAACGTTGCCAGCATTCCCTGGATGGCGCCGTACGTCATACGCACCGGATCGATTGCATCCTGATCGACGAAGTAGCGCTCGACCAGATCCCATGCCTCCCAGAACACCTCGAACTGAGAGGGGCGATCGGCCGCAAACACAGGGCGCGCCACAAAGCCCGTCACGGTGCCGGCAAGGAACGCAGCCATGATCGTAACTGTAAAAAGCGCGGCGGCAATTGTCTGTCTCACCCTGTGTTGCTGTCTTGTTCTCGATTTCATAATCCTCCAATCGACTACTTGTCAATCTTGACAGGAAGCTGTAAGATTTTTGACTATCGTAAGGTGATAATATGTAGCTAAACTTAAATGTCAGTCAACGATCCGAGAAGCATCGGGCGATTAACCAATTCCTCAAATTCAGTAATTATGCAATATCGGCGTCCTCAAGTCTGGAATCGCAGAATTTTATCCATCTGGAATAGTAGTGTTTGCAGCTTAAGCAGCAATTGGCGAATCATGAGTTTAAGGTAAGGAGCAGAAAACAATTATGGAAAATCGAGCTCGAGTCACCACCAATAATCACGACACCACAAGGATTCTGGTCGTTGACGACGCCGCCGACACACGATTGATGTTGAGCTTGCGCCTTCAACGCGAAGGATACACCGTACTTTCCGCCGGCAGTGGACAGGAAGCCATCGAAATTGTCAACAAAGAAGGTCTACCGGATCTGGCAGTGCTCGATATCATGATGCCTGGCATGGATGGTTTTGTCGTCGCCGACGAATTACGCCAAATGGGTGAAGTGCCGATCATCTTCCTTTCCGCCCTCTCCGACACTAACACCAAAGTTGAGGGGCTGAATCGCTACGCCGAAGACTATGTCACCAAACCTTTTGCCTTCTCTGAGCTGCTGGCGCGTGTTCGTCGCGTCTTGATGCGCGTCGCCCCAGAACGTTCGTTGGAGCCAGAATTGCCCATCGATGACCACCTGCGCGTCAACTTCTCGCAACAATACGCCATAATGGACGAGCGTCAAATCACCTTGACGCCAACCGAAAATCGCATCCTAAGTATTTTATACCATAACCGGGGACGGGTGTTGTCACCTGGCTTTCTGTTGTCTAAAGTGTGGGACCCCATGCGCAAGGGTACGGTGGAATCGTTGTGGGTGCACGTTCGACGCCTGCGCAGCAAGATCGAGCCAGACCCGGACAACCCACGCTACGTCTTGACGGTGCGCGGTCAGGGCTACTGCCTGCCCCAGCGGCACCAGATCGACCGTGAGCCGACGCTCGTGCAAGAAATGTAATTATGGCGGCGCTTCTCCCATCTGCCGCAGTCTAGTGCGATTTTCCCACGCCACGTCAGAATCAGGGTTGAACTCCGGGCAACCCTGATTTTAGTGAATGTTCAAGCATCAAGCCAGCGCTGTTGAAGTTTCGCCAACTTCCGACAAATGTCTCTGTAGAAAATAGTGGTTGGCACCGAGCGCAGCGCTGTTTTGTGTAGTTAGCCTGCCCTGCTGGATGAGGATCGTGTTGCCGATCAATGCTGGTGTAAGGCACCGAATCTCCCCATCTAACGCTGTGATCCATTCAGCCGGCAACGCGCTTAGCAAT
>CALJMI010000073.1 GCA_937981885.1 uncultured Caldilinea sp.
TCGCGCATCTCCTGCGCCGCCTTGTTGGTGAAGGTGATCGCCAGCACGCTCTCCGGCGCTGCACCGAGATCACGGATCAGGTGGGCGATCCGCACGGTGAGGGTGCGCGTCTTGCCCGTGCCGGGGCCGGCGGCGACGATCAGCGGCGCATCGGTGCAGAGAACAGCCGTTTGTTGTTCGGGGTTGAGGGGGTGGGAGATTGAGAGATTGGGAGATTGAGAGATTGGAGATTGGAGATTGGAGATTGGGGGGGTGTAGGTGGCTGGCGTCTCCTGGATAGTTGGCGGTGTGGGTGTGGCGTCGAAACCGACGAGCGATACACTGAACAGGTCGGGTTGTTGTGGCGCGGCAGTGGGCGACCTTCCCGGAAGCTCGCAGCTTCCGGGAAGGTTTGGTTGCGCTTTCTCCTCCAATTCCGGCGCGACGGCGGGCGACCTTCCCGGAAGCTCGCAGCTTCCGGGAAGGTTTGATGGCGTGTTGACGCCATCAAGCAACGTCAATTGCGGCGCATCGTCGCCCACTGCTTTGGTGCTGAAGACGCGGATGACGCCGTATTCGCCGTCGTAGCCGGGTTCGGCGTCGACCTGGCCCCGGCGCATACGGTCGATGCCTTGCGCCAATTGCGCGCCGCCCGCCGCTGCGATCGCCTCCAGCGACGTCTCGCGCAGGATCGTCAGTTCGGGTCCTAGCCTGCCAAGCAGCTTCCAATATTCCTGCTGCACGCGGCGCGACCCGGCGCCGACCCCGTACAGCTCGCCCAGCACTTCGGGCAACGGCGTCAGGCTGAGATAGGGGTGCACGTACGGCGGACGCTCGCCTTCGGGCCGGTCCGCCAGCACTTCGACGCGATGCAGCACGCCGACCGTCACCTCTTTGCCGCAGACCGGACAGATGCCGCCGTGCGCCAGCGTGGTGGCCGGGTGCCAGCGCACGCCGCATTTGCGGTGGCCGTCGACGTGGTATTTGCCCTCTTCGGGGAAGAACTCGATCGTGCCCTTGAAGCGCGCCGGATCGCCGCTCTGCATGGCGGCGAAGAGCGCGTCGTAGCTCAGGTCGCAGTCGAAGAGCGTCGCCTCGCGCGCTAACTTCTGCGGCGAATGTGCGTCAGAGTTGGAGACAAGCGTGTAGCGATCCAGGTTGGAGACGCGCCAGTTCATCGGTGGGTCGGAGGAAAGCCCGGTCTCCAGCGCAAAGATGTGTGGGGTCAGATCGCCAAAGCATTCTTCCACCGAGTCAAAGCCCGACATCGAACCGAGCATGGCGAACCAGGGCGTCCAGATGTGCGCGGGGATGAAGTGACAGCGGGCATCCGTCTCCAACACAATCTCCAGCAGGTCGCGCGAATCCAACCCCAAGATCGGGCGACCGTCGGCGCGGATGTTGCCGATGCGCTCCAACCGCGTCTGCAAGCGCTCCACCGTGTCGAGGTCGGGCGCAAAGATCAGGTTGTGCACCTTGCGCGTTTTGCCGTGGCGTTTGTAGATGTTGCTGATCTCGCCGCCAAGCAGAAAGCGCACCTCGCCCCGACACGCTGGCGGGATGTCGGCGGCGACAGTTGCAGCGAACTCTTCTTTGAGGCGGAACAACCCCGGCTCAGCAGGCGCCAGCTTCTGCTGAATTTCCGCTAACCAGCCCGGATGCGCAATGTCGCCCGTCGCCACGATAGTGACGCCCTTGATCTGCGCCCACTTCCAGAGATGTTCGAGCGTCAGATCTTTGCTGGTGGCGCGCGAGTAGTGCGAGTGGATGTGGAGATCGGCGACAAGGTGCATGGCACTACCTTAATCGGAAACCAACTAAACCCAAACAATGATTGCTTGCAATCTTGCCACAATCCGAGCAATTTCCCTATCACAGGTTTGTAGGACGCACCAGAAAGCGCCTTGCAGACGGGCCCCAGTTTATTGACGCCCGAACGCTCTGCGCTACAATAGAGCGATGCAATTCACCGCTGTGGTTCTGATTTGGTTCTGCTTGTACAAGATGGGACGAGGAGACAGAGGGTGTTCGACAAATTGAAACGACGTTTTGGCAAGGCGAACCCTCCTGTCGATGCTGCAGAGCCGTCCACATCCCCGCCAATTATCGATGTTGCTGACGCCGATTTCGAGGCCGTTGTGTTACGCTCGCCGTTGTCGGCGGTCGTCGATTTTTGGGCGGAGTGGTGCCAGCCTTGCCAGGTGATGTCGGCTTACGTCGGCTTTCTCGCCAGGGAGTACGAGGGCCGGGTGCTGGTTGCCGCGCTCGACGCCGACGAACATCCAGAGACGCCAGTGCGCTACAATGTGATGGGCTTGCCGACGCTGCTCTTGTTGCGCGATGGTGTAGAGATCGACCGCATTGTCGGTGTGGTCAGCTACGATGAGATCAAAACGCGGGTGGAACGCCTGCTTGCAAATTCATAACCTGGTAGGGAGTGTCATTCATGCGAGTATCGAAACTGTTTTTCCAGACATTGCGCGAAGTGCCCGCCGACGCCGACGTGGTTAGCCACCAATTGATGCTGCGCGCCGGCATGATTCACCAGATCGCCGCCGGAATTTTCGACTTTCTGCCGCTGGCGTTGCGCACCAAATACAAGATCGAGAACATCTTCCGCGAGGAGATGGACGCTATCGGCGGACAGGAGGTGACGCTGCCGATGGTGCATCCAGCTGAGCTCTGGCAGAAGAGTGGGCGCTGGTATCAGATCGGAAGCGATATGGCGCGCTTCAAGGATCGCAACGATCGCGATATGGTGCTCGGCATGACGCACGAGGAGATCATGGCTGATCTCGCCAAGAAGTATATCAAAAGCTACCGACAACTCCCGACAATGCTCTACCAGATTCAAACCAAGTTTCGTGATGAGCCGCGCCCGCGCGCCGGGCTGCTGCGCGTGCGTGAGTTTACGATGAAGGATGCGTACACCTTTGATCGCGACGAGGCAGGCATCGACGCCTACTATCCACATTTTTATCAGGCATACTTCAACATCTTCCATCGATGCGGCATTGACGTGGTGGCGGTCAAAAGCGACACCGGCATGATGGGTGGGCGTATGGCGCATGAGTTTATGGCGCTCACCGACATCGGCGAGGATACGCTTGTGCTATGCGATGCGTGCGGTTACAGCGCCAACCGTCAGGTCGCCGTCTTCCGCAAGCCGGAGCCGCCTGCCGCCGCGCCGCTGCCGCTTGAGGAGGTCGCCACGCCCAATGTTTCAACCATCGAAGCGTTGGCGCACTTTCTCGGCGTTTCGGAAAGTGAAACGGCGAAGGCTGTCTTTATGCTCGCTGACATCGACCAGCCCAACGGCACGGTCAAAGAGCAGTTCGTCTTTTGCGTCGTGCGCGGGGATATGGAGTTGAACGAAACCAAGCTGACCAACGCTATCAAAGCGCGAAGGCTGCGCCCGGCGACGACGCCCGAAATTAAAGCGATCGGCGCCGAACCAGGGTACGGTTCGCCCATTGGCATTGCGCGCGAGCAGGTGTTGTTGGTAGTTGATGATCTGGTGGCGCGCAGCCCCAACCTGGTGGCGGGCGCCAACCGTGAGGGCTATCATTTACGCAACACGAACTATGGTCGCGATTACTCCGCCGATATTGTCGTCGACCTCGTGGCAGCGAACGACGGCTACGCCTGTCCGAACTGCGGCGCAGCGCTCTACACTGCGCGTGGCGTTGAAGTTGGCAATATCTTCAAGCTAGGCACAAAATATAGCATTGCGATGGGCGCCACCTATCTCGACGAGAACGGCGAAGAAAAACCAATCGTGATGGGTTCCTACGGCATCGGGTCAGGGCGGCTGATGGCGGTGATCATCGAGCTACACCACGATGAGGCTGGCATCAAATGGCCGATCACCGTAGCGCCTTATCAGGTGATCCTGGTTAGCCTGGCGACCGAGAAGACGCCGGAGGTGACAGAAGCCGCAGAAAAGCTCTACGCCGATCTGTTGGCTGCAGGTGTAGAGGTGCTCTACGATGACCGCGAGGAACGTGCAGGCGTCAAATTTAACGACGCCGACCTGATCGGCATTCCGATTCGCCTGACGTTGGGCGCCAAAGGGCTGAAAAATGGCGTTGTCGAAGGAAAGCTGCGACGCAACGGTGAAAGCTTTGAGTTCAACATCGTCACCGCCGTTGAAGATGTAAAAACCTTGATCGCCGCCGAAATTGCGCGCATCAATGCGACGGTCGTTCCCATGCCTTTCGAGGATTGAAAATTGTGAATTGTGCACGATGAATGGTGAAGTGATCGTTGATGAGCGACGCTATTTCACGCTTGACCATTGACGCTTCACGATTCATATTTGGGCTTTTCTACGAATTCCAGGCCTGTGGTTAGCTACAACTTTCCGTACTATAATGCGGTTGATCAGATTTATCACGCCGAGTGGTCGATTACAAAGCTGGCGCGCCATGAGTTGTTGCGTCGCTCAATCGCTGCACTGTGGCCAGACGGACATCCGACAAGGCTCATCCATGTGGCGGGCACGGGCGGCAAAGGCTCAACCTGTCGCTTCCTTGAGATGGGCTTCGCCTGCATCGGCAGGGCCGGCGCATTCATGAGTCCGCATCTGTTCGACTACTGCGAGCGTTTCAGCATCAACGGTGAATTCGTTGCGCAGGATGATATCACGGCGGCGTGGGAGGGGCGTGTGCGTCCGCACTGTGTGAAGCTGGCCGTCGACAATCCGGTGCACGTCCATACATTTCACGAAACGTCGATTCTGATCGCGCTGACATTGTTTGAACGCCACAATGTTGAGTGGGCGGCGATTGAGACCGGCGTCGGCGGGCGCTATGACCAAACGCGAGCGCTGGACGTGGCGGCGACTGCGCTGACCAACGTCGGCAGCGATCACTCCCACATGCTTGGCGATGAGCTGTGGCAACGAGCGCTCGACAAAGCAGGTATTGCGCGACGCGGCGTTCCCTTCTTCACGACCGAGCAGCAGCCGGCGACGCTTGACATCATCGGTCAGGTTTGCGCAGCCGCAGGCGCTGCATTTCACACGGTCACCGACGCCGATGTGGCGGCGCTCGACGCTGCATTGCACGCGCGCACGCTTGACCCGTCCCCCGACTCGCTGTTGCACGCCGATTATCAGAAACGCAACGCTGCGTTGGCGCTGGCGGTGATTCGTCATCTGGCGCCAACCATCGATGAAAACGCAGTGTTGCGCGCCTTTGCCAACGCACGACTGCTTGGGCGTTTCTGGCGCGTCGAAGAGAATGTCTATGCCGACATCGCCCACAACGCCGAGAAGATCGAGGCGCTCTCGGGCGAAATCCGTAAGCAGTTTGGGGACCGCGGTAAAATCCTGGTCGTCGGCATCTCCGGCCAGCGCATTTCCGCCAAGGTGTTCCGCGCTCTGGCTGACATCGCGCAGACGATCATCGTGACCAGTGCGTCTTTCAAAGGGCAGGAGCCGGCGCGCGTGCGCGAGGAAGTCAAAGGCATCGTCGGCGACATCCCGGTGCTGGTTGCGTTCGAGCCGCAACAAGCGTTGCGCACTGCGCGTTCACTTCAGCGCAACGGCGAGATCATCATCCTGACTGGCTCGACGTATATGATCGAACAGGCGCTCAATCCCGATCCCTATCTGCGTCACATGAGCGCCCACTTCGGCTGGCGCATGCAGGAGCCACACGAGGCGACCGGGGTGATTCACCTCAATCTACCCAAATCGCCGCCGCCGCTGCGATAGCGCCGTGAAATCGTGACAGGCTACAAATCGTGACAGGCTACTGCCAAATTGCTGCGCATCATGCGTCTGTGCTACACTAATTTTAACTGCTTTCCTGATATAAAGCACTCTTTACGGGGCTGAATCACACCCAACCATTGGGGAGGTTTGCATGAAATCGAATCGGGTTCGGCGGCGGGGCTGGTGGTTTGCATCCCTGCTGTTGATCGTACTGGTTGCGGCGGCATGTGCACCGGATGCAACACAATTGATCATCTCACCGCAACTGGGTGAGCAGTTGGCGGCGCGTGAAGCCGGCAACATTGTTGTGGCTGCGGTTCCAACCGAGGCGCCCAGGCTCACCGATCTCACAGAGGAAGAGATCGTGGCCGGCTTGCCGGATGATGTTGCTGCGGCGCTGGCAGTTGCCGACCCAGCCAATGGCGCGCAGGTTTCGCTTGTACGCGGATGCATTGGCTGCCATGCGCTCGACCCCAATATGGTCATGACTGGCCCGACCTGGTATCACATGGGCGACACAGCGGTCAGCCGCGTACGTGGAGAAAGCCCTGCGCTCTATCTCTATCACAGCATCGTCGAACCCAACCGCTATGTGGTGCCCAACTACCCCAACAATATCATGCCAGCCAATTACGGCGAGCAACTGAGCGTTCAGGAACTGGCGGATATCATCGCATATCTGCTTGAGCAGCATGAAGCAGGCGGCGGTTGATCGATATGGAAATCTGACATGAGCGAAATTTCGAGAATTTGCCCACAGTGCGGTCAGGCTTTTTCGCTGGAAGCGCGACATTGCAGCCACTGCGGACATGACATGGATGCATTGCTGCCTGCACCGCAGAGCGACTTGCCTGCACTCGTGGGCAAAGCGGCGGCGCCGGTCTTGCTGGGGGCAGCCAGTCTGGCGGTCAGCGTGGGATGGAAATTGCTGCAAAATATGCTCAATCGCCCTGCCAGGTCGGTCTCCCAGCCGATTCAGGTGCACAAGGACGCGCCTGTTCAAACCCGACCGCGCACAACCATCCGCATCACCACTTCCTGGGCGGTCGGCGATTCGAGCGGCAACTGGCGTAAGGGTCATTCCGAACAGACGATTGAGATTGAATAGAAAAGAGACTGAATGCGTTGAAGCGCCTGTCCATATCTTCTATTGTAGAGGAATGGGGACGCCCATCACTGGCGGCGGCACGCGGCGAACGACGTCGATCAGTGCAGCGACCATTGCCGGCTTTTCGCGCATCTCCGACCATGCCAGTGAGCGCGGGCTATAAATCCTTCGATCCGCCATCACACCTGCCGCCTGAATGCCAAGGTTCTCGCACAAAAACAGCGCCCGCGGCAGATGAAACGCCTGTGTGACAATGATCGCCTCGTTCACATGAAAAATCTGGCGCGCCCGGTAACATGAGTCGTAGGTGCGCCGTCCACCGTAATCAGGCTGAATATCTTCGGCTGGCACACCGCGCTCGATCGCATACGCCATCATTGCACCCGGCTCATCGTAGTCAACATGGCTGTTGTCCCCGCTCATCAGCAACTTGTCGACTTTGCCTGCCTTGTAAAGTTCAACGGCGGTGTCAACGCGGTCAGCCAGCATTGCGCTCAAGCGTCCGTTGGGATAGACGCGTGCGCCCAACACCAGCGCGACGCGACTGGATGGCGCCTGATGCAACGGATGAATGACGGGGGCATAGGTGCGTGCAACCCAGTCGCTCCACCAAAAAGGGAACGCAACCCCACTCGCCAGCAGAAAAATGCTCACTATGCCTGCCGTCCATCGCCATCTACGATTTCGCATATAGATATGATGTACTGTGTTCGTCCGCTTTTCGGTGACGTTGCCAACCATTGCCATAGCCTCTCAACGGCATTTTTCTGATGACAGTTCCAGAAAGTTTGGAAGTGGACATGTTCTTGACATTCGTCGCTTCACGTTCCATACTACTGCCATGCACAGGAACGAACAGACGCCTATCGCACCTGACTCTGGAGACCATGAAGCGGGCATATCGAACGAAGCAGTGCAGCCAGCGGTGCAGCGGCTGTCAGTCGAACTCACCGATTGGCAAGTCTGGGACATCGACGGCGCTGTGTTAGACCCCGACGAACCGGTTGACGAAGCGCCGCATATCCCCGACCGTCAGGATGAGGTGGTGGTCGCCACGTTGCCGCAGCGTCGCTGGCAGGTCGAACCAGGCGGCGCAGTCACATTGCCTGTTACTGTGCTCAATAACAGCGCACAACGGCTGGCGATGCGCGCTTACCTGGAAGGCTGGCTCGACGACCGCTGGGTTGCAGAGCCGTATATCCAGGCAAATCTTACTCCAGGTGAGCGGCGCACGCTGGAGCTGACCTTTGCGCCGCCTCGTCATGCCAGTGTCGAAGCTGGCGACTACCACGTCGCCGTGGTGGTCAGATCGCTCGATGAACCGACGCGCATAGCGCGTCTCGGCGTCGTTCTCACCATTTTACCCTTTGACCAGATTGCCCTTGATCCGAGCGAATTTCCAGAATCACCGGCCACATGGTGGCGCCGCACGCTGACGTTGCCGCTGCGCGTCGCAAATGAAGGGAATCGTTCTTTGTCGTTGCATCTTGAAGGGATAACAGCATCGGAGGTTGGATGTCTTATGGTTGCAGGTGGAGAGCACGGACATGAGAGTCCCTTTTCTCTGCAACCAGGTGAGCGAATCCGCCTGCCGGTGTGTATAAAGATGCGACGGCTGCCGTTGATTGCATTGCACAGTCGTTCGTTGCCGTTTGTGCTGCGTGCAAAGGCGTCTGAAGATGGGCGCATCCTCCAGCAATTGCGCAGCGCCGTCGAGGTGCAACCGATCATCGGCGCATGGCAGCTCGCCTCTCTATTGGGGCTGGCGATGATCGGTGCGATGGCCACAGTGTTGATTGTTGTGTTGGGCGCTCTCTTTCTACGCATCAGTGCAGGGGAGGAGCGGCCATCCACGCTAGTTCAGTCGCCAGCGCCAGCGATTATTATTGTGACGCTCAATCAGCCAGTGGCGGCGCTGCCCAACGCTATTGGGAGCACATATGATGCAGAACGGGCTACAATTGTGGGCGAGCCGGCTCGCGCGGGGATCGGACAGCCCGATCCCGCTTTGCCGCTCGTCCTGCCCGACCAGATTACGGCGCCAGGCAGCGGCGGACCGGTGCGTTCAGTTGTGCGCCCACCCACCGGCACAGCGGCTGACGACGCTTCGGTTGCATCCTCAACGACGCGCCCGATGACCTATGCACAGATGTTTCAAACCATTGGCGTTCAATATGACCTCGACTGGCGAATGCTGGCTGCACAGGCATATATAGAAAGTGGATTTGACTCACTGGCGTTGAGCAGCGCTGGCGCAATGGGGTTGATGCAGGTGTTGCCCGGCACCTGGCGCGAATGGGCGCCGGTGGTGGGCGCCAGCGATCCTTTCGACAGCTACAGCAATGTGCAGGTGGCGGCTATCTATCTGGATCATCTGCGCAGTCAGTTGGCGCGCCGCGGCTACACCGAAAAAGAGTGGACGCTGGTGGCGTATCACTGGGGGATCGACCGGCTCAACAACTTTTTGGCGGAAGGCGGCTCCTGGCAGGATTTGCCAGAAGCGCGGCGTCGCTACGCCGAAGATATCCTGCGCATTGCTCAGACGCTGCCTTGATGCGCAATTATGGGTTTGGAGTGCTTGTGATGGAACGGCCCGATCTCAGCAATGTATCTCCCGAAGTGCTCGCCTATATTGAAGAACTGGAAGGCAGGCTGGCTGCCGTGGAGGATCGTTCGGAAGAGAGCGGTCGTAGCGATGCACCGCTTGAACCGAGCGAACCGCCTACAACGATTCACCTGATTACGATCAGTGCTGGCGGCGTCGCCAAGCGCACCCCGCGCCACCTATACATCCGTCAGCGTCGCGGTGGGATGGGCGTCTTTGATCTCGACGCCCCGGACAATGATCCGCCTGCGTTTTTAACCATGGCGGACAGTAGCGCTGGTTTGATCTTGCTGACCAACCAGGGCCGCGTTTTCCGGCTGTCGGTCGCCGAGATTCCCGAACGCGAGGTGCGCAGCCGCGGCGAATCTATCATTGCGCGTTTTCCCATGCGCCCCGACGAACAACTTGCCGTGGTTGCGCCCGATCTCGCGAGTAGCAACGCATTTCTGGTGCTGGTGACTGAACGCGGACAGGTGCGACGCATCGCCCGTCAATATCTGGGAACGTCGCTCCAACCTGGCGCCATATTGTTTGATCCGCGCGAAGGCGGTGCGCCCGCTGCGGCCTGTTGGAGTAGCGGCGGCGACGAACTTTTCATTGTGACGCGCAATGGCCAGGCAATTCGTTTTGCCGAGCGTTTAGTGCCGGTGCGTGGATGCCTGGGGATGCGCGTAGAGCCGGGTGACTGCGTTTCGGCGGTTGTTGCAACCGCGGCGTCTGGCGGCGTTTTCTTGCTTAGCCGGGATGGCAAAGGCACGATCCGGCTGATGAGCGGTTTTGCCGCCAATAAATCGCCCGGCGCCAGCGGTAAAGTTGCTATGAAAGCCGATGCGATCGTAGGCGCCGTCGCCGTTGATGAGCAAAGCGACCTCTTTGCCATTTCCCGACTCGGCAAAATCATCCGGTTTCAAGCAAACGAGACGCCGGCCAAAGAGGGCGTTGTACAGGGCGTCAACTGCATGAGCCTGCGCGCCGACGAATGTGTTGCGGTTGTTGGTGCATCGATTCCACGCGCCGTGTAACGTATCGCCGATTCTCCAAATCGCACTGTCTTATTCTGCTTGTTGTGGTTGTGCATTAGCAATGCGGCATAAGAATGGTAATCATTCGTTAATCATACGCAAACACTTTTTGTATAAAATACACTATGTTGTGTGCGGAACATCTGCTATACTTTGGCAGTTAGTGATCTGATAGTGATCTGACAGCGTTCCATCGTCTGTTCTGGATGGACAAGCCGAAGATGGCTACGGCTAGTGGCAGAGGTCTGCCACAGGATGTGACATCAGATGCACACGCCTGCGAATGAGCT
This sequence comes from uncultured Caldilinea sp., assembly GCA_937981885.1. Classification (GTDB taxonomy): domain Bacteria; phylum Chloroflexota; class Anaerolineae; order Caldilineales; family Caldilineaceae; genus Caldilinea. Next base: position 10,724 of record CALJMI010000073.1, read on the forward strand.
GGTGTTATGTGCAATCTAGTTTCGAGTCGGGCAGCGATGATTTCCTGCCAGATTTCGCTTGAAAGGAGTGAACAATGCCAGCAGTACAGGCAGTTCAATATGAATCGTTAGAAAAATATCGTCGCAACGTCGGCAAAGCCCAGATTGCAGATTTAATGGCAAACATCACCGGCGCTAATGTCGATCTGGTCAGCTACGATGAGGTGGCCAAACGCATCAAGACACGCCAACAGATTGAAATGGGCACGCAGATGGTGCCGCTCGACAAGATCGTCGGCAGTGTGGGCCGCTATCGTGACTTTACACGCACTTTTCTACCCAGGCCTAGCATCAATCCGGAGCGTTGGGCGCGCATTGACGCTATCATGCACTCAATGGAAGGGTACCCACCGATTGAGGTGTACAAAGTAGGTGATGTCTACTTCGTGCGCGATGGAAACCATCGCGTCAGCGTGGCGCGCGCCAATGGATTGACGCACATCGAAGCTTATGTCACCGAGATTCCAACTGAAGTGCCATTGCAGATGGAGGATTTTGAGCGCGATCAATGGATCATCAAGATTGAACGTAGCGAGTTTCTCAAGGAAACCAGGCTCGACGAGATTCGACCCGGGCACGGGATTGAGTTCACTGAACCGGGACGTTATCAAATCCTCTTGAGGCATATTCAGGTGCACCAATATCTGCGCAACCTGGACCTGGAACGCGCTGGTAGCGAGCACAGGCTTTCCTTGGACGAGGCGGTTGCGAGCTGGTATGACAATATCTACTTGCCTGTGGTCGATGCAATTCACCGGCACAAGCTGTTGGAGAGCTTTCCTAATCGCACCGAGGCTGACCTTTATCTGTGGATTGCGTTCCACCGGGAGCAGCTTGCCAGACAATATGAGCTTGCGCCGCTTTCCCCTGACGCAGCAGTCTCCACCTTTGCTGAGTTTCACAGCGAGCGCCCCTTTGAGCTGGCTGTGCGCACACTCAAATTCGGTCTTCACAAGGCGTTGGGTGATCTCGACAAGCCGCTTGGCATGTCAGACGCCGAGTTTTTGGAGTCGCGCGAGCGCCACGCCGCCGGTGAACGCACCCTCTTCGAGGCGGAAAGCGAGGCAGAAAGCGAGGCGCATAGTGAGGAACCAAACAACGACACCCTGGATGAGCCTCAGCCAGATACTGATGTTCGCGTCAGCGACGCAGAAGCATTGCGGATGACGGTTTGAATCAGTCGATGTCGTCGTCTGGAAAACGATAGAATTGAGGGGGAGCGCGATAATTCCGCTCCCCTCATTATGCGCCATAAATCGCGGTATACTCATTTTTTCATCTCTTTCTGTTCCAAATGCACTGTGGTAACATTGCAAAAAATCTGTCGCCTTAGCAAGGATATTTATTTATGTTGCGTGTCAAAATTGTTTGCACCATTGGGCCGGCCAGCCGCGAACTTCCCATTTTGCGTCGCATTGCAGCAGCCGGTATGAATGTTGCGCGCCTCAACATGAGTCACGGCACACACGAATATCACGCCGAAACGATTGAGCGCGTCCGAATCGTCTCTGAACAGATACAGAGACCAATTGCTATTCTCGCCGACCTGCAGGGGCCGAAGCTTCGCACTGGCAAAATGCGCGAGGGTGGTGTGCCGCTCGTCAAAGATGAAGAGTTAATTCTGACCACCGACGAAATCATCGGCGAGCCAGGACGCGTTCCGATTCAGTACAAAGACCTGCCCAGAGCGGTCAAACCGGGAGAACGCATCCTGCTCGATGACGGCATGCTCGAACTGGAGGTGATCGAGACCTCCGAGACCGAGATTCGCACGCGCATCATCCTTTCAGGCGTACTCCAGAGCAACAAAGGTATGAACTTGCCCGACGCCTCGCTCGATATACCTGCGTTGACCGAGAAAGATGTGGAGGATGTCAAGTTTGCTCTCGATCATCAGGTCGATTGGGTGGCGCTCAGTTTTGTGCGCAAGGCGCATGAAGTGTTGGAGCTGAAGTCGATCATCCAGAATTATGCGACCTTTGGCCGCGTCACCCCGGTGATCGCCAAAATTGAGAAACCGGACGCCGTCAAGAATATTGACTCGATCATTGAAGCCGCCGACGGCATCATGGTGGCGCGCGGCGATCTCGGCATCGAAACCAACCCAGAGACAGTGCCCGGCGTGCAGAAGACGCTGATCAGCAAATGCCTGATCGCAGCAAAACCGGTGATCACGGCGACGCAGATGCTCGACTCGATGATGCGCAATCCACGTCCCACACGCGCCGAAGCGAGCGATGTCGCCAACGCCGTGCTCGACGGCACCGACGCGATCATGCTCTCTGGCGAAACAGCGTCAGGCCAGTTCCCGGTTGAGGCAGTCACGACGATGGCAAAAATCGCTGAAGAGGCGGAGCGCCTACGCTCAAGTTTGGCACAAAAAATTAAATACAATAAGCCGCGCGTCTTCTCCGCGTCGGGCGCCATCTGCCACGCTGCGGTCACCACCGCAAGTGAAACCGGCGCCAAAGCAATTATTGCACCCACAGTCAGCGGCGCAACAGCGAAATTGCTGGCAAGCTTCCGCCCGGAGGCGCCGCTGATCGCAGTCACGCCCAGCCCAATGGTGCAACGCCAGCTTGCACTTTACTGGGGGACCTATCCCCTTCTCACCAAGCGGCTGAGCAACACTGACGAAGTGGTCACCGATGCCATCAACCTGGCGCTCGCAAAAGGATATATTGGTGAAGGCGATACGGTGGTGCTGACGGCGGGCGTGGTCGGCAATGTGCGGAGCGCTACGAATTTGATGATGGTGCGGCGCATTGATCGCGTGCTGGTGCGCGGCACAGGCATCGGCGGACGAGAGGTGGCGGGTGTGTTGATGACAATCAAGCCGCCGCTTCAGAATCCAGAAGAGATTGTGGTCGGTCCGCAGCACATCATTTTCACCGAACGCGTCGATCGTAGTTGCATCCACCTGCTCCGGCGCAGCGGAGGGTTGGTCACCGTTCAGGGTGGCATGGACAGCCCTGGCGCCGTCGCTGCGGTCGAGCTTGGCTTGCCAGCCATTATCGGCGTTGAGGGCGCTTTGAGTGAACTGGTGGACGGCATCAACGTTATTCTCGATGCCAACACCGGTCAGTTGAGCGAGTGGAAAAAGTAAGCAGGAGAAGGTTAGCAACTGAAGCGTCAATGTGATGTACAAAGCCAGGCGCTTAGGCTCTCACTTCAGCCATAAATGCCGAGCGACCGCGCACGCGTGCATGAACGAGCAGCCAGCCAGCGGTCACAACGACGCTAATTACAGTAGCGCTGAACAACACCTGCGAGAGGGTCCAGCCCAGATTATCATAGGCGTAGCCGGCCCAAAGTGTGCTGAATGATTGCGCCAGCGTGAACGCCGCAAACTCAAAGGCAAAAACGCGCCCGCGCAGTCGATCTGGGATGAGCAACTGCAAGAGTACGGCGGAGAAGACCCAGATCGCACCGGTGCCAATGCCGCGCATGATTGTAGCGCCAAGCGCCCAGCCCAACGACGGCGCCAACGCCAACCCCAGCGTACCGAACGTCATGGCGAAAAAACCGATTGAAAGCGCCTTGAGCATACCGCCCCACGCGTCGCCCAGCCAAGCGCGCACGGCGATTGGTCCAAAACCGGTGCCGATGCCGACCGCAGCGTAGATCAAGCCAAGGCTTAAGGTGCCGCTGCCGCTAAGCGGAAACGCTATTTCGGCCAGCGGAATTTCTAACACGTTGACTGCGCCCCACACAATTGCGCCGCCCGACTTGACAAGCGCGAACGCCAACAACGTCGGCCGCCCCGCCAGATAACGCATTCCTTCGACAATCTCCAGAAACGCGCGCTTTGCGGCGGATTGACCTTCGCCAGTGTGCGGCTGTCCGCGGCTGCGAACATTGATGCGCGTTAGAAACCATGCCGACAGGATGAAGGTGAGCGCGTCAAGAATAAAGGCGGTTTGCACGCCCAGAAACGCTGTCGCCAACCCTCCCAGCAATGCACCGATCGCCAGCATCGTGCTCCACGTGAAGCTATCGAGTGCGTTGGCGGTGACGAGATCGTCCTTTTCCACGACCGCCGGGATGTACGCCTGCTCGGTTGGACTGAAAACAGCGCTGATCATGAACTGCAACGCGGTGAGCATGTAGAGCAACCAGACGCGCTCAGGCCGATCGACCAATAGAAAGCCGAGCACGATCACCGCCCTCAGGATGTCCGTCCAAATCAGCAGTGTGCGCCGTTCAAAACGGTCAGCCAACACACCGGCGAACGGACTCATTACAAAAAGCGGCAGGAAGCGCGCCAGGAACAGAAAGCTGATTGCTGTGCCCGCGCCGCTTAAATTGGCGATCAACGCCGCTGCGGCGAGTAGATTGAACCAGTCGCCCAGGTTGCTGACCACGCGCGCAAACCAGAGGTTGCGGAAGTTTCGATTCCTCTGCAACAGCGATAGATAGATTTTCACGTTGCCTTACCTGGCTTTTTGGCGCAGTAGACGACACGCCGCATCCGCCAACACCGCCGCGCCATAGGGCATCACCGACTCGTCGATGTCAAAGACTGGCGTGTGGTGCGGCCGATCTCGGTTGTCCATTTTGGCGCCGAGCATGAACATGGCGCCGGGCGCTTTGCGCGTCATATAGCTGAAATCTTCGGCGCCCATGATCGGCTCCGGATCGATCAGCGCATGCGCGCCCATCAGGTCGCGCGTTGAGACGCGGATCATGCGCGCCACGTCCGGGTCGTTGTAGAGCGACGGATAGCCGGGCCATAGTTTTAGTTCGAAGTCGCCGCCAAGCACGCGGCTGATCTCCAGCACACGCGCCAGTTCGTCGCGCAGTTGCTGGCGCACGACGTCGTCGAAGCTGCGCATCGTGCCGGCGAGATAGACCTGGCTAGGGATGACGTTGGTGGTTGCACCGGCCTGGATCATACCGATCGAGACAGCGGCGGCTTTGGTCGGGTTGACGCGGCGGGCGCGAATGCCGTGAATGGCGTTGAGCACCTGCGCCAAAATAAAGGTGGGGTCGATTGTTTGGTGCGGAAACGCGCCGTGACCGCCGGTGCCGCGCAGCCAGATCTCAAACGAATCTTCGTTGGCGCTGGCGTGGCCGTCCACGATGGCGATCTGTTTGCTTGGCAGGTCGCTGGCGACGTGCAGCGCGATCACAGCGTCGACGCCCTCCAGCGCCTTGTCCTCGATCATGCGCGTGGCGCCCGATTTGTTTTCATCGTCGGCGTCCTCCTCGCTGGGCTGAAAAAGAAAACGCACCTGCCCTGCCGGCCGGTCAGGCATCGCCGAGAGCAACCGCGCCACGCCGAGCAAAATCGCAGTGTGCGCATCGTGGCCGCACGCATGCATTGCGCCCGGCGTCTGTGAGCGATACGGAACATCGTTTTCCTCGTCGATCGGCAGCGCGTCCATGTCGGCGCGGATTGCCACCACCGGCCCGGCGTCGCCGAGATAGCCGACGACGCCGGTTTTGCCGACGCCGGTTTGCGTCTCGATGCCCATTGCCATCAACTCGCCGGCAACCAGATTGGCGGTGCGATGTTCCTGAAAGCTGAGTTCGGGGTGCATGTGAATATCTCGACGCCAGGCGCTTAGTTGGAGCGACAGCGCCTGCGCCTGTGCAAGCAGATCAGCTGGTGCAGTCATGCAGTTCGTTCTCCGTTCTTTGTTCTTTTGGAAGCTTTGGGCTTCCAGGAAGATTGGATTGGCAGCCTAAACATCAGTCATGAGTGAGGGCATTGTAGGATAGGCAGCGCCGAACCGCCAATAATAAAGAAGCCGGGTTTTATTACAAACCCGGCTTCTTCGTTCAATCGTTAACTGGATTATGCGTTGACGAGCTTCTTGACTTCGATCTTCTTGGGTTTGACGGCCTCGGCTTTGGGCAGCGTCAACGTCAGCACGCCGTTCTCGTTGACAGCCTCGATCTTGTCAGCATCGACGGCGGTCGGCAGCGTCACACTGCGCATAAACGAACCGAAGCGCCGCTCGCGCAGATGATAGTTCTCTTCGTTGATCTCCTTGTCCGCCTTCATCTCGCCCTTGATTGTGAGCACGTTGTCGGTCAGCGTCACCTCGACATCTTCGGCGGGCACGCCGGGCACCGATGCTTTCACAATAAAGGCATCATCCTTTTCCGCTACATCGAGCGCCAGGCTCATCGTATCGGAGCGGCGTTCCCACAGGCTGGGGAAGCGGGCAAAGTCATCCTCGAAGAAGCGATCCAACATCTGGCGCATGGTTGCCAACTCGCGGTACGGTTCCCATCGTGTAATGTTTGTCATAGCTCTTACCTCCATTTCAAGATGTTGCCCAGACAGGCGTTGCATCGTTTCCTGTCGTTTGATTCTCAGCATACGCCGCAAATGTCAGAAGAACGTAAGCGCGACGTTAGTGTTGTGTAGGAGGGGCGGGTTGCGAGGGGCGACACGCACTATAGGTCTCACAAATTGGGGAGCACATGAAATGCGTCACATCGGAGGCGCTGACCTACACTGAACTCGCCTTCACCCCTTTTCACATCCTCACAATGCCGAGCAGGGCGAGCACGAGCAGGATGATGGGTTGGTGGATCAGGTAGATCAGCAGCGAGTGGCGACCCAGGAAGCGCAGTCCCCGGATCGGCGGTGCATCGCTCCAATCCGGCAGCGGGATAAGGCGCTGATTGTTGGCGTAGAACCAGTTGCCAAACCAGACGCCCAACAACACCACGCCAAACCACGGGATCAGCGGGAAGTAATCCACCGCCGGGTAGCGCGTCGGCGTCACGCCGAGCGGGACGAGCCAGCGCCCATCAATGAAAAAAATCGTAGCATAGGAACCGACGATCACTGGCAGCCAGCGCCCGTCGAAGTGGATGCGTTCGATCCATTTGCCTGCTGCCGAGAACGCCACCCACAACACTAGATTCAACCATGTGAAGCGCAGAAACGGGTACGCCAGGATCGTCGAAGCGCCGATCAGGTGCAGAATGCCAAAATCGACATAGCCGACGCCAGCGACTGTCACGACGACGGTGATGATCATGCCGAGACCAAAGATTTTCAGCCCGCGCAGTAGAAATTTGGGGAACAGCCGAACGCTTGGTCCGCGCCGCTCGCGTTCGCGGCGATAGACCAGCGTCATCGACACGCCGACCAAGATCAAGAATGTGCCGGCGGTGAAACGCTGCCAGTACTTCCAGAAACCGTCCCACAACACTACATCGGGAAAGACGCCCCAAAACCACAGATCCCACATCGTGTGGTAGACGATCATGGTGATGATCGCCACCCCGCGCATGGCGTCGATCTCCCAGAAGCGCGGGCGCGCGCGCTGTACACTTTCTTGCCGAACTGCGGCGGTCGTTGTAGCCATCGAATTCTCCCACTTGCTGCCCTGTGAACCAGATTGCCCGATTATACCATCGAGGGTGTTTCGCGACAGTGTTGCTTCGGGGTAAAATGGTTGCACTGCAATTCATTGTCTTGATTTGGGGGAGATTCATGGGGTTTGATTGTGACGCAGAGCGCGCTCGCGCAGGACATATCCGGCTAATGCGCCACACGTTGGCGACGCTCGAATTCATACTCGTCGATGTCAGCCAACAGACGGCAACCTCGCGCCGCGATCCAAACGACGGCGACAAAGGTTGGACCGTGGTGGAAGTCGTCTGTCATCTGCGCGACTTTGACCGGATTTTCCGCAGCCGCGCCCGTCGGATCCTCACGGAGCACGAGCCGCGTTTTGAAAGGTACGACCACGAGCGCATGGCGGTCGAGTTTCGCTACAACGACCAGGACCTACGCACGGCATTGGCTGAGTTGCGCGCATCGCGCATCGAAACAGCCGATTTCTTCGAGGCGTTGCGCGCCGAACAGTGGCAGCGCAGCGGCGTTCACCCCGAACGCGGGCGTTTCACAATGGACGATGCGCTGATGCAGGTCGGTTTGCACGATATGCTGCATATCGAACAGATTACACGGATTTTGCGAGGATAAACGCGTATGTGGGCATTTTTTCGCATCATGGTCAGCGCGGCGCTCACAGGATTGGCGACGCCCTTTTATCTGCATTGGGCTGACCAGCAGTCTGAAATTCAGCTCGACAAGATGCAGAAGGCAGTGCACTTCACACCAGGCGCCGAGCCGCCGCTGCCGACCGAAGTGCTCGCCGGCGCAGTTGGGTTGGGACTCAGCCATTTTGCTGTCGGGCGGGCGCTGCGTCTCGGCTGGCTCCAGGCGTTCTTGGGTCTGGTCATCGGCATTGTGCTCGGCGTCGGCATCTTTCTTTATCGCATGGCGGGCGAGGAGCCATGATCGTTCGCCAGCTTGGCGAGGGGCGCCTGCTCTGCATCAACCAGACTGCGCACGCTGCTATGTCCGAGGCGTTTTGCCGGCGTTGGGGCAACGCCGGCTTCGCGCGGCCGGAGCCGTACGATGTCGTGATGCTCGCCATCGGCCAGCATGACAACGGTTGGTGGGAATGGGAGCGGCAGCCTCGTCTGCGCAATGATGGCTATCCAATGGACTTTCTTCATCATGATGATCCCATAGGAAAAGCGGCGCTTTGGCGGCGCGGTATTGAGCGCGCAGGCGCGCAGCATCCCTACGCCGGGCTGTTGATTGCCCGCCACGCCTCTTTGCTCTACGCAGAATTTCCGAGCCTTGATTTGGACGAAACTGCGCAGGCGGCAATCCAGGCATTCCTTGACGAAAATCGCGCGCGGGCTGACGCCTTGCGCTCTGCATGGCGAGTCCCTGCGGCAGCACAATGGCTGACGCCAGCCTGCATTGAAGCCAACACCCGGCTGTTGCAATTTGGCGACACCGCCAGTCTACGGGTGCTCATGCCATGGTCGTCGCGCCGTGAGATTCCGCATTGTCCGGTCGATTTTTGCGGCGCTGAGACAGCAATTGTAATGACCCACGACGAGAACGCCATACATTTTGACCCATGGCCCTTCGGCGTGGATGCATTCACGGTATCGGTTGTCGGTCGCATGGTGATGCAGACGCATTTTGCCTCAGAGTCGGAATATCATGCCGCGCTCGCCGCTGCTCCGTTCCAGGAGATGGCGTGGCAGGTGATGCGGTGGTGAGAGAATTTGGGGAGCGCCAATGTTTGAGGGGGACACAATTATCGAGGGTGACTGCGAGCAAGTTCTTGCGTCCTTCCCGGATAACTCAATTGACTTGATTTTCACTTCGCCGCCCTATGCTAATCAGCGGCGCCGCACATACGGTGGTGTGTCGCCGGACGAATATGTTGATTGGTTTTTGCCAAAGACCCAGCAGTTTTTGCGCGTACTCAAACCGACCGGTACGTTCGTGCTCAATATCAAAGAACGCGTTGTCAATGGTGAGCGACATACTTATGTCATCGAGCTCATTCTAAACATGCGTAAACAAGGCTGGCTCTGGACAGAAGAGTTCATGTGGCACAAGAAAAACTCGTACCCGGGGAAATGGCCCAATCGATTTCGCGATTCGTGGGAGCGTTTACTCCAGTTCAATAAAACGCGCAGCTTCAGCATGTACCAAGACGCAGTTATGGTTTCTGTGGGCAATTGGGCGCAGGACAGGTTGGCGAAACTGAGTGAAACCGATAAAGTTCGAGATGAATCGCGCGTGGCAAGTGGCTTTGGCAAGAATGTATCGAATTGGGTGGGGCGTTCCATGGTGTATCCCACGAATGTGATTCACATGGCAACAGAATGCTCGAACCGTAATCACAGCGCTGTCTTCCCGGTCGATTTGCCGCTCTGGTTCATCAAACTTTTCACGAAAAGTGGCGATGTCGTCCTCGATCCGTTCGTTGGCTCTGGAACGACGGCCGTTGCCGCAAAAAGACTTGGTCGATACTACATAGGCATCGATCTGGACCCTACATTTTGCGAACTTGCCCGCAATCGACTTGCCGTCATCCAACCCAGACTACTGGAAGAGGCGGAGCAGTACAACGTTGGAACTTCAGAATGAACGTATTAGACCTCCAGTTGGCGCATTGATCAGCTCGTGACGCTTTGTCACCCTTCCCTCTCACCCGCTATAATATCCCTTCATGAATCGCAGATGGCGTGGCTTTGACCCGGTGCGCTTTGTGCGCACCACCGAAGGACAACTGGTCATCGGCTTCTTTGTGATCCTCTACGTCGTCGGCGGCGCGCTGATCTGGCGTTTTTACGGGTTGGGCGGAGCGATCGCCGGCTGGCTGTGCATGACCGGCGGCGTCCTCTTCTTTTTGTTGTTATATGGTCTGGTCTCGCTCGTCGGCTGGTGGGCGGATCGATAATCCAATCTCCAATCTCAAGAGCGAGATTGAAATTGGACAATCAGGGCAAAGGATAGTCTGTATGGGACGAAAGATTTTGGTCGGGGTGGCGTGGCCCTATGTCAACGGCGAAAAACATATCGGGCAGATCGCTGGCGCATACCTGCCGCCGGACATCTTTGCGCGCTATCAGCGCATGATCGGCAACGACGTGCTGATGGTGAGCGGCTCTGACACGCACGGCACGCCGATCATGCTCAAGGCGGACGCCGACGGCATTCCCTACGGCGAGTTTATCGACAAATACCACGGTCTATTCGTGGACGGTTGCCTGGCGATGGGGTTGACCTTTGATCTCTACACCCACACCGACACCGCCAATCACTGGGAAGTCACCCAGCACATGTTCATGCGCCACTGGGAGACCGGGTTTGTCTACAAGGATGTGCAGCGCCAGTGGTACGACCCGGTGGCGAAAAAATTCCTGGCGGACCGCTACGTCGAAGGCGAGTGCCCGTACTGCGGCTATGCCGACGCGCGCGGCGACCAATGTGACAATTGCGGTCGCATCTACGACGCACTCGAACTGAAGAACCCACGCTCCAAGATCAGCGGCACAACTGCGTTGGAGATTCGCGAGACCGAGCACTTTTTCCTCGACATGGCGAAGATGAACGAGCCGTTGCTTGCCTGGATTTCGCAAGGCAAGGAACACTGGCGACCGAATGTGCTCAACTTTACGCGCGGTCAGCTCGAACTGCGCGAACTGCGCGGGCGCGCCATCACCCGCGACCTGGATTGGGGCGTCACGATCCCGATCGGCGATTACCCCGACAAGCGCATCTATGTCTGGTACGACGCTGTGATCGGCTATCTGAGCGCAGCCATCGAATGGGCGAAGCTCAGCGGCGACGCCGAGGCGTGGCGGCAATGGTGGGACGCCGATGTCAACCCGGACGCGCGCATTTACAACTTCATCGGCAAGGACAACATTCCCTTCCACACTATCATCTGGCCCGGCATGTTGATCGGTTACAACGCCGGCGCCAGCCATCTCAACCTGCCCTACGATGTGCCCGCCAACGAATATCTGAATCTGCACGGCGGCAAATTCAGCACTAGCCGCGGCAACGTGATCGGCTGGAACACCGTGCTGGCGCAGTTTCAGCCCGACGCCTGGCGCTACGTACTGACGGCAATGGCGCCGGAAACCGCCGACGTGGAGTTCACCTGGCAGGATTTCATGGAGCGCGTCAACAACGAGCTGGTGGCGAACTGGGGCAACCTGGTCAACCGCATGTTGGGCTTCGCCTACAAACGCTTCGACGGCAAAGTTCCGGCGCCGCACGCGTTGACAGCCGACGACGAAGCGTTTCTGGCTGAAATCCGCAGCGGCTTCGAGAGCGCTGGCGCATTGTATGAGGCGGTCAAGCTCAAAGCCGCGCTGCAGGAGGCGCGGCGGCTCAGCCAGCGCGTCAACCAATATCTCAACGACAACGCGCCCTGGAAGATCATCGGCGAGAACCCAGAGCGTGCGGCTACGGTCGTCTATGTTGCGCTGCAAGCCATCGACTGGCTCAAGCTGATCTGGGCGCCGATCCTGCCACACGCCAGCGAGTCGGTGCATGAAATGCTCGGCTACGACCGCCCGCTCTTTGGTCGCCAGTACACCGAAGTCGTTGAGGATGCGCGCGGTCGGCATCTCGTCTTGCGCTATGACCACAGTGAAGCCAGTGGTGTGTGGGAGGCAGGCGCGCTGTCGCCGGGGCAGCCACTGCGCGAGCCGAAGCCGCTTTTTGTGAAGCTGGACGAAGCGTTGATGGCGGAAAAGCTGGGATAGCTGGATGGAGACTCTGACATCAGGTTATCGCCCGATCTCCGCCAGCCTTGACCATTACTATCTGCGCCGGCCGCGGCTGGCGCTGGTGTTGATCCTGTTTGGTTACGTGGTGGCGGCGACGCTCTACGCCGTCATCACGCCCGCCTGGCAAAATCCTGACGAGCCAGCCCATTACAACAACATTGTCCACATCGCCAGCGGACAGGGGTTGCCAGTTCTGCAGATGGGCGACTACAACCAGGAATACATCGCTGCGTTGGTCGGCGGCCGCTTCCCGCCGCATCTTTCGATTGCACCGCTGCGCTATGAAGCTTATCAGCCGCCACTCTATTATGTAGCGGCGACGCCGGTGTTTCTGCTCGGCGACGGCGACCTGCTGATGCTGCGGCTGTTCAATGTGCTGCTAGGCGTCGTCAGCCTGCTGCTGCTCTACGCCTGTGTTGAAACAGTCTTTCCAACCAAGCAATTGCTGACCATTGGCGCGACCGCATTTGTGGCGTTCCTGCCCATGCACGTCGCCATGAGCGCTTCGGTCAACAACGACGGCCTGGCAGAGTTGCTGCTGTTGGCGGCGATGCTCACCTTGTTGCGCTGGATGAAGGGCTGTTTCTATGCCTTGCCCGACGAGAACGGCCCACTGGTGCGACGTCGTACACTGCTGCTGTTGGGTGTGCTGCTTGGGTTGGGCATGGCGACCAAAATCTACGCGTATCTGGCTGTTCCGTTAGCCGCCAGTGCAGTGCTGCTCACGGTCTGGCTGGAGCCGTCAGCGCAGCTCGATTTTAAGATTCCGCGCCCAACCTGGCATGCATTTAGGCGCGGAGTGATTGCTGCGTTGTGGGTTGTGGCGCCGGCGGCGCTGCTGGTTATGCCGCTGTGGATTCGCAACCTGATGCTCTATGGCGGCTTCGATCTGCTTGGTCTGCAATTCCATGACCGCGTCGTCGTCGGTCAGCCGATGACCGTCGAATGGATTGCGCGTACAGGGCTGGTCAACTATCTCGAGCGTGGCATGGACTTCACCTTCCGCAGTTTTTGGGGCGTCTTCGGCTGGATGGGTGTTTTCATGGAGCCGCGCATTTATATGCTGATGCTTGTCTTCACCGGCGCACTGATGCTGGGTTTGCTCTGGTCGCTCGTGCGTTTTATTTGCGGACGTCCCGAAGCCGACATGGATCGCTATCAGTTTTGGGTGCTCGGATTGTTCGGCGTAATGGCGCTGGCGGTGGCGGCTGGCTTCATCTGGTATAACCTGAAATTTGTACAACATCAGGGACGCTATCTGTTTTGGGGGCTGTTGCCGATCAGTACGTTTGCCGCTCTGGCCTGGCGCGAGTTGATGCAGCCACTGCAAGGCAAATTGACCGGCATGATGGCAGTGGTGCTGGCGGTCACGCTGGCGATCGCCGATCTGCGCGTCGATATCATGGATCGACTGACAATTGTTGCGATCGGTCTCTTTGGGCTGACGCTGATGTTGCAACCTCTCTTGCTTTCTGGTTCGGTTGATGCTATTGTAATTGGCGCTCCGATTCGCGTCCAACGCATTTTGGAGCGACCCAGGTTGCAGCCGCTGCTTTATGTGTTGCGCGTGCTGCTATGGGCCTCACCGTTTCTGGCGCTCTTTGCGCTCAATCTGATGATTCCGTTTCGCTACATTCTGCCGCAACTGGGCGGGTGAGGTGTCTGTCTGATGCAACAAGTTCTCTATCCATCCCATCGCACACGGATTCGACGCACGGCGCTCGACATGGCGGTGATTTTGCTGTTATTGACAGCCTTTACCGCCGCAACGCTGGTCGCTGCGTGGGGATTTTGGCACACAGGGCGCATCTACACGGGCGTCAGCGTGGGCGGCGCGCCGATCGGCGGACTGACGCGCGCTGACGCCTATCGCCGTCTGACCGAGACGATCTACCAATACCCGCTGCCGCCGGTCACGCTTGTGCACGACGGCGCGCAGTGGCCGTTGCCTACCACGCAGGTGCGCGCCCGCGCCGATTTGCTCGATGCTGTGAACCGCGCCTATCTGCACGGACGCAGCGGCGCGCTGTTGTCTGACGTGGTGAACCAACTCGGCGCTGCGTTGCGCGGCGTCGAGATTACACCGCAGGTTGTGATCGACCAGGAGGCGCTGCACAACGCGGTTGCAACCATCGCCGCAGGCATCGACCGCCCCAGCATTGGCGAGCGGCGGCTGGGCAACATTGTGATCTCAGCGCAGCCCGGCGTCGCCGTCGATATTGAGGCGACCGTACACGCGGTGTTGGCTGCCCTTGCTTTGGCGCGTAACGGCGCGGTCGTGCAAGCGCCGTTGATCGTACAGAGCATTGCAGCGCCAGAAAGTGCGGCAGTCGCGCCGGCGGTTGTCCCTGCAAGCAGCGAGATTCGTCCGCTCGTGCTGCGTTCGACAGTTGATGCATTTTCACTGGCGCTGTCACCGGCTGATCTGCATACTCTGATCATGTCGACTGAAGGCGGAGTCGTGCTGGATGAAGCCCGGCTGCGTCACCACCTGGAACCACTCGCTGCGCAGATCGACCGTCGCCCACGCGATGCCCGGCTGCGCTTCAACCCGGAAACAGGCGCGGTGACGGTGCTCAGCCCCAGCTTCCCAGGGCGGGCGCTCGACGTCGACGCCACGGTTGCCGCCGTCCGTGACGCAATTGCCAACAACGCTGGCGAAGCCCCGCTCGTGATCAAGAGCGTGGCGCCGGCAGTGGACATGAATCGCATCGCCGAAATGGGCATCCGCGAGCGGGTGGCAAGCGGGCGGTCGTACTTTGCAGGCAGTAGCGCCAGTCGTATCCGCAACATCGAGGTGGCGGCCAGGCACTTTGAGGGCGTGGTGATCCCGCCGAACGGCATCTTCAGCTTCAACAACATCGTGCGCGATGTCAGCTCTGCCAATGGTTTCGAGGATTCGCTCGTCATTTGGGGCGACCGCACGGCGGTGGGTGTGGGCGGCGGCGTCTGCCAGGTGAGCACAACCGTCTTTCGCGCCGCCTATGAGGGTGGTTTCCCGATCGTGGAACGGTACAACCACGGCTATGTCGTCGACTGGTACGGTGAGCCGGGGCTTGACGCCACGATCTTCACGCCAACGGTCGATTTCCGCTTCCGCAACGACACCGGCGCCTATCTACTCATCGACCCGGTGGTCGACAGCGCCAACGGCGTGATCACCTTTAATTTTTATGGGACGCGTCCAAATCGCACCGTCACCGTCAGCAAGCCGGAGATCAGCGACGTGATAAAACCAGAGGCGCCGGTCTACACGGTGGATGAAAGCCTGGCGCCCGGACAGATAAAACAGGTCGAGTGGCAAAAGGATGGTATGACCGTCACGGTGACGCGCACTATCGTCGAGAACGGCACCACGCGCACCGACACACTACGCAGCAAGTATCAGCCGTGGCGGGCGGTTTATCTGGTTGGGCCAGGTACAGAGACGCCCTCGCCAGTGGCAACGCCAACCAGCAACTAATACAGGTTGGGCGCAAATAACTCAACACCTGCACTGTTCCAGTTCTTATGCGGTGATCGGCTCGTAATCCGGCGACTGGTGGCGGAAATAGGTGTTGTATAACTCGGCGTAGTGACCGCCTGCCGCCATCAATGTGTCGTGGTCGCCCTCCTCGATGATTTCACCCTTGCGTAGCACGATGATGCGGTCGGCGGCGCGAATCGTGGAGAGGCGATGCGCAATCACGATGGCGGTGCGGTCCGCCAGCACCACGTCCAGCCCCTCCTGAATCTGCGCCTCGGTCAGCGGATCGACCGAGGCCGTCGCTTCGTCGAGCACGACGATAGCCGGGTCTTGCATCAACACGCGCGCCAGCGCAACCAACTGCCGCTGCCCCATCGAAATGCCGCGCCCTTCCTCGCCTACATCGGTTTCCAGCCCATTTTCGAGCGCATCTAGCCAGTCGCCGCCGCCGATCTGTTCAGCCACGGCGCGCACGTCATCATCGGACGCGTCTGGGCGGGCATAGCGGATGTTGTCCGCCACCGAGCCGCTGAAGAGAAAGGGCGTCTGCGGCACAATGCCCAGCCGCCGCCGGTAGCTCGCCAGGTCGAAGGTGCGAATGTCCTGGTCGTCGATCAGAAGCTGTCCGTCCTGGAACTCGTAGAAGCGCGCCACCAGTTTTCCCAGGCTCGACTTGCCGGCGCCGGTGTGCCCGACCAGCGCCACCGTTTGCCCGGCGGGGATGATCAGGTTGAAACGGTGCAACACCTGCTCCTGCTCGGTGTAGCGGAAGGAGACATTGCGAAACTCGATGCGCCCGCGCAGGTTGTCGGCGGGGCGGGCGTCGAGCTGCACGACGCGCGGGTCGGCGTCGATCAGCGCAAAGACGCGCTCGCTGGCGGACATGCCAAGTTGAAACTGACTCCAAAACGACGCGATGCCGGTGAGCGGGAACCAGAAGAGGTTGATGCTCTCGACGAACAGGAACCAATCGCCTGGCGAAACCTGCCCGTCGAGCACGCTCAAGCCGCCAAAGTAGACGATCAACGCAGTGCCGATGCCGGCGACGGCGTTCAAGATCGGAAAGATGCCGCTGAAGACAAAGCCCTGGCGCAGGTTGACGCGATAGGATTGCGCGTTGACCTGGTTGAACTCCTGGTAGATCGTTTCTTCCTGGCGAAAGGCTTTGGCGACGCCGATGCCGCTCACCGTCTCCTGCACCTTGGCGTTGACCTCCGCCAGCACACGGCGCGCCTGCTGCGTCGTGCGCCGCGCCAGCCGCCGAAAGCCGAGCGCGATGATCACGATCACCGGTGCGATGGCGGCGGCGATCAGCGCCAGCCGCGTGTTGATGAAAAAGAGCACGCCAAAGATGATGCCCACCAACAGCACCTGGCTGATCAGGTTCAGCGTCAGCGTGACGACGTTGGCGAAGTCCTGCGTGTCTGAAGTGACGCGGCTGACGATCTTGCCGGTGGGATATTCGTCGTAGAAAGACATATCGCGCGCCATCACGGCATCGAAGGCGTCTTGACGCAGCTCCAGCACCACGTCGCCTACGGTGCGCGCTGTAAACCACTGGCGAAAAAAGTTGAAAGTCCACGCCAGCGCGCCCGACGCCAGGATTGCCGCAATCAGCAGCCCGGCGTTCTGCCACGATTGGTCGATGGCGATCGTGTCCAGCCCGCGCGCGATCAGGATCGGCAGCACTGCGCTCATCAGCGAGTCGAGCACAATCATCGTCGCCACGAAGCTCATCGTCGGCAGGTGGGGCCGGAAGTAGTCGTAGATGCGCCCCAGTAGTTGCCGGTCGGTGTAGTTGCGGTCGTAGCCTTCGGCCTCGAGTCCGTCCATCAAAAAGCCCATAGATTGAGCTGCTCCTATTGCTTACGAGAGGCGGCGGTTTTGAGGTTGTGGGGTTATAGGGTTATGGGGTTATGGGGTTTTCGGGTCGTAGGAACACACAAACAATTGCTCATGAACCCTAAAGCCCAAGCACCCGATTGCCTAGAACCCAACCACCCCAACACCCAACCACCCCATTCCTAAAAGTAACGCGCAAAGATGCGTCGATAGAGCGCGTTGCGCTCCATCAGCTCAGCGTGGCTGCCGATAGCGACGATGCGCCCTTTGTCGAGCATCACGATCACGTCAGCGCGGCGAATCATCGAGAGACGATGCGTGATCAGAAAGGTCGTGCGTCCTTCGAGCACGCGATGGATTGCCTGCTGAATTTTGTCCTCGGTGGCGCTGTCGATAGCGCTGGTCGAGTCATCCAGGATCAGGATGCGCGGGTCGGTGAGCAGGGCGCGCGCGATCGCCAGTCGCTGACGCTGCCCGCCGGAGAGCGTCACCCCGCGCTCGCCGATGACGGTGTCGTAACCGTCTTTGAAGCTCATGATGAAGTCGTGCGCCTGCGCATCTTTGGCGGCCCGGATGATGGCTTCTTCGGTGGCAGTTGCGCCCAGCCCAAACGCAATGTTCTCGCGGATCGAGCGCGAAAAGAGAAAGACATCCTGTTCGATGGTCGAAATCTGCGAACGCAGCGACGCCATGCTCCAATCGCGCACGTCGACGCCGTCGATCAGGATGCGCCCGCTGTCCACATCGTAGATGCGGTTGACGAGCTTAGTCAGCGTTGTCTTGCCGGAGCCGGTCTGCCCGACGATGGCGACGGTCTGCCCCGGTCGCACGTGAAAGCTGACATCGTGCAGCATTCGCCCCTCGCCAAAGCCAAAGCTGACGTGGTCAAAGACGATTTCCCCGATCATCTGCGCGGTGTAGCCAGCTTTGTTCTCGTCCATCTCCGTCTCTTCCTCGATCATCTCCAAAATGCGCCGGGCGCCGGCAATGCCAAGCTGCACGAGCGAGAAGGTGAAGATCGAGATAAAAGTCGGGAAGCGCAGGATGCCCATCAAACCCATGAACGCCACCAATTGACCGACGTCGATCACATTCTGCTGCACCAGCCATAGACCGTGGGTAAAGGCGGCAGTCAAGGTAAAGCCATAGAAGAGGATCGGCAGATAGCGCGCCTGCACCTGCCCTTCCTTGACGTAGAAGTCGCGCACCAGACGGGCGTTGCGCGCGAACTTGCGCTTCTCCTGCGCCTCCTGCGCCGTCGATTTGACGACCTCGATGCCGGCGATGGTCTCATTCAGCCCGGCGTTGAGGTCGCCAAAACGCCCGCGAATCTCGGCGGCGACAGGGTTGAGCCGCCGCGTATAGTCGCGCAGCAGCACGGCCAGCACAACAATAAAGATCAGCGGCGTGATCAGCAACTGCGGATTGATAAAGCCGATGAAAACGATCGGCATGATAATGCTCGTCAGCGAATCGGTGATCAGCGCCACGCCGGGATTGAGCATCGGGTTGAGCTGGCGCACGTCGTTGCTGGCGCGCGCCATGATGTCGCCAACACGCTGGCGATTGTGAAAGGTCTGGCTTTTGCCGAGGAGACTGATGTAGAGTTCCTGACGGGCGTCGCGTTCGGTGCGCTGCGCCAGCACTTCGATTGAGAAGGCGTTGATGATGTCGGTCACACCGCGCAAGATCACGATGCCGAGCAGCGCCACCCCGATCCATAACAGCCGCAGCGGGTCGGGCGTTGGTTTGAGCACCTCGTTGAAGGCGACGCCGGTTAGAGCGGGGACCGCCGAGAAGAGCGCGGCGGTGGTTGTGCTCGCCACGAGAAAGGAAAACAGAAACCGCTTGTAGCGCAGCACGTGCGACAGAATCCAGCGCACGGGTCCGCGTCGATCATAGCGATACTCGCCCTCGACGCTGAACTCGCGACGAAGTGGAAGTGTCTGGGTTGTCAAGGCTGCCTCGCTGTCTGGTGATTTGGCTTACTTCATTCCGGTTGTGGCAATGCCGGTCGTGATAAAGCGCTGAAGGACGGCAAAGACCAGCGTGATCGGCAGCAGCGTCATCACTGTCATCGCCAGCACGTAATGCCACTGCGTGTTCAGCTCACCCTGGAACGACGCCAATCCGACCTGCAGCGTAAAGAGTTCGCTACGGCTGAGCACAATCAGGGGCCACAGGAAGTCGTTCCAACGCCACATCACTGAGAAGATCGCCAGCACCGCCAGCGCTGGCGCTGCCAACGGCATAATGAGCTGCCAGTAGACGCGCCATTCCGACGCGCCGTCGATACGCGCCGAGTCGATCAACTCGTCCGGGATGGTGAGCATGTACTGGCGCAGCAAAAAGACGCCCGTCGGCGTGGCTGCGCCGGGGATGATCACGCCCCACAGGTTGTTGTACCAGCCGATGCCGGTGATCACCAGAAAAACAGGCACTAAAATGACCGAAATCGGAATCATCAGGGTGCTGATGATGAGCAGAAAGATAAAGGTGCTGCCGCGGAACTGATACTTGGCAAGCGCAAACGCGGCCATGCTGTTGATCAACAGTGTGATCATGGTGGCGGCTACAGTCACAATGATGCTGTTGCGCAGATAGACCAGAAAGTTGAAGCGCTGCAATGGCTCGGTGTAATTCTCCCACGCCAGCCGCAGTTCGCGCACTTCGGTGCGGTCGTTGATGTTCACCCTGATGATCTCGCCAGGATTGGCAGGATCGACCATCTGTCCTTCCAGCCCGACGCGACGCACCTGCGCCAACTGGCGCACCGAGCCATCAGGCATTGTTACGTCAAATAAAGGCAACGGCGCATCATATCCTTTCACCATTACGGAACGCTGATCAAATGGTAGGAGATCGGGCGGAAAGCGCAGCAGCCCAGCCTGTGTCTTGAAAGACGAGAGCACCAGCCAGAGCACTGGCAGGAACATGACAATTGTGCCAAACATCAGATACAGATATGTGAGAATATCGCTCCAGTCCAGGCGACCCCGCCCGCGCGTGCGTGTGAGAAATTCGCCAACGCCTGTCATGAATGCCTCCTGATTGAAACGGGCAAAGGTTTGTTGCGCTCTGCGTGCAGAAACGGCGTGACGCCAAACAGGTGACTTTACATAGGATGACCAGGCCAGATGTTTCTACGCACGACGAAGACAAAGCCGGTCAATCGTGGCAAAAAGGAGGTCACCCAATGCAGCAGAACTATTCTATCACATATGGTTTAGATTGCAGAGATGCGAAAGTAAGCCGACAGCGGTACAATACGGGCGCTCTCACGGTGCTTCAGACACAGATAATTCACAAAGGAGTTTACCTGTATGACAACTGTCAAGCAAATCCTCGACAAAAAAGGCTATCAAGTCTGGACGATCACCGCCGATCGATCGGTCTATGATGCGCTCAGGTTGATGGGCGAAAAAGAGATCGGTGCACTGGCTGTGGTGGATGGCGATGAAGTGGTCGGTATACTGTCGGAACGCGACTATGCGCGCAAGGTTGTGTTGAAAGGCAAGACCTCGCGAGAGACGCTCGTCCACGAGATTATGACCCATCCTGTTCTCACTGTCGGCTTGCAAGCGAGCGTCGCTGAATGCATGGCGATCATGACTGATAAACGCATCCGCCATTTGCCCGTGCTGGACAATGGCAAATTGATCGGCATGATTTCTCAAGGCGATTTGGTCAAATCGATCATAGACGAGCAGCAGTTTATTATCGGGCAACTAGAAAACTATATTGCCCGATAGCGGTTGAATTATTCATGCCCGGTTAAAAAGAGGGCCGTGAGCGTGCACACATTGATGAGCTCCCTTTATATCGACGCCAGTAGTTCCTTTGCCTTGCGCACCGCTGCGCCTGCGTCCGGCGCGTAGCCGTCGGCGCCGATCTCGTCGGCGAAATTCTGGCTGATGGCGGCGCCGCCAACCAGCACCTTGACATGGTCGCGCACGCCAGCCGCGTGGAACGCATTGACGATCGTGCGCATCATCGGCGCGGTGGTGGTGAGCAGCGCCGACAGGCCGACCAAACTCGGCTGATGCTCGTTGATAGCGGCGATGAACTTGTCGGCGGGTACATCCGGTCCCAGATCGATCACTTCGAAGCCGGCGCCTTCCAACATCATCGCCACCAGGTTCTTGCCAATGTCGTGCAGATCGCCCTTGACCGTGCCGATGACGACGCGTCCGGCTGGCTCGGTGTGCGAAGCCGCCAGACGTGGGCGCAGCAATTCCAGGATGCCGCGCGCGGCCAGCGCCGCCGCCATCATCTCCGGCAGGAAGAACTCAGCTGTCTCGAACTTCTCGCCGACGATGGTCATGGCGGGCACGATGCCGTCGCTGATGACCGTCTGCGGCGAGTAGCCTTCGTCGAGCGCCTGCTTTGCCGCCGCCACCGCTTCGGCGCGCTGACCATCGATGATGGCGTCCTGCATATCCAGGAATAGATCGGGGTAGAAGTCGACCTCCTCCGCCTGCGCAGCGGCTGCTTCGGGCGTGGGCATCTGCGCGGGCAGCGCATCGGGGCTGGCGCTCACCTGGATCGGCTTGTCGTGGCGCGGCGCAGGGACGTAATCCGCCGGGCGCTGACCGACGCCACCGGGACCATACTTGCCGAACTCCTGCAGCGTCTCCCACATCGCCATGATGTTTTCCGGCGGCACGTTCGCCTGGATGTTGTGCACCGTCGCCGCCACGAAGCCGCCGCCGGGACCAAAATCGTCGATGCGTCGGCGCACCTCATTGCGCACTTCGGCGGGCGTGCCCGTCGTGAAGACGCCCTGCGTATCGACCAACCCCCCCCAGAAGGTGATGTCCTTGCCAAAGTCGCGTTTGAGCGCCGAGGACTCCATGCCCACTGCGCTGACCTGCACCGGATTGATGATGTCGACGCCGATCTCGATCAGGTCAGGGATAATCTCGCGGATGGCGCCGCATGAGTGGAAGAAGATTTTGGCGTTGGTGCGCGCCTTGATGAAGTCCATGATCTTTTTGTGGCGTGGCTTGATGATCTTGCGATAGGTCTCCGGGTTGATGAGCAGCCCGAACTGACCGGCGAGATCGTCGGCTTCCTGCACCACGTCGGCATAGTCGCCCACCAGCGGCAGCGCAACCTCCCAATATGCCAGCTTGAGATCGATGATCTTGTCCATCAGGTAGGTCGTCCAATCCAGATTGGTGACCAGGTCGGGATAGAAGCGGGCAAAGCCGCGCGTCCACGCCGTCAGCTCGACGAAGCCCGCCGCCAGCCCGCCCAGGATCACCGGTTCGCCCAGCGCTTCGGCGACGTGGCGGGCGCTTTCCTTGAGATTGACAAAGCGCGCCGGATCGACCGGGTCGGGCCAGGGGAAGTTCTTGATGTCGTCGATGCTGGTCGAGTTGGCGAAGGGATGGTGGAACATGTCGTAGTAGAAGCCGCCATCTTTGGGCATACGCCAGCCGATGCCCCATTCGTCGTAGAAGAAGCGATAGCCGGGCATCGAGTCCTCATCGATCACGATCTTGAAGGTCGCCGAGGAGCGCGGTGCGACGTTGCGGCAGTCGCAGCCGAGCTTCTGGCGCACATCGTCATCGACCACAGCGATCTGCTGGAAGACATCCATCACCTCGACTGCCTTTTCGGGCAAGCCGAGATAGCGGCGTAGGTTGCGGTAGGCGTTGACATGGATGCTGGTCAGCACCGTGCCGCCCAGGTCGAAGGGAATGCGATCCGGCTCCTGGTGGTTGAGCGTCATGTTGACGCGTTGGCGAGAGTTCATAGTGCTTCTTTGCGTTCCTTTCCGAACAGATGCCAGATCAACATAACGTGCTCCTGAATCAGCCTCGTCACATTGGCAGTGTCGTGGTTGCGCAGCGCCTCCACAATTGGGACGTGCGTGTCGGCGATGTCGGTGAGACTGGGGAAGTAATCTTTATGCGTGCGCACGACAAAGCGCTGCGTTTGACCGTACAGCGGATCCCACGAACGCTGCAAAGTGCCGCTGCCTGACCACTGGCAAATCAGCCGATGAAACTGAAGGTCGTGCCCGGTCAATGTCAGCATGTCGTCGTTGCGACCGGCGGTGCGCATGGCCTCGATCAACTGTTCGAGCTGGTCGCATTGCGCAGGCGTGATGCGTTCGACCGTGCGACGAATTGCAAAGCCCTCGATCACGCTGCGGATCGAGAAAAGTTCATACATTTCGTCGATGGAGACGTTGGTCACAAAGGTGGCGCTGTGCGAATGCTTTTCGACCAGGCCTTCGCGCTCCAATCGTTGTAGCGCCTCGCGCACCGGCCCCTGACTGGTGCCCATTGCGCTGGCGAC
>CALJMI010000074.1 GCA_937981885.1 uncultured Caldilinea sp.
AGGTCCTTCACCAGCGTCTACAACCAGCGTTATACAGCCTGTCAGACCTGCTCTACCGTTTCCAAGATATGTTGATAAAATGTATGGAGATCGGCGCCAAGCAGTCGCCAATCGTAGCGCGCGAGCAGGCGCTGGCGAGCATGTTCGCTGAGCGTGCGTTGCCGCGCGGGCGTCGACAGCACCTGGCTGACTATTGCAGCGAACGCTTCGGGCGTTGCCTCGGCGGGGACGAGCTGGGCGGCGCCGTCAGCGCCGTAGGCGGCTTGTTCGCCTACGGCGCTGGCGACGACCGGTGCGCCCGCGAGGAGGGTGTTGACAAGGCGCACACTACATTTGGCTTGCTGCAAGATAGTCGGCTCGGCGGGGAAGATGGCGCAACCGATGCGCGCATAAATGACCGCGAGTTGCGCGGCGTCGACATAGCCATGCCATTCGATCTGCGCCGCTGCCTGCGGACTGGCGGCCTGCAGCGCTGCTCGAAAATCAGCGTCTAGCCCAGGGCGCACCGGCGCCCCGGCAACAAGTAGGCGGCTTGTCGGGTGGTTTTCGTGTAGTGACAATAAGAAACGAACTAACCAAAACGGCGATATTTCCACAAAACGGCTGAAAAATAAAATATCGCCGCCTCCATTGGGAGTCCAACGCGGGGCGGTTGGCGCTAGCGGTTCGACGCCGTTAGGTAGGTACAGGATCGGCGACGTTGGGTTTGCTTGGTGAATATGGTCGACGAGCCAGCGGCTTGCAGCGGTGACGCCGTCGAGATGGCGGATTCCCCATTCCTCCTGCCACGCCAGAAAGCGCGCCACGGGCCAGCTATAGCGGTTCACGGGCGCCCAGGCCTGCTCCCAGTCATCGGCATCAAGCAAGAGCCTGGCGTTGATTCCACCAACTCTACGTCGTTGCCAAAGCAACCACTGCACAAGCCCGGCGTGTGCGCGCGGTTTAACGACATGAACGATGTCTGGCTGCAACCGTTTAATTTCGTGTAGTAATCTAAAGACTTGAAAAACCAAACCCCCGTCAAGCTCAACTTGAAACACATCAACGCCTGCCTCCTCCCATCTGCGACCGGCGTCTGCCGGTGTGTCCCACGGTGGAATCAGGATCGTAGGTCGCCAGCCGTGCGCAACGAGCGTCTGTGCAAGCGGAAGTGTGCGCGCCCAAATTGTGGTTTTCTGACTCAGCCCAAATGGGGCGACAAAACAGATGCGGCGATTCATGGCGGATTGGGTTAGTCGGTGGTGATAGAAAGCGGCCAGTCGGGGAGTTGGTGGAGTTGCGTCAAAGTAGCTTCTTCCAATTCTTGTGGATAGGCAAGCGCAAATTTTTCGACAAGCTGCGGTGCATACCAGCGATAGATGACGATGAGCGCAACAGCCTGTCCGATCCAGCTCTCTTCGCGGATGGCGGGCGTCAACAAAGTTTTTTCGATGGCAGCGCGCTGGCTTTCACCAAGATAGGCGTTTAGGTGGGCGACCTTTTGCGGCCAGGCAATGCCGTTGAGCGATAACATCAATTCCAGTACATTCTGGCGTAGCGCTGCGGTTGTATTCGCTGCCAATAAGTGCTCGCGGCGTCGTATCAGATCAGGCAATGTCGCCAATGTGCGCCAGAAATCCTCAAGCAATCGGGCGACGTTAGCGGCATTAGCAGGTCGAAGCTGATCAAGCGGTAATTGCGCCATACACTGATTATACTACGCCGGGCAACATACACGCATCATCCCTATCGAGCCAGTGACCAGATTTTGGGTATCTGCGTCACAAGGCGAAATCTGAACCTTTTGGTACAATGGTTAAATGAGAATATGCATGTGAAAAATTGCACAACGGGTGCATCTGCTTCGAAAGATGGAACATACGAAAGACAATCATGAGAAATACAGACCCATTTGCCGATTTGATCCGTTCGATTGAGGAAAACCTCCAACGCGGCGGCGATTGGTCGCCACCAGATGACGACGGACGGCCAGAGCGTCGGCCCCAAGGCGGGAGACCTAATCCTCTCTGGTGGTTGCTGATCATCCCATTTTTGTTTCTGATTTTGTACAACACAATCATCGGTTTCCTGACCGATCTGACCTGGCACAGCAGTCTGAATTTCGAGTCGATTCTATGGACGCGCGTCCTGGCTTCGCTCGGACTGTTTGTGGGTGGTTTTGTTTTGACCTTTCTATTTTTGCTCGTCAATTACTGGATTGTACGGCGCATTGAACCATTTGGGTTGGTTTCCACGCCTGTCGAGCAGTTCGCCGACGCCAGCGGCGTGCGCATTCCGGTGGCGGCGTTGGCGATCTTTGGCTTTTTCTCGCTGTTAATGGGGTTGAACATTGCAGGCGAGTGGCCGCAGCTTTTGCTGTTTTTAAATCAGAGCGATTTTGGGTTGGCTGACCCGGTGTTTGGCCGCGATGTCAGTTTCTATGTTTTTACACTTCCTGTGCTTACAATCGTGCGCGGCTGGTTGCAATCTGTCTTGATCGCCACACTGTTGATGGTGGTCGTGGTCAGTGGGGTTGGCTGGCGCGGCTGGCAGATTCGCACCGGCGTGTTGCTCCACCTCGGCGTGCTTGGCGCACTTTTTTTGAGCCTACTGGCGCTAGGATATCAAATCGACGCTGCCAATCTGGTGTATAGCGAGCGCGGGGCAGTCTTTGGCGCCGGCTACACGGATGTAAACGCACAGATTCCTGCATATAATCTTCTGACCATCGTCACGTTGATCACAGCAGCGTTGTTGCTGGTGACAGCCTATGTGCGCCGCGCCTGGCGCGCCATCGTCGTTGTGATCGTCGTTTGGATCGGCGTAGCGGTTGTCGCCGGCTCGCTCTATCCTTCATTTGTGCAGCGATTTCAAGTCAGCCCCAATGAACTGACGTTGGAGCGTCCGTTCATCGAGAACAATATCCGCTTCACGCGGCTGGCATACAGCCTCGATGACATTGTAGTGGAAAATTACGACGCGTCGCAACGCCTGACGCCCACGGCGCTGCTGGAAGAGCCGGAGACGATCCGCAATATTCGTCTCTGGGACTATCGTCCGCTGCTAGAGACTTACAACCAGGTGCAGGCGCTGCGTCAATACTACGCTTTCAACGATGTCGATGTCGATCGCTATCTGATCGATGGGGCGCGACGCCAGGTGATGTTGTCGGCGCGTGAACTGGTGGCCGATCGTCTCACCACAGAAGCGCAGACATGGGTGAACCGCAGGCTGGTCTATACGCACGGCTACGGCGTCGCGATGTCGCCAGTTGAGAGAGTGACGGCGGATGGGTTGCCCGAATTCTATCTGCGCGACCTGCCGCCGGTTGGCGATTTAACGATTGTCGAGCCACACATCTATTTCGGGGAGTTGACCAACGACTATGTGATCGGCCGCACCAATATGGAGGAGTTCCACTATCCACAGGGCGATGGCAACGTCACCACGCGGTTTGGCGCCGACACCGGCATCGATATGACTTTCTGGAATCGCGTGCTCTTTGCCATGCGTTTTGGCGACATCAACCTTGTGCTGAATCAGGACATCACGAGCGAAAGTCAGCTGTTATGGCGGCGCAACATTGTGGAGCGCGTGCGGCTGTTGGCGCCATTCCTCATTTTCGACCGCGACCCCTACATCGTCGTCGGCGAGGATGGTCGCATGTACTGGTTTATCGACGCCTATGTCACCAGCGACCGCTTCCCATACAGCGAACCGTATCTGAATCGCTTCAACTACATCCGCAACTCGGTCAAGGTGGTGATCAACGCGTATGACGGCGTGCCCAATTTCTACGTATTCGAGCCGAACGAGCCGATCACAGCCGCCTATATGCGCATCTTCCCAGCGCTTTTCCAGCCGATGGAAGCAATGCCCGATTTTCTAATGCGGCACATTCGCTACCCTACCGATATTTTTTCGGTCCAGGCTGAGATGTATCGCATGTACCATATGACCAACGTGCTCGATTTCTATAACCGTGAAGATGTGTGGGCGTGGCCTGAGGAGATTTTTTACAACAAGTCGCAATTAATAGAACCGTACTATGTCTTGATGCAGACATCTGGCTCCGATCTGCTCGACTTCATTCAGATTTTGCCTTTCACGCCCGCCAACCGCGAGAACATGATTTCCTGGTTGGCAGCACACAGCGATCCGGAACGGTATGGCGAGAAGCTGCTCTATAGTTTTGGCAAGGACACGCTCTTCTTTGGTCCGAAGCAGATCGAGGCGCGTATCAACCAGGATCCAATTATCAGCGCTCAACTCGCTTTGTGGAACCAGCAAGGCAGCAGCGTGTTGCGCGGCAATCTACTTGTCATCCCGATTGGAGATAGCCTACTTTACGTGGAGCCGCTCTACTTGCAGGCGCAGACAGGCCGTATCCCTGAACTGAAACGGGTGATCCTGGCGACGGCGGAGCGTACGGTGATGGCTGAAAACCTGGGGCTGGCGTTGGTGCAGCTGTTTGGCCGCGACCTGGTGACACGCGCTGGTTTGATCGATCTTGCCGTCAGTCCACCTTCCGACATCGTGTTCGACGCCGACGGCGAACCATTGCTGGTCAGCGATGCACCCGCTCTGCAGACGCCCGTTGCAGCGATCGACCTGAGCGGCGCCTCGATCGATCAGTTGATCATTGCCGCCAATACTCATTACAATGCTGCGCAAAACTTCTTGCGCGAGGGGAATTGGGCGAGCTATGGCGCTGAGATGGACGCGCTGGAGGCGACGCTCTCACAGCTTGTGCAGCTCACCGGCGGCATTCCCGCCGAAGCGACGCCGACAGATGAGACGGAATGAACCTCACAAATAGCGCACAAAATGAAAACCCATGCCTTTCTTAATTCCGGCACGGGTTGATCTGCATCCACTCAGCACGCCTGGAGGGATTCGAACCCCCGACACTCGGTTCCGAAGACCGATGCTCTAGTCCACTGAGCTACAGGCGCAAATCTAGTTCAAGCATACGCGAAAGCCAACGACCTGTCAAAGGCGGACGCCAGCAAATCACCCAAAAACAATGCGCCTGCAAGCACACTTGCAGGCGCATGTGGAGCGGGTGAAGAGATTCGAACTCTCAACATTTTGCTTGGGAAGCAAACGCTCTGCCATTGAGCTACACCCGCATTCCTGGAGGGAAGTATATTCAGACAAAACGAGCCTGTCAAATAAGACCACAGTCGCCTTTTCCGATTTTTGCGAGCTATCCTTTTACTGCGCCGAAAGATAAGCCGGTGACAATGTGTCGCTGCATGAACAGCGTGATGATCAACACTGGCAAGGTGATCAAGAATGCTGCTCCTGCCAGCGGCCCCCAG
Source organism: uncultured Caldilinea sp. (assembly GCA_937981885.1). Taxonomy (GTDB): domain Bacteria; phylum Chloroflexota; class Anaerolineae; order Caldilineales; family Caldilineaceae; genus Caldilinea. The sequence continues at coordinate 5,304 of CALJMI010000074.1, forward strand.
TTAATTTCTTCATAGGTGAGCAGACTAAAGACAGCGACTGGCAGCGGCCGCGTAGTACGTCCGGCAAGGATGACCGAAAACAGAAAATTGTTCCATGAAAAGATAAAGCTGAGGATCGCTGTCGCTGCTAGACCTGGTCGAGTGAGCGGCAAGGCGACGCGCCAGAAGACGCCGTAAACCGAGCAGCCGTCGATCAACGCTGCATCTTGTAGTTCCATCGGCACATCCTCGAAGAACGCCAGCAGCATCCAGATAATAATCGGCAGCCCCACAACCAGATGCGATAGAATGAGCGCCGTGTAAGTGTCCAGCAATCCCATACGCCGAAAGAGGATGAACCACGGCACCAGAAAGCTGATGGCAGGAATGATGCGCGCCACCAGCACCACCAACGCCAGCCGCTGATAGCGCCAGCGCACCATCCCGAAGCTCGCTGGCGCGCCGAGCACCATGCCAAGCACAGTCGCTCCAGTGGCAATGATCACGCTGTTAAAAACATATTCGACAAATTGATTGCCCAACAATCGGTAGTTGTTGAGCGTCGGCTGCGATGGGATAAAGACTGGCGGATAGGCTGTGTTCTCGACCTGCACCTTAAGCGAAAGTGAGACCATCCAGAAGAATATGAACAGCGTCGGCGCCATTGCTAGCAGAACCAGTGTGTAGAGTCCAGCCACTGACAAGAGACGTTTGATTTTGATTGTTCGTGAATGATGCGTGGTTGTCACTGCCACTCTACCCTCCTTACACGGATCGTCACGATAGCCAACACCATGATCATGATGAAAAAGACGACCACAATTGCCGACGCATATCCCATGTCGAAGTACGAGAAGGCCGTATTGAACAAATAGAGATTGATCGTCTCCGACGCATACCCAGGCCCGCCAGAGGTCATGACAAAAATGATATCGAAGGTTTTGATTGCATCAATGATGCGAAAGAGTGCTGCAACCACAATCGAGGGGCGCAGCAGCGGCAGCGTGATATAAAAAAAGACTTGCACGCGGCTGGCGCCATCGATGCGCGCTGCCTCGAATGGTTCATCAGGCATCGATGCCAACCCTGCCAGCACGATCAACATGATAAGCGGCGTCCACTGCCATGTATCGACCATAACCAGCGTCGGCATCACTGTGCGTTCGCTGTAAATCCACAAACTTGGCGGCAAGCCAATGACTTGCAAAAGATAGTTGAGCACACCCAGGGTCGGATGCATCATCATCACGAAGATAAGCGCAATCGCAACGGGCGTTGTCACCATCGGCAGGATCGCTAATGCTCGCCAAAAGCCGCGTCCTAGGAAATGACGGTTGAAGAGTAGTGCCAGCGCTACACCGAGTACAAGCTGCACGGAGGTCGCCATGAGCGTGAACAGCAGCGTCCGTCCGGTTGCGCCCAAAAACCGGCTGTCATTGGTCAGCAACTTCCAAAAGTTGTCCAGCCCAATGAAGCGCGGCTGGGCGATACTCGAAAGCTGCCAGTTGTGCAGGCTCATCCAGATCGTATAGGCAATCGGGAAGATGACAAGTAGGAGCAGTGCGATCAACGCCGGTGCAATGAAGACAAAGCGCGCCTGCCGCTCGAACCAGCTTGAAATGTTCCGTCGCTCAGCGGGTCTCGGATGGGCTGTGCTTGCTGTTTGGGACATCAGTTGTTCATCCTTTCAGAGGTCGCCCATCTTCCAGGAAGCGCCGGCGCTTCCTGGAAGATGGGCGAC
>CALJMI010000075.1 GCA_937981885.1 uncultured Caldilinea sp.
GACACTTCCTTGCACGAGATAAGGACTTCCCGCAAGCGTCCAGGTAGCGTCGCTCCCAATCGTTCCGCCCGGCACGGTTGTCTGCGCGTGCACTGGCGCCCTCCAACAGAGCAAGGCCAGCAATGACAGCGTCATCGCCAATATCATCGTTCGCCCATGTACAATGAGACGTTTCATATGGACTCTCCTTCATCGATCCCTACAGCCCCTGCCGTGTGAGCGCTCCCCTGACCTGGCGGCGTAGAGTTCGTCGTCGTCTGACTGCACGGTGCGGCGCGTTCTTGCATCGCCATCAGATAGCGAAGCAACTCCTCGCCGCCGACAAAGGGCGCATCCCAGCCGGCGACGGGCGCAACGAGCCTGCCGCGCAGGACGTTGTTTTCATCGATGATGTAACGAATAATCAGGGTGATCGCCTGCATGATGAAGGGTATAGCAGGCGGGACTGAACAACGACTGAACGCGGGGCGGCTAGATCTCTTCGCCGCGACGCAGCCGTTCCGCCAGCCACTCGGTGAGGGGAGAAGGAGGCGCACCCAGCTCGCGCTCCAGCGCAGCCACGGCGTCGGCGTACCGTTTCAGCGCCAGGCTGCGCTGATCGAGGCGAGCGTGGGCGCGCATGAGCGCCTGGTAGCCTTCCTCCAGCCAGGACGCGCGCGCCAGCGCACGCTCCGCCCACAGGATGACCTCATCGAGCAGTCCACGCGACAGAGAGGCATGCGCCAGATAGAGACATCCCTCGATGTAGAGCTGATGCACCGTCTCGCGCGGCTGAATGAGCCATTCTTCATAGGGCAGAGCGGGCAGGAGGGGCTGCCACTCGACAAGCAGTGCAATCAGATCGTCGGGCATTGGGGGCAGCCCCTCCTGTCGCGCCGTTGCCAGCGCCTGCCGTACGCGCTGCATAAAATGCTCCGCATCCACCTGCACCCGATCGTAGGGATCGAAGCAGTAGACATCCCCTTCTACGGTGAAGTAGCGCGAAGGCGAACGCGCGCGCAGATAGGGTTCGAGCACATTGCGCAGACGGCTGTGGACGGTGTGGAAGGTGGTCGTCGCTTTGCGCGGTGTTTCGTCGGGCCACAAGTCCTCGAGGATGCGTTCTTTGGAGAGACGCTCGCTGCGGTGTAGACAGTAATACTGGAAGAGCTTGCGCACGATTGGCCGATGCCATGCTTCTTCAGGAAGCATGGCATCGTTGCGGCGCACGACAAATTCACCCAGCAATTGAACCTCAAGGATAGGCGGGGGGAATTGCATCAACTGGCTGATTGCCTGCTCCAATGCAGCGCGTACGGACGGCTCGGTTTCTTTCTCAAGGGCGCCTGCAAGCGCCGCCAGCGCAGCATCGACGCCAAGCGCCCCTAACACTGTTGCGGCGCAGCGGCGAACACGCGTCTCCGTTGCCTGCAACATCACAGTCAGCGGCGCAATCTGACCGATTTCTCTCAACGCCGCCGTCGCCTGCTCTGGAGCCAGCGCCTCGACGGCCAGTACACTCCAAAAGTGCGCGCCCAGGTCGGGGTCGCGTCGGGTTAGCAATATAGAAAAGCCGGGTCGCCGCAACGCGTGCAATGTGCGTTGGGCATGGCGGCGCCACGCCGCATCGTGCAAATGCCAGCAGGTCACTGTCAGCCATGCGGAAAAGCGCAGCAAGCGTGGACGCATACGTTCGGCAATCAACAGGTGTAAATCGGGAACAACCACTGTGTCTGTGAAGCCGGCGGTCAGCAATCTTTCTAGGGCCAGCTCTGTGCGCAGTTGGGGCCAGCTTGCGCCGGATGCCAGTGCTTCGCTGCTGTCGGGCGGCGGCGTTGGGTCTCCGCGCCTGCGCGCCAGCCATGTGCGCATCGTGAGCTGCGCAAGGCGGTTCAACTCGTCGGCGCTCCACAACGCCGCCGTTTCGTCCAAAAGGTGTTGCGCAGCCCTGTAGTCTCCCTGTGCAATCGCCAACACTGCTCGATAATAACGATGGATGGCAGCGTTTTCTGGCCCGATCTCGTCGCCGTCAGCCAGAATTTCCGCCATACGCACGAGCGCCGCTTCCAACGCGCCCCACTCCCCCTGCTCGGTCGCCAACGCACACCGTGCTGTCAAATAGGCGCCCTCCAGATAGGGCACACGCGCAAACCACTCCGCGACATCATCCAGCAACGCCGCCGCTTCCTCGAATGCACCGCGCGGCGCCAACACGTGGCTGACGAGCGTCAGCGCAGCGAACATGCGCCACCGGTCGTTGCCCAGCGCGGTTGCGCGTTGCATCAACAACCGATAGACCCGCTCCGCCTCACGCACTTTTCCAAAGCCGAGCAAATTGCGCCCGCGCAGGCGCAAACTCTCCAAATGGAGTTCATTGGTTGGCGTGACCAATGCGTCCAGGATTTCCAGCGCTGCAATACTTTCGGCGAAGCGTTCTTCATTGAACAGACAATATGCCTGGCTCAACTTCAACTGCGCCTGCGCATCTTGTGTCAGCGCTGCAACGTCGGCGCCTATTCGATCTAGATACCTCCATGCACGCTGGCGTTCTCCCACGTTGTGCAGGGAGACTGCCAGATCACAAAGACTTTCGACATGACGAGGGAAATGCAGGGACGGCAGCGCATTCAGCCAGCGCTCGAAGGTGTAGAGGCGGCCCTCGTCGTCCAACACGGTTGGGCGCGCTGCTTCGATCAGATCGTCCGCCCTGTCCCACAGCTCTCCAGCAAGCGCCTGCTCGATGGCGGGTTCCAACCCATCCTGTTCCAGCAGCCACTGCACCGTCGCTTCGTGCACTGCTCTGGCGGCAGTCTGGTTTTGTAACAGAAATGTTCTAATCATCTCATGATAGCGAAACCATCCGTCCAGTTTATCCGGCTCCAGGAAAAGTTGACGCTGTTGCATCAGGGAGAACAAGCCAGCGGCGTCGAGCCTGGGATGTTGCGTCTCGCACAGATGAGTTGCCAGAATAAGATTGAAACGGAGAGGGACAGCGGTAATCTGCATGAACGTGCGCAATGCATCCGGCAATCGTTCAAAAAATGTCGCTGCCAGATACTTGAAGAGCAAAGTCTGGGCAGACGCCGGATCGGATACCGGCGCTGCGTCGGCAAGACGTTGCAGCAGACCGAGCGCCAGCGGCCAGCCAGCGACGCGTCCATGCCAGGATTCATCGACGCCCAACGCCGAAGCTTCCTGCGGTGTAAATGCGAGATCGCTGGCGCTCAACGTCGTCAACCGACCGGCAGCCACAAGATCGCCGATGTTGTTCAAAGGGATGTAACGACCGGCAAGCACCCAGCGCGGCGCATCTTCACGGTGAAGCTGCCTCGAAAGCCACTTGAGCGTACTGACTGCGCCATCGAGGTGATGAATGTCATCCAACAAGAATGTGGCGGTGACCGGCGCCTGCAATGCATGGATGCGCGCCGACAGCGTCGCCAGGTCAGCATCGCCTGACGTGAGGGGGATGTAGTAGCTATTAGGGCGTTGTGAGGCGAAGCGCCGTAACAACATCGACTTGCCGTAGCCGGCCGGCGCATTGACCAGCACATGCCCGCTGCGCAGCGCTGTCCCCAGCGCGCGCAAGAGGTGTGGGCGTTCTAGCATCGTCTGCAACCAACATTGTCTGCAACATGTTGATCGGACAGCAAGTGTCGCCTGCTCATTATCCGGTGCAGCTTGTTGGTAAAGTATGCCGCAAAATGTTCATGGAATCGACTGGACCACTTTTCTGGTCGCGTCCCAAGTTCTTGCATCGATTTTGTATTCATATTCGTCATCTGTAAGAATCCCCTGCGCGCAGCAACCGCCATTCCCCTACACTGTCGAGCAGCGCGCTGATGCGATCATGGCGCGTCTGCAGGCGGGCGTCAGCGACGGGGATCTCGCCGATCAGCTCGTCGATCAGTTGATCCGAAGGGCAGTAGATTTCGAGGTGGGCGGTCGCCGGATCAGCTTGGTTGTCCTCCAGGCGACTGATTACGGCGCGTAGCGCCTTGTCCAGCGTGTCGTAGAGCGCCTGCATTGGCGTCGGCTGACCGGCAAAGCGCACCTGCACTGTCCGCGGCGCAAAGCCAGGCCAGCGAATGTTGTACTCAGCGCTGGCGACTTCGCCGTCGGGCAGCGCCAGCCCGCGTAACGTGATCACGATCGCTTCCTCCGGCGCCTGACCAGGCAGCGGCGCCATCTGATGCGGCGATGATTCGACAGCTTCGCCACCCGGCGCGCCAAGCACGACGTGGCCGCGGATCGCAGGCTGATCGTCGCTGGCGGGCGGCGGCGTGACGCGCAGCGGCGCACGCGTTGGCGCCGGTGTGAGCGCAGTCGACGGTGGTGAGACCGGTTGCATCGCGGCGACGCCCAACGCCGGCGCAACGCTCAGCCTGCGCCGATCCGAGACTGACTCCTCGCGGGGCAGCAAGCCGCTGACCGCCAGCCGCCGCAACAGGATGCGTCGCTGTGCAGGTGAAAGCTGCCGAATTTGCTCGACGATGATTTCGATAGTGACCGGTGTGGGCATAGGGATCGTCCGAAAAAAAAATAGCAGTCATCTTCCCGGAAGGCCCGATGCCTTAGCGGCGCCGATAACAATGAAATGCCGCTATTTTCAGGACAACTTTGGCGTTTCTGGGAAGATTGCGGTGTACTTCAGCGAGCGGCTTCGACTTGCCGCTTTTGACGCTGCTCGGCGCGCGCCTTTTCCCATAGAAAATGCAGGTTGTTCAGGTGAAACTGTTGCACCATGCCGCCAAGCGGAATTCGGCTGTGATCGAACTGCTCGATGTCGTATCCTGCCAGGTCGTGTTTGGTGGCGCCTTCCGCCATCAGCCGGTGAACGAGCGCTTGAATGTCGGTCAGGTAACGCGAGGCAATGTCGATGCTGCTGGTGACTTCACCGCGCAGCAGGATTTCGCCGTGCCCCTGCACGATGCACTCCAGGTTGAAGTCATGCAGATTGAGCAGCGAACGCTGAAACGCCTCGATATCGGCAAAGGGTGTAGCAATCAGCGGAACCGGCATCATCAGGTCGCTGGCGAAGAGCACCTTGTCCTCGCGCACGTGGACTACGCAGGCATCGGGGCTGGGGCCGGGGCTATGCACCAGGTGGATAGTTTTGCCACCAAGACGAACCACCATGCCCTCGCTGAAGACAAGTTTGGGTAGCCGGATCGAGACCTGACGTAGTTCCGGCGTGTGCTCTTTGGCTTCTTCCAGCGCTTGAATGCCATACTCCTTGAGCATTTTGAGACAGGTTTCATGCGCAATCAGCTCGGCGTCGGGGAAGAGATAGGAGCCGTAGACATGGTCGGCGTGGCTGATGGTGTTGATCACATAGCGGATGCCCTGCGGGCAGATGCGCTGCGCAAAATCAATGATCTGGCGCGTCTCCGAAGGGAAGGGCAACGTGTCGATCAGGACGCCGCCCTCCGGCGTGACGACCAGCCCAGCATTGACCTCAAGATATAACCGGCTCGTAAAGACCCAGGTGTCATCAGCAACGCGTGTACGAATGATGCTCACTGGTTTTGCCCTTCCGCTCAAAAATAGACTTCACCGGGACTTCATGCAGTGACGCCGCCAGGGGGTACAACGGATTCGAACAGGAACGAATTAGCATTTCTCTCCGAGGAACTAAATCCGTTCCTCTCTACGTTTGCTGTAGCCTTATTCGTTACGAACACACCAAATCCCAGGCAATCAAGACGAGGTTGATAGGCGCTACTGACACCACCCCAAATACAGCCTAGCCATCGTATCACAAAAGGAAACACGCCGTCAAAAAAATTAACATAATCAACCCATCGCATCCAGATGATCGACGCTTGCTTGCGCTATTCGCCCTTCATGGAACGCGGATGGTGGTGGTCTGGCGAATCGAGGCGGATATATCTTCTGCCCTTCGTTGCGTCTCCTGACAAAACTTACTGATTGCTAGGCAGAGTTTTCATGTTTTCATTGTTGCGTGTTGCGTGCTACGTGTCGGAACCCCTCACGCAACACGTAATACGCAACACTGCGCTCATAAAATGTCAACCTAGAAATCAGTAGAACATCTCTGCGCTGTTGCGTCCAATCGCCCTTCGCAACTCGCCACTCGTCCTTCAAAACAAAAACGCCATCCGGCGTTCCGAATGGCGCATTTGCCTATGAACTCCACGGGACCGTGTGAGTCAGTGGGTACGAACCTGCGTAAGCAGGTGGGTGCAGACTGGGCGCTTCCGTCTTGCCCGATGGGCTACCACATCCACGCCACTTGGTCTAGCTCCCGTTTTTGAAGTGTTGGCTCGCCCCGTGTGCTGACTCATCACGTGAACCGCAGAGTCAACTATAGTATACCACAGGCGTTGTAGCAGGCAAATCAGAGTGAAATCCCCCTTCGACAACAGGCAATTTATTTCTTGGGCGGACGTATGGCGATGTGCAGTTCAGCCAGTTGCGTCTCCGTCACCGGGCACGGTGAATCAAGCATCAAGTCTGTGCCGGCGGCGGTCTTCGGGAAGGCGATCACATCGCGAATGCTGCTCGCTTCCGCAAAGAGAGCAACCAGGCGATCAATGCCGAGCGCAATGCCGCCATGCGGCGGCGCGCCATATTGAAATGCCTCTAACAGATGACCGAACTGACTCTCGGTCTGCTCCCTCGTCATTCCGAGCTGCGCAAAAAGCCGATCCTGCAGATCGCTGCGGTGAATACGGATGCTGCCGCCGCCGATCTCCCAGCCGTTGAGCACGACGTCGTAGGCTTTAGCGAGCACGCTGCCAGGATCGCTTTCGAGCTTGGCCCAGTCCTCGTCGCGCGCGCTTGTGAACGGGTGATGGACAGCCTGCCAGCGTTTCTCATCCTCGTTGTACTCCAGCAGCGGAAAGTCGATCACCCAGCAATATGCCAGCAGATTTGGGTCGATCAGCCCGGCGCGGCGCCCGATCTCTAGGCGCAGATTTGCCAGACTCTGGTTGACCACCGAAAGCTGGTCGGCGACGATCAGGATCAGGTCGCCGACGACGGCGCCGCTGCGTTCGACGATCATTTGAATCTCGGCGGGCGATAGAAACTTGGTCACCTGGCTGCGCAGGCTCTCCGCGTGATAGACGCCGCTTCCGTCAGGTTTGTCGGCGACGCCGATCCAGACCAGCCCTTTGGCGCCGTAGTGCTTGACAAAATCGGTCAGCTCGTCAATTTCGCGCCGCGAGATCGCATTGCCGCCAGGATAGACGACCCCCTTCACTGCGCCGCCCGCCACTGCTGCGTTCTTGAAGACGCCGAAGTCGCTGGCGTTAGCCACATCGGTCAAATTGAAAAGTCGCTGCCCAAAACGCAGGTCGGGGCGGTCGATGCCGTAATACTCGACGGCGTCGGCATAGGTAATGATCGGGAACGGCAATGTCTGGATGCGCTTTTGGGGCAGCATGGCGCCGCTCAGTTCGATCAACATCTCTTCGATGATAGCGCGAATGTCGGCGGCATCGACGAAGCTCATCTCCAGGTCAAGCTGCGTGAACTCCGGCTGCCGGTCGGCGCGCAGGTCTTCGTCGCGGAAGCAGCGCGCGATCTGAAAGTAGCGCTCCATGCCCGCCACCATCAGCAACTGTTTAAGTTGCTGTGGGCTTTGCGGCAACGCATAGAACTCTCCTGGCTGCAAACGGCTGGGAACGATGAAGTCGCGCGCTCCTTCTGGCGTGCTCTTCAGCAAAATCGGCGTCTCGATCTCGAGAAAATCGCGGTTCGAGAAGAACTCACGGATAAAGCGCACGATCTGATGGCGCAAGACGATATTCTGCGCCATGCGCGGGCGGCGCAGATCGAGATAGCGATACTTAAGCCGCAACATCTCATCTACTGCGTCGGCGGCATCGGAGATGTAAAACGGCGTGCTTTTCGCACTGTTGAGAATGACGACATTCTCGGCGAGCACTTCGATGTCCCCGGTGTTGAGATTTGGATTGCGCAGCCCGTCAGGTCGTGCAACCACCTTGCCTTTCACCTGGACAACATATTCGTTGCGCGCTTGGACGGCAGTCTCATGCGCAGATGGCGCCTGGTCGGAGTCAATCGTCACCTGGGTGATGCCAAAGCGGTCGCGCAGATCAAGAAAGATCAGCCCGCCGTGGTCGCGACGGCGATTGACCCACCCAGCCAATGTTACGCGTTCGCCGACATTTTCGAGATTCAGCTCACCACAGGTATGTGTCTTCAACATAACTTGTATCCTATTCCATCGCTACGCTCAAAGTTGTCAATGCCGACGCAGGCATCAAACGCTGATTGTATCCGCCGCTGGCGTCATGGTCAATTTGATCGGGCTGCTGATTGCGTCTGGTATCCTTGCGCTGAATCGAGTATCGAGTATACTGCGTCACAACAATTCGAATGAACGCCAAAGTCCTGCACAGGAGGGTTTGCCACATGACCAGACAATCAGTGCGTACACCGGTGTCGAGCGTCGACAAGGCATGGTTCGAGATGGACAGCGCTACCAACCTGATGATCATCAACGGGTTGATGTGGTTCGATGGGAGAGTGGACTATGACCTGTTTACGGAAATCCTGGAAAACCGCTTCATCCAGCGCTATGAGCGATTTCGTCAACACATCGTCACTGGCTCCGACGGTCGTCTCTACTGGGAGATGGATCCGCACTTCGACCTGCGCGCACACGTGCGTCGTATCTCCCTGCCCGAGCCGCGCACACAAGAAGGATTGCAGATGCTGATCAGCAGCGTCATCAACGAACCGCTGGATCGCCGCAAGCCGTTGTGGCGTTTTTTTCTGGTCGAGGATGTGGAAGGCGGCGGCACGGTGTTGTTCGGGCGCATCCATCACTGCATCGGTGACGGCATTGCCTTGATTCGCGTGCTCCTGGATATGACTTCCGAGAGCCTGGAAGACTCGCTTCGCGTGAATCTGGACAGCGCAACGGCAAGTCACTCTAGAGGCCGTCGTCGCCACCTGATTGGGTCTGCATTGCACAGCGTTCAAGCGTTGGCGCGCAGCTCGGTTGATGCGAGCAAGACGCTGGTCAGCCAGGCGTTCATGACGATCAATGACCCAAGTCATCCTGTCGAAGTCATACGCTCGCTGGGCGTGATTTCAGCGGCAAGTGCGGCGATTCTGACCAAACTCTTGATATTGCCCGCAGACCGCAAGACCGTCTTCAAGGGAGAACTGGGGGCAATTAAGCGCGTCGTCTGGTCGCGCCCGCTCAACCTGGCGCGCATCAAGGCGATCGGGCGAGCGTTCGACGCCACGATCAACGATGTGCTGGTGTCGGCGGTGGCGGGCGCCCTGCGCGAGTATATGCTTGCTTGCGGCGACGACCCCAGCGCCGGCGACATCAACGCCATGGTGCCGGTCAACCTTCGCCCGCTCGACCTGGCGACCGACCTGGGCAATCGCTTTGCGCTTGTCTACCTGCCGATGCCGATCAGCTTGCCCGATCCAGTGGCGCGGCTCAAAGCCACCAAGCATCACATGGACGTGCTCAAACAGTCACCTGAGCCGTTTCTCGTTTACCAAATTCTCGGTTTGATCGGCAATCTGCCACTCGACATCGCAAAACAGGCGACGATGTGGTTCTCGTCCAAGGCGTCAGCCGTGCTCACCAATGTGCCCGGACCGCGTCAGCAGATTTACTTTGCGGGCTTGCCGTTGCGCCAGTTGATGTTCTGGGTGCCGCAGTCAGGCGAGATCAGCATGGGCATCAGCATCATCAGCTACAACGGCGAAGTGACGCTGGGATTGATGGTCGATGAAAAGCTGGTCAAAGAGCCACAGGTGATTATGGATCGTTTTGCACAACAGTTTGAGTTTCTGGCGGAGCGCGCCGGCGCTATCAGCGCTGTATCTCAGACATCGACCGACGCCGACGGAAACGGCGCGGGGCACGTCGCAGAGACGCGCACGAAAACAGCGAAAGTCTGACTTCACTTGCCATGATTCCGTCAACGTACATTGGCAGATTGAGCAGATTGGCAGGTGCGGCGCTGCTCGCCTTATGGATCGTCGCTCTGACGCCAGCGCTCGTATCTGCGCAAGATGCTGGGAACGCCGCCGAACAGCCAACGATTGATTCGCCGCTGCTGCCTTCGCCGTTGCCCTCGACGCCATCGCCAACGTCCACGCCTTCCATCACACCCACGGATACGCCCAGCCCTACGCCAACGGCAACGCCTACACCCACGCTTGATCTCGCCGCCGCTGCACTGCAAGTGTCGCCGCTACGCATCGCCGCCGACGACCGCCCGATTGTTGCGAATAGCGCCATGCTGTGGATTGCGCTGGCGGCTGTGATCGTGGCGGCAGGCGCGGGTGTAATGGTGGTTGCCCAACAGCGCGAAAACCGCCGATGAGGGGGTGTGTTGCGTGTTGCGTGTTGCGCCCTGACATGCAACACGCAACACGCAACACGCTTCATGCAACACGCAGCACGCAACAATTCTCTGTCGAACGCGCGTTCCATGATTTGATCGGAAATTGCGCCGCGCGGTACAATATGCTTTATGCCTTTGACCTTACATGTTGCATGGCTCATGCGCAGTGAGCCTTTGTTTGACGGGAATCTATTCTTCTGGGCAGAGTCGCCCGAATCGCAAATCGCCCCACGCCCCGAAATTGCCTACGCTGCGGGTGGCAATGGCGTAGCAGCAGGTAGGCAACGCACGCTGAAAACACCCTCGCATCCAAACCAACTGGCGATCAACCAGTTGCGTGCGCTGATTGCTGACGAATTGCCGCATCTGCCGATTCAATCGTTGCAGCCCGCCAACGCCACTGTCTGGCTGCCGACCAGCAATGGGGCGCCTCTGGCGCGCCGGGGTATTCTTCATACCAACGGCGCAGACATTCATCGCAATGGCGTCGTCAGCCTGGCAAACTGGCAGGTCACTGGACTATCGATGAGCGCATTCGAGGCGTTGAAGTTTCTCAGTCAGATTCGCCAACACGCGTCGAGACGCAACGGCGTCGTGCGGTTGCGATTGGGAAACGATACGTTGTACTGGGGCAACGCCGCCAAATTTGCGCTGGAAATCCTGATCGGCCAGCATTATGTGCCTGCGCTGCAGCGCAACGGCGCCACCGATCTTTACGCAATCTGGCAGCCAACGCTGCTCGACGACCGCATGCGCCGCCGCTTTCTGGCGCTTGCCGACGCCATGCCGCCGGTCTGCCGCGCCTATAATCTGGAGCAGATCGCTGACGCGCCGACGCCCCACGATCTGACCGAGCGCTTCGTAGCCGCAGTCGTCGATGCAGCTATCCGCGCCTGGAGCAACGGCGAACGCAGCAAGACAGACACACCGTCGTTGCAATGGGCGAACCAGCTTCGCGCCAGTGAACGGCGTCTGGCGCTGCCCCCACAACCAGCCTTCCGCTTTGCACAAGATTGGCAGACATGGATTGACCAGCTTCACATCAGCAGCGACGCCAACTTCCGCATCACCCTCGAACTGGTCGAGCCGGACGCACCTGCGCAATCTGGCGGCTACACCGGCGCACTCAGCGGCAAGACGCCGGAAGACGATCCTGCGCGCACGAGCTGGACGCTGCGCTATTACTTGCAGGCACGCGACGACCTGCGCCTGCTGATCCCTGCCGAGCAGGTGTGGATGGCGCACAACGGCGTCTTGCGCTTTGGGGCGCGTCGCGTCGATCGCCCGCAAGAGCGGCTGCTGGCTGGACTGGGCGCAGCCAGCCGCCTGTTTGCGCCGATTGCGCGCAGTCTGCGTTCGCCGCGCCCGGAGATGGCAATTCTGACGCCGGTCGAAGCGCATCAATTTTTACGCGAAGCGGCGCCGCTGCTCGAAAACAATGGCTTCGGCGTCCTGCTGCCGGAATGGTGGAACTTGCGACAGCGCACACGGCTCGGACTGCGGCTGCGACTTTCCGCCGACGAAGATTCGCTGTGGCGTTTGGGCGATGACGAACCCGGCGCTGATCTGCCCGGCGGTCGTGCACAGCGGATGCCCATCCGTTTTACGTGGGAGCTGACACTTGGCGCCGAGCGCGTCAGTCAGGCCGATTTCGAGGCGCTGACCGCACACAACGTGCCGCTGCTCAAGCTCAATAACCGTTGGATCGAACTCGACCCGCAGCAAGTGCGCGTCGCCAAACGCTTTCTCAACGAACGCCAGGCATCCGGACAGATGTCGTTGCTGCAGTCGATCCGCATGGCGCAGGCGTACCTGGAGCAGGTCGCCGACCGCAATGCAACTTCTGCACCCGCCGCCGGATTCGACCTGTTGTCCGCCGAGAGCGTCGAAGACTCTACGCTGCCGCTCGAAGCCGTCGATCTCGATGGCTGGCTGCGCCAGGTGCTCGAACATCTGCGCACACAAAAACAGGTGGTGGAACTGGTCGAACCGCCTGGCTTTGCGGGCGAACTGCGCCCCTATCAGCGTCGCGGCGTCGGCTGGCTCGTCTATCTGCGCCAGCTTGGGCTGGGTGCATGTCTGGCGGATGATATGGGGCTTGGCAAAACAGTGCAGGCGATCGCCATGCTGCTGCACGAACGCGCCGTATCAACGCACGATGCCAACGCCGCCGATACACCAGTTCAGAAGGGCGCGGAGCGCCTGCCAGCGCTGTTGGTTTGCCCAACCAGCGTCGTCGCCAACTGGCGGCGCGAAGTTGAGCGCTTTGCACCCAACTTGCGCGTGATGGTGCATCACGGCAGCAGCCGGCTCGAAGGCGCAGCATTTCTGGACGCCGTCGCCGCCAACGACCTGGTCATCACCAGCTACGGCACGGCGCGGCGCGACATCGACCTGCTGATGCAGCGCACATGGAGCGATCTGATCCTGGACGAGGCGCAGAATATCAAGAATCCCGGCGCCAAGCAGTCGCAGGCTGTTCGCCGCATCAAGGCGCACAATCGCGTGGCGCTGACCGGCACGCCAGTGGAAAATCATCTAACTGAATTGTGGAGCGTGCTCGAATTTTTGAATCCCGGCTATCTGGGCAGCCACGAGCGCTTCCGCCAGCAGTTCATGATCCCGATCGAGCGCTACAACGATGACGATCGCGCCCACGAGTTGCGCCGACTGGTGCAGCCCTTCCTGCTGCGCCGCCTCAAGTCCGACCCAACAATCATCTCCGATCTGCCGGAGAAGAACGAGATGGTCGTCTACTGTTCGTTGACAAAAGAGCAGGCAAGTCTCTACGAAACGACTGTTCACGATGCGCTGGCGGCGTTGGATCGCGCTGACGGCATCCAGCGCCGCGGGCTGGTGCTGAGTCTGCTCACCCGACTCAAGCAGATTTGCAACCACCCCGCGCAGTTTCTCAAACAAGAGAACCCACTGCGCAACCGCAGCGGCAAGCTCGAACGTCTCACCGAAATGTTGGAAGAGGCGCTCTCCGTCGGCGACCACGCGCTGGTCTTCACGCAATTTGTCGAGATGGGCGCGTTGTTGCAACGCCATCTCAGCGAACAGTTGCAGACCGAGGTGATCTTTCTGCACGGCGGCACACCTGCTGCACAGCGCGACCAAATGGTGCAGGCGTTCCAGCGTGACGATGGGCCGCCGATCTTTGTCCTGAGCCTGCGCGCCGGCGGCTTCGGTCTCAACCTGACGCGCGCCAATCATGTCTTCCACTTCGACCGGTGGTGGAATCCTGCAGTGGAGAATCAGGCCACCGACCGCGCTTTCCGCATCGGTCAGCAGCGCAACGTACAGGTGCACAAGTTTGTGGTCGCCGGCACGTTGGAGGAGCGCATCAACGCTATCTTGGCGAGCAAGCAGTCGCTGGCAGAGTCGATCGTCGGCAGCGGCGAAGCATGGCTGACCGAGCTAAACACCGAAGAACTGCGCGAGATTCTGATGCTGCGTCAGGAAACGCTGGATGAGTGAGGGATGGCAATGGCTGCAAACACAGTCATAAACGGTGCAACTACCAGTGCATGGTGGCTGCACCGCTGGACGAAATTTTTGCAACAGATCGGCGTCGACGCCGACCCGGCCGCGCTGCGTGGGCTGCGCGTCAAGCGGCTGGAAGTGCAGCCTGGCGTAATCCAGGCGCAGGTCGTCGAACGCGACAACGGCGCCACGCAGGTCGAGGTGCACTTCCCCACATTGACCGATGGACAATGGGACGCCATCATCGATGAGCTGGGCCGTCAGGCGATCTTTGTGGCGCAGTTGCTGGCTGGCGACATGCCCGCCGAAATCGAGCAGGTCTTTGCCAACGTCGACAGTTGGCTGTTGCCCGCCAGCGCCGATGTGCTAGAGCAGCGCTGTGCAGCCGCCGGCGCGCCATTGGAGATTGCACAAACAGCGTGCCGGCCGCTCAACGCCGTCTATGTACAGCTTGGCGAAATGGTCGCCGAAGATCCGTGGCTGCTGCTGCGCCTGCGCGGTCGCGACCGCCAGCAGGTGCTGGCGACCCTTCAAGAAAAACGCAACAACGAGGCGCAGGAACTGGCAGTGCGCAGCGCACCCGCCGCCAACGCGACCGTGATCCAGGAGCAGAGCGCGTTCTATGCGCCACCCTTCCACAACGCCGATACGAACCCCGAAACCGTCGCCGGACTGGAAACACGCATCGCCGATTTTTGGGGACGCCGCAAAGTGCTGGAAGACGTGCACCATCATCTGGTGCGCCCGGCGGTTGAGCTTGCCCTGTTGCGCCGTCTCGGCCCGCTCAGCGATAGCCGCGACGACATCGAAGCCTACCGTCAACTTCAGGAAGTCTACCACCGCGTCACGCAGCGCGCCTGGGACATGGCGTTTTCGCCCGATGAAGAGCCGTTCGCGGAAGAAAAAGAGAGCGCCGACCAAACTTGATCGCTGGTTCGCAGCAATGATATACTGTCTAGCAATCGGCAAAAGACGATGACGAAGACCACGTTCTGACGATGTGCTGCAACAGAGAGCTGCCGGCGGGTGCGAGGCAGCCAACCACGTCAGAAACAGCAGCTTCCGAGTCCTCGGCAGGAAATGGCCGGGCGGCGTCCCACCGTTAGCGGGCAACGAGACAGCACAGCGGGCAGAAAGTAGCCGTGCTGGCTGTAAATTCAGGTGGCACCACGAGTCCCTTCGTCCTGAACAGGCGAAGGGATTTTTTTGTTTGGAAATTCATCAATTCAGGAGGATATGATGCTAGACATTCGGTGGATGCGAGAGAATCGGGAGGCGCTGGCAGAGGCGATGCGCAAGCTCAACGCTGCAGATGCACCGTGGGAAGCCGCGCTCGATCTTGACCTGCGTCGGCGCCAACTCTTGACGCAGGTCGAAGCGCTGCGCGCCGAGCTGAACAGCGGCTCCAGGGAGATCGGTCGGCTGTTCCGCGAAAAACGCACGGACGAAGCCAACGCGCTCAAAACCAGGATGAGTGACATCGGTGTGGAGATCGAGCGCCTCGACGCCGAATTGCACGAGGTCGAAGTTGCGTTCGAGGACGCAATGCTGCGCATTCCCAACATTCCAGAGCCGGATGTCCCCGTTGCACCCGACGAAAGCGGCAACCAGGTCGTCAAGGAGTGGGGCGCCAGGCCGACGTTCGACTTCACGCCGCTGCCACACTGGGAACTTGGACCCAAGCTGGGCATCATCGACTTTGAGCGCGGCGTCAAGCTCTCCGGCACGCGCTTCTACCTGCTCAAAGGCGCCGGCGCACGGTTGCAGCGCGCGCTGATCGACTGGTTCACCGATGTGCATGTCGCCGAGCATGGCTACGAGGAAATCTACCCGCCCTTTATGGTGCGCTCCGAAGTGATGGTCGGCACCGGCAACCTGCCCAAGTTTGGCGACGTGCTCTACCGCGACGCCGAGGAAGACTTTTGGTTCATCCCGACCGCTGAAGTGCCGGTGACCAACATCTTCCGCGACGAGATCATCGAACCAGGACAGCTGCCGATCTACTACGTCGCCAACACACCCTGCTTTCGCCGTGAAAAAGTCTCCGCCGGCAAAGATGTGCGCGGCATCAAGCGCGTTCACCAGTTCCAGAAGGTGGAAATGGTCAAGTTTGTCGAGCCAGGCACGGGGCGCGACGAGCTGGAATCGCTGACGCGCAACGCCGAAGAACTGTGTGAGCGGCTGGGGTTGCCCTATCGCCGTGTGGCGATTGCGACCGGCGACCTCTCCTTTGTGGCCGCAATCAAATACGACATCGAAGTGTGGGCGGCTGGCTCCGAGGAATGGCTGGAGTGCAGCTCCTGTTCTTTCTTCCGCGACTTCCAGGCGCGACGGGCGAATATCCGCTATCGCAAGGCGGAAGGCGAAAAGCCCGAATTTGTGCATACGCTCAACGGCTCCGGGCTGGCGCTGCCGCGCATCATCATCGCCATCCTGGAGAACTACCAGCAAGCGGATGGCTCCATCGTCGTGCCGGAGGTGTTGCGCCCGTACATGGGCGGGATGGAAGTCATTCGGTAGGCAGGTGGTAGGCGACGAGTGGCAGGTTGATTCTCACTTGTGAATTGTGAGTTGTCAATTGTGAATTGTGAAGTCGGCCCGCCACCTGCCTGGGGAGCAAAGGTGACTTTCAGGTTCGAGATGTTGCCTGCCTGAAACGCGATGTAGGTCTGCAAGCGGGGGTGTAATTCAAGTTGGAAGCGCGTGTTGCAGGTCATCGCCTCCGGCGTGACGGACGCCATGTCACGCCGGAGGCGATGACCTACTGCGAAGTAGACCTGCTGCAAGCGGAATTCTATTTGACAGTCTGCGGCACGCCCGTGTATACTATAGTTTATCTGTCGAGTGCTGTTGAACGGGCAGATGGAAGGGTCAAGCCCACTTGGAGGGATGGCCGAGCGGTCTAAGGCGGTTGTCTTGAAAACAACTGTGGCAGCAATGTCACCGGGGGTTCGAATCCCTCTCCCTCCGCCTGAACCGCTGCAGACGGTTTGCGTGGGGAGGTCGCATAGCCCGGTCGAGTGCGCCCGCCTGCTAAGTGGGTAGGGGCGGTTTCGTCCCTCGAGGGTTCAAATCCCTCCCTCCCCGCCACATTACCGTTGACTGGCGGACGTCCTGATAGATCAGGTTTTGCTCGACAGACAAGGGAATATGTGTCCCCGTAGCTCAGTGGATTAGAGCGCTTGGTTGCGGTCCAAGAGGTCAGAGGTTCGAGTCCTCTCGGGGATGCCATTCTACATGAAACGCACCATCAATGCTCCCCTGTACTGCTCGGCGTGTTCCACGTTGGGCGCCTTCATTCCCATTTCTGGCGACATCGAATTCACCAAACCGACCGACTATGCTCCTGATATTTCTTCTGTTGATTGCTCTTTTGGGTGCCGTTGCTGGCGCTCTGACGGGTAACTGGGCTATGTTGGCCGCGGCCGCCATCGCGATGGCAGCGGCAATGGCGCGCCTCAACAGCGCGGGCGGTCGCAGCGAGTTG
The DNA here is from genome assembly GCA_937981885.1 of uncultured Caldilinea sp. GTDB lineage: Bacteria > Chloroflexota > Anaerolineae > Caldilineales > Caldilineaceae > Caldilinea. The sequence continues at coordinate 17,323 of CALJMI010000075.1, forward strand.
CATGCTGTACAACGACTGACAAATCGCATCCTTGGCAGCCACTGGCAGATCGTTTTTGGCGCGGGATTGCTTTCGGCAGGCGGCGCGGCTTATGTCGCCGCCGTCTATGGCGACCCAAATCCAGCGGCAATCGCGCTTTGGCTGACCAGTATTCTGCTGGTTCTGGTCAGTGGGGTGCTGCACGACCGCAAATCTCACCTCTGGCACAGATTAGCAACCGCCATCCAATTCGACCGCTACGACTGGCTGGCGATGATTGTATTGACCGCGACGGCGCTGCTGCTGCGCATATACCAGCTCGACGCCAGCCTGCCCGCCATCCACGGCGACGAGGGCGAAAAGGGTATGTATGCGCGGCTTGCGCTCTTCGGTCCTGGCGGCGAACGTGGCGAGTCACCACTGCCCTATTTCCGCACTGCATTTCTCGACCACCCTACACTCTTTCATTTTGTGCAGGCTGGTGCACTGGCGCTGTTTGGCAACACCATGTACAGTCTGAAGCTGCTTTCGGCGATCGTCGGCGCGCTCTGTACACCGCTCATCTATATCATCGGACGCGTTGGTTGGGGGCGCGCTGCAGGATTGACTGCAGCGTGGCTGTTGGCAGTCTCACATTTGCACATTCAATATAGTCGCATTGCGCTCAACAACATCGAGACGGTCTGGTTTGTCATCTTTTTTGTTGCGCTCTTGTTGCTGATCGACGTGTTGGGTGAAATCAAACGCTCCGACGCCAGGACGGGTCAAACAATGACAACCGAAAAGTCGTCCACCGATGAACAAGACGCCGTGCTTGGCGACGAAGTTCTGGCACACCAGCCACCGATCACTTCACCAGAATCGACCGATCGGCGGCTGACGCTGTTTGTGTTGCTCGGCCTGACAGTTGGACTGAGTCAGTATTTCTATTACGGATCGCGGCTTCTTCCTGTGCTGACAGCGCCGCTTCTGCTGTTATTATGGCAGGCAAAACGCGCAACAGTGCGCGATTTGGTGGTTGTTGGCCTGAGCGCAATCGCCGTCTATCTCCCCTTGCTTTATTTCTATACACAAAATCTACCTGCATTTCTCAACCGTTCGCGCGGTGTCAGTGTCTTTAGCCAGGAGGGCATTCAACACACGCTAGGTGCAGGCGCTGTCTGGCCGAATGACTGGCAGAAACTATTGTTGCACCAGATTCAAGAAAATGTAGGCTTTTTCATTCGGAGCGGCGATCGTTCTGCGTTTTACATACCGGAAATTCCCGCATTCGATCTGGTCACAGTCGCGCTCTTCTGGCTGGGGCTTGGTGTGTTGGCGAGCCAGTGGCGGCGCTTCCCGGCGCAGACTGTGTTGATGTGGCTTCTACTGGGAGTGTTGCTCGGCGGCGTCGCAACAGTGGATTCACCAAACGCACCGCGACTGATCGTTGCTGTGCCAGCAGTCTTTGTTATCGCTGGCGCGGTAATTCAGCAGTTGTATGACATGCTGCCTGCGGTCCGGTTTCAGCGCCAACGATGGGTAGCTGCTACGGCGATGATTCTTCTTTGTGTCGTAACATTCCAGATCAACTTCATTGCATATTTTGACCACTACGCGCGCTTTCAGCCGTTTCGGGTTCGCGAGGCGCTCTCACAATTCATTGCCGAACATGCCGCAACGCATCGCAGCGTGTTGATAGGCGCCCCCAATCTCTACGTGAACCACGGCGCAATTCGCTTCATCGCCGAAGGCTCGACTCGGAGTGATCTTTTCTCGGTCGATGAATTTCCATCTCAAAGGGAAACAGCGGCGGCGGCGGGTCAGGGTGTGCTGTTGATCGCTACAGGAGAGCATCTAAACGAATTAGAGATCATCCGCCAACAACACCTCGGCGGCGAATTCGGTGAATATTTTGAAAACCCAGACCAAATCGGCTTTGCATATTATCTCTTGCCATCACCGTAACCATGCACATTTCGACAACAAATTCCACAAAACGTATCGGGATGTCCCAAAATAGCGGCTGGTTGGTCGCCGTTGCCCTATTCGTTTGTATTCTCTGGCCCGAGGCAACTACGTCAGCGCAAGGGGTGAGTCAGGCGACGCTTTCATCCAATAAGGTGATCTACCTGACCTTCGACGATGGTCCTTCTGACCACACTCAGGAAATTCTCGACCTGCTCGCACGATACGACGCCAAAGCTACATTCTTTGTGATCGGTCGTGCGGCTGCCAGCCAACCAGAATCGATCGAGGCAATCTATGCTGCAGGGCATGGGCTGGGCAACCACACTTACAACCATCCGTCGTTGCCATTGGTCAGCAGTGAGCGCATGGTGGACGAAGTCACTAAGACTGCCGCCGCAATCGGTGGTCGCGATGGCGGCTGTCTGCGTCCACCCTACGGCGCACGCAATGCAGCCGTGGTGAAAAACGCCGAGCAGCTCGGTTATCAGCTTGCATTGTGGACGATCGACCCGCGCGATTGGGCGCGACCGGGCGCCCGCGCCATTGCCAATCACGTCATCACGCACGCCCACCCGGACGGTGTGGTCGTGATGCACGATGGCGGCGGCAACCGTGCACAGACTGTCGCCGCGCTGCGCATCATCCTGCCGGCGCTGGCGAAACAAGGCTATCGCTTTGTCGCCATGTGCCGGGATGGCATCGCGCCGCCGCCCCAGAAGCAGACGCCGCCGCCGATGCCGCCCAGTTCAGCGCCGATTTTGACGATCAGCGCCGGTGCAACCAGCCAGGGTTCAGCCAGTGACTCCGAGGGCGAGGAAACGCCGCTTACACCATTGGGCGTCGTGAGGATCACCAACCCGAAAGCAGGCGCAACCGTGCGCGGCGAAATCCTGGTAACGGCGGTGGCGACCCATTCCACCTTCCGCAAGTGGCAACTTGATTTGATTCTCAATGGCGAATCTGATACTTTCCTTGCTTTTGGAGAAAGCCCGGCAAGTGAGCCGACCGAGCTAATGCCGTGGGACACAACGCGCTATCCCAACGGCGAGCATCAGTTGCGCCTGCGCGTGGTCTATGAGGGCATGAACTACGACGAGTATCTGCTGCCGATCACGGTGGCAAATTGAGCAACAGCGAAAGCAAACGCTACGCCAGATCGCGGCGTGCAAAGACCCACATCGCTGCGCCGACGCCGCCGAGCAGCCAGCCAAGCAGCACCGCCACGCCGAATGGTTCGATGCGTCCCGTTGCAACGATCTCTTGCGGGAAGTAGTGATGCCAGGGGTTGAGCCAGGCGAACGGCGAGTTGGCGACGAGCGGGATCACATCGAGCACAAACGAGACGAGCGTCCATGCAATCGCCAACGCGCCGCCCACCGATGTACGGCTGAAAAAGCTGGCAATTAAGAACGCGCCGCCGCCCAATGCCGCAAAGAGCAGCCACGCCATCGCTGCAGCCAGCAGGTAATTCATCAGCGGTAGATCGTAGGGCAGCGCCGCCACGCCGACCGCCAGCCCGATCCATGCCGCCAGTGCAACCACACCCGCACCCAGCGTCATCTCCAGCGCCTTGCCGAGCACGAACGTCCAGCGCTGCACCGGGCGGCTGAGCACAAGATAGATCGAGCCGCGTTCGATCTCGCCGGTCAGCCCGTCCGAGGCGCGTGAAACCACAAACGCTGCGCCCAGGCCGATGAAGAGCGGATGAATCCACGTAAACGCCAGATAATCCTGCACGCCAAAACCGGCTTGCAAGTTGGGCGCCAGCTTGAGCAGCGTACGCAGTCCATCCGGGAAGGTGCGCACGACGCTGGTCACCGCCTCCATGCCGCCGATCGCCGGAAAACTGACCGCCACCAGCCAGTGAAACGCCGCCACCGACAACGCAAACCAGAAAAGCGACATCCGTTTGCGGCGCCAGGCGCCGCGGAAGATCAACCAGACATCGCCCAATTCATTCATGGCGCTGCCCCTCTGTCCGGTAATAGCGCAGAAAAACGTCCTCCAACGACGGCGGCTCGATGGCGACGTCGACGACGGGCAGCGTCGCCAGCAGCCGCAGCGTCGCCGGCAGGTCGCTGGTCAGGAACTGCCAGCGACTATCCGTTTGCGTCAGGTCGGTGATGTCGGGAAGCGCCGCAAGTTGCGCCTCAATCGTGAACGTGTTTGCGGCAAACTGAACCGTGACGCGGCGCTGCATCTGCGCGCGCAGATCGTCGATGCGATCCACCGCTGCCAGCCGCCCACTGCGGATCAACGCCACGCGGTCGCACAATTCCTCGACCTCGCTGAGCACGTGCGACGAGAAGAAGATGGTGGCGCCGCGCACGTGCGTCTCGCGCAGTAGGTTGAACAGGGCGCGCTTGGCGAGCGGGTCAAGTCCTTCGGTCGGCTCGTCCAGAATCAGCAGGTCGGGGCGATGTTGCATCCCTTGCACAATGTTGATCTTCTGACGTGTGCCGCGCGAAAGCTGCCCCATCGGTTGCCGTAAATCCTGGCTGCGCAGTTCGAGCGCATCGATGAGACGTTCGCGGTCGACTGGCGGGCGGCGTTGCAACCGCGCCAGCTCGTCGAGCAGCCATTTGCCCGTAGCCGCCGGGTCGAGTCCAGCGACGTCGGGCACGAAGCCAAGCTGACTGCGCGCGTGCAGCGCAGCTTTGGGAACAGCCATGTCCTGGCCGAGCAGATGCACCGTGCCGGCAGTGGGGCGCAGAAAACCAAGCAGCAGCCGGATCGTCGTCGTCTTGCCGGCGCCGTTGGGACCGAGAAAACCAAGCACCTCGCCCGCCTCGACGCGCAGGTTTAGATCACTGACCGCCTCGAAGTCGCCGTAGCGTTTCGAGACATGCTGAAGCGCAATGGCGGGCGGCGCCGAGCCGTTAACGGCGACCATAACAGCCAAACAACTGCCCGACGCCCTCGAACGCATGCGGGTCATACGCCAGGCTGATCAACCGCAAATCGACCGATGTGTCCAACAATGGCCCGTCCACGACGCTGGAAAAGGGCGTTGCGCCGAGCACGCGGCACACTTGCGTCAGGTAGAGCCGGTCGAGCACGCCGCCCGCCAGCAGCATGTGCGCAATCTTGGGGCCGGCGGCGGAGTAGATCAGTCGATAGTCGAGGTCAGCCATCAGCCGCACAAACTCGTCGCCGCGCACATGCTCGTCACCTACTACGTAGACCCGCCCGATTTGCTTTTCCAATGCCTGGATGCGCGCAGCGTCGGCGCGGCGGTCGGTGACGACGAGCACGTGGCGACCGCCGTGCGTGAGCGCGTCGGGCACGGGAAAGTCGAGCGTGCTGCTCACCACGACCAGATCGGGCTGCGGCGAGAGTCCCTGCCCAGTGCGCCAAGCCACGAGATCGGCGAAGCGCGGGTCATCGTAAACGCGCAGAATTTCCTGCGCTTTGCCGGCCGCGTAGTCGCGCAGATAACGCCCGGTGGTGATGATCAGGTCAGCCTGGATTGCCAGCTCCTGAAAGAGCCGCCAGTCGCGTGCGTTGGCAACGTTGAGCGGCACCTTCATGCCGCCTTTCACCGCATCCGGCACGGCGATGCGCCCGTCAAGGCTGGCGACAAAGTTGGCATAGACGAAGGGCCGATCTGCCGCTGCTTTGCGCAGATCGTGGGCGAGATAAAGTCCTTCGAGCGGACGAGTTTCGTGCGCTGGAAATAGCTGAGTTACGTGCGATGAAGACATGGAATCACTTGGACATCTTACAATTATAACAGAAATTATCGAGTCAGAATCAATTCTGTTTGCGGTTCACCGAGAAAGACCGTGCCGCTTTCGGTGACGAGCACATCCTCCTCCAGCCCGATGTAGCCGTAGCCCTCGACGAACAAGCCTGGCTCGACGGTGTAGACGTGTCCGGCTTCAAGCGGGTAGTTGGGCGTGTCGCCGTAGCGTTCCCACAGCGGCCCCAACACGCCGCCGCCGTCGTGACAGGCGCGACCGAGATGGTGGCCCGTGGCGTACTTGAATTCGGGATAGCCAGCGTCGGTGATCACCTTGCGCGCTACGGCGTCGACTTCGCGACCGGTGACGCCCGGCTTCATCGCCGCCACGGCCGCCTGGATTGCACGCACGACGGTGTCGAAGCCGCGCTGCACCGGCTCCGGCGCGCGTTCCTCGCCCGGACGCAGCACGTAGACGACACGCTGGATGTCGGAGCAATACTCGTTCTGCTTGACGCCAAAATCGAAGTGTACGATATGTCCCGGCGCAATACGCATGTCAGTCGGACCGGCGTGACCGACGGGGGTGTCGGGCCCGCTGTTGACCGCCGGACACGCTGCGCGCTCCCACGACGTTTCCAGCCCCAGCGCATCGACCTGAGCGTGCATGAACGCACCGATCGCACGCTCCTCTTTGCCGACTTCGACCAGCTCGAACGTGCGCTGATAGATATCGAAGGTCGTGGCGATGGCAGCTTTGATGCGTTCGACCTCGGCGGGCGTCTTGCGGCTGCGCAGTGCGGTGGCGATGCGCTCCGCCGACACGAAACGCGCCGGATAAGGCGTATTGCGCAGATACTCGTGCAACAGGAGATACAGGCCGTGCGTCAGCCCGTCGGCGTGCGAGTTGTTGGTCGAGTAGTTCAGTGCGATCTGCTGCGGATCGAGCTCAGTCAGCACCCGGCGCAGCGGTTCGCTGAACGCGGCGTCGTAGGCGATCACCTCGTCGTAGGCGCCAAGCCGGTAGGCGTTTTCGGCGTCGTAGCGACCGAGGATGGCGATGCGCCGCCCGCTGCGCGTCAGGATGAAGGCGCTCTGCCAGGTGACATCGTGGCCGTAGATGAAGGGCAACATCGGGTCGAGCACGGCGGAAGTCTCGCGCACGAAGGTGAGCCAGCAGTCGACGCCGACTTCGTTGAGGATGGCAACGGCCTGGTCGAGTTTTTCGCGGATCAAAGCGTAGTCTGGGATGGTCTGAATTGTCATGGTCTGGAATTCTCTCAATTCTTGTGAAACAGGACAGGAATGGTCCGCTCATCAAGGCAACATATAACTGGCGTCCTTCTCAACTTTTTTGCAAGATAGCGCCGTACTTCCCGGCAGAGCATTGTAACAGAACAGAGAGCGATCAAATGTACAAGCCGCCGTCTTTCCGCTACAATCTTTCATAGCTCAAATCACAACCTGGCTGAACAGGGTTCACCCGGAATAACAATTGCCTCATCCACACTTGTTCGTTGTCGCAAGGAGTTTCTGCAATGCGTAGATTTCTGCTTGGCGCGCTGGTCGTCATCGCTGTTCTTTTGGTTCTTCTCCCGCTTGGCGGTTATTTTTGGCTGCGCACCAGCCTGCCGCTGACCAATGGCACAGTGCGCGTCACCGGCGCCGACGGTCGCATCGAGATCGTACGCGACGCCGACGGCGTGCCTCACATCTTCGCCACGACCGATCACGACGCCTTCTACGGGCTTGGCTACGTGCACGCACAGGATCGTCTATGGCAGATGGAGATGAACCGACGCATCGGCGCAGGCCGGCTCAGCGAAATCCTGGGCGAACCGACGCTCTCGATCGACAAATTCCAGCGTACGATGGGCTACTATCGCGCAGCGCAGGCGGACCTGGCGATCATCGAGCCGCGCAGCCGCCAGGCGTTGGAGGCATACGCAGCGGGCGTCAACCAGTGGCTGAGCGAAGACCACACGCTGCCGCCGGAGTTCATCCTACTTGGCGTCAAGCCAGAGCCGTGGCAGCCGGCTGATTCGCTCGTCTGGCAGAAGATGATGTCGTGGGATTTGGGCGGCAATTACAAGCTGGAACTGCTGAACCAACGGCTGGCGCAGGCGTTGGGGCCGGAGCGCGCTGCGCAGATTCTGCCCGATTATCCAAAAGACGGTATTACCATTCTGGCGAACGTCGAGATCGACGACGCTGCCGCGGCACACTTGTCTGAGATCGACCGTGCGCTTGAGATCGACTTTGGTCGCGGCGGACGCGAGTCGGGCAGCAACAACTGGGTGATCGCCGGCAGCCGCACCGAAAGCAGCATGCCGATCCTAGCAAACGACCCGCATCTCGGCACGTCGATCCCGTCGATCTGGTATCTGGCGGAGATGCAGGGCGACACGCTGCACGCCATCGGCTCGACTTTCCCCGGCTTGCCCGCTATCGTCATCGGCCACAACGAGCGCATGGCGTGGGGCGTCACCAACGTCGGTCCCGATGTGCAAGACCTCTACGTCGAGCGCATCAATCCTGCCAACCCCAATCAGTATGAGGTGGACGGCGGCTGGCAGGAGATGACGATCGTCGAGGAGCCAATTGTAGTGAAGGGCAGAGATGAGCCGATCCGTTGGGCGGCGCGCAGCACGCGTCACGGACCGCTCATCTCCGATGTCAGCGACGCAGGTTCGCCGCTTGCGCTGCAGTGGACGGCGCTCCAGCCCGAAGACACGACGATTGACGCGTTCATCGGTCTCAACTACGCCGCCGATTGGGAGGATTTCACCGACGCCATGGCAAAGTTCGTCACGCCGAGCCAGAGCTTTGTCTACGCCGACGTGGAAGGGAACATCGGCTACTATGCGCCGGGCAAGATTCCGATCCGGGTCGAGGGGCATGACGGGCGCGTCCCTGTCCCTGGCTGGGCGAGCGAATACGAATGGCAGGGATACATCCCCTTCGCCGAGCTGCCACACGCTTTTAATCCGCCGGAAGGTTACATCGCCACCGCCAACCATCGCGTGGTCGGTGACGACTATCCTTACCTATTGGGTACAGACTGGGCGCCGCCCTATCGCGCCGAGCGCATCGTCGAGATGATCGAAGCGATGAGCGGCAACGGCGAGAAAATCTCGATGGATGACGTGGCCGTGATGCAGGCAGACCGGTTCAGTACGCAGGTGCGCGATCTGCTGCCGTTCCTGCGCACTGTGCCGGCAAAAGACGCTCGTCAACAGCAGGCGCTCGATCTGCTGCAAGCCTTCGACGGCGAAATGCGCATGGACAGCGCCGCCGCCGCCATCTACCAGGCATGGATGATTCACCTGGAGCGTGCAATCTTTGAGGATGACCTGCGTGCGTCACTCTTTGAGGAGATGTCGACGCGCGCCAACCCGATCTTCCTGATCAACGTGCTCAAGGATCCGGCGCTCGGTGAGGCATGGTGCGATCACGTGCTGACGGCGCCGGTGGAGAGCTGCGTCGATACTGCGCAGGTGGCGCTCGACAACGCGCTCGACGACCTGAGCGAACGCATGGGCGCCGACATCAGCCGCTGGCGGTGGGATCGCATCCACATCACGCAGTATCCGCACAATCCTTTCAGCCAGGTCAGCTATCTCAAAGGCATTTTCCACCGCACGATCCCCAACGGCGGCGATCGCTTCACTGTCAACGTGGCGCCGGTGAACCTGACCAACCCATACGTGCAGACGCACTCGCCTGGCTACCGTCACATCATCGATCTCAGCGACATCGCCGCCAGCCGCTTCATGATCACAACCGGGCAGTCGGGCAACGTGCTCAGCGGTCACTATGACAATTTGATCCGCCGTCATCGGGATGTGGCGTACCTGCCGATGCTCTTTGGCAGAGAAAACGTGCGCGGCGACACGCTGCGTCTGGAACCGCGGTAAAGGGAAACGCCGATGCACCATCTGCACGACAGCGGCTACAAACGGCTTTTCTCCAACCTCACGATCTTTCGGCAGCTCGTCGAATCGTTTGTCGAGGAGGAGTGGGTGGCGCGGCTCGATTTTGACCGCGCCGAGCGCATCGACAAGTCGTTCGTCGCCGAGCACTATAAAGAGAGCGAAAGCGACCTGATCTATCGGATTCCGCTGCGCGACTCTGATCAGGCTGTGATCGTCTATCTGCTGATCGAATTTCAGTCAACCGTTGACCGCTTCATGGCGCTGCGCGTGTTGTATTACGTGGTCAGCTTCTACATGGACTATCGGTTGGGACACCCGTCTGCGAAAAAACTGCCTGCCGTTTTTCCAATCGTGTTGTATAATGGCGACGCAATCTGGACGGCGCCGGTCAACGTAAGCAGCTTGATTGAGCCTGAACCGGATTTGGGACAGTATGCGCTGCGCTACGAGTACTTCAAGGTGGCGGAGAACGAATACAGCCGCGAGGCGCTGCTTGCCATGCGCAACATCGTCGCCACGCTCTTTCTGGCAGAGGCTCACTATGATATTCACCTGCTCTATGAACCGATCATCCAGTTGTTCGAGGAACAGTCGGATCGTCAGGCAGTGCAGGCGTTCTTCAATTGGTTTCGGCAGTTGACGATTCATGGCTATCGCCCAGCCGTTGACTATCAAGCTGTCGCGCAAGAAGTCCGAACTATCGAGGAGGTAAAGCACATGTTGATGACAGCAATCGAACGAGATCGCGAGGCGTTGCTTGCCCAAGGACGCAGCGAAGGTCTCGAACAGGGTCTCGAACAGGGTCTCGAACAAGGTCTCGAACAAGGTCTCGAACAAGGATTTCAGGTGGCGAGGCGCCAGATTGCGCACAAAATGGTGCGCAAGGGGATGCACATTGGTCTGATTGCGGAGTTGCTCGACATGACCGAAGCGGACGTGCAACAGTTGCTGCACGACGACGCCCAAAACTGAACCATATTTCGTGCACCAAGAGGAGTCACCATGCAACCATTCCGCTATATCCGCGCCCACAATGCCGAGCACGCGGCCACCCTGCTGCAACAGCAAGATGGTCGTGCGCGCATCCTGGCCGGTGGCACCGACCTGATCGTCGCCCTGCGCGAGCATCGCGTCGAGGCTGATCTGATCATCGACGTCAAAGGCATCCCGGAGGTCGAGGAGCTATCCTTCACGCCGGCTGACGGCTTGCGCATCGGCGCAGCGGCGCCCTGCTATCGCATCTACCGCCACGCCGATGTGCTGCACCACTACCCCGGTCTCATCGACGCGGCGAGTCTGATCGGCGGCATCCAGATTCAAGGGCGCGCCAGTCTCGGCGGCAATCTGTGCAACGCGTCGCCCGCCGCCGATTCGATCCCGGCGTTGATTGTCCACAGCGCCATCTGCGAGATCGCTCTACCGCAGTCGCGGCGCCGCGTGCCGGTCGAGGAGTTTTGTGTGGCGCCGGGCAGAACCGTGCTTGGTCGCGGCGAATTCCTCGCCAGCCTCCATCTACCGCCGCCGCCACCCGGCTTTGGCGCCGCCTATCTGCGCTTCATCCCGCGCAACGAAATGGACATCGCCGTTGTCGGCGTCGGCGCGTCAGTGCAGCTCGATGCGGAACATCGCCACATCCGCACTGCTCGCGTTGCACTGGCTGCGGTGGCGCCTACGCCGCTGTTCGTACGCGAGGCGGGCGATGCACTGATCGGCGCCGAGGCAAACGAAGAAGCCTTTGCGCGCGCTGCCGAAATCGCCCAGGCCGCCGCCCGTCCAATCAGCGACATGCGCGGCACGGCAGAGTTTCGGCGTCATCTGGTCGGCGTGTTAACGCGGCGCGCGCTGGCAAAGGCGGTTGAGCGGGCAAGCAAATAAACGGAGACGTGACGATGAAATCAAAAGTAATTGTGACCACCACCATCAACGGCGAGGAACTCGAATTTCTATGTGAGCCGCGCCAAAGCCTGCTCGAGGTGCTGCGCGATGTACTTGGACTGACCGGCGCCAAAGAGGGCTGCAACAACGGCAACTGCGGCGCCTGCAACGTCCTGCTCGACGGCGTGCTGGTCAACTCGTGCCTGGTGCTGGGCGTCGAGGCGGAAGGACGCACCATCGAAACGGTCGAGGGCATGGCGACAGGCGGACAGTTGCACCCGCTGCAACAGAAGTTCCTCGAACATGCGGCGCTGCAATGCGGCATCTGCACGCCTGGCTTCCTGCTCGCCGCCAAATCGCTGCTCGACCACAATCCTGACCCGACGGAGGCGGAGGTGCGCCACTGGCTTGCGGGCAATCTTTGTCGCTGCACCGGCTATGACAAAATCGTACGAGCCGTGCTCGATGCGGCGGATACCGCGTGAGAACGAATACCGCGTGAGAAGGAGACACAACCGATGACCATGACAACAACGAAGCCCTACAAAGTGATCGGCAGCCGCCCGCTGCGCCCCGACGGCGTCGACAAGGTGACTGGCCGCGCCATCTACGGCGCCGATGTCAAGCTGCCCGGTATGTTGTACGGCAAAGTGCTGCGCAGCCCGCACGCGCACGCTCGCATCGTGTCGATCGATGCGTCGGCTGCGCTGGCGCTGCGCGGAGTGCGCGCCGTCATCACCGCACAGGACTTGCCCGCCATCGGCGACAAGATCGCCGATCTCGGCGAGTCTACGGTCAATCTGCGCTATGCCAGCAACAACATCCTGGCGCATGACAAGGTGCTTTATCACGGCCACGCCGTCGCCGCTGTTGCCGCCGACAACGTGCACATTGCCGAGGAGGCGTTGGCATTGATCAAAGTCGAGTACGAAGTGCTGCCGCATGTACTTGACGGCAAGCAGGCAATGTCCGCCGACGCGCCGATCCTGCTCGATGACCTGCGCACCAACGAACTCGGCAAACTGGGCGACGTCCCCACCAATGTCGCCGAGCACATTCGCCATCAGCGCGGCGACCTGGACAAAGGGTTCGCCGAAGCCGACGTGATCGTCGAACGCACCTTCCACACCGCCACCGTGCATCAAGGCTACATCGAGCCGCAGAACGCCACGGCGCTGTGGAACGAGGACGATCAGGTGTTTGTCTGGTGCAGCACGCAGGGCGCCTTCTCGGTGCAGGAGCAGTTGGCGGAGTTGTTGCAGATTCCGATCTCGCGCATCACCGTCACCCCAACCGAGATCGGCGGCGGCTTCGGCGGCAAGATCAACGTCTATCTCGATCCGCTGGCGGCGTTGCTCTCACGCAAGGCGGGTCACCGCCCGGTCAAAATGACAATGACACGCGCCGAAGTGTTCACGAGCACCGGGCCCACCTCCGGTTCATACATTCGCGTCAAGATGGGTGCACGGCGCGATGGCAAGCTTACAGCGGCGCAGGCGGAATTGATCTACGAAGCGGGCGCTTACCCTGGTTCGCCTGTCGGCGCTGGCTGCAGTGTAATCTTTGCACCCTACCGGTTAGAAAATTTACAGATCGACGGCTACGATGTCGTCGTCAATCGCCCGAAAGCCTCGGCGTATCGTGCGCCGGGCGGCACGAATGCGGCCTTCGCCTCGGAGACCGTCGTCGATGAATTGGCGGAAAAGCTGGGGATCGATCCGATCGAGTTTCGGTTGCGCAACGCCGTGCGCGAAGGCGATCGCCGCCCGGATGGACCTGAATACAAGCGCATCGGTCTGATCGAGACGCTCGAAGCGGCGCGCAGCCATCCGCATTACACAACGCCGTTGACCGGCAAACACCGGGGACGCGGCGTGGCCGCCGGTTACTGGGGAAACTGGGGCGGCAAGTCCAGCGCCACCGCCACCGTCAACAGCGATGGCACGGTCAACCTGATCGAAGGCTCAACCGACATCGGCGGCAGCCGCGCCTCGATTGCGATGCAGCTTGCCGAAACGCTGGGCATCTCTTATGAGGACATCCGACCCCAGGTGGTCGGCACGGCCAGCGTCGGCTACAACGACGTCACTGGCGGCAGCCGCACGACCTTCGGCACCGGCTGGGCGGTCTATGAGGTCGGCAAGAAAATCCTGGCGGAGATGCGCCAACGCGCCGCCGAATACTGGGATGTGCCTGTAGAGAGCGTCCAGGTCGCCGATGGCGCCTTTGCCCACAATGGCGACCAGATGTCCTTCCGCGAACTCGCTGGCAAGCTCGACACGCCGGTGACGGCAAGTGCATCGGTGCATCCACAGAATTACGGGCCGGGCTTCGGCGTGCATATCGTCGATGTCGAGGTCGATGTCGAAACGGGCAAAGTGGAAATCCTGCGCTACACCGCCGCCCAGGACGTTGGCAAAGCGATCCATCCCAGCTATGTCGAAGGACAGTTGCAAGGTGGTGTGGCGCAGGGCGTCGGTTGGGCGCTCAACGAAGAGTATGTCTACGACGACAAGGGACGGCTCGTCAACGCCAGCCTGCTCGACTATCGTATGCCGACCGCGCTCGACCTGCCGATGATCGACACGGTGCTGGTTGAGGTGTTCAACCCGGGACATCCCTACGGCGTGCGTGGCGTCGGCGAGACGCCGATCGTGCCGCCAGCCGCCGCCGTCGCCAACGCCATTTACCAGGCCACCGGCGTGCGCATGACCGAACTGCCGATGTCGCCCGCACGTATTGTGGCTACCCTTGCGGCAAAGTCAACCGATGCAGCATGACGTATGGATTCCGCCGGTGCACCGCGACCTGACCGGCGGCAAAGAGCATATACAGATCAAAGCCGCCACCATCGGTGAGGTGGTGGCGGCGCTCGAACAACAGTTTCCCGGAATTGCGGCGCGACTGACGCATGAAGGGCAGCTGCGTCCTGGCATTGCTGTCGCTGTCAACGGCGTTGTCACGCCACGCGGCCTACGTCAGCGTCTCGACCGCGCCAGTGAGATTCACTTTGTGCCGGCAATGGCGGGCGGCTGAACCGCCGCTATTCCTGTCTGGCAATGATTGGAAAATACAAGGTCACACCGCCGGCGTTTAGTGTTGTGACAATGCTGTCGATCGGATAATTGACCCCATCCCCAGTAATTACGACAAGCGTCTGACTTCCAGGCGCCAGTTTCAGTTCGGGCAATTCGAGCACGACGTTGGCGCAACTGCTGCCGCTCATCGCTGCTTTCCAGCGATGGGTTCCAGGGTCGATAACAAGCAGCTCAACTTGCTGAAAGATGAGGCCGGTCATCGCATCAACCACCTGATCGGCCTGGTCGCAAACATCGATCGCCGTCGCCTCAAGCGGTGTGGCGAAAGGCGCGGCGTGGACGAACGTGATCCTGGCGCGCAGCGGCTCCGGCAATGTCCCCGGGACTGTGCCGTTTGGTGCAGCCGCCGTTGCTTGCGCTGCAACTTCCGTTCCCCAAACGCTCAAGGCGGCAAGCCCAATAACCAACAAAAAGCCAAACACGTAGACAAAAATATGGCAGCGAAGGCGACTCTCATGACTGTGCTGCATAGTCTGTCTCCTTTCAATTTTGGGAATACGAAACAAGCGCAGAGAAATCGCTTGACTACGACAGCAGGGCTTCACAGGTGATTTGGCTACGATGGAGATTGCTTAAGCCTGTAGTTTATCAGTATAGCATAGTTTCGGCGCAGGCGATCCGCCCAATCCTCTGCTATAATGCCGATCATGCCAATCCAGATTCTTGCACCAGAAGTTGCCTCGAAGATCGCCGCTGGTGAAGTGGTCGAGCGTCCGTCCAATGTCGTCAAGGAACTGCTCGAAAACAGCATCGACGCTGGCGCCACCGAGATTCGCGTCGAGGCACGCGAAGGGGGACGCCGGCTCCTGCGCGTCGTGGACAACGGGCACGGCATCCCTGCCGACGAGATTCCGCTTGCGCTCGAACGGCACGCAACCAGCAAGCTCAACACCGTCGATGACCTCAACCACATCGTCACCTTTGGTTTTCGCGGCGAGGCGCTCTACAGCATTGCTGCGGTCAGCCAGGTCACGCTCACCAGCCGCCACCGCAAGCAACCATTTGCGACCACCATCCGCGTCGAGGGCGGCGTCGTGCAGGCGCCAGCGCGCGCCGGCGCGCCGATTGGCACGACCGTCACGGTGGAAAATCTCTTTTACAATGTGCCGGCTCGTCAAAAATTCCTGCGCACAACAACAACGGAATCCGGGCAAATTGCAGCGATCATCCAACGCTATGCGCTTGCCTATCCTGAGCGGCGCTTCAGCTTTGTCAACGATGGGCGGCTGATCTTTCAGTCGACCGGAAGCGGCGAGCTGCGCGATGTGCTGATCATGCTCTACGGCCGTGACAACGCTCAGCAAATGGTCAGCCTGACCGCTGTCACCGCGAGCAGCACGACCGGACTCGACGATCTGGCGCTGGATGTCGACTTTCGCAGCGACGCACCCGCCCAATCGACATCGACGACACCGCCGCAGACCGGGGTGCATGTGTTTGGCTACGTCAGCCTGCCAAGCCTGACGCGCGCCAACCGCAGCGCCATCGATATTTTTGTCAACCGCCGCTACGTCGAAGACCGCAGCCTGACGCACGCCGTGGTGCAGGCGTATCACACGCTGCTGCCTGTCGGTCGGTATCCGATGGCTGTCATCTTTGTCGATATCGACCCTGCACAAGTCGATGTCAACGTGCATCCCCAAAAGACGCAGGTGCGCTTTGTCGAGGAACGGCGCATTTTCGCAGCGGTGCAAAAGGCTGTGCGGCGCACCCTCATCAGCGCGACGCCAATCCCCGACCTGGGCGTCGATGAGGGCGGGCGGTTGGCGCGCGCCACTGGCGAAACCGCTGATCTGCCGCCGGGATGGGCGAGCCGCCGCGAGGCGATCCTAAACGCAGGCGATCAGCCCCATTTTGACATAGTCGTGCCTGCGCCGCAGCCAACAGGCATCCTGCCGTCGTTTGCGATGACTGCAACCACCAATGCACCGGATGCCTCACCAACCAACAAAAGGACGACAACAGGCGTTACATCGATTCCCAAACTGCCGCCGTTGCGGGTTGTCGGTCAGATCGGAGCGATGTATATTGTGGCAGAAGGGCCAGAAGGGCTGTTCCTGATCGACCAACACGCTGCACACGAACGCATTCTCTATGAGCAGTACATGTTACAGCGCGCCAACAATCAAACAGGCGTTGCGCGGCAGCATCTGCTCGAGCCGCTTACACTCCATGTCGGCGCCAGGCTGACGGGACAGGTCGCCGCCCATTTGAATGCGCTGCAACATATCGGTTTCGAGGTTGAAGCATTTGGCGGCGACACATTTCTGGTGCGCGCCGTGCCGGCTGTGTTGGCAGGAGAAGATCCGCTGCGTACATTGGAGGAGATTGCGGCAACGCTATCGGAACGTCGTAACCTGGTCGGTGAAGAGATCGAAGCCGCCCTGGTCAAGATGGTGTGCAAACGCGCTGCGATCAAGGCGGGACAGTTGCTGAGCGACATCGAGATGCAGGAATTGGTGCGCCAACTAGAGCAGTGTCAATCTCCACGCACCTGTCCACACGGACGCCCCACAATGATTCAGTTATCTGCTGTAGAGCTAGAAAAGGCGTTCGGACGCATTTAGCGCCGCGCCATCCTCCTACAAGCCTTTGACTTCGGGCACTTTCTCGCCTTTGGGGATGCGCAGCACCTGAACGTAGGCGCCATCGGCAAGACGCACGCTGTACCAGGTGTCGCCTTGCTTTTCACGGCGCTGCGCCTGCTTGCCGTCAACGATCAGCCAGGTTGGCAACCCACGCTCATCGACGGTTGGGCTGCACGGGTAACCAGCGAAAGTAGGTCCCTGCGCCAGCTCCGCCGCGCTTGGTCCAATTGCTTCGATATGGGCATAGCTCCAGCCGCGCTGACTGAAGTAGGCGCCGATTTTTTCTGCGCGGTCGAGCAGGTCGATGATGGTTTGATGATCGTCTGTCTTATCAACCTCCAGCGTGACAGGAACGCCGCCAGGGCTAACCAGGTCGATAGTGACTTTGCACATTGATACAGGCTCCTTTCGCACAAATTCGCTGGGCGCAGGTGCTTTACGTTGCGTTATGAAAAGTGGGCGACAATCGCTTCTAGAAGTGTTTATCGCCTGACAAAAACAAAAGACGTCGTCATATCACCAGACGCGGTCGATATTGAAGCGCCTCTGCCAGGTGATGCACCTGAATCTTCGGCTCGCCAGCCAGGTCGGCAATCGTGCGGCTGAGCTTGAGGATGCGGTGGTAGGCGCGGGCGCTCAGGTTCATCTGCTGCATGGCGGCGCGCATCAAGTTGCGCCCGGCCTCGTCGATCTCGCAGAACGCCTGTACTTCGGCTGGCCCCATGTCGCCGTTGACGATCACATTGGGCTTGCCCCACTTCTGGAAGCGCTGTTCTTGCACCTTGCGCGCCGCCTCCACACGCGCCCGAATCGTCGCTGAATCTTCACCTGCCTCCAACGAAGCTAGCTTCTGAAACGGCACGCGCGCCATGTCGAGATGAATGTCGATGCGGTCGAGCAGCGGGCCAGAAATGCGCTGCTGATAGCGTTGCACCGCTGAAAGCGAGCAGGTGCATTGCTGGCGGTCGTCGCCGTAGTAGCCGCAGGGACATGGGTTCATTGCAGCGATCAATTGAAAATAATCACAATATGCACCTAATCGCCATCGCCGTCATCGTGCTTGTGCCCCGACTCACCCCCTCCCCGAGGCGGCGCAATTTGTCTGCCCCCCGCCAAGACACCTAGTCTTCGCCACCAGGCGTCCCCGGTCACTTTTGCCTTGCGAAGTGCCGCTGCAGCGGCACTTCGTAGTTCCCTTCCCAATTCCCCACCTTTTCTCCACCTGCCCGAACCACTTCCCGCACATTCCCCCC
>CALJMI010000076.1 GCA_937981885.1 uncultured Caldilinea sp.
CAAACAAAACTATTGATTTCTAGATTGTCACGTCATATCGCTCACAATCTTCCCGGAAGCTCCGGAGCTTCCGGGAAGATGAGCAGCTAACCTGGAGGTCAGTAAAAGGCGAGGGCAGCCTCGCAAATTCAAGGAGACAAGTAATGCAATCAACACTTGGACCGGTCGAGTATCTGGTGTTGTATTTCGAGGGCAACCAGTTTCGCGGCGAGATCATCCCCGCCTTGAGCGAACTGGTCGATAGCGGGATGATCCGGATCATCGATCTGGGCGTCATCATCAAGAACGATGTTGGCGATGTTCTGCTCTACGAGTCGAGTGAACTTTCTGCGGAGGTTGCAGACGCCCTGGCGAAGCTCGAAGGCGAGCACGACGATCTGCTGTCCGAGGAGGATTTGCTGATGGTCGCCGAAGATCTGCCCAATAACTCGACGGCGGCCGCCATTCTCTTCGAGCACGTGTGGGCAACCCGCTTTGCTCAAGCCGTGCGCAACGCCAACGGTGAGGTGTTGGTGAACGTGCGGATTCCGAATCAGGTTGTCGAGAGCGTGCGTCAGACGCTCATCGATGTTGCTAACACACTTTAGGAGGATATCCCATGCGACAAACACGATCCAATCGCCCCAGTTTGATCGGCACTGCGGCGCGTACGGCGGTGATCGCTGGCACGGCAACGGCAACGGTAGCAGTTGTCGGCGGCACAATGCAAAAATCGGCGCAGCAAAAAGCTATGGTGCAGCAGGCTCAGGCTGCCGCGCAGCAGGCGCAGATCGATGCTGCCGTACAGCAGGCGGTCAGCGGGCAAGTCGCGCTGGCATCGGCCACAGCGAGCGAAGCCGCTGCGCCTGGTGGCGGCATGTTGACTGAGGAAAAAATCGCCCAACTGAAACAGGCAGGCGAATTGCATCAGGCTGGCATTTTGAGCGACGAAGAATTTGCCGCGATGAAAGCCAAAATTCTACAATAGCTCATCATCGGCCATTTCCAGGGATTAAAATTCATGAATCGACATGACGTCTTGATGGTGCAGCAGGTGAGCGGCTATCCAGCGCTCACGATTACCCTGCCCACGCACCGTACACGACCGGACAATCAGCAGGACCCGATCCGCGTCAAGAATCTGGTCAACCAGGCGCAGGAGCAGTTGCTGCAGGAATTCTCCAAGCGCGATCTGGCGCCGCTGTTCGAGCGCCTCGACAAGTTGGTCAACGCCATCGAGTACCAATATGCACTGGACGGATTGGTGTTGTACGTCAACCAGGACTTCGACGCCAAGTTCTACCTGCCCTTCACTGTGCCGGAACGCATCGTGGTGGCAGATAACTTCCTCACGCGCGACCTCGTCTTTGCGCTGAATCGCATGCGGCGCTACTGGGTGCTGCTGCTCAGCGAACAGCCGACGCGGCTTTTTGAGGGCTTTCACGACACGCTTATCGAAGTGACCGAAGGTGGCTTCCCGATGATCCACGAAGGTCCTGGCGGTGCGCAGCCGTTGCCCGGTGGCTTCGGCAAAAAAGTCTCTGCGCACCGCGACGAGCGCCATCGCCAGTTCTTTCGCAGCGTCGATGAGGCGCTCAAGCCCTTCCTTGCCAGCGATCCGTTGCCGATGGGGGTGCTCGGCGTCGACCGCTATCTGGCGTTCTGGGATGAGGTCTCGACGCACAAGGAGTTCATCCGCGCCAGGCTGCACGGCAACTACGATCACATGACGCCGCACGAGATCGGGCAGACGATCTGGCCCCTGGTGCAGCAAGTACTGGCTGAGCGCGAGGAGCGTGAGCTGGGTGAACTCGCCGAATGGGCAAACCAGCAGCGCGTGATCTCCACGCTGGGTGAAGTCTGGCGCTCCGCCAATCTGGGGCGCGGCAAGACGCTCTACGTCGAGACCGACTACCACGAGCCGGGCCGCCTGGACGAGACCGGCATGTTGCTGCTGCCAGCCGACGACCCGAATGCGCCTGATGTCATGCCCGACGCCGTCGACGAGACGATCGAGCTGGTGCTCAGCAAGGGGGGCGAAGTCATCTGCGTCGACAACGGCAGGCTTGAGCAATACGGACGAATTGCGTTGGTGCTGCGGTACTGAAGCGTGTTACGTGTTACGTGTTACGTGTTACGTGGTACGTGGTACGTGTTACGTGGTACGTGGTACGTGTTACGTGGTACGTGGTACGTGTTTCGCACCGAACCATGTATCACGCAACACGCAACACGCAACACGTCAGCATCTACAATCCATTGGTATCTGAATCACAAAAGAGAGGAGACAACGATGTTCTGGATGGGAATTGTGTTGGCAGCTTGTGGAATCTTTCTGTTGGTGTATGGCGGCTTGCTGTTCCGCTTTTCGATGGCGGTCGGCTTTTTTGTGATTGGTTTCAGCCTGGCGTCGTGGCTCTTTTCGAGTCAGACTGACCTGATTCGCATCCTGATCAGCCTGGTCGTGGGCGGCGCACTGGCGGCTGTTGGGTATATGCTGGTGCGGATGGTGCTGCACATCGCCGGTGGGCTGCTGGGCGCCGTGCTTGTGCTGGTGGTGCTGTCGCTGCTGCCCTTCGATATGCCAAGCTTCCTCGGCATCATCCTCATTGTGGCAGGCGCTGGCGCGGTGGGCTTCTTTGGCAATCGCCTGGGCGACTGGGTGATCATCCTGGCAACCTCGCTGACGGGCGCGTATGCCGTCGTCCTCGGCCTGACGCGCATGTTCCCCACAGCGGTCGAAGCCAGCGCCGAGTACGTCGCCAGCGGTTCGGCCTATGTGCCGTTCACTGGGCCAGCGTTTGCCGTCTTTGTGGTCATCTTGCTCATCGGCGCGCTGGCGCAGGATCGGATTCGTTCGTTGCGTGGGCGCTTCGTCATTCGTTGAGTTGCCTTATATCTTCCCGGAAGCTCTGGAGCTTCCGGGGAGATTCCGATCAGGTCATTGAAGTGAGGAGTTTTTTCATGCATTGGACGCGCCTCTGCTGGATCGTCGCCGCTTTCATCGCACTGCTGGCGTTGGCGGCCTGTTCCCCCATTCAGTCCACTGTCGCCCCTTCATTGGGAGACGGAAAGCCGCAATCGAACGGCAACCTGCCGCCTGCTGTCGAGTACAACCTGGGCGACGCCGTCGTCATTCAAGCACGCTTCCCTGCCGACAGCCGCTTCCGCGAGATGCCGGTGCGGCTCAACGGTGTGATTGCGGCGCCGGCAGTTGGCGGCCCCTATCCCGTCGTGCTCATCTTGCACGGCACGCATCCACGTTGCCCGGTCGATGAGATGGGCATTGACCGCTGGCCGTGCGACCCAGAAGTCGAGCAGCCCAACTATCGCGGCTTTGGCTATCTGACAAGTGCACTGGCGGCGCAGGGATATGTAGCGTTGGCGATCAACGCCAACGCCGAAGACACCTTCGGCTTTGGCGAGGCGACGCCGGGTGAACGGCTTGAACAACTCATCACGCTGCATCTGGATGCGCTGGCGACGGCTTCTGCCGGCGGCGACAACAACTTTGGCGTCGAGCTGGCGGGGCGCGCCGATCTCAGCAAGCTGGCGATCTTCGGCCACTCGCGCGGCGCCGAACGCGCCGTGGCGCTGGCGCGTAAGTGGGCCACCGACGGTGAAACGCGCAGCTACGGTCCTGCGGATGGCGTGCTGTTGATCGCCCCCGCCATCATCTTTGTCGATCCGGCCGGCGGCGTCCCCGTCCCGATGGCATTGATCAACGCCGCCTGCGACGGCGATGTGAGGGATCAGCATGGCCAGGCCTTTTTCGAGGCGGCGCGGTTGGCGCCGGATCAGAAAGCCTGGACGATTTCGGTCTGGCTTGAACGCGCCAATCACAACCATTTCAACGACACGCTGCCCGGCGACCCCTTTGGCGGGCTGGAAGGACGCCCCGACTGTGAGCCGCTGCTCGACGCTGACGCACAGCGCGCCTTCCTGGCCGCCTACGCCAGCGACTTCCTCACCACGATCTTCAGCCCTGACCCGGCGCAGGTGCGCGCTGCGCTGGAGCGCATGGGCGGCGATGTGGCGTCGCTGGCAACGGATGTACTCTACGGCGAGGCGGCGCAAGCGGCATGGCTGGCAGATGCGCGCCACCGCCTGCCGCTGCTGACGCCCACCGGCAAGGAATCACTCACCAGCAGCCCGGTTGGCGGCGCCATGACAGCAGATGGCGTCACCATTTTCTTCTGCCCCGATGGCTACTACACACCCTTTACCAACCCGGAGTTGGCGGATTGTCGCCGCGCTCAAGTCACCGCGCCAGGGCAGCCGGCGCACGCTGTCGTCAGTTGGGCGGCGCCGGGCGGTGCGTTGCGCTTCGAGTTGCCCGTCGGCGTCGATAACTTGCTGTTCTTCGATGCAATCAGCGTGCGCACCGCCGTTGACCCCCTGTCACCATTGAACGCAGTTGGCGCGCCCCAGGCATTCTCTATACAGGTGACGGATCGCAGCGGCGTCACTGCCAGCGTTGCCGTGCGTCCCGACGAACCTGCACTGCGCTATCCGGCCGGCGAGGCGCAACCGGACGATCTCTTCGGCGAGTTGTTCACCGGCCGCCTGCCACTAATGCCGGTGCGTGTGCCAATCAGCGCGTTCGAGGGCGTCAACCTTGCCAGCATCGCCGAAGTGGCGCTCGTCTTCGACCAGACTGAGAGCGGTTCGCTCTTCATTGCCGATGTGGAGATGGTGCGTGCGCCGGTCTCGCCACGTCCGACGCTGAGCGACCCGCCCAGCGCCGAGCTGATTGCGGGAGCGGAAGCTGGCGACGTCGAGGCGATGCGCCAGCTTGCCAACCTCTATCGCCCGACCGATGCGCTGGGCGTGCAGTACGGCAATCTGGAGCAGGCGGTCTTCTGGTATCGTCAGGCGTGCGCGGCTGGCTACGCCAACGCACAGGTCGATTTCTACGACTTTGCGCGCAGCCACGCCGAACGCCACAGCGACGAATTCCTTGACGAGGCGGTCGCCTGTTTGGAGGACGCCATCGAGCAGGGGCATCGCGAGGCGATCATCGCTGGCGCATTTCGGACAGCCTTCATTGAGCAAGATTACCAGACTGCCTTCTTTCTGTATGCGCTGCTCGAAGAAAGCGATCCTGAGCTGGCGGTGCAGCGCCGTACGTTCGCCGATCAACTGACCGCAGCCGAGATCGATGCGGCCAATCAGGCCGCGTCGACATGGCGCGCCGAAAACAGAGTCAAAACCTACAACGATTTCTTCGTTGAGGTAAACTCGCCGTTCCGGCAGCCCTGAACGCCGCGCGCCGGCTGCGCTTTTCGGCGTTCATCGAAAACAGCAGCCTGCGTTGGAGCCTTGAAAGCGACCGCATTGTCTTTGCCAGCAGCCGGCACGGCGACCGGCGCTGGCGTATCTACATCGTCGATAACGTCATCCGGCTGACCAACGACCCGGCGCCTGACGGTTTGCTTGCGGTCAGCACCGATGGCAGCCAGCTCGCTTTCATCAGCAAGCGCGGCGGTGCATGGGGGCTGTAGGTGATGTCTGCAATGGGCGACGCCGCCACGCAGATCGCTGCGTTCCCAGGCGAGTCGCCCGACTGGCTGATGCAGATGGTCGATTGGCTGCGCTGAAAAGATTTTGGAACCAGAAAGGATAGATGCCAAATGACTTCGACAAAAATCTCCTTCCAACGCACATGGCGCTCAACGCTGGCGGCGCTGGTGATGTTCGTCGCTTTGCTTTCGCCCGTTCCTGCACAGCGCGTTTGGGCGGAGGAACCCAACAGCGACAACGCCGCTGGCGATGTTCCTCCCAGCCTGATCGAAATTCTGGAACAAGCGCCTAAAGTAAAAGCAGCAGTCGCCGGTGAAGATGGCTTTGCGCCAGATGAAGCGGCAGCCTCCGCCGCTGCGCTGCCCGATCGTACGCAGTTCGGCGTGATCGACTATTCGGTGGACGGCGCCATGGTCAACGCCACCGTCGATCTGCCTGCCTCCCAGGGCGTCTACATCGCATCCGGCTTCCCAAACAACAACTTTGTGAACGAATCATTCATTCAGTTGGGATGGGACAACCAGACCGGTCGCAATGCATCGCGCATTCTACTTCAGTTCGATCTGTCGCCGCTGCCGCCTCAGTCTCGCGTCAACAGCGCTGAGTTCTGGATCAATCAAACACAGATTCAGCCGCCGGGCGACGGCCAGTCGATGGACTTTCGCGCCCAGTTGATGCAACAGTCGTGGAATGCAGGTCAGGTGACGTGGAACACGGCGAACTTCCTCGGCGGCGCTTCTTTCCCGCTTGGCTCGCTTCCACCGGCAGCCGGCTGGATCGTCGGGCCGGCCACCGATGCAGTCCGACTGTGGCTTGGCGGCGAGCCCAACCGCGGCGTAATCGTCACCGGCGACGAGACGCCCACGCGCGGTCGCTTTCGACAGTTCAACGGTGTAGGTCCAAACTCACCGCCGGCGCTGGCGCCATTTCTGAGGGTCAACTTTACAGCCAATTGCGACACGGCTCCACCGGTGGCGACGATGAACGCGCTGCCGACCTTCTCGCCGAGCGAATTCCGCGTTTTCTGGTCGGCGTTCGACCCTGACCAGCCGGGCTGTCCCGCCAGCGGCGTCGCCTGGTTCAACGTGCAGTTTCGTATCAACGGCGGCGGTTGGGTCAACTGGCGCAACCAGACGACCACCGACAACTTCGGCTTTCGTCGCGACGCGCCCAACGGTTCGCTTGTAGAGTTCCGCGTGCAGGCGTCCGACAACGCCGGCAATATCGGCGCGTGGAGTCCGATTGTGGCGACGCGCATCGACTCCGAGCCGCCGGTCGCCTCGGTCAACCCGCTGCCACAGTACACCATCTTCCCTGCATTCACTGTCACCTGGAGCGGGACAGACAACCTGTCGGGCATTGCGTTCTACAACCTGCAAATGAGCGTCAACAACGGCGACTGGCAGCAGGTGCTCACGGAATCGCCCGCCACTAGCTTCCAGGTGACGGGAGCGCAGTTCCGCGATCAGTTCAAGTTCCGTGTGCAGGCAGTGGACAATGTCGGCAATGTCCAGCCATGGAGTCCCACGGCGCAGGCATCCACGACCATCTTTGATCATCCGGTGTCGAGGATTATTCCCTTCAACCCGGCGATCATTCAGTCGACTTCGCCAGTGACAACGGAGATTACGGTCAACTGGGAAGGATTCCTTGCGCCCGGTACAAGCATGCTGCGATATGAACTGAGCTATCGCTTCACGCCCTTCGGCGGCTCACCCGGCGCCTGGACGCCGTGGGCGACCTTCCCTGGAACGACCACGAGGGAGGTCTTCGTGCCAGGATCAGGCAACGGGGTCTACGAATTCTTTGCTGTGGCTATCAACAACTTTGGGCAGCGTCAGCCGTTCGAGCCAGAAAGCGGGTTGGGTGCATCGATCATTCTCGATCTCGACGACACGATCCAGCCACGGCTCTATCTGCCGGTCATGGCGCGACAGATGGTTGACTAAGCCGCGCCGCTTCTCTCGCCCCGAACTCGTCGTCCTCCTGAATTCCCCAGACATTCAGGAGGACGGTGTATATTCCTCGGATTGAGCCGATTCTGGTAAAATGCCTTGAAAGATCGCCAAAGAACCAAAAGGAGGCATCATGCTCTCACCGGTTGAGCGACTGCGCGCCAGCCTCACTTCAGTCTACGGCAGCGCCACCGCCGAGCACATTGTACAAACGCTGTTTCCACGAATCGAAGAGGTGCGCACATCGCGCTCGTCGCCGCAAAACGCCCCCAATGCGCCGCGCCCCATGCCCGATGAACGCGATGTCATTTTGATCACCTACGGTGACCAAATTCAAGAGCCAGAAACGCCGCCGCTCCAAAGCCTCTATGAGCTGATCTCGGAACACATTGGCGATGTGATTAACGGCGTTCATATTCTGCCCTTTTATCCCTACACCTCAGACGATGGTTTTTCGGTGGTCGACTATCGCCAGGTCAACCCGACGTTGGGGACCTGGGAGGATGTTCGTCGGCTGACTGGTCGCTATCGCGTGATGTTCGACGCAGTCATCAATCATATCTCCGCCTCCAGCGCGTGGTTTCAAGCATTTCTGCGCGGTGAGCCTCCCTACGATGAATATTTCATCACCGTCGATCCCTCGGTCGACCTTTCGACGGTGGTGCGTCCACGCACATCGCCGGTGTTGACTGCGTTTGATACGGCGCACGGACGCAAACACGTATGGACGACCTTCAGCGATGATCAGATCGATCTAAACTATGCGTCGCCTGCGTTGTTGGTTGAAATCCTGGACTTGCTACTCTTTTATGTCGAGCAGGGTGCGCAGTTGATTCGGCTCGACGCCATCGGCTTTATGTGGAAAGAGATCGGCTCGTCGTGCATTCATCTGCCGCAGGCGCACGCGTTGATTCAGGCAATGCGCGCCATGCTCGATCTGGCTGCACCCGATGTACTCTTGGTCACCGAAACCAATGTGCCTCACCATGAAAACATCAGCTATTTCGGCGATGGCGCCAATGAAGCGCAAATGGTCTACAACTTCACGCTGCCGCCACTGACGCTGCACACCTTTCATGCCCAAGATGCAACAGCGCTGTCGGCGTGGGCGGCGACCCTGGCTGCCCCCTCGGCGCAGACGACGTTTTTCAACTTTATGGCTTCGCATGACGGCGTCGGCGTGCGCCCACTGGAGGGCATCCTACAACAACCAGCCATCGACGATCTGGTTGAACGCACGCTCAGGCACGGTGGGCTGGTCAACTATCGCACCAACCCCGACGGCAGCAAGGTTCCCTACGAGCTCAACATCGTCTACTTCGATGCACTCAACGACCCGGCCGCGGACGAGCCGATTTCCGTGCAGATCGACCGCTTTCTTGCCAGTCAGGCGATCCTGCTCAGTCTCGCCGGCGTGCCGGGGATTTATGTACATAGTCTCTTTGGCAGCCGCAACTGGCGCGAAGGGGTGGAGCAAACGGGTCAAAATCGTACGATCAACCGACGCAAGTTTCTACGTAGCGAGCTAGAGGCGACGCTGGACAACCGTGAATCACTGCCGCATCAGGTCTTCACGCGCTACCGACGACTGCTTGCTGCGCGCACCAGCGACCGCGCTTTTCACCCAAACGCCGATCAACAGATTGTGCATCTCGATCCGGCAATCTTCAGTTTTGTGCGCGCCGCCTCCGACGGCAGCAGCCGCGTACTCTGTCTGCACAATGTGTCGGCGCGTGCAGTGCACATGAAGATTGCGCTGAAAGACGCAGGAATCGACGGCGCCGCCACCTTGGTGGATTTGATCAACGGCGCTACTTTTCGGTGCGACGCAACATTGGAGCTAACCGCACCGCCCTACGGCGTATTCTGGCTGCGGGCGACGCCGGAATAAACGATAGAAATCGGGGGTGAATTACACCTTTTCACAACCCACCTCAAATTTTCAGGTCAGGCGTACACGTCGTGTTGGCGAATCAACGCCTCGGCTTTCTCCACCAGCATCCGGTTGCCGATAAACATTGGGACGCGCTGGTGCAACTTCTGCGGTTCGATGTCCAGGATCGGCCGCACGCCGTCCGACGCATAGCCGCCAGCCTGCTCGACCAGGAAGGCCAGCGGCGCGGCCTCGTATACAAGACGCAACTTGCCGCCCGATTTCTTGGGGTCTTTGCTGTCAGCAGGATAATAAAAAACGCCGCCCGACAGAAGGTTGCGGTGAAAATCAGCCACCAGCGAACCGATATAGCGCAACGACAACCCTTTTTTCTCCGGCGTGTCGCGCTGGAGCCACTCGGTGTAGGCTTGTACGCCGGGCGACCAGTAGGGCTGGTACCCCTGATTGACGCTGTAATACTTTGGTCTGTCCGGCAACTTGATGTTGGGGTGCGAAAGCAAAAATTCACCGATCGCCGGGTCGAGCGTGAAGCCGTGCACGCCACGACCGGTCGAATAGACCAGCATTGTGCTGGCGCCGTAGAGCACATAGCCTGCCGCCACAAGACTGCGTCCGGGCTGCAGCACATCTTCGAGCGCGCCGCGCCCTTCGGTAGTCTTGCGCCGATAGATGCCAAAGATCGTGCCGATGCTGACGTTCATGTCAATGTTAGATGAGCCGTCGAGCGGATCGAAGACGAGCACATACGGACCGGTGGGAAAACGATCCGGGATCGGGATAATATCCTCGACCTCCTCCGACGCCATCACAGCCAGACGTCCGGTGTGATCATTGAGGCGGTAGAGTGTGCGTTGGGCAAATAGATCCAATTTTTGCACCTCCTCGCCCTGCACATTTTCCTCGCCAGCGCTGCCTAGGATTTCAGCAAGACCGGCGCGGGTCGTCTTGCTGGCGATGATCTTGGCTGCCAGTGCGATGTCGTACAAAAGGTTGGTGAGAATACCGGTCGCTTCGGGAAATGCCTGCTGTTGCTCGAGAATATATCGTTCGATCGTCACCAATTTGCTCAAATAATTCTGTCCGTCAGTCATCGTTGACCTCCTACATGGCGCCAAAATTGTGAAGAATTTACTATCCAACCTTATATGATTCCTGTTGCATCGGCGTTGTGTTAGAATTTTATCATGACTAACATCAAAGCATTAGATGCGCGTAAAAATCTCACGCCTGCGCATGAAGACTACGTCAAAGCCATCTATATGTTGCATTCGCACGGCGTGGAAGTGACCAACTCTGCGCTTGCCAATCACTTGAAAGTGACGCCAGCGTCGGCAACCAATATGGTCAAGAAACTGAGCGAATTGGGGCTAGTCACCTACGAACCGTACCAAACCATCGGGTTGACTGCGGCTGGAGAAATTGTGGCGTTGGAAGTGCTGCGTCATCACCGTTTGCTAGAGCTATATCTACACGACAAGCTGAAGCTGCCTTGGGAACAGGTGCACGAAGAAGCGGAGCGCCTCGAACATGTGATCAGTGAAGTGCTGGAAGATGCGATCGCAACTGCGTTGGGTGACCCGACCGTCGATCCGCATGGCGACCCGATCCCCAGCAAAGATGGCACAGTGGAGACGACTGTCGGCGCGCCCTTGAGCATCGCCGAAATCAATCATCCCTACACAGTCGTGCGCGTGCTGTTGCAAGAGCCGGAACGGCTGATCTATCTCGGTTCAATGGGACTTTATCCGAACGCGCAAGTAATCGTGCGCAAACGTGCGCCGTTTGCTGGCCCGTTGCTGCTTGAGGTGGCGGGCGAGCATCATGCTCTCGCCCACGATCTCGCAGAATATATCATCGTCGCGTAGCAACCGCCATGTTCAACGTCGGGAGAGTCTTCGCGTGTTGAAGGGAATCAAGCGATTCCCTTCAACACCTTTTCAGCGATGTTCTGGCTGACGGGCATATATTTTTCGAATTGCATGCTGAAACTGCCACGTCCGCTGGTCATCGAACGCAGATCGGTGGCATAGCCAAACATTTCCGCCAGGGGCACAAGCGCCCTTACCACCTGCACATTGCCGCCGCGCGCGTCCATGCCTTCGACCTGGCCGCGGCGCGACGAGAAATCACCCACCACGTCGCCGACAAACTCATCGGGCACAGTGGTCTCAACTTTCATCACTGGTTCAAGCAAGATTGGCCCGGCTTTCTGGGCGCCATCCTTGAACGCCATGCTGCCCGCAATTTTGAAAGCCATTTCGCTGGAATCAACTTCGTGATAGCTGCCGTCGACCAACGCAACCTTGACGTCGACCACCGGATAGCCGGCGAGCACGCCGCTCTCCATCGCTTCAACTACACCCTTCTGAACCGGAGCGATATATTCGCGCGGCACAACGCCGCCGACAATTTTATCCTCGAACACAAAGCCGGCGCCAGGCTGATTTGGTTCGATCTCCAACCAGACATGACCATACTGACCGCGACCACCCGACTGGCGCACGAAACGACCTTCGACCTTGACCGGTCGCGTGATCGTCTCGCGGTAGGCGACTTGCGGACGCCCGACATTGCACTGCACGCGAAACTCTCGCTTAAGACGGTCAACAATGATATCGAGATGCAGCTCGCCCATGCCCGAAATGACAGTCTGACCGGTCTGGTCGTCGTACTGTACGCGAAAGGTCGGGTCTTCTTCTGCGAGTTTGATCAGGGCGTCGGTCAGCTTGTCCTGGTCGCCCTTTGACTTCGGCTCGACAGCTACTTTGATCACTGGCTCGGGGAATTCGATCGTTTCGAGCACAATCGGCGATTTCTGGTCGCACAGAGTTTCACCCGTGTATGACTCTTTAGGACCGACAATGGCGGCGATGTCGCCGGCGCCGATTTCCTTAATATCCTCGCGTTTATCGGCGTGCATGCGCACCAAACGGCCGATGCGTTCGCGTTTACCGCGATTTGAGTTATAGACCGTCTCGCCGGAGCGAAGCACGCCAGAATAGACGCGTACATAAGCCAACCGTCCTACAAACGGGTCGGTGACAATCTTGAAGACCAATCCCGCAAATGGCGCGTTGGGATCAGATGCGCGCGTCTCTTCGGCGCCCGTTTCAGGGTTGACGCCCTGCACAGGGGGCACGTCTTTGGGGCTAGGAAGGTACCGAATCACGGCGTCGAGCAGAAGCTGCACGCCCTTGTTGCGCAGCGCCGTGCCGCACAGAATCGGCACAATTTCGTTGTTGCACACTGCCTTGCGCAGCGCTGCGTACAACTCTTCGTTGCTAATCTCCTCGCCCTCAAGAAACTTCATCGTCAGATCGTCGTCAGTCTCAGCGATGCGTTCGATCATGTGCTCGCGCGCCTCAGCCGCAGCGGCAGCGTATTCTGCTGGGATGTCGGTGACCGTCGGCGACGCGCCCAGTTCATCGGAAAAGACGAATGCCTTCATGGTAAACAAATCGATGACGCCCTTGAAAGAATCTTCGACGCCGAGGGGAAGTTGGATCGGCAGTGGATTGGCGCCAAGCCGGTCAACGATCATTTCGATCGTGCGTTCGAAGCTGGCGCCGACGCGATCCATCTTGTTCACAAAGCAGATGCGCGGCACGTGGTAGCGATCCGCCTGCCGCCAGACCGTCTCCGACTGCGGTTCGACCCCCGCCACAGCGTCGAAGACAACCACGCCGCCGTCAAGCACGCGTAGGCTACGTTGCACCTCAGCGGTGAAATCGATATGTCCTGGCGTGTCGATAATATTGATCTGACACTCTTCGCCGGTGACGCGGTCGGTCCACGAAGTGGTGATAGCCGCCGCCGTGATCGTGATGCCGCGCTCGCGCTCCTGCACCATCCAGTCGGTTACGGCAGTGCCTTCGTGCACTTCACCCATGCGGTGAATGCGACCAGAATAGAAGAGGATGCGTTCCGTCGTCGTCGTTTTTCCAGCATCAATATGAGCAATGATGCCGATATTGCGCATTCGTTCAATTGGATATTCGTTCGCCATAAGTTACTCTCTCTGACCGTCCAACAATTTCACACAAAATAATGCGGCGCCTGAACCTGCAACGCCTTCGCCAATAAACTCATATCATGCGATCAAACACGTCATGATGTAAGGGAGCGATCAGCTTGCAGGTGGGCGCCGCATCAACTCAGGTTATTCCCGTTTTGTGCAGGTGACACCCACTCATCGATTGCAAGACGCCGCCAGCGTAAAATGGCAGGCGCTTCAACCGCGAGATTGCGTATTGGTTTGACTAATAGCGGAAGTGAGCAAACGCCTGATTGGCTTCCGCCATGCGATGCGTATCTTCGCGCTTCTTGATGGTGGCGCCTTCGTTACGCGCTGCATCCATTAGCTCGCCCGCAAGACGCGCCGCCATGTCGCGACCACTGCGCTTGCGCGAATTTTCGATCAGCCAGCGCATCGCCAACGCCTGTCTGCGCGCCGCACCAATTTCCATCGGAATCTGGTAGGTGGCGCCACCCACGCGGCGCGGTTTCACCTCGACGAGCGGCGTGGCGTTCTTCAACGCCTCCTCGAAGACTTCGATGCCGGGGCGCTTGGTGCGCTCTTCGATGATTGCAAACGCGTCGTAGACGATGCTCGCAGCCAGGCTCTTCTTGCCGCGCTCCATCACATTGTTAACAAATTTGGCGACCACTTCGCTGTGATAGCGAGGGTCGGGCGTGACGCTGCGTTGTTCAGCACGATTTCTGCGCATAGTTACTCTCTTTGTCTCACTATATATCCTGCAACCTCGCCCATCGGCGCTTTGTCTACAGGCAAGGCGAGGCGTTCGCTATTTTTAGGCGCTATTTTAGGCGCTATTTTTTGGGTCGCTTCGTGCCATATTTGCTTCGGCCGCGCTTGCGTTTATCAACGCCCTGGCTGTCAAGCGCGCCGCGCACGATATGATACCGCACACCGGGCAGATCCTTGACACGACCGCCGCGCACCAATACGACGCTGTGCTCCTGCAGGTTGTGCCCTTCACCCGGAATATACGCTGTCACTTCGATGCCATTGGAAAGACGCACACGCGCCACCTTGCGCAGTGCAGAATTTGGTTTCTTGGGCGTCGTCGTACGCACCTGTGTACAGACGCCGCGCTTTTGTGGATTTCCCAGCTTCATGCGGCGCGTACGACCGGTCAGCGTATTCTGCGTGAAACGCAACGCCGGCGCTTTTTCTTTCTTCGCAACATCCTTGCGGCCCTTACGGACCAGTTGATTGATGGTCGGCAAACGTCCCTCCACTTTTCATAGAGCCTCGCAGATGCAAGACTCTCGACATCTGTGACTTCAACAAAAATTCGACAATTTTAGTGACAATAAACAGCTACAGCATTCACTGGCTGCACCGATTGCGTCTTTACCTGTGCGCCGGAAAGTCACGGTCAACCCTATTTCAGCGAACAGACAACAAACCATGGGCACGGCGAACCCACGAACAAGAAATATAACACGGTGCTGAAAAACCGGTCAAATCGACGAGCCGCCAAAGCGCAACTATTTCTTACATCTGTGCGACAGCGCACGGGATCGGCGCCATCGAGAGCAATTCGCCATTTAAAGTGCGATATTGTTTGAGTAGATCGGCTGTCAGACAGGAATGCACAGGGACTACGCCAAGCAATCCGCCGACCTCGACATGTTTGACCAATTCTGCAAATGCGGCGTCTTCAGCATGAACCACCCCGTGTTCCTGTGACAGTGAACGCACCCACACACCTTGCAGCGGCATGCTCCATCCCTCCTCATCGAGCAACACAACTACACCAAAGATGCTCTGACCGTCTTGCTGCCGCAAATTTTCCTTTGAGAGATGGACAGCGCCGCCATAAAGGATCAGTTCATTACGCTCCGGATGTATCGAAACGACCGGACAGGCTACGATCACGGCAATGTCGTCGGCGGTGCAAGAGCCGATCTGCACCTGCATCCAATCATAGAAGACAAAATTGCCAGGTCGCATTTCGTCGATCTGCCCCAGATCATCGAGGACGCTGCACGCCGGCGTATCGCCGACCGAAAGTTCAAGCCCTAGAAAGCTGCGTTCCATCAACCAGTTGCGCGCCTGATTGAGTCGTCTGATTGTCTGACCGTATTGTGCAGCCAGCTCATCATGCGAATGGGTAGCGTAGGTGGCGCCGTCATGTGTGAGCAAGCCCTGCAGCGCCAACCGGTCACACGCTATGATCTGCTGTGCGAGGGTCGTCAGCGTCGAACCATCGTCCCAACGCACGCCGCTGCGCTGATAGCCAGCGTCGATCTCGATCCAAATGCCAACCGTTTCGGTCAGACGCTGCGACAGAAAGTTCACGGTCGCCTGGTTCTCCACCAAGAGATGCAACCGCACCTGCTGCGCCAGTCGATTGATCTTGTCGAGCTCGCGCACGTTTACTGGAAACGCAATCGTGATGTCGTTCCAGCCGTGCGCAGCAAAATAGCGCGCCATCTCCACCGATGAGACCGTGATGGCTGTGACGCCCACGTTGCGAAACCACTCACCGACGGCGGCGGATTGATGCGTCTTGAAGTGTGGGCGAAAACGAACCTGACTGGATGCGGCTTTGTCTGCCATACGGGAGATATTGCGCCGGGCGCGTCCTTCATCCAGTAAGAGTGTTGGAACGCTGATATCGCTATATTTCTCTTTTGTAAATCCCGCAATCACCTTGCTGATTCTCCTGCCGAAAAGAAAGCCCGGAGCGAATCGATCACGTTCCGGGCTTTTCATCAAGATGGGTTCCAGTTCGTAATTCTTGGCTAATCTATCCTAGAGCGCGTGGCTCATATTGTGAATTGCTGTCGAACTGGAAAAGATGCTATTCAGTTGTAAAAAAGCGGGGGCGTTGCCAGATTACATGCCGCCCATGCTGATAGTGATGCTGCCTTCGTCAGTCTTGACATCGGCGGCAAGGCCAAAGCCAGCCAACGCACCGTTGATATAGCTGTTCACCAGCCCCATCAGCGGCCCACTGACCATCATACCATTGGCGCCAGCGCCTGTCAGATCAACCATGAGTTGGCCGTTCTGCACCATGATTCGCCCCATAACGTCGATATTGCGGCCGCCAAGCAGCACACCATCTTTCAGAGCGATGCGAGCGTGCACCAGGTTGCCCGGCTCAAGCCACACCGTGATTGCATCCACCGGCTGGTTGGGACCGGTGTTCTGACGCAGCAACTCAGTCAGGAAACTGCTCAACTGCGCCTCGCTCCAGGTGACGCTGCCGGTCATCAGGCCCATCAAACCTGCATTCTGACCTTCCAGCGCGGCATCGACGCTGATCGGCACGCTGCGGGCAGGTGCAGCAACATCGCCCATGGCACAGCCAGCAAGGCTAGACATGAGCAGAACAGCAATCAGCGCTACAACCCAAATCCTCCGGTTAAGCATAGAAACCTCCCCTTGTCGTGGAAATCGTGGAATGTATTTGGACTTTTGCACAGCCCTCGTGATGGGAAATCAACAGTATTATACTGCATTCTTCCAATCAACAAAAACTGCAAATTCGATCAAACAATTTCGATGCCAAACCAGCGACAACGCTTCGATTATCTGGTTTATTCAGTACTTTCGCTGTGTAGTGTCGAAATTATAACACATGCACGACGAATTGCAAGGACAAAAAAAGACGAATCCCCTACGAACTCGTTCTCCATGCGCCTATTTAGCTGTTTTACCTGCTTTAACTGCCGCCACCCTGCCTTCCGCCAGCCCAGCCTCATAGCCGTCTAGCACAGCAAAGAGCACTTCGTCCAGGAAACGATTGAGCAGTCGCTCCACGCGGATGTCGTCGCTGTCAGGGCGCTCGCTTTCGTTGGCTCGCACCGCTTCAATCAACTGCTGGCGGAAAAATTGCACTGCACGACCAGTCTCAACAAGGGATATGCCCGTCGCTGCTGCGTCAGCGCCATACTGCCGCCCCAAATCATGTGCAGAATCGAGCAATTGGTCGCGTTGCTGGGGTTTCATCACATAGGCGATTGCCAGCGAGAAGAGCATCCGCCCACGTTCACGGCGCATCTGATCGATGCGCGCATCCTCAGGATGATGCCAGCGCTGCACAAGTGCATCGGATCGCCTCATTTCCTGCCGCACCCGATCCACCGCCGCCTGGACAAGCGCGTTGCTGCTAGGTGCGGACGTCGATTTAGCGCGTTCAGCCAGAAAACGTCGCAGATCGTCAAGGCTGAACCGTCGATGGCCGCCTGGCGTCCGAAACACTGGGATTTCGCCGCGATCAGCCCATCCACGCAATGTGGTGAAATGCACCCCCAAGAAATCGCTGGCATCCTTCAAAGTGAGCCACGACACTTTGCCTGGCGGTGCAACCTCTGTAACCAATGCGCTTTCATTGCCTATTTGTCGATCTGCGTTTTCTGTCATCATTGGCAATGGATTGTAAAAAGATAGGCGGCTACTGTCAAGCAGTTTGCAAAGGGCGGGTCTACCTTACGTCTCTGGGGCAGAGTTTGCTTTGCAGGTCATCGCCTCCGGCGCGACGGGATGCTGGCGAGATGCGCTTATTCACAACGTTGAAAGCGGGTCGATGTCAACGCGCCAGCCGAACGGTATCTCTAGCCCGCGCAGCACCGCAGCCGGATCAGGGGCGCGCAGTAACAATTGCCAGCGATAGTAGCCGCGGTGTCGTTCAAAAAATGCTGGGGCCGGACCAAGCAGCGTGGCGCCCGCACTCTCTAACCCCATCGACGCCAATCGATGGCGCACCACCGCCGCCATTCGATTTGTCTCCTGCTTCACACGATCCAGCCGTTTTTCCCAATAGATCAACCGCGCCAGTTTGCGCACCGGCGGATAGCCGTGTTCGCGGCGAAAGGCAAGCTCGCGCGCGTAGAAGCCTTGATAATCGTGCTGTGCTGCGGCCTGGATCACATAATGGTCAGGGCGATAGGTCTGAATAACGACGCGACCGCCGCGTTGACTACGGCCAGCGCGACCGGCGACCTGCGTCAATAACTGGAAGGTGCGTTCGCTGCTGCGAAAATCGGGCAAAAACAACCCCACGTCCGCCGCCACGACACCGACAAGCGTCACTAGCGGCAAATCCAGCCCTTTGGCAATCATCTGTGTGCCGATCAAGACATCTGCCTGATGGGTGGCAAAGGCAGTCATGATCTGCTCGTGGCTGCCTTTACGCCCGGTGGTGTCGGCGTCCCAACGCAGGACGCGCGCGCCGGGCAGAATTTCCTTGACCGCTTCCTCGATCCGCTCGGTGCCAGCGCCGAAGAAGCGAATCCGCTTGCTCTTGCACACCGGGCAGATGTCGGGAACTGGATAGACCTGATTGCAATGGTGGCAGACGAGACGCGCCGCCCGCCCTGCACTCTCCATGTGATAGGTGAGTGGAACGGCGCAACGCCTGCACTCCTCGACGTGTCCGCAGTCGCGACACATGATAAAGGTGTTGACGCCGCGCCGGTTCAGGAAAAGGATCGCCTGTTCATGCGCCGCAAGCGTTTCCAACAGTTGCGCCGAGAGGCTACGGCTGAAAATGCTGCGATTGCCGGCGCGCAGTTCCTGACGCATGTCAACGATCTCCACCGGCGGCATGTCCGCATAGACGGCGCTCGCCCCTTCCAGCGCGCTCCGATGCCCCATCACCCGCTGCGCCATTTCCAGCAACACGATCTCGCCTTGTTGCGCTGCAAAATAGGTCTCCAAACTTGGCGTAGCCGAGCCGAAGATCAGCGTGCAGCCGGTCATCTCCGCCATACGCCGTGCAACTGTGCGTGCGTCGTAGAACACCTTACCGCTGCCCCACTCTTCGGCATCCTGTTTGTAGGTGGATTCATGCTCCTCGTCGATTACGATCAGCCCCAGGTTAGGCGCAGGGGCAAAAAGTGCGCTGCGCGGGCCGATCACCACATCGTAACTGCCGTCGCGGATGCCACGCCAGATGTCATAACGCTCGCCAATGTTGAGCTCCGAGTGAATGACAGTCACCCGCCCAGGGAAACGGCCGGCGAAACGCGCCACAGTCTGCGGCGTCAATGCAATCTCTGGAACCAGGACGATCGCCTGCTGACCACGCTGACGGGTTTCCTCAATAGCGCGAAGGTAAATTTCGGTTTTGCCGCTGCCAGTGACGCCATGCAAAAGAAAAGCGGCGCCCTGTGGTTGCTGAAATCCGGCGTCGGCGATGCGCTGCCATACTGCCGCTTGCTCTGAAGTCAACGTCGGCGCTGCGGTCGATGGAAAGTTGCGCCCCAACAGCGGGTCGCGCACAAAAATCTCATCGGACAGTTGGACGACGCCCCAACGTTCCAGATCGCGCAAGGATTGCAGCGGCGCGGTTGTGCGTTCACCCAGATCATGCCGCCACAAAGGGGCGCCAGCAGCAGCCAACGTCTCGACAATCGGCAGATACTTGTCTGTGCTGCGCAGGGTCAATAGCAAGGTCGTCGCCGCCTCTTCGTCCAACAACAGCCGCACGGTGCGCTGTTCGATTGCAAGCGCGCCGCGTTTTGCCAGCGATTTGACGGCGCTGTCGCTGCGCAGCGAACATGCAGCTTGAATCTCAGTCAGCGTTGGCGTCGCACCGCGATGGGCGATGAACCACGCCAGCACCTTCGCCATGTCGGTGTTGCGCCCAACTTCGGCAAGGCGGCGGTGCGCATCTTCGGGCGACAGCGCCAGGCTGATGCGCAGTTCGCGACGCGAGCGCGCAGCAGGTGGGCTGTCGGCGCGGCTCAACAGTCCCGGCGGCAAAAACAAACGGATCGCGGCAGAAAATGGCGCCACGTAGTAGTCGGCGATCCAGGCAGCCAACGCGATCTGCACGCCGGTCAGGATCGGTTCGGGTCGCGCCAATCGCAGGATCGCTTTGGTTTGCACTGGAGCGGAATCGGTGCGGCGCAGGACGATCGCCTGAACTTGCTGCGCGCCAAACGGCGCCCAGACCAGGTGACCCGGCAACACGGTGTTCTCCAATTCTGGCGGCAAGTGATAATGAAAGGTTTGAAGAGCGTCTTCGTCGTCAGTGGGTGGGGGAGGCGAATCGCTGCGGCGGAAGGTGCGACGAATCGGAACATTGACGACGACTTCTACATAGTCCATGAAGCGTTGAGTCTTTGCATACACCGGCAAATCCACGCCAGATCAGCGGGCGCCGTACAGCCATTCCTGAGCAAATCCGAGCACAAGCGCAACCGCTGCAGGCAGCGAACTGATCCATGGATCTGTTGCGTCCCAGCCCGCAAAGTAACAGACCGTCGCCCAAATCGCAGCCAACATCAGGCCAAAAATGGCGCCAAGCAGGGGCAGCAACAACCCGCGCAAACCATACTTACGGTCAAAATACCCATGTTCTTGCGCAGCGTGGCGCCGCATGTTTGTCAGTACGCCAACAGTGGCGCCCAATGCACCGGCAAAGAAGGCGCCAACCACCATAGGGGTGAGCTGTGCAAAGATCGAGTCGCTTTCCGTCCAAAACAATACTTCTAGAAACATCAGCAGTTCAGGCTGCAGGATATAGCGCGCCGCCAACGAGGTAATCGCAAGCGCCGCCCATGCAGTCAGATAAATCGTCAACCTTCGGCGATAAAGCGACGAGTCATTGTGCATCTGGCGCGTGCGCTGAACGATGCGTCGCACCTGCTGAAGATAATAGTCAACCTCCGCCGTGCGCGATGGATCGCTCTCCAGAATGTGCTGCGCCTTATTGAGCAGATGACGCCCGCGCTCTGCCGCCTCATGACCTACCGGCAATGTAGCTGCTATTTCGCTCAACAGCGCATGGATTTCCTGTTCGGCGGTCTCGACATCCGTCTCGACTGCACGCGGCAGAAGCGTGGAGCGCGCATTGGCGCGCAGGCCCACGGCCATCGAACTCGCCAGAGCGGCCGATTGACGACGCACAGCGCTGGACGGCGAGTGCATCGGCGTCTCGCTGAGGGCAGCATCAAATGTGGCGCTTTCCGCAACGGATGGGCGAGCATAACGCTGCTCCGCCGGAATGAGGCGCCCAGTGCGGTTGGATGCTATGTTTCGCTCGGCTGAAATACTGTCGCTGACACCATCCCTATCGGCGAGCGACGAAAGAGCGCTCACAGTATGGGTTGGAACAGAGACGGGCGGAAAGTCAGCCGACGGTGAAGCGCCGATCACGCGCCCAATGCCAGCATTTGCATGACGCTCATCATAGCTCTCCGACCACGGCGTCTCCTGTGCGTTATTTTCAAAGGCGCCGCCGCCATCGGAGCTTGGGTGATGTGCGGGATCGGTGAAACCATTGACGTAGCCAATTTCGGCAGAATTAGCATGACTGACATCGATCGCCCCATCACCAGCGCCGATGTCCACTCCGCCAAGCATCATCTCGTCAAGCAACGCATCGGCGCGCTGCCGCAGCGAATCTATGTTTTCGTCAATATAAGCGCGTGTCATGCCAGAACGCCATTTGGTATCAAGTTTATTGTCAAGCAGAGACGTTCCTGTAGACCTCAAACGTTTTGCCTCCGCATTAGGCCGCTTTTTGCACAATCATCATTGATAGTACCATGCATCGATCCGCTTGCCAATAGAATTGAAGCTCCGAAACCCTGCAACAGATTTGACATGCCAAAAAGCCGACGCATATAATGCTGTTTTGACGCTCATGCGTACAAGTGTCGAAATGTGTGCAGACGTGATACATCACACCAGTTTGATGCACATTCTCACAGCGCTGGTCGTCTGGAAAAGCGAATAGGCAACGAACAGATCGCTCTTTATGACCGAATGCTTTGCATGCTTTGCGACAGACGCCTGCGTTACAAACATCTGCATGGCAGAATGTTGCGTGTTCGATGGCAGGTTCGCTGCACAAGTGGGTTGTGTAGAGCGATTTGAGCGGATGCTTGAGACTGTGTAGAACGGGAGTAAAATTATCATGGCGACGAAACGAACCTGGCAACCTAAAGTTCGCAAACGACTGAAGACGCACGGCTTTCGCAGCCGCATGTCTACACCGGGTGGACGCAACGTGCTGCGTCGGCGCCGTCTCAAAGGGCGCGTCCGTCTCAGCGTACAGTTGACCAACCGCAAAGCCATCTAACGTTTTGGTGTAATCGAGTTTTCTGCAGGTCGGTTCTGCCAGGATTCAACAGAAACCTTGCTATGGCATGGCGTCTGCGCAAGAACGTTCCGTCCGGTCACCGCACATTGTGAAGCGACGCTATCGCGTGCGCACAAACAAGCAGTTCCAGGAGATTCGTCGCCAGGGACGTTCATACGCCAATCATTTGCTTGTGTTGTGCGCATTGCCCAACAATCTGCCCTACAGCCGATTCGGGTTTGCTGTAAACAGCCGCATCGGCAATGCTGTGCGCCGCAATCGGATAAAACGTCGCCTGCGCGAGATCGTTCGTCTGCAACAGGAAAGCATTCAGCCCGGTTGGGACATTGTCCTGATTGCCAGACAGCCAATTCGCAGTGCGGACTATCATGAGATGGAAACCGCCTGCGCCCGCCTGCTTCGGCGGGCGCAGCTTTTCCAATCACAGATAACGACCGAAGATAAGTGACCATGCGTGCAATTGCGCTTGCAATGATCCGCTTCTATCAAAAATTCATGTCACCGATGTTGGGCAACAATTGCCGTTTCTATCCGTCTTGCTCCTCATACACCTATCAGGCCATCGAAAAATATGGCGTCGCCAAGGGCAGTTGGATGGGGTTCAAGCGCATACTGCGATGCAATCCCTGGAATGAAGGCGGGTTTGACCCACTTCCCTAAGATAGAGTGGTGTTCCCGTAATAAGGAGAAACCTCTGTGAAACAAAGACGTTGGATCATTCTCGCCATCCTTGTTCTGTCTGCAATGACCCTGACAGGCTGTGGCGTTCCCTACGAGGGCGTCGATGTCACAACAACGCCGCCCGAAGGCTTCTGGCAAACCTTCGTTGTTTGGCCGCTTGCCAATATCCTGATCGGAATGGACTCAATGCTCGAACGGGCAGGTGTAACCTACAGTTGGGGGTGGGCGATCGTGCTTTTTACACTTGGCATCAAGATCATCACGTTCCCACTTAACCTCAGTCAGATTCGCGGCATGCAGGCGCAGAAGGAGCTGCAACCGCGTCTCTCTGAACTTCAGAAAAAATACGGCAAGGATCGTGAGCGATTGGCGCAGGAACAGATGAAGCTTTACAAAGAAGCCGGCGTCAATCCTCTGAGCGGCTGCCTTCCTCTGCTTGTTCAGATGCCAATCCTGTTCGGTCTCTATGCGGCGCTTGTGGCGGTCGGGCCTATGTTGGAAAACGCAGGCTTTTTCTGGCTCCCTGATCTGAGCTTCCCCAATTTTGCGCTCGGTTTGGGCTGGATACCAGAAGCATGGTCAGCAGGTGATTATTACACCCTGATCGCGTATATGATCCTTCCGATTCTGCTGGTTGTG
The DNA here is from genome assembly GCA_937981885.1 of uncultured Caldilinea sp. Taxonomy (GTDB): domain Bacteria; phylum Chloroflexota; class Anaerolineae; order Caldilineales; family Caldilineaceae; genus Caldilinea. Next base: position 23,763 of record CALJMI010000076.1, read on the forward strand.
TCCCAAATCTTCATGCAGAAGTGGATGACGCCAGCAACAGCGGATTCTGAACAAGCCAAAATGACGCAGAATCTGAGCATGGTCATGACGCTTTTCTTCGGCTACTTCACATTGCAGGTGCCTGCCGGTCTAAGTCTCTACTGGGTCACCAGCAACCTGTTGCAGATTGGCCAGCAATGGGCAGTCACCCGCTTCTTCTTGCAAAAGCCCCAGACGGCGACAGCCGCAGCGTCGCCTGCGGAGCCGGTCACAGTGGATGTCAAGCCGCAGAATCCCCAGCCCGTCAAATCGACGACGGCTGCATCGACGCCCAAACGCAACAAAGCCAAAAGGAAGTAAGCGATGGCCGACGCAACTCTATTCACCGGCAAAAGCGTCGATGAGGCAATTGCTGAAGGACTGCGCACGCTGGGACTCACACAAAGCGAGGCGGAAATTGAGATCATCAGCCGGGGAAGCCGCGGCATTTTTGGTCTCGGCAGCGAACCGGCGCAGGTGCGCATCTCCCGGCGTTCGGTCGGCGTACAGACTCCGCCGCCTGCGCCATCGGTGGATGTCGAGCCTACCGAGGACGCCGTCGCTCCATCATCCGAGCCGCCAGCCGAAGCCCCTTCACCTATTTCCACCGAAGTGTTCGCATCTGACCTGCAAAGTGCAGAGACAGAGAGCGAAGATGTAGATACGGACGCCGAAACCGGTGAAGACGCTGAATCAACCGCTGAAGAGGACGAACAACTGGTTCAGCTCGCCACAGAATTTCTCGGCACTTTGGTGCGACTCATGGGCTTTGAGGCCGAAGTTGTCGCAACGTGGCGCGAACCGGATGCAGACAACGAGCAGCGCTATTTGTTGCTCGACTTGCAGGGCAAGGACTTGAGTCCACTGATCGGACGTCGCGGCGACACACTGGGCAACATGCAATATCTGGTGCGTCTGATGGTCAATCAGCGCCTCCATCGGTGGAAGAACATCGTCGTCGACGTCGAGGGCTATCGTCAGCGCCGCATCGATCACCTGTCGCAGCTTGCACTGCGTTCGGCGCAGCAGGTTGCCCAGACGGGACGAGCGCTTGCACTGGAGCCAATGGCGCCCGGTGAACGGAGGATCATCCACCTCACACTGCGCGACCACCCGGATGTCATCACAGAGAGCAGCGGTGAGGGCGAACGACGCAAAGTTCAGATTCTTCCACGGAGATGACGTGGCGACGAATCCACTCATGAACACTTCGACGGCGCCGATTGATATCCTGTTGATCGGCAATGTCACACGCGACTTGCTCCACGAGCACGACTTCAGCACCTATCTGCTGGGTGGGACGGTGACGTTTGCCGCCGTCGTCGCCGACAGACTTGGCCGTCGCCCCACGGTGGTGACGCGCGCCACACCCGACACCGATCTATCTGCAATGCCGTCGTCGGCGCAACTACACGTACTGCCTTCGCCGTCAACCACTACTTTCAGCAATATCTACACATCGCACGGTCGTATCCAATATTGTTACACGCCAGCGCCGCCAATCAGCGCAAAAGACATCGATCCCAGCCTGCGCCATCCTGATATTGTTTTGCTCGGCCCCATTGCAAATGAGATCGAACCGGATGTGCCGGCGATTTTTGCCGAAGAAACGGTGGTCGCTGCCGTGCCCCAGGGATGGATGCGCCGCTGGGACGCCGATGGTCGCGTGCACAGCAAACAGTGGGAGACCGCGCGCGAAATTCTGCCCTATCTGGATGCGCTGATCCTATCGCTCGAGGACATCGACTACGAATGGGAGCGCCTGGCCCCTGCGTTTGATTATGTGCCCCTGATCGTCGTCACCGAATACCGCGACGGTTCGACCGTCTTCCAACGCCAGCCCAATGGCAGCATCCACGAGGTGAAGATTCCACCACGGCCAGCAAACGAGGTTGACCCAACCGGCGCGGGCGATATTTTCACCACAGCGTTCTTGATCCGCCTGGAGGAGACCAAAGACCCAATTCAAGCAGCGCGTTTCGGCAATGTCGCAGCATCAATGAGCGTCGAACATATCGGAGTGAGTGGCATTCCATCCCGCCAGGCAATCCTGGACTATATGGAGGCCCATCCTTTCGAGCCGATCATGGTCGAACAGTCGAAATTCTAAACGGTTGTCTGCAAAAATTTCTATACGCACTGCGAAGAGGCGGGATGTGGAATGAAGTGGAAGCTGCAGCAAACGGACGCAGCAAGTTCCTGAGATTATCATGACTGCGCGCATCTACTGTTTTGCCAACCAAAAAGGCGGCGTCGCCAAAACGACGACGGCTGTCAATCTCGGCGCCTATCTGGCGGCAAGCGGGCGTCGCGTGTTATTGGTGGACACCGACCCACAGAGCAACGCCACCACCAGTCTCGGCATTAATCCACGTACTCTTTCCATCAGTTTGTATGATGTATTGATCGATGGTCGCTCCGCCCAGGACGCATTGACGCTGACAGCCTGGATGAATCTCGATCTGCTGCCAGCAAGCACCGACCTGGCCGGCGCAGAGGTGGAAATGGCGGGCATGATGGCGCGCGAACGTTTGCTGGCGCGCAGTCTGGCGACCGTAAGCAACAAGTACGACTACATCTTTATCGACGAGCCGCCCAGCCTCGGTCTGCTGACGATAAACGGCCTGACAGCCGCCACACACGGCGTGATCATTCCGGTGCAGTGCGAGTATCTGGCATTGGAAGGGTTGAGCCTGCTACTCAACACGATTCGCCAGGTGCGCGAGATTCTCAACGATCGGTTGGTGATTGCGGGCGTGGTGTTGACGATGTACGACGCACGCACCAACCTCGGACAGGAAGTCGTAGAGGATGTGCGCCGTTTTTTCCCCAACGAGGTCTACCAAACGATCATCCCGCGCAATGTGCGGCTGAGCGAGGCGCCTTCGCACGGTCAGACGATCCTGAGCTACGCACCGATGAGCGCAGGCGCAATGGCTTATCAGGCATTGGCGCAGGAGTTTTTGCAACGCGTCGAGGGCGTGCACACCACGATCTCACCATCGTCTCCACAGCGAGTCTAGCACAAAGGGAGTAAAGAGCATGGCCGCTGAAAGCAAGAAACGAGGGCTTGGGCGCGGCCTCAGCGCCCTGATCATGGACACCGCACTCACACCGGCAGCTCCGGAGGTCGTCGCCCAGGCTGAGGCCGGCGGTGTGCGGATGGTCGCTATCGACCATCTCCTGCCCAACCCGCATCAGCCGCGCGCCAACTTCGACCCAACTGCACTGGAGGAGCTTGCCGCATCGATCCACACACATGGCATCATTCAGCCATTGGTTGTCACAGCGGCGGCTGACAAACCGACGCATTTCTGGTTGATTGCCGGTGAGCGCCGCTGGCGCGCTGCACAGATGGCTGGCCTGCGTGACGTACCTGTGATCGTGCGCGAGGCGACGCCGCAGCAACTCATGGAATGGGCGTTGGTCGAGAATGTCCAGCGCGCCGATCTGAATCCTCTTGAGGAGGCAACCGCGTTTCAGGCATTGATGACAGAGTTTGGCTTGACGCAGGCTGAAGTCGCCGAACGCGTCGGCAAAAGTCGCCCCGCCATCGCCAACACTGTTCGTCTGCTCAGCCTCCCGGTCGAAGCGCAGCAGGCTGTGATCGACGGCCAAATTTCAGCGGGACACGCGCGTGCGCTGCTCGGGTTGCCTGATCAGGCGGCAATTCGTCGCGCCCTTCCCGAAGTGATCAAGCGCGATCTGTCGGTGCGTCAGACTGAAGCGCTTGTACGCCGATTGTGCGCTCAGCCGTCTGAACCACCGCCTGCTCAGGAAACTACGAGTCCTGAACTTCAACAGCATCTGCAATTTCTCGAAGACCAGTTTCGGTCGGCATTGGGCACAAAGGTCAGCCTGAATCGCAACCCAGACGGCGCGGGCAAATTGATCGTGCATTTTTACAGCGATGAAGATCTGGAATCGATCTATCGGCTGATTGCGGGCGAGGAGCATGGCTGACGCGCCTCCACCGTGGTTGGCAACGCGCAAAATCGATGACCGTTCGGTCGGATTTCTAATCGCCGGCGCCAGTCACGTTGCCGCACATTGGATGAACCCTGCGATCTGGCAACAACCGCCGGCAGTCGGCGGGCGCGATGTAGCCGGCGCCTATGTCGCCGCGTTGTACAGCCATAACGCTCGCTTTGCACGACGTTTTGCCGACGCACATGGCATTGTTCACGCTAGCGATGATCTGGCTGCGTTGCTGAATCGCCGCGAAATTCACTGCGTCTATGTAGGCAACCACCCCCGTCATCACGCTGAGACTGTGCGTGCTGCGCTGCTGGCTGGCAAACATGTGCTCTGCGAACCGCCCATCAGCGAGAGCCTGGAAGAGTGCTTGGAACTTGAACAGATGGCGCATCATCGCGGGCTTGTATTGGCGGCAAACTATGTCTGGCGCTCCACCGGTGTGGTGCGCCGTCTGCGCGAGATGCTCCATGCCGACGCCATCGGCGAAGTGCTGGGAGTGCGTATCGACAATATGCTGCCTTTGCCGCTTGATCGGCAGACGTGGCGCATCCAACAACCATTTGGTGGCGTGCTCTGGGACAGGCTGTTGCATGACGCCGACTTGCTGACCTTTCTGCTGCTCAACCAGCCTGCGGAGATTCAGTCGCATAGCCTGCAAACGCTGCTCGGAAGCGAGTGTGAGGAGGACGTGCTCCACATGATTCGATTGCGCAGCGGATTGCCTGCCATCGTACACGACTCGTTTGTGCTGCCTCATGCGCCGGTGAGCATCATAATCCATGGCGGCGCCGGCAGCCTGCACGCCATACATTGCGAACCGGGCAACAAACAGAGTCAGCTCATTGTGCGCCGTGGAGGGCAACAGCGTGCAGTCGACGTCGACCTCATCGATCCATATCGCGCCAGTGTTGCACGCTTTCTTGCAGCGATTCGCCTAGGAGAAACACCACTTGCAACGCCGCTTGACGATCAGAGCGCGGTTGCCTGTATATTGGCGGCGCAGCAATCGTTGCAGCAAAAGCAACGGATTTCAGTGAAACAAATTCGGTACAAAATTACGTAAACTATTACAGCAGATTGATCCTTACAAGAGACTGTGCTAAGATTGCAAAAGCTCGACGCAATCTATCGACTGGATGGTGTGCGCTTCAAATGCAAGCAACCAACAAACGAGACAAAAGTGCAATGAAACAAGGTGGATGGGCGCCGTGGTCACGACAATTCGGCTAAACGAGTACTCAACTACACCTCTATACAATATCAAAGCAGTTGTACAATCAACAAGCATCAGTCCGAGCACACTGCGCGCTTGGGAGCGTCGTTACAACATGTGCCAGCCGCAGAGATCGGAGAGCGGCTATCGACTTTACTCTGACCGCGACGTGGCGATCATTCGCTGGCTCAAAGCGCAAGTGGACGCTGGCATGTCTATTAGCCAGGCGGTTTCATGGCTGCAATCGATCATCGAACAGTCGCCATCTGACGAACAGGCTGCGCTGCCCGATCCAAACGGGCGCGCGCAGGAGATGCCGAGCATTGTAGCGCCCACGCGCCTCGATCTTGAGAACTTCGCTAGTTTGCAAGAGCAATTGCTGTGCGCGCTGCTCAACTACCATGAGGATGAAGCTGAGGCGACATTGGCGCGTGCGTTTGCGCTCTACCCGGTGGAGCATGTCGGCGAGCATATCATCATGCAGGTGCTCGTGGAGATCGGCGAACGCTGGCATCGCGGCGAGTTGAGCATCACGCGCGAGCATTATGCAACCAACTATTTGATTCAGCGGCTGGCTGCAATTTTGCGCGTCGTCCCGAATGCGACTGCCCGACCGCTGATATGGGTTGGCTGTGCGCCCGGTGAATTGCATGAAATCGGTGCACTGCTCCTGTCGATTTATTTGCGTCGCGCTGGCTACACCGTGCGCTATCTTGGACAGAATCTATTGGCTGAAGATATGGTGAATGAAGTGCAGGCAATTAGACCTGACATGGTGCTATTCAGCGCAACCACCATTGATGCAGCGAAAAATCTGCGCCCCTTATGTGAGCTGCTGACTAGCATAGAATCCCCGCGACCGATCATCGGCTATGGTGGGCGGGCATTTAATGTCCGCCCCGAACTGCGCGATGGGATTGCCGGCGTCTATTTGGGCGAAACTGCCTTGGAGGCCGTTGAGAGCATCGGCGAGCTGCTCTCTGAATATCCGCGCCGGAGCATCCACAGCTCGTAATTTCAAAAACAGAGTGCTTACAAGGCTCAGCCATCATGAATTCAATCGCACGCCAGCAGTTCGAGGCAGAGCTTGCACAGGTTGAGCAACGCATCGCCGAAGAGATCGCAGGTCTGTTTCCGCCCTTCAGTCAGATGGTGACAGCACAACTGCAACACAGCCGTCCGTTGCTGCGCGCTGCCGTCGTGCTTGCCACCGGCGTGGCTGCGGAGGATCAGGATATGTTGCGCGAACAACGCATCAACCTGGCGGCTGCTTTGGAAATGCTGCACCTCGCCATTAATGTGCATATCGTATTAGGCGGAACCGTAGGCGGAGACGCACCCAATTCAGCGCTGCTTGGCAGCACGATCCTTGCTGGCGACTACTGCTTCAGCCGCTCCGCCAGCCTGGCCGTGCGCACAGGTGATCAACAAGTGGTGGAGATCTTCTCGAATGCACTCAAACGGGTGAGCGAAGGACATCTACGCCGTCTGTTCGATCCTGCCAGCGAGTCATATCATGAGGATCGCGAGCTCTATCTCGCGGGTGTAGAGGCTGCAACAAAGTTGGCGTGCTGGCCCACATCGGCGCAGAGCCAGGCGCTTCAGTTCGTTGAGGCGCTTGCCAACCAGACAACATCCGCTAAGGGGGCGTCGCAGCTAATGCACCAAGAAGAACTTCAACACAGCTTATCTCTTGAACAGCGCGAGCGATGGTTTGCTTTCCTGAATTGGCAGGCAGCGCAACCATTGACACAGAAACCTTAGCGCTCAGTCATTGCACAGGTTTTGTTCAGTCACTCCAAAAACAAAGTGCGATAGCATAATGCCACAGCCCTAATGACGCGCCCCTGCTTGCCAGAGCCCCAACTGCTAACAGATTGCAAACAAATTTCCAATTTCAATTTAATCTTGGCGATATATAGTTAGAGCCAATGAACATCAAACAGGGTTTCAAGACTGGAATTCCTAGCCCTCCATCTGGTCATCTCACCGGGACGTGCAGCAGTTCAGGCTTGCAGCGCCTATGGGTTGGCTATCTGCGCATTTCCCCACAGAGCCGTGGCAAATGAGTAGCGTGCAACCAAAGCATCATTCTAGCAGCTTGAACGGCCTTATTTCATCTTTTAATTCCAATTACAAAAAGAATGAGAAAACTCTCATTTTTGGGGGCTAGACAAAAGCCCAGAAATATGGTTAAATAATTGCAAAGGTTTTGTACGGTTTTTTCATCTGACGCAAGCATGACAACATCAACCAAAACAAGTTGTCCAGCAAACGTCAAATACGATATAGACAAAACATTCTGATGTGAGTCAATGACTGGAATATCGGTGCACTGAACACAGATCAACAACAAGGAATAATTGATATGAAAATCAGTTTGCGTGAACTTCAAAACTTACAACTCGGCGCCCAGAACGTTGTTAACACGCCTGTTGCAACTGGCTTGCGTGTAAACAGCGTGCCACAAATGCTAACGGCGTTGCGAGAAGAAGATCCGGCGTTTGATAAGGTTGTTAGTGTTCTGCGCATTGATCGCGGTCAACTCATCGCTTCACCGGAAGCAATGGCCTCGCGCATGTACGTGTTGATGAGCGGCAAAGCCAATCTGCTTTGCACGAACAATGAGGGACGTCGTCTAGTAATCGCATCGCTGGAGCCGGGCGCAATTTTTGGCGAAGGCGCTCTGAACGCGACAATCGACCCCAATGTATTTGCCGAAGCCGCCGAAGACTGCATCGTTTGGGTGATTCCCAAAAGTGAAGCTCGCAACATGACGATGCAATATCCAATTCTCGGTTGGGGCATGCTCCAAACGTACGGGATGCGCCTGATGCAGGTCGAGAATAGCCTGGAAGATGTCGCCTACAAAAAGCTGCCCGAACGACTGGCTGCACTTCTCATTGAGCTTGATCGTGATGGCAGCGGCGTTATCAAGGGCGTCAGTCACCAGGCGTTAGCCGATCGCCTCGGCACCTATCGTGAGACAGTGAGCGCCATTTTACGCGATTTCAAACGTCAGGGATTGGTCGAATTGGGATACCGGCGCATCCGCATCATCGACGCTGAAACACTTCGCGATGTTGGCGGCCTTTGGGAATGGTGATTATCTTCAACAGCAACACCTGATCTCTTAATCCGCAACCGATGGCTTCGGTGGGAATTACAACTTCGTGTAATTCCCACCTTTTTCGTTTTTGACGACGATCCATAATCACTGGTAAAATTAACTTTTTAGATGAGTTGACGTTAGACTGTTCTGCTGCTATAATAATTTAGCACTTTGGGAAAATCGCCGGTTGGATTTTCCTGACTTCCCTGACTGTTTTTCCCAAGTCGTCTGCATTGCCAGCGGTCCACAAGGAAAGATTACGATCACTCCCACCGGTAGACAGCGCTGCTGTGTGAATAGTTGAATCACGCAAATACTCACTTCTTGATTTGATGGTCTGGCGGCAAAATCGCTCACTTGCTGACACAGACTCGATACAAACTCCAGAAGGTATTTGGCCGCTGCGACAAACCGCCAGTGCATAATACAAACATCGACCCATCACTCACATTATATCGCTATACAATCTCTTTTTCGGGCGAGATCGCCCGCACAGTTACTTATACTAGAAGGATGATAGGATATGCTGGATACAAGCATTCCCCTGGATCAAATGACAATTGGGCAATTGGAAGAATTAAACCTGGACGAGCTGCGCGAAATCGCGCGCGCAGCCAACGTCACCGGATATACACGGCTGAAAAAATATGACCTGATTATGCGCCTGCTGCGCGCCAGCGCTGAACAGGCAGGCTATATCTTTGGCGGCGGCATTTTGGAGATTGTTCAGGACAATATCGGCTTCCTGCGCAGCGATCATTTACTGCCAGGGCCAGAGGATGTCTATGTCAGCCAAAGCCAGATTCGTCGCTTCGGGCTTCGTACGGGCGACCTGATCATCGGGCAGGTGCGTCCTCCCAAAGAGACCGAGAAGTACCATGGACTGCTCAAAGTGGAAGCAGTCAATGGTCTTGACCCAGAAGAGGCTAAAAAGCGTCCCGTCTTTGAAAAGATGACGCCGATCTTTCCGAACGAACAAATTCTGCTCGAGACTCGCCCCAATGTCATCTCAACGCGTATGATCGACCTGCTCTCACCGATCGGGCGTGGGCAGCGCGGTCTGATCGTCAGCCCGCCTAAAGCAGGCAAGACAACCGTACTCAAGCGCATTGCCAACGGCATAACAACCAATTACAAAGATATTCATCTCATGGTTGTGCTCATCGGTGAGCGCCCAGAAGAAGTGACCGACATGGATCGCTCGGTCGAAGCGGAGGTCGTCAGCAGCACCTTCGATGAGCCGGTTCAAAACCATGTGCGCGTGGCGGAAATGGCGCTCGAGCGCGCCAAACGCCTGGTGGAAGGTGGACGCGATGTCGTGATTTTGCTCGACAGCATTACGCGCCTTTCGCGCGCGTACAACCTCACCGTGCCGCCATCTGGCCGTACATTGTCGGGCGGCATCGACCCGGCGGCGCTCTACCCGCCCAAACATTTCTTCGGCGCCGCCCGCAATCTTGAAGAAGGCGGCAGCCTGACGATCATTGCCACCTGCCTGGTCGACACCGGCAGCCGCATGGATGACGTCATCTATGAAGAGTTCAAAGGCACCGGCAACATGGAGCTTCACCTCAGCCGCAAACTGGCTGAGCGGCGCATCTTCCCGGCGTTCGACATCGAGCGCAGCGGCACACGCGCCGAGGAGAAATTGCTCGACGCCGAGACGCTCTCGAAAGTCTACACGCTGCGGCGCATGATCGACGCCATGGGCGGCGGCAGCGAGGCGATCTTGCCGATCATCGAGCGCATGAGCCGCACGCGCGACAATCGAGAATTTCTCGACACGCTCACGAAACGATAGACGATCAAGCTGTTCCTTCCTACGCAAAACCTACGATTGGGCGACGATCCCTGCACAATGTGGCGGGATCGTCGTTTTTTGAGGGCGCCAAAGACCTTCAACCACTTGGCAAGCCACCCACAAGGTGCTAAAATCAGCGACTGTCATGGTTGTTTTGGTTTCTGCCAAGATGTTTTCGGGCTGTGAGTATTGTTATGGCAATCTTACGCTCTATCCGAACCTGACGATCTGGAGACTTTAGTGTATGACAAGTGAAGCCAATACTCATTTTGGCAAGACCCAGTCGGGAAACGCCAGGCTCCATCCAATTGAGCTGCACGGCAAGCAGGACCTATTCCCCCTTCAAAGCCAAGAATACATCCCGACCTCTCCCCATTCATCCAACCTAATCTCAACAAATCTGGATCGGGCGACCGGCGCCGGATATGCAGCAATGCGACCTGTGCAGAGCACGCACTTTGGCCGGATAGGCGTGATCAATCAGGTGTTGCAGAGCGCCGCCGATCAAATGCAGCGCGTGCTGGCTGATCAGGTTACGCCATTGCGACTGGCTGGTCATCTCTCAGTCTTGATGATAGCAACGGTTGTGCTGGTTCTCAGCCAGGTGTCGATTCCAGAATGGGATTTGAGTCTAGAGGCGACCCCTGTTGCAGTGACCGGCAGCTTCGCAGAGGCGATGATGCAGAATCGCTACGGAGCGTTGGATGCAGCAGCCCAGCTTGGCAACGATTCACTGAAGCCCAATACGGTGCTCAATTTCGTTGATCGGTCTCCCAAGAATGTCACACAAGAGAGCTCTCGCCCCGAAGTGTTCTACTACACCGTCAAGGCAGGCGACACTGTACTGGGGATTGCAAAGCGATTCGGGCTCCAGCCGGAAACGCTCATGTGGTCAAACACCTTCATCGAACAAAATCCAGATCGATTAAAAATTGGCGACCAAGTGCGCATTCTACCTGTCGATGGCGTGTTACACGTGGTCAAGCGCGGCGACACACTCTCCGGCATCGCCAGCAAATATGAAACCGACATGCAATCGATCGTACAATACGCCGCCAACGGTATGACAAGCGTCAACGACCCGTTGCCGATCGGCAAGGAGATCGTAGTGCCGGGCGGCACGAAGCCTTATGTGGCGCCCACTGTCGGCGGTGCATCGACGGCTTATTCGGTGGCGCGACCAGCAGGCGCTCTGGCGGGTTCGGGCAACTTTAGCTGGCCCTCCGCCGGCTACATCAGCCAGGGCTACTGGCGCGGCCACCCGGCGATCGACATTGCGGGCTGGCTCGGCGCACCAGTCACGGCGGCTGACTCCGGCTACGTTGTGTTGGCTGGCGGCGGTTGGAATGGCGGCTATGGCAACTATGTCATCATCGACCACGGCAACGGCTTCACAACCCTTTACGCTCACCTGAACTCGATCTTTGTCAAGCCCGGTGAAACGGTCAGCCGCGGCCAGCAGGTTGGCACAATGGGCAACACCGGCAACAGCACCGGCGCACATCTCCATCTTGAGATACGTTACAACGGCGTGCCCTATAACCCGGCGAACTATCTTAAGTAATTACAACAAGTCAAACAAAAAAACCGCTCCAGTTTCTGGAGCGGTTTTTTTGTTTGTCTATCACAACCTTCCAGAAAGTTCTAGAGCTTCCTGGAAGATGATCACAACATCAACCGCCGCCGGAGACGCCTTCGCGGATGCCCCCCTCAGTCAGCGCACGTGGGTCTAGGATGCGATCCAACTCTTCGCTCGACAGGTCTGTCTCCTCCAGAGCGATTTCCTTCAAAGAACGGCCCTCGGCGTAGGAGCGCTTGGCGATCTTAGCGCCCTTTTCGTAACCGATGACCGGGTTCAGCGCCGTGACCAGGATCGGGTTGCGCCCAACTAGGCTGGCGATGCGCTCCTCGTTGACGGTGAAGCCGGCGATGGCGCGATCCGCCAGGATGCGGCTGCCGCTTGCCAGCAGTGAGATGCTTTGCAGCAAGTTGTAGGCGATCACGGGCAGCATCACATTGAGCTGGAAGTTGCCCGACTGCCCGCCGATGGTGATGGTGACATGGTTGCCGATCACCTGCGCACAGACCATCGTCACCGATTCTGGAATCACCGGGTTCACCTTGCCGGGCATGATGCTGGAGCCGGGCTGCAGCGCAGGCAATGCGATCTCACCCAGTCCGGCGATGGGGCCACTGTTCATCCAGCGCAGGTCATTGGCGATCTTCATCAGGCTGGCGGCAAGCGTGTTGAGCTGACCGCTGAGTTCGACAGCGGCGTCCTGCATGCTCAAAGACTCAAAATAATTGGAGCTTGTCACCAGCGGCAGCCCTGTCCACTCCGCCAGCTTGGCGGCGATAGCACGCCCAAACTCCGGATGAGCGTTGATGCCGGTGCCGACGGCGGTGCCGCCCTGCGCCAGCTCCGCCAGTCGCGGCAACGACGCTTCGATACGCTCGATGCCGTGTTTGATCTGGCTTGCCCAACCGCCGATGATCTGGCTGAAGCGCACTGGCATGGCGTCCATCAGGTGAGTGCGCCCAGTCGTCACCACATGGTCAGTGGCGGCGGCTTTGTCGAGCAGCGTCTTGTGCAGATGCGCCAGCGCTGGCAGCAGGTCGTCATGCACAGCCAGATATGCGCTGAGGTGGATGGCGGTTGGGATCACGTCATTGCTGCTCTGGCTCATGTTGACGTGGTCGTTCTGATGAACCTTGCGCCCAAGCTTCGCCGTGGCCAGCGCCGCCAGCACCTCGTTGGCGTTCATGTTCGTACTGGTGCCAGAGCCAGTCTGGAAGATATCGAGCACAAACTGGTCGTCATATTCGCCGTCCGCCACCTGCTTTGCCACCGCCTGAATCGCCTCCGCCATATCAGCTTCCATCAAGCCAAGATCATGGTTGACAGCGGCGGCGGCGCCCTTGATCAACCCCAGCGCACGAATGAAGGTGCGCGGGAAACGCAGATCGCTCACCGGAAAATTCTCGACCGCGCGCTGCGTCTGCGCGCCGTACAATGCGTTGGCGGGCACCCTGATCTCGCCCATGCTGTCGCGCTCGATACGATACGCCTGTTCAGCCATAAATACCCCTCCTTATCCTTATTTGTTTTAAATTGTTTATGAGAATCACAAAATTTATTGCGGATGGGTGTAGCAGGAGTTGATCTGCTATACCTACAATTTGCCAAATCATCACTGTCTTGATTGTAACATCTGTCACAAGACAATCAGAAAAGCGACGACGGTCGGGCAACGTCCAAACGATTTGACACCCGGTTTACGCTTGTTTACAATCGACGCAGGAGAATTAACCGAACCAACCAAAGTGGAATTTTTTATGGCTGAACGCATCCTGGTTGTCGAAGATGATCGGCGCATTCGCGATCTGCTGCGCCGTGGGTTGATCTTTGAAGGGTACAGCGTTGACACTGCCGAAGACGGCGAGACGGCGCTGCGCGTGGCGCGCGAAACGCCGCCCGACGCCGTGATCCTGGACATCATGCTCCCCAAGATGGATGGACTTGAAGTCTGCCGGCGCCTCCGCAGCGCATCGAACGTGCCGATTCTGATGTTGACGGCGCGCGACTCCGTGCCCGATCGCGTCACTGGGCTGGACGCTGGCGCCGACGACTACATGGTCAAGCCGTTTGCCTTCGACGAGCTGCTGGCGCGACTGCGCGCCCTCTTCCGCCGTCATCGCATGGAGAGCGCGCCGGATGTCTATCGCTACGCCGATCTGGAACTAAACCCGCGTACACGCCAGGTGCACCGCGGCGACGATTTGATCGAGCTGACCGCCAAGGAGTTTGACCTGTTGGAACTGTTTATGCGTCATCCGGGCCAAGTGCTGACGCGCGAAATGATTTATGAGCACATCTGGGACTATGACTTCGGCGGTGAGAGCAACATCATCGAAGTCTACGTGCGGTATCTGCGCAGCAAGCTGGAAGCGACGGGCAAGCCGCGCCTGATTCAGACGGTGCGCGGCGTTGGCTATGCGCTGCGCGAGAATTGAGGAGAGGCGTTCGATGCAGCAGCCTGACGCGCTATACTGCACGCCGATCGCCAGCCATTCTGCATGACCATTCGCCTTCGCTTAACCCTCTGGTATACGGCGTTGCTTGGCGTGACGCTCATTCTTTTCAGCGTCACCGTCTATTCGGCGCTGACCGCCAATCTGCGTTTTCAGCTTGAGCAAAGCGCCGCTCTGCAGGCGCGCAATATTGCCGCCGCGGTGGCTCAGCAATTTCAGGGCGATGTGCTGGTCTTTCGGAGCCGCGCCGACAACGTCTTCTTCCCACAAGTCGAGCTATTCGCCTCGTCGGTGGGCGCGCAGTTGCTCGACACCGAAGGCAACGTGCTCAAACGCAGCGAAAACCTCGGCGACATCCCGATTCCACACCACCCGGAAACGATGAAACGCATCAACGCTGGGCTTGACAACCGCTTCTATTACATCACGGGCGACGGCGCCACCTTTCTGGTCTATACCGTGCCGCTGGTGGTCAACAATCAGTTGATGGGCGCTATCCAGCTCATTCAGCCGGTCACGACGGCGTTGACGGCGTTAACCCAGGTCAACCGTTATCTAATTCTAGGCACGACGATCAGCATCGTGTTGGCAGCCATTGTCGGTGCGTTTCTGGCGCGGCGTGCGCTGGCGCCGATCGACACCATCACCGAGACCGCCAACGCCATCACACGCACACACGATCTCAGCAACCGCATCAATATTCGCGACAACGCCAGCGAAGTAGGTCGGCTGGCTGCCACCTTCAACGCCATGCTCGACCGCATTCAGCATCTGTTCCAGGCGCAGGAGCGGCTGATCGGCGATGTCAGCCACGAGCTGCGCACGCCGCTTACAACGATCCAGGGCAATATCGAGTTGATGCAGCGGATGGCGGCTTCACCGTCAGGCAACGGGCATCTGCGGCTGGAAGAAGCGGCCGAGTTGTTCCGCGAATCGCTGTCCGAAGTGCAGGCGGAGTCCGAACGCATGAACAAGATGATCAGCGATCTGCTGCTGCTTGCGCAGGCGGACAGCGGCGCGCTGCAAATTCAGATGGCGCCGGTCGAGATGGACACCATCTTGCTCGATGTCTATCGTCAGACATTGCGCCTCGTGGAGCATTACAAGGGCCGGCCCGATGCGCTCGAAATCCGTTTGGGCAGCGAAGATCAGGCATTGGTGCGCGGCGACCGCGACCGGCTGCGACAGGTGTTGTTAAATCTGGCGGAGAATGCGGTGAAGTACACGCCAGAAGGCGGCGTCGTCACCTTCAGCCTCGAAAATCGTGATGGATGGGTGTGCATCAGCGTCAGCGACACCGGCATCGGCATTAGTGAGGAACAGCAGGCCGCCATCTTCGAGCGCTTCTACCGCACCGACAAGGCGCGCAGCCGCGAGTTGGGCGGGAGCGGACTTGGCCTGAGCATTGCCCAACGCATTGCACAGGCGCACAACGGCAAGATCACCGTCACCAGCCAGCTCAACGTTGGCAGCACCTTTGTGCTCTGGCTGCCCGAATATCAGGAATCGCCCTCCGAGGCGCCGATCAACCTAAAAAACACGGTCATTGCGGGGACATAGCCGCCGCCAACGTGGCGCGGGCAGGAGCAGGCGACAACAGTGCAACCAGCAAGAGCGTCGCAGCAGTAGCAGCAGCCAGACTTCCCCACGCCGAGACGTGCAGCCACCACAGCATCGGCATCCCTAGCCACGGCGCCAATCCCAACCCCAGCAAACCAATCACCATCACCACAACGCCGCCCACCCACAGTGGATTGACCCAGCGGCGGATCCACGGTGAATCTGAGGCAAATTGATCTTGTATCTGTCCCACCAACGCCGTGCTGACCCACACCAGCAAAAATACGTGCAGATAAAAGACGCGCATCTGCCCGCTGGCAAAACGTTGCCAGACGTCGGGCAAAAGCAGCAAAAACGCCATCACGATTACACTGGCAAGACCACCGAGCGCAAGCCAGGTGAGCGTTGGCCGTCTGCTGCATCGGCGCCACAACTGCACACCATGCACGCTCAACAACAGCGCTGCGCCTGCATTGGCGATAGCCGCCGCCCAAAACAGCGATGCCGGCAGCAACCCTGGCGACACGCCAAGCAAAAAGGTCGGCGTCAGCAACAACGCCAGGCTGAAGATCGGCAGGCGCAATTGCTGCACATTCAGCCGCGCCCACAGCACGCCGAGCAACCCTAGCGTGAACCAGCCGACGGCAAAGAGATCGAGAAAGAGATGAAGAAAAATTTGCTGGAACAACGGCTCGCGGGCGGCGGTCGCCACCATCCAGATCAATCCAACTGCGCCCGTTGACGCCAGCGCCAGCAGCGCCAGCGCCCAATCCCACAACTGTACGGCGGGCGGGCGCACTGCCAATCTGCGCGTGGCGCGCACGTAGAGCGCTATGAAGACAAACCAGGTCAACCCGTTGAGCGTCGCCGCAATCGATCCCAGCGGCAGCCGCGCCGCGCCGACGGTCGTCAAGCCGTACCCGTTGATCCAGAACGCCGGAAAACTGAGCAGCGCCATCACTGCGGTGAGCGTCATTTGCATAGCAGCGCCGCGTGGCAGCTGGCGCCCCGTCAACTGCGGCAACTCTGCCCAAATCAGCGCCATCAACGCCAGTGTGACCCAGCCAAAGTACATCAAGTGGCTGTGGGCGTGACGCATGGCGCCAAAATTTTGCGCCCAACCCGGAAAGCCGTACACCATGCCAAAACGCATGAGCACGCCTGTCCACGCCGCCAACACCAATGCCGCCACCGCTGTCACTAAAAACCATCGCGTCTGTCGAGAAGACATCGAACCTCGCTGTCCTACTGGCGCTTTTGCACATCCACCGCAACCTTCCGGGAAGCTTTGGAGCCTCCTGGAAGGGGAGCCTATCATGATCACTTCGCTCGCGCCGGAACTAATGTCACATAAATAGGTCATCGCCTTTGGCATGATGGGGTCTGTTGCCTGTATGGGGCAGCGGCATATCACGCCAGAGGCGATGACTTACAACACGCGCCCAACTTGAAGTGCGCCCGGCATGATGGAGCGCAATGTCGCGTTGGAGACGATAACCTACGATGCTTCTCACCTCCTCACCGGCTGATGATCGGGAAGTAGCTAAACTGCACAGGTGCGACCGCCACTGCCATCACCTCCGGCGGGCTTTTGAGATCATCCCACATCAGGCCAAGCGCCGCACCGTCTTCGCCACCGCGCGCGCGCAGGAAGTCAATGTACTCCTTCGACGAGGTCTGATAGTAGAGTGTGGCGACGACCGAAGCCGCCTCATCGGGTAGGCGATAGATCGTTTCGTCCCAGTGCTGGCCGTCGGCATAGGCGGCGCCGACAGGCCGAAGGCCAGGCTGGTCGAACGCAGCCACGGTGTAACCGCGCGGCGGGATGCGGTTGTCTTTGAGCACGGCGTTGTTGAGCACAAAGTGGAAGCTATCCGTGATGGCGCCGCCGTCGTCGATGCCCAGCTTCGCTTCGTAGATTTTGATCTGTGCGTCCTGCGCCAGCACGCCTGTCTCCGCGTTGTAGGCGCCGGACTCGAAGACGAGCTGTCCATTTGCGTCGAAGGCGCGCACGTTGAGCCAAATGCGCCGCCCCTCTGGATAACCGGTCGGCAACTTATGTCCACTTTCGTTGGTCACGCGCACCGTCGCCTGTTTGGGCGTGGCTTGCGGGTCGAAGTCAAGCGTAAGCGTAGCCGCGCGGCGCAGCATCACGCGCGCCGATTGCAAGGCAGCGTTGAGATGGAGCGCATCGCCTGTCGCCGCCAGCCGCCAGCGCGCGTCTTGCAGCAGCTGCGGCGCCCAGGTGTTGGCGCCGGCAAAGCTATGTTCGGGCAGACAGCCGGTGGTGACGCAATCGCGCAGCATGTCGCCGATGGCAGGCAAGCCGGTCCTGCGCGGCATGTGACAATCCTGGCAGGTGCGCACGATGCCGTCGGGCTTGGCCCCGGCGAACTGCGGCGCGTAGACGCCCTCAGTAGTGGCATAGTCGCTGAGCAGCCACTCGTCGAAGGTGCGTTCGATCGGGAAGAGATCGCCTTTGGCAAACGACGGCGCCGGCGTATCCTCGGCGTTTGGCTCGTAGCGCTCGCTTGCAGGATTCCAACTCAGCGTTGGGTTGTCCAGGTTATGGCAGGAGCCACATACGCGCGCCTCCGTCACCGGATCGCCGCCCTGTCCCAGAAAGTCGGTGCGCCAGGTTGCTCTCGGATGCGGCGGCGACGGCAAGACGGTAAAGGGACCGCGGCGGTTGTCCTCTGGGTCAAGGATGAGCATCGCCGAACCAACATGGCCGGCAGGCAGCGACGGCGAGATTGCGCTGCGAATCGCAACATCCGCCGCAACTGCCGCCGCTTCGCCGCCAGTCGGCTCCGGATCGACCATGCGGTGGCAGACTTCGCACGCCACGCCCGCAGCGACGTCGGTCGCTTCAAGTGCGCTGCCATCCGCCGGGTGGCTGCGATTGGCGTACCAGCCGCGCGGGGTGTGGCAGCGCAGGCAGAAGTCGCCGGCATTCTCAACATCCTGGTTGGCGACGTGCAGCGCCGCCCAGAAGATCGGGTCGCGACCGGCCTGGCTCTTCATGCTGCCGCGCCAGGCGCCGTAGATCGGGTCGGTGTGGCAGCCTTGACAGCCAACCGGATCAACGATGGCGTCGATCATGTGTGCGGGCTGCGTGCCAGGAAGAAAGAAGTCGGGGTCGGCGCCGGTTGGCTCGCCGACGCGCACGGTCAACGTTGCTGTACGTGCAAAAGGCAATATCTGCGGCGCCCTGATCTGCGCCGTCGTTGCGATTGCGCCGGAGGCGCCGCTGTTCACGGAGACGCGGTAAGTCACAGTCACCACCTGCGCCGGATAGAGAGCGCCTTGCCAGTGAAGCGCTGGCGCACCGGCGTCGTCAATGATGCCTGCAGTCGCCTGCAGTGAGTTGGGAAGATAGGTAAGGGCATTCGGGACTGCGATCTGAGCCTGCACGGCGCCATCGGTTGCACCGCCAGTGTTGCGCAGTACAAGCTGATAAGTCACAACATCGCCGGCAACCGCGTTGTCTGGCGCAACGTCGAAAGTGGAACTCTCCAAAGCCGCTTCCGGCGCGCTCTTGTCGATCACCCGATAAATCCTCCCGCCGAACGCAACGACATACAATTCACCTGCCTCATCTTCGCCAAGCGAAGCAATATTTTCAGGATTGTTCGGTCCGCCAATCGCTTCTTCTTCCCTGGTGTCCATCTCAAGCTGTTTAGGCGTCCAGGCGCCGCCAACAAACTGCGTGCTCCAGATACGCCCTTCCACGTAATCAGCAAAGAAGTAACGACCTTGAAACGCAGGATAGGTTGGGCCACGGTAGACATAGCCGCCTGTCACTGACTTCCCATCACTGCGCGGATAGGCGATGATCGGCTCGACAAAGGGGCCATCACAGTTTGCTGTCGTCGAGTGTGCGATATCGCCCTCGCGGCAATCCCAACCGAAGTTCAACCCGCCCGGCTGTCCGGCCAGGTGCAGGCTGATCTCCTCTCTTGCGCCCTGCCCGACATCGCCGATGAACAAATCGTCGGTGAGTCGGTCAAAGCTGTAGCGCCATGGATTGCGCAGCCCCCAATCCCAAATTTCGGGCAGCGCATCGTTGCGCCCGACAAAGGGATTATCGGCAGGCACAGTGTAGGTTCCGACGCCGCTCACGTCGATGCGCAGGATTTTGCCCAGCCAGGTGCGTAAATCCTGCCCGGCGTTGAGCGGGTCGTTGCCGCTGCCGCCGTCGCCAAGACCAATATAGAGCTTGCCGTCGGGACCAAAGACGATCAGACCGCCATTGTGGTTGGAAAATGGCTGATTGCGCAACAGGATGCGCTCCTCGCTGGCGGCGTCGGCGCGATTGGGGTCGGCGGTGACGCGGAAGCGGGCAATCACGGTGTCGTAGCCGTCGTTGTTGCCTGCATCCCTGCTATCGGGCGGGACAAGGTTTTTGTCTTGGTGGTTGTAGTAGACGAAGAAGTAGCCGGTTTGCACGTATTCCGGCGGAAAGGCGACGCTTAGCAGCCCTGCCTCGCCGACATTGCCGACGCGGTCGGTGATGTCGAGAAAGGGCTGCGGCAGCACCTGACCCTCCTGAATGATGCGGATGCGGCCCGGCTTCTCGACGACAAAGAGCCGCCCCGACCCGTCGCCGGCGTGGGTGAGATAGACAGGTTGGTTGAAACCGGAGGCGATCTCCTGCAAGCCGAACACGCCGCCGCCCTGACCGCGCGCCGTCAGGGCAACAACCAGCGCCATCCCTGCCATTACGCAGACAAGCGCTGCCGCTGCAAGCCGAGTTGTTCGCGTGTGCATCGTGTACATTGCTCCTTTCCAGAGCGATCTCGAAGAGGAATCAAACTCTCTCTTGATTGTAGCAAGGGGTTTTGCAACATCGCTCTACGATTGCAGCGCAGTTATCGTGCGAAACGCGGCTTCGGCGCACATGCCCTGTGCATCCGACGTCTCTGCGTCGGCGTTGCTTGCCGGAAAGTTACGGCGTGTGATACTGCGCCGCCAGCCGCTGGACAATCCGGTATGCGCGCAGCAGGCGCTGCGGCGGTATGTCGGGCTGGACAAAGTGCCCGGTGTTGTAGATGAAGCCGCCGCCCGGCGCGTAAATCGCAAAACGCTGCGTGATGTACTCCTCCAACTCGTCGCCGTCGTAGGCGAGCAGCCCATCGATCACGTCGAGCGAGCCGTAGATCGTGATCTTGTCGCCGTAGCGCTCCTTCACCGTACGCGGATCCATCCCGGAGCTTTCCTGCACCGGGTGCATCGAATCGAAGCCGATGTCGATCAGGTCGTCCATGATCTGCATGATGTAGCCATCGCTGTGCAGGTTGACGAACAACCCGCGGCTGTGCGCATGTTCGACAACGCGACGGGCATAGGGTGCGATCATATTGCGCCACATGCGCGGAGAAAAGAGCATGTTCTGGTTCGATCCCCAATCGTCGGAGAGGGTGATGCCGTCAACGCCAGCCTCGACCAGGCTGTCGGTCAATCCGCACAACCAATCGGCGTAACGGTCGAACCAGCCGCTCATGATCTTGGGCTGTGCGCCCAGATTCATCCAACAGTTCTCGATGCCGATGATACGACTCGTGCCTTCGACGATGCCCCACACGTGCGCCAGAATGAAGCGCTTGTCGCCCTGTTGGCGCACAGCTTCGACGACGTTCAACCCGGCAAAGTCATAGTTCCAATCCGTATGGTTGAGCCAGCGCGGGTCGTGCGGGTCGCCTGGGTCGTACTCGGGCAGTTCCTTCACGTCCCACAATCGGCCGGTCTGGTTGGGATAAGGCACGAACCCGACGAAGATGTCGATGCCAAACTCGTCGAGAAACTGCTCGCGCGGCCCATATTCGGCGGCCAGCATCTCAACAAACTGTTTCTGGTAGAGCCAGCAGTCGATCGGCGTGCGGTCGGTAGTCTGGCGGCGCAGGGTCGCTTTGACGCGATCTTTGGAATTCATGATGTCGATGCTCTCCACGCTTACAAATAGAATCTGCTAAATTTTCACTGGCGGACATTGTCGCTTGCTCATCTACACTATATCCGCTTTCGACCAGCTCCCTCAAATGCTGCACAAAGCGCGCGGCCGGAGCGCCGTCTACAATAAGAGGCGGTGCACCGTTCCTGGCGCTGCGCCCGACACCACCGCATCAACCACAACCAATTGGTCGGCATCCTGCCACGCAGCAATGAGCACTGGAAGGATCGGCCCCCCCCAAGCAGATCACACAGTCACTGCCGTTGCCTTGCAGCAACGGCCTGTGCTTCACCCATGCAGCGCAGCGGCGTCAGGTGCAAACGCTGGTTGGGCGATTCTGCCGGATCATGGCGTATCTCGCAAGGTTAGCGGTAGGAAAACCTTCTTGCCCTGGAACTCATACACTCCCATATCCACGATCCCGCCGACGATGCGTTGATTGCCATCCAGGTCGGTTGTAAAGCCGGTTGGCAGGACAGCATTGTCCCCGGCGTCGACGGCGGGCGAATCGGACTGAAGGCGGTAGTCCGCCGCGGCGGGGTTCACAAAACGCGGGTCGCCTTCCACATAGTTTGTCCCGCGCGTCTCGCCATCCTCGAGACCGCGAAAACCATCAATCAGGTTGTGGTCAATCGTCACCTGCGCAGAGGGGACGCCCGCATCCACCATAATCTGGAACGAGAGGTTGCCGCTGACGATGTTGTTGCTCACCGTCACGTTCTCGGCTTCGTGGCTGTCAACGGTAATCCCGCCGCCCCAGTCGCTGAGGCCGTTGCCGCTCACCGTGTTGTTGACGATGGCGACGCCGCGCATGGGGTGGGCCGCCGAGTCGCCGTTACGTGTGACGGCGATTCCGGCGTAGCGGTTGTTGTAAGAAAGGTTGTTGTACAGGCGGATATTTTCCAACAGCCCGCCCATCTCGGAAGCCAGCGCGAAGCCGTCATCCTGAACATCGTGAACGATGTTTTGGTAAACGTCAATGTTGTAGGTGTGTTTTTCCCAGGCGTCCACGTAGAGACCGACCGCCGCCGTGTTGTACACCTCATTGCCAAAAACCTTGCCGTTAGAAGAGCCGTCTTTGGCGTCAATGCCCTCCTTGGGGCTGTCGTGAACCCGGTTGCGGCTGATCTCGAATGTATCCGTCCCGCCGACGGAGATGGTTTCGTTGAATCCGGCAAGGCAGGAGTTCGTCACCTCGTTATTTTTCACCATGATGTGATCGCTGTTCCACACACCGATGCCCGAGTCGTTGGCGCTAGAGACAAAATTGTTTTCTATCGCTACGTAACTCGACCTATCCGAAAGGATTCCAGGGTTGTGCGGATTCGACCTGGCGTTTATGACTCTCAACCCCGACACGCGGATGTACGAAACGTCGGCGATGTGGAACAGCCCTTCCCATTCGGGCAAACTGACTGTCGCGCCGTCGATCGTGACCGTCTCGCCAGGGTAGGCGGCGTAGGTGATGAAATTCCCCGCACTGCCGGAGTGTTGTGGCACGATCTGTTCGCGGTAGGTTCCCGCGCGGATATAGACCGTCTCGCCGGCGGTCAGCGTGTTCGCTGCCTTCTGGATGGTTCGCCAGGGCCGGTCAATGGCGCCGGGGTTGGCATCGTCCCCGTTCGGCGCGACGTAATAGACTTGCGCCAATGCTGCGGGCGGGACGGAAACCTGGTGCACCTCCACCTCCTCAGTGCCGGAGCGTCCCCAGTTGGTCGTGAAGAGGACGCGCGTCAGGTCGCGGTTGGCGCTGGCTTGCGGTTCAGCCCAGTAATCGTGTTCCTGATGCTCATCCACCAGCGAGTGCGTGTGCGCCAGGCGCGCGACCCGCCCGTTCGCCGCGAGTTCGATGAGAAAGACCGAGTCGTCCATCCAGGTGTGCGAGGCGGCGTCGCCGTCGTGGGTGGAAATCACCGCCCAGCCGGGGCGGTCGAAGGCGCGGCCAGAGAGGTGTAGACCGAGGTTGGTGTGGGTGAAGTCAAGCGGCCAGAGCGGAGTGATGGCGCCCGTCGCCAGGTCGAGCATGGCGATATGATCGGCGTCGATGTCTTGGTACACCAGCACCTCGCGCCCTTGCGCGTCCAACGCGGTGTCGGAGTGACCAATGATGCGCAACAGGCCGCGCCCATGTTGCAGGCTGCGGTCATAGACCATCAGACCGCAGGGATCGGCGGGCGTGCCCAGGCGACCCGCCGTGCAGTATTGATCCATGTAGACGAGGAAGTAGTTTCCCAGCGGGCTGATGGTGACGCTGTCTATCTCACGGGCGGCGGTGGGCCAGCTGCGCGTATCGAGCGTGGCCGTCACCTGATTCGTCTGCAGGTCATAGACGAGCAGCGCGCTGGTCAGCCAGTTTTGGTCCTCAGCCATCAGCCCCCACCAGCGCCCATCGCGGGAAGGACTGCCCTCATAACGTCCCCACACGGCGGTCAGGTTCTGGCCGGGGAAATCATTGGCAAACTCATGGACGAGGGCGGTCTGCTGCGTGGCGATGTTGTAGGACATCAGGCGCGTCTCTTCCGAAAAGTAAATTAGGTTCGGTTCGGACGCACTCCAGCGCGGGTCTATGCCCAACGACAGCGCGCCGAGCAGCTGGAGGGTCTGCGCGTTGTAGAGATGCCAGCCGCCCTGCGTGCTCATGACAAGGAGGCGCGTCTCGTCGGCGTTGAAGGACTGGACGCGCGCATACTCGTTCTTCAAACCGCCTGCCTCGATTTTATCGTTGACGCGATCGGTGACGCGCACCACACAGCGGCCAAAGACCGGGTCGCGGAAAGCGGCGCGCGGCTCGGGTTCACTCATGGCGGGCGGCTGGCGCACATCAAGTCCCGTGACAAGCGGCGGTTCGACGTCGGAACACTGCACAGGTGTAGCGAGTCTGCTCTGCTGTAGAGCAGGAGGCGGGAGTGCGACGTCGGTCAACGTTGCTGCTTGTGACAAAGGCGCAGGCGCGCAGGATGTTAGAGATATGGTGAGCAGCGCATACCAAAAGATTATTGTGTTCAACATCGCATCGCACCTTTTGCGAAACGGGTGGCGGGTCATATCGCCTAACGGACTTGATTCCGACTACGGGGCGTTGCGCTGTATCAGGGGTAGGTACACTGTCCCCGGCCACCACAGCCGTCCATAGATGTGGCGATTCGTCGTGGACGAGTCCCCCTCGTAAACGATCAGGTAGCCGGGTCTCCCATGGGCCACAGCCGGGTTCTCGTTGTTCCAGAATGCATAATTGGCAACATTGAATAACTCCGCTGGCACAGCGGGTGTGGAGCCCCAGTGGTAGCCCTTGATGGCATACCCTGTTCCTCCTGCGAGCGCCTCCTGCCAGACGGTCAGCCAATCGTCAGCTCGGGCCGCTATGTCAGGGGCCGTGGCATCCTCACTCCCTGCCTCGATAGATAAGAAGTTGCCTGCCGGGCTGCCGTCTACATTATACTCCCGGGCGAGGATGTCGTGGTCTGTGACCCTGTACTCGTGTTGCCACACCACCATATAGCGATCCTGCCCGTTGGTGGCGACGGCTGGAGCGACCTGGTTATTGGGTATTTCGCAGATGTGGATCAGGCCAGGGGGATTCACTGGCGCGCCGTTCCAGCCCATGCGCAGCCCGTAGATGTCGTTGCCGGTGGTCGCCAGGGTGTGCACAACCACGAAGACCACAAAGTACTCGTCCATAGCGACGTTGTAGACGAGGTCAGCCTGGTGTGGACTGGTGGAGTCGGTGATGATGATCGGAAAACCGGGATCAATGACGCTTCCACTGGCGGATATCCGATAGCCGGCCACGTCGTTTGGCACACCCGGAGGAAAACTGACCGTCGTGTTGAAAGCATTCCAGATCACCATATACTCGTTGCGCAGACTGTTCCAGGCCACACGGGGCGTCCAGAAACTCCGGTTTGCCCACTGGATGATGCGAAATTCGGCATTCGCGCCCGGGCCGTTCCAGGGAATGATCTTGCCCCAAATTTCGTAGACATTGGCGCTGGCCTCGTACATCCAGACCACCAGGTACTCATCATTGGTGGCGTTGTACGCCACCGCTGGCTGGAGGCGGCTTTTGCCGTCGCCGCCTGCGCCGGTGGTGATGGCAAACCAGCTCAACACCTGGCCGGTATTGGAGACGCGCCGGGCATAGATGTCGCGCTTGCCGTCCGGCCACTTGTTGTGCCAGACTACCAGGTGCTCGCCATGGGTGGAATTGTACGCCACGGCCGGACGATAGCGTTCGCCGTTCCCGTCCGGCGAGAGTTGGAGCTCCTCACCGAGGAGTTGCGGGGATGATGCCAGACTGGGGTGCAATTCTTCCGCCATCTCGGATCCGGCGCTGCCGGGGATGGCTCCCGCCACCAGCATCATCATGCCGGTGGCCATAATGATGAATAACATACGCTTGATACACATTGCTGCCTCCTTGAGCAACACGTGACAGAGACAAGACTGCCGCCCAACGGCTTGCTCATCGGTTCGCAACGGGGGGCGCCTTGTCATTGGCCGCGCATAATCGCAGGCAGATAGACCGGGAACGCCCGATAAGCGTATCGTAGATGCCCGCAGTAGTAACTGGCGTGTGGGCGGTCCTGTGAGTCCAAAGCGAACGCACTATGAAAGCCGCAACTATGGGCAGGCCCATCCACTGTCTCGAACGACCAGCCCGAACCATTCCGTTGGGCATAAAGCAGAGAGCCGGAGATGTCCCCAGGATTTTGGTGCCCGTCATAGTACAGGATGTGGGAATCCCCTTCGCCATCCACAGCCAAAGAGATGTAACAGATGGCTCCCAAATTGTCATCTACGATGGTTGCCGCGCCCCAACCGATCAATCCATACGCCTTGTAGCGCAGAGCCTGAGCTTGATGCGTTGCGTCGTAGTAAGCAATACGCGCCTGATTATCGGCATTCAGCGCCAATGAGTTGCACGCTCCCATTGGATGCTCGACGTCGCCATCTAATTCCACCAGACCCCAGGCAGAACCGGTGTATATGGCATACATTAGCTTGTTGTTTGCAGTGGCGTAGCTGATGCGTGGCAGACCGTCTGACCGCAGCGCCAGGCGGACATCCGCAGCAAGGCTGACCGATCCCCCCACGGTTTGGGGCGTTGGCGGCCATCCTCCACCGGGTGTAATTTGGATATACTCTACACTGTGGGCGGTGAAATTGAGATAGGCAACGTGCAAGCCCCCTTCCCGCATGACAGCAGAGGGTTTTCCTCCATCAATCGTCCCCGCCGTATTCCGTGTCCCTATATTCCAGACGTTATCTGTCGGCGACCACGCCCAACACAGGTTTTGGGCCACGGCATCATAGTAAACGATGTAGGGCCGGTCGTTCTCGTCCAGCGTTAGGGACGCACCCTCAATATCGCTGGCCCCTACCACCGTTTGCGTGCCCCACCATATGTCGTTCCCCATCCGGTATTGACGCGTGTACAACAGCTTGCCGTTGTCAACATGACTGATGTGAGCCAGGTCGTTCGAGTCAACAGCGATGGAAGTGAAATGTCCGGGATATGACGAAAACTCGACAATCGTCCAGGCGCCGGCAGCGCTCTGAACAAGTGCGCTTTGGGGCGCAAACTCGGCGGTTACGCGCGTCTCTCCTGACCCTACGGCTGAATCTGTTCCCGTCTGCCAGGTCATGGACAGCAACAAGACAGTCAGCAGAATACCAAGTTTCTTCATCGTACACCTCCACAATCGGACATTGCGGGGCGGAGAGGTCGTTTTCAGGACGGTGCGGCAGGCTAATGCCCCGCTCACCTGCGGGCGACAGCCCATTGGGTGCAGCGGGGCATTGGGTGCAACGCTGCCAACCGGCTGCGCGCATCCTATCGTCAGTCCAGCGTTAGACGCAGACTCGGCGGTGAAGATGAACCACTCATCTTGGATCGAGCTGCATCAATAGATGCGCTCTCCCGGTTTCAAGTCGCCAAACCAGCGCTCAAGGGTTGTGTTATAGAAAGCCCAAATGACAAGGTTGGCCAACCTCCAGTTGACCTCAAAAGCCTGTTGGGGACAACCCGTCAGACAGCGATAGCACCGAATGCATTGGTCTCCCAAGACCGGATAGGGCTGCAAGGTGATATTGTGCATTGGACATTCGTGAACACACCATCTGCACTGAGTGCATCGCGTCGGGTCCAGTTTCGGTTCTGGCAACACCAGGCGCAGAAAACTATCCGTGCTGATCGATGCTACAAAATCGTAGAATCCCCCTCTTGGCTTGAACGCATCGGAGCGGCTTTCGGCTATAGACCCAGAGCGACCAGCCGACACATGCTCGATGACCGCTGTGGCAAAGCGCCGCGCTTGGGCAAAATCCTCCGCGTCAGGACGATCGGGCATCCGCCCATGAAGACAAGGGGCAGGGTGATGCAACTCCCCACGGGCGAGGAAACCGCCTATCACATCAGCCCCTTTTCTTTGTAGTAGGCGCGTCAGGTCGTACAGCACTCGGCCAGGCGCCCCTCCAGAAGTGGCAAAAACGAAGGCGCGCTTCTTATCCAGGATTGGCAAGTTCTGTAGGAATGTCTTGATGGGCGTTGGGGCCTGGCTGGAGAAACAAGGCGTTCCTATGCCCAGCAGATCACACGCAACCGCATCCTGAGGGGTTGCTTTCTTCAACGAGACAAGCCGTGTGGTATGCCCCGCTGCCCGAAATACTTCAGCCATTGCCTCAGCAATTCGGCGCGTATTGCCCGTCTGAGAGAAGTAAATCAATTTTATATCCATCATGCACCTCCAGACATGCACAGTCGCCAATGCCCCGTTAGGTGCGTTTCAGCCAGTGAGCGCTATCAAAGCTACGAACGTATCGGCTTACCTCCAGTCGGGTCTTGCTCAGACATAGATAGCCTCGCGTTCAAGCCGAGCGCGAAAAGCGGGACGCATGTATTTGTGCAACCGAACGAGGTCCACAGGGCGCTCCAGCCATTCTTCCAGTTCCTGTTTCATGATCGATGTCATCCACAAATTCGGATGACTCGTTTCAAAAACGATGTCGACATCGCTTTCGGGGTGCGCCTCGCTGCGGGCATAGGAACCAAAGTAGCCCAGAGCCGTCAGATCAAATTCCGAGCCGCGCTGCTCTTTGAATCGCTGCAATTGCGACTCCAACTCGATTTGAGTTAACTCTTTCTTCCTTGCCATCTCTTTTGCATTTTTGCTCACAGGCGCCCTCCGGTGTTACATCCCTGCCCCTATACAGTTGCCCAACGAAATCATGCGCCACAAGCAGCATGTCACGCTACCTGACAGATATTTATTTTCCCCAGAAAGCCAACTATCCGTCAAATCGACAAGATAATCTCCCTCCTCGGTGCATGAGCGACGGAACCTGTTCCATCGGCGTAGTGTTGATCGAAGTTACTGACCACTAGGTTAACTATTTATCTTCCCGGAAGCTCCAAAGCTTCCGGGAAGATTGCGAGCAATATCATGTGACAACCTAGCGATCGATAGGTCGCCGAGCCATGCGCAGAAAACGACAGGCACCATCCCTTCCGCATAGCCCGGCGACAGCGCAGTCAATCTCTCTCCATCTCCACCTGCAAAAAATGCGTCGAGCACGAAATGCACGGGTCGTAGTTGCGGATCGCCTGCTCGCACTGCCAGGTCAGTTCGTTGAGCGGCAGGTGGGCGCGCGGCTCGACGAAGGCGCGCAGGTCAGCTTCGATGGTGGCCTGGTTCTGCGCAGTGGGCGGCGTGATCTGCGCGGCGACGATGATCCCCTGCTCATCCAGCACGTAGCGGTGGTAGAGGATGCCGCGCGGCGCCTCGGTGCAGCCGTGACCGACGCCCGCCTGCACGGTGTAGGGGATGCATGGCGCGTCGGGCATGACGTAGTCGTCCAGGATGCGCAGCGCTTCGTCGATGGCGTAGAGCGTCTCCACCCCGCGCACGACGATGCTCTGGAAGGGGTTGCGGCACTCGACGCCCAACCCGGCTTCCTTTGCCGTCGCCTGCGCCAGCGGTGAGAGGCGGTCGAAGTTGAGGCTGTAGCGCGCCAGCGGGCCGACGAAGTAGTTTGCCCGTCCCTTGATGGCGGCGTGCAGTGCCGTGCTATGCGGCACATGCTCCTCGATCATGAACTCCTCGAACGCCGCCACGGGGATGTCCAACCCACGGTTCGAGACCAGCCGCCCTTCGTTGAAGGGATACTCGTCAGGATGGCGCAGCGCCACGAACTCGTATTTCTGCTCGAAGGCGGGGAAGGGAAGCTGACCGGTCCAGCGCACCAGCTCGATCATCGCGTCGCGCGCCCACTTCAACTCCTCGACGATCTTGTCCCATTCGCGACGCTTTGGCACGCGGTAGAAGCCGCCGACGCGCACGTTGATCGGGTGAATCTCGCGCCCGCCGAGCAGCGCCACGATATCGTTGCCCACCTTCTTGATGCGCAGCGCCTGCGTCACCAGGTCGGGATGGTCGCCCGCCATCTGGATGGCGTCGGCGTAGCCCAGGAAGTCGGGCGCGTGCAGCAGAAACGCGTGCAGCACGTGGCTCTCGATCCACTCGCCGCAGTAGAGCAACCGGCGCAGCGCGCGCAGGGGGCCGGTCACCTGGACGCCGAACGCCTCCTCCATAGCGTGGACGGCGCTCATCTGATAGGCGACGGGACAGATGCCGCAGATGCGCGCCGTGATGTCGGGCGCTTCGGCGTAGGAGCGCCCGCGCAGAAACGCCTCGAAGAAGCGCGGCGGCTCGTAGATGCGCAGCTCGGCTTCCTCGACCTTGCCATCCTTGACCCTGACGCGAAATGCGCCTTCGCCTTCGACGCGCGCCAACGCGTCGACGCGCACTGTCTTTGTTTTCAGCCGGAGATTGGTCGCGGCGTCCCGCGACTCTCCAGACGCAGAAGCTGGTTCGCGGACATCGCCGGCTGCAAAATCAGTCGTGAGCGTGCTCATAGGCTTCACTCTCCTTGCGAAATGCTTCACTGCCGGCGTTGTAGGTGCGCAGCGCACGCTGAATCGCCGCCGGCTCCACGCCAAGCTGTTCGCGCCACCACGCCGTCAGCGCCGCCGTGTTGGGCGTCTCCATCGGGCCGTAGCAGCCGAAGCAGCCGCGCCCATAGGCCGGGCAGAGCGCCTGGCAGCCCGCCTGCGTTACGGGACCCAGACAGGCGATGCCCGCCGCCACCATCACACAGGGTGCGCCGCGCAGCTTGCACTCCATGCAGACGCTGTAGGTTGGAATGTTGGGCTTGCGCCCATGCAGATACGCGCTGATCACCTCGACCAGTTGATATTTGTTGATCGGGCAGCCGCGCAGCTCGAAGTCGACGAAGACATGTTCGGCGATGGGCGACGAGCGTTTCAGCGTCTCGATGTACTCCGGGTGGGCGTAGACGGCGGCGGTGAACTCGCGCACGTCGGCGAAGTTGCGCAGCGCCTGGATGCCGCCAGCGGTCGCACACGCGCCGATGGCGACCAGGAACTTCGACGCCTCGCGGATTTCACGGATGCGCTCGGCGTCGCCCGGCGTGGTGATCGAGCCTTCGACCAGCGACACGTCGTATGGCCCTTCCAGCACCGCGCGCGACGCTTCGAGAAAATAGGCGATCTCGACCTGCCCGGTCACCGCCAGCAACTCATCTTCACAGTCGAGCAGGCTGAGCTGGCAACCGTCGCACGAGGCAAATTTCCAGACGGCCAGCCGTGGTTTGCGTTTGGTTGCCATCGCTACACCTCCCACTTGCCAAAGAAACGCTGAATGCGATCCATGCGGAAGACGGGCCCATCGCGACAGACGATGTGCGGCCCAAACTGGCAGTGACCGCACATCGCTATGCCGCACTTCATGTTGCGTTCCAGCGAGAGCCAGGTCTGCGCCGCGCCCACGCCGCGTTTTTGCAGCGCCTGCACTGCGTAGCGCATCATCACTTCTGGCCCGCAGAGCAGCGCGGCAGCGTTGCGCGGCTCGAAAGGCGCACGCGGGATCAGCGCCGTCACCAGCCCGACGTTGCCGTGCCAGTCGCCGGTGGCGCGATCCACCGTGACGTAGACTTCGAGATCGAAGCGCGCGCGCCAGCGTTCCAGCTCGGCGCGGTAGAGCATGTCCTCCGGCGTGCGCGCGCCGTAGAGCAGCACCACGCGCGCGTAGTCGCCCCGGCTCGCCACCAGTTGATAGATCGCCGGACGCAGCGGCGCCAGCCCGATGCCGCCTGCGACGATGACGATGTCCTTGCCCTTTAGCTCCTCCAGGGGCCAATGGGTGCCAAAGGGACCGCGCACGCCGATCACGTCGCCTTCGTGCAGCGTCGCCATGCGTCGCGTCACCGTGCCGACCGCACGCGTCGTGTGGACGAGCCGATCCGGGTCCGCCGGGTCGCCGCTGATCGAGATCGGGATTTCACCCAACCCAAAGACGTAGAGCATGTTGAATTGGCCGGGTGCAAATGCGCCATGCTGACGCGCGCTCACCGGCGTCAGCTCGACGGTGAAGGTGTCGTCGTTCTCCTGCACGCGGCGGGTGACGCGGCAGCGATAGGGTTTGCAGGCGCTGGAGCCGTAGACCGGCGTCGATGGGCGCTGCAATTTGCGCAAGGGTGTCTGCATCATGGGTCTCCCTCCTTCCTCACGCCATTTCCAGGAGCGGCTCGGCGGGCAGTTGACCGACATCCTCGGCGCGCAGCGCGGCCACCTCCGCCGTCAGGTCGATGCCGACCGGGCACCAGGTGATGCAGCGTCCGCAGCCGACGCAGCCGATGCTGCCGAATTGATCCTGCCAGCCCGCCAGTTTGTGCGTCAACCACTGGCGATAGCGCGCCTTCGCCGACGTGCGGATGCTGCCACTGGAGATGAACGAAAATGCGGTCGAGAAGCACGAGTCGGTGCGTCGCCAACGTTCCGCCGTCTCCCCGGTCAGGTCGGTCGTGTCTTCGATGGTGAAGCAGAAGCAGGTGGGGCAGACCATGGTGCAGTTGCCGCAGGTCAGGCAGCGTTCGGCGACCGCGTCCCAGTGCGGATGCTCGATGTTGCGGTAGAGCAATTCCTGCAAGCCGGCGGTCTCCAATGTGCGTCCCATCTGGCTTGCCGCCCGCGCCACCACCGCCTCCGCCAGCTCGATCTCGCCTTCGCTCGCAACGCGATGGGGAAGCTCTGCCAGCACCTCGGCGCCGCGTTCGCTGCCCACAGCGACCACGAAGCGATGCTCTCCCTCCAGCAGCTCGGTCAGCGCCAGGTCGTAGCCAGGCCCGACGGCAGGGCCGGTGCCCAGCGACGCGCAGAAGCAGGTGTTGCCCGCCTTACCGCAGTTGACCGCCACGATGAAAGCCGCATTGCGCCGCGACTGGTAATCGTCGTCGATCACGGCGCCGCGCATATAGATGTCGTCGAGCCGCTGGATCGCCGCCAGCTCGCAGGCGCGCACGCCGATGAAGGCATAGCGCAGCGGCGGACTACTGTCATCGATGAACTCGAAGCCGTCTGCGGTCTTGCGCGCTCGCCATAACATCCGCAGCGGTGGGCTGAGGAAGCGCTTCCAACTGTGCGGGCCCACGGTATAGCCAAAGATTGCTGCATCATCGCGGCGCTCCAGCCGGTACGTCCCCCCTTCCTGCACGTCGGTCCAGCCGATGGGCAACTCCTCGACGTGTTCAACCGCGCCATAGATGATGACATTGTTCTCAATTTGAGGGGCGATGACCTCATAACCGCGCGTGTGGAGAGCATCGAAAAGCTGCTGCAAATCGGCGCGGTCGAGGACATACAATTGGTCGTGTGGTTCGTGTTCGGTCATAATTCATCTCCGCTGCAAACTGGAACGCGGATTTTGCGGATGGGGCGGATCATCGCGGATTATCCAAAGAAACTCCGTCAAATCCGCCGCATCCGCCTAATCCGCGTTCTATAGCCCCTACATGCGCGCCAGCAAATACGCCGTCAAGTTTTCCAGCGTATTGACCTTGCCGTAGTCCTTTTCGGGAATCTCGACGCCGACTTCCTTGTTCAGCGCGATCAGGAAGTTAAGGAAATCGAACGAGTCGATCTCCAGCGTCTCGCGAATGTCGTCGTGCGGCCTCAGGTCGTCGAGGTCGGCTTCGGGCGCCAGGCCGCGCAACTGATTGAGAATCAGTTGGTGTAGCTCGTCTTTGCTCATCGCTTTTGTTGCGATCATGGATTCTTCTCCTTTCTGATAGTTGAGTCGGCAATCGTAGGTGCGGTTCTCAACCACACATTCCTCTCCACCTCAGACCGTGCGGCTGAGAGCCGCCGCTACGTCATCGCCGCCGTTCGTAGACGCCGCTCGCAGCGGCGTGCTCTTACCCTCCACGCACAGTGCTCTTTCATCGAGACCTGCGGCTGAGAGCCGCCGCTACGTCATCGCCGCCGTTCGTAGACGCCGCTCGCAGC
>CALJMI010000077.1 GCA_937981885.1 uncultured Caldilinea sp.
GTGCGATTACATGGCGAGGCTATTTCACGGTTGGGGCAGGGTTTGCTTTGTAGGTCATCGCCTCCGGCGTGACGGGGCGCCTCGTCACGCCGGAGGCGATGACCTACGGCAAATGCCCCTACCTTGAAGTGCACCCTTACACAGCAGCGTCCATCAATGTGCACCTTCGACAACCTGGGCACCGCGCGGGACGCGCACCGACTCGACCAGTTCCTGAATCTCCTGCGGCGGCGCGGCGGTCATACGTGAAACAATCAGCGCCACGACAAAGTTGAGGATCATACCGATCGTGCCGATGCCCTCGGCGCTGATGCCCATGAAATTGTTGAGGAGCGGCGCTGGCGTGCCAAAGATCACGTTGGACTTCATCAGCAGAATCATGATCAGCGTGAAGCCCAAGCCGACCGACATCCCCCAAATTGCGCCGGCGGAGTTGGCGCGCCGGTCGAAGATGCCGAGCAGGATCGCCGGGAAGTTGCTCGCTGCGGCCAGACCGAACGCCATCGCCACCACCTGGCTGACAAAGCCAGGCGGGTTGATGCCGAAGTAGCCAGCAAACAGAATGGCGACCAAAATCATCGTGCGACCGGCAATCATGCGCTGACGTTCGGTGGCGTTCGGGCGCATGATGCGATAGTAGATATCGTGCGACACGGCGCTCGACATCGCCAGCAACAGTCCTGAAGCCGTCGACAGCGCCGCAGCCAGACCACCGGCAGCCACCAGCGCAATCACGATCGGCGCTAGTTGTGCGATCTCCGGGTTTGCTAACACGATGATGTCGTTGTCGAAGAAGACCTCGTTGGCGCTGTCGGTAGGCGCTTTGAAATTGCGCCCCTGGAACGCTGCACCCGGACGCAAGTCGATCTTGCCATCGCCATTCTTGTCGTGGAAGGCGAGCAGACCGGTTCGCTGCCAGCTCGTCGCCCATGTCACCGGTGTGCCGTCGGGATAGACTAGCTCGTAGATGTCCTGTTTCTCGCCTGAAATCACATTAGCGATGGTGGCGGTCTGCAGCGTGTCGATCAGGTTGTAACGGGCGAAAGCGGCAATCGCCGGCGCGGTCGTATAGAGCAGCGCAATGAAGAGCAGCGCCCAGCCAGCCGAATAGCGCGCCGCCCGCACCGTCGGCACCGTGTAGAAGCGGGTGATCACATGCGGCAGACCGGCTGTGCCGACCATCAACGCAATTGTGACCGCCAGCACGTCGAGCTGCGTCTTGCTCTGGAAAGGCTGCGTATACTCCTTGAAGCCCAGGTCGATCTGCACAGCGTTGAGACGCGGCACAATGTCGCTAAAAGTAAACGAAAGCTGTGGGATCGGGTTGCCGGTGAGCAACAGACCGATGGCGACTGCCGGGATCATGTAGGCGACGATCAACACACCGTACTGCGCCACCTGCGTCCAGGTGATGCCCTTCATACCGCCGAGCAGAGCGAAGAATGCCACGATCGCCATGCCGACGACAACGCCCCACTCGATGGGCAGACCGACGAAGCGGCTGAAAACAATGCCGACGCCGCGCATCTGACCGGCCACGTAAGTAAGTGAGACGACAACGGTGGCGATGGCGGCGATCAGACGCGCCGTCTGCGAATAGTAACGGTCGCCGACAAAATCAGGCACGGTGTATTTGCCGAATTTGCGCAGATAGGGCGCCAGCAGCAACGCCAGCAACACATAGCCGCCCGTCCAGCCCATCAGATAAATGGCGCCATCATAGCCCATCGTGGAGATGAGACCAGCCATAGAGATGAATGAAGCGGCGGACATCCAGTCGGCGGCAGTGGCTGCGCCGTTGGCAACAGCAGGCACGCCCTGACCGGCGACATAGAAGCCCTTGGTGTCGCGCACACGGTTGTTGTAGCCGATCCAGATGTAGAGAGCAAAGGTGATGGCCACGACAATGTAGGTCCAGAGTTGCACTTCAGACATAGGTTAGTCCTCCTCTACATCCTATTCATTCACGTCGAATTCTTTATCAACGCGATCCATGATCCAACAGTAGACGAAGATCAGGATCACAAAGACAAAAATTGAGCCTTGCTGCGCAAACCAGAAGCTGGCGGGAATCTGGCCGATAGGCACGCCATACAAAATGTTGGCAAACAAAATACCGAACAGATACGACACCACGAACCAGATCGCCAGCAGAATGCCGATGATCTTCAGGTTGCGCCGCCAATATGCTTTGGCTTTTTCCACCGTCCATGTCTGCCTTGATTTGCCGCCCCCGCCTTTGCCTGAGGCTGGCTTTGGCTTGGTTGCCTGCTTTGCCATCGCTGAATTCCTCCTTGAAAAATGAAAGTAAAAAAGGGTGATAACGAAATCTCTCAATCCTCCAGCGTGCTGAGATCGCCCGGATCCTTACCCAACTCCTGCGCCTTGAGCAGACGCCGGACGATCTTGCCGCTGCGGGTTTTTGGCAATTTTTCTGTGAAGGCCACCTGGCTTGGCGTGGCGATGGGACCAAGCTCACGACGCACGTGTTCGATGATGCTCTGCCGCATCTCGTCGCTCGGTTCCACGCCGATGCGCAGAACTACGAACGCCTTGATCGCCTCGCCTTTGATCGGGTCGGGCACGCCAATCACTGCCGACTCCGCCACTGCCGGGTGTGTGATCATCGCCGATTCAATGTCCGCCGTGCCGATGCGATGGCCCGCCACGTTGAGCACGTCGTCGCTGCGACCAAGCACGGAGATATAACCCTCCTCATCCCAGCTTGCCACGTCGCCAGCGGCGTAACAGCCAGGAATCTCGTTCCAGTATTGCTCGTAGCGGCTGTGCGCCCCCCAGATCGTGCGCATCATGTGCGGGAAGGGACGTTTGAGCGCCAGCAGCCCGCCTTTCCCCTTTGGCACGGCGTTGCCGTCAGTGTCGACGACCTCTGCCTCAACGCCCGGCAACGGCAAGCCTGCTGCGCCCGGCTTGCCGTTCTTGACGATGGGTGTGGCGATGGCAGGCCCCCCCAACTCGGTCTGCCACCAGTTGTCAGCCACAAAGCCGCGCGCGCCGTCGCCGAGCAGATGTTTGTACGCCCATCGCATCGCCTCCGGGTTGAGCGGTTCGCCAGCGACGGCAATCAGACGCAAGGTGGAGAGGTCGTATCTCTCAACGTGCTCGACGCCATATTTCATGAACATGCGCACCGCTGTTGGCGCCGTGAACATGACGTTGACGCCATACTTCTCGACGCACTCCCAGAAGACGCCGGGATGGGGCCAATCCGGCGCGCCCTCGCGAAAGACCGAGGTCACGCCT
This sequence comes from uncultured Caldilinea sp., assembly GCA_937981885.1. Classification (GTDB taxonomy): domain Bacteria; phylum Chloroflexota; class Anaerolineae; order Caldilineales; family Caldilineaceae; genus Caldilinea. The sequence continues at coordinate 3,265 of CALJMI010000077.1, forward strand.
TCGACCAGCGGTGCATAGACAATGTAAGAGTGCCCCACCACCCAGCCGATATCCGAGGTCGCCCAGAAAACGTCGCTGTCCTTCACATCGTAAAAGTGGCGTAGGTGATAGGCCGTGCCGACCATGTAGCCGCCGTGCACGTGGACGACGCCCTTCGGTTTGCCCGTCGAGCCGGAGGTATAGAGGATATAGAGTGGGTGCTCGGCGTCGACAGGTACTGGCTCAACGTCGGCTTTGCTTTGCGCCATCAACTCGTCGAAATCAATCTCGTGTGGTCGCAATTCTGTTTTTACACCGCGCTGGAACCAGACAATGTAACGCAATGTCAGGTCCTCGACCGCCTGATCGACAATACTGCGCAGATCGACGCCCTTGCCGCGGCGCATACCGATGTCGCCTGCAATCACGATCTTGGCGCCAGCGTCGATGATGCGGTCGCGCAGCGCGCCGACGCCCATGCCCGCATAGACGACCGAATGCACTGCGCCTAACCGCGCACACGCCAGCATCGAGAGCACACCTTCAATGGTCAGCGGCATATAAATGACGACGCGGTCGCCCTTCTCCACACCCAGGCTACGTAGCCCGCTCGCCAGTTGCGAGACCATGCGCCGCAGCTCGTAGTAGGTCAGCTTGCGCTCGCTGCCATCCTCGGCAATCCAGATCAGCGCCACCTTGTTGCGGTTGGGGCCGTCGGCGTGGCGGTCGAGCGCATTGAGTGTGATGTTGGTCTCGCCGCCCACGAACCAGCGATGGTCAGGGTAGTTCCAATCCATCACCTTTTCCCACGGCTTGAACCAGGCGTAGCGCATCGCCCAATCACCCCAAAAACCGTTTGGGTCAGCAATACTGCGCGCGTGTTCAGCCTCCAGGTTTTGAAGATTCGCCTGCGCCTTGAGCCAATCGGGTGCAACAAAGACCTCGTCATTGGTGAGAATATGTTCCAGCACGAAAGCACCTCCGAAAAATGGGTAAGCGAAACCAAAGCCGCGCCGAAAAGAGCGGCAGAACGTCTGCACTTTGATTGATTTGGGAACGAGAATCGAAGTATGAATTGTGAATCGTCAATTGCGAAGTTGCCGGGCTGTGACGACCCCTTCCTTCACAATTCACACTTCACAATTCACACTTCAGGGATTTACCCTTCTAACGTGCTTGTATCACCCACCGGCTGCCCCATGACCTGCGCCTTGAGCAGTCGGCGCATGATCTTGCCGCTACGCGTCTTGGGCAGGCTGGGCACAAACTCGATGGCGGCGGGAATTGCAATTGGCCCGACCTCGTTACGAACGTGTTCCTTCAGTTCACGCACCAGCGCCTCATTGCCATCGACGCCGGCATTGAGGATGCAGAAGGCGTGGATCACGTTGCCCTTCAGCTCATCGGGGACGCCGATCACAGCGGCTTCAGCCACGGTCGGATGGGCAACCAGCGCGCTCTCCACCTCCGCCGTGCCCAGGCGATAGCCCGACACCTTGATCACATCGTCCATGCGCCCGATGATCCAGAAGTAACCATCCTCGTCGCGGCGCGCGCTGTCGCCGGTGAAGTACCATCCCTGGCTGGCGAACTCTGACCAGTAGGTCATCCGGTAGCGGTCTGGATCGCCCCAAACTGTACGCGCCATGCCGGGCCAGGGATGCTTGATGACCAGATAGCCATCCTCATTCGGATCAGCGGAGGAGCCGTCGGCGCGCACCACTTCGGCCTGGATGCCAGCGAAGGGCAGCGTGCCCGAGCCAGGCTTGAGCGGCACGACTGGCGTCGGCGTGATCATGAAGCCGCCGGTCTCGGTCTGCCACCAGGTGTCCATGATCGGACAGCGTTCATGGCCGATGTACTTGTGATACCAGCGCCACGCTTCCGGGTTAATCGGCTCGCCAACCGAACCGAGCAAACGCAGGCTGCTAAGATCGTGGCGTTCGGTCCACTCCTCGCCAAAACGCATGAAGCTACGAATTGCGGTCGGCGCCGTGTAGAGGATCGAGATGTTGTACTTCTCGATCAACTGCCACCAGCGATCGGGCAGTGGGTAGCCGGGCGCACCTTCATAGATAAAGCTCGTCACGCCCAGAATCAGCGGGGCATAGACGATGTAGCTATGCCCTGTGATCCAGCCCGGATCGGCGGCGCACCACCAACGGTCTTCCTCTTTGATATCAAAGACATACTGTAATGTTGTGGCGATATGCACCTGATAGCCACCGCAGGTATGGAGAAGCCCTTTGGGTTTGCCGGTAGTGCCCGATGTATAAAGGATGAAGAGCGGGTCTTCGGCATCCATGACTTCGGTCTCACAATAGGGGCTGGCAATCGGAAGCGCCATCAATTCGTGCCACCAGAAGTCGCGTCCTGGCGCCATGTGCACATCCTGGCCAGTGCGCTTGTAGACGATCACCTTCTGCACGATTGGGCTGCGGTTGACGGCCTCATCGGTGATTTCCTTGAGATTGACGGTCTTGCCGCGCAGCCAGGCGCCGTCGCAGGTCACGACCACCTTGCTGCGTGCGTCAGAGATACGGTCAGCCAGCGCCTGCTCGGAAAAACCGCCGTAGACGACGCTGTGGATGGCGCCGATCTTGGCGGTGGCAAGCATTGCGATTGGCAGTTCGGGCACGCGCCCCATATAGATCGTGACCGTGTCGCCCCTCTTGACGCCCATCGCCTTGAGGACATTAGCAAAGCGGTTCACCTCTTTCCAAAGCTTGAAAAAGCTGTAGGTGCGCTGTTCGCCGTTCTCGCCTTCCCACAGCAGCGCTAATTTGTTTTTGCGCCAGCTTTTAACATGGCGATCGAGCGCGTTGTGGACAATGTTGGTCTTGCCGCCGACAAACCATTTGAAGAAGGGGGCGCTGCTCTTGTCGAGTATTGTCGTGTAGGGCTCGTACCAATCGATCATCTCCTTGGCGCGGGCATCCCAAAAGGCGACAGGGTCTTCGACCGCCGCTGCACGTATCGCAAGATAATCCGGGTAGTTAGCGTTGGCAATCACTTCTGCCGATGGATAATAAATCTCTTTGCTGGCAGAGATGGCTTCCATGCTATTGGTCATGGGTTGGTTCCTCCTGCAAGGTATGTTGTGCTTGAATGTGAAATTGCTTGTTTGGATTTCAGCAGGACATCATACCATCAACGGTAGAGGATGCACGATCCTGTCAAACGCTATACAAACTGATTGGCTGATCTGGGAGCATTGGCAAAGGTTGACATCCTCCGCCCGGATTTGTAGAATACTGTACAATTTTGACCTTCATTCTTCAACCCATACAGCGGTAGCTTTTGTGCGACATCGCGATAGGCGCGCCTATCCAAACGGGTAGGTGCCTGAACAATTTCTGGTTGAGTGTGTGGTAAAGACTCGACAAACACGCCCATCTTCACAGGCAGCCCCGCCTTCGCACCGGATTCTTTCGGTGGCTGAGGAGGAGCTGGCGCGCATCGTGCTCGACATCCACGATGGCCCGGTGCAGTATCTCTTCTCGGCGTTGTCGCTGCTGACCGGCGTGCAGAACGATCTGGCTGAGTCAAATGCATCTCCTGAAACTAGAGCGCGGCTGGCGCAGGTGGGGATGCTGCTCGAATCGTCGCTCTATGAGATCAAGTACTTTCTCGGCACCTTTCGCCCGCCGGAGTTTCGCCGCCGCGCTCTTACCTCGATCGTCGAAGGGCTGGTGATTCAACATGAAGAATGGACCGGCTCCGTCGTCCACCTGGAGACCGATTCCGTCCCAGAAGAGATTCCGTTAGCCATCAAGATCGCGCTCTATCGGGTGCTACAAGAAGCGCTTTCCAACGCCAACCGCCACGCTGGCGTCGTCGAGCATTGGGTGCGGCTGTGGGGCGAAGCAGGGCGCATCTGCCTGGAGGTCGCCGACGATGGGCGCGGCTTCGAGCCGCCTGATCTGGAGAATCCGCTGGCAATCGATCACGCCGACCATATCGGCTTGCTGGGGATGCGCGATCGCGTGGCGCTGCTCAACGGAACGTTTCGCATTGAAAGCAGCCCCGGACATGGCGCCAAGATCATCGTCTCGATCCCACTTGATCAGCCGGACGTTTCCCTGTTCATGGACAACAAGCATGAGCACGCCATCACCTGATTCGCGCATTCGCGTCCTGCTTGCCGACGACCACGCCCTGGTGACTGAAGGGCTGCGCGCCCTGATCGATCGCCAGAGCGATATGGAAGTTGTACAGATCGTACACGACGGTCAGGAGCTGCTGCGCTTTCTCGAACAGCCGAATGCCGTCGATGTCGCTGTGATCGACGTACAGATGCCGTCGAACGGGCTGGACGCGCTGGCGGAAATTCGTCGCCGCGACCTGCCTGTGCACGTGTTAATTTTAACCGCTTTTGCTGACGGCGAGAGCATCCAAAAGGCGCTGCAATATGGCGCAGAGGGTTTTGCGCTCAAGACCGAATCGCCGACGCAGACCATTGAAGCGATTCGCCAGGTGGCGCAGGGACGGTTGGTTTTTCCGCGCGCAGCGCAGCGTTGGCTGGCGGGAGGGCGACAACCGACTCACGCCGCCGCTGATCTTTCGCAGCGCGAGTTGGAAGTGCTGGAGAAACTGGCGCGCGGTCTGCCCAACGCCGAAATCGCCGCCAGGTTGATGGTCAGTGAAAACACCGTGCGTTTTCACTTGAAAAATATCTATGAAAAACTTGGCGTCACCAATCGGACAGAAGCTGTAGCCTGGTTTTTCAAGAAAGGACGCTAGATAACATTGGACAGATGCTCCCCCCTGACCATATACTGATCCCTATTGACGCATCGCTGCAGGCGCCACTATAGGTCATCCAATGCTCGACATCAAACTGCTTGGCGCGCCGCAAATCTTGTTGAACGGAGCGCCGTTGATATTGCGCCGCAATAGCATCAAGGCGCGCGCCATTCTTTACTATCTGGCTGCCACCAGAGCGCCGGAATCACGCGAGCGTCTGGCCGGTTTCTTCTGGTCGGATTGGCCCGAAACGAAGGCGCGCGCCTATTTGCGCGGCGAGCTTCATCTCTTAGGTGAACTGAAAGACGTATACTTGCTTGACGTTGAAGGCCGTCTTCTTTTGGCGCAAGACAAAACGCACGTCGACTTGTACAAATTGCAGGAGATAGCCGCCAACCCGACGCCGACATTGGAGGAGCTTTATGAAGCCTGCAAAGTGTATGTTGGCGCATTTCTTGACGGCATCGATTCCCAACTTGAGGAAAGCTCACCACTTTTTGTCGAATGGATGCTTGCCCAACGCAATCTGATTGAACGACAGTGGCTACAACTCCTCTTTCGTTTTGCAACTGCCTGCGCCGATGAGGCGCGCATGTTGACCGCCGGCATCGATGCCTGTTCGCGCCTGCTCGACCTTGAACCGGAGCGTGAGGAGGTGCACCGGCTCAAGATGCGGCTGCTGGCGCTCGACGGTCAGCGCGCTGCTGCGCTCAAACAATACGATGTCTGCGCCTCGGCGTTGATGGATGAACTGGGCGTGCCGATCTCCGCCGAGACCAACGCCCTTTACGACCGCATCCTGGCAGGCGAGTTCGAGCGCACCACAGTGGGGGCGCTGCACGTGCAGTTGGCGTCGTCGCCGCCTTTTCAGGCGATTGCGCCGCCCAAATGCCTCTCCGGACGCGATGATGAACTTGCACATCTGGCCGACCTGTTGACGCAGCCTGAGCGCAGCCCTGTCATCGCCGTCGTCGGCATGGGCGGCGTCGGCAAGACCGCGCTTGCTGCGGCGCTTGCTGCGCAGGTGCGCGCTCACTTTCCTGACGGCGTTCTCTGGGGGCGCGTCGCCACCGATGCGCCGTTGGACATTCTACAAAGCTGGGCGCTCGCCTACGATCGGGATCTCAGCAAGATTTCCAGCCTGGAAGCGCGCGCCGCCGCCCTGCGCAACATCCTTGCCGACAAATGCGCGCTGATCGTGCTCGACGACGTGGTCGCTGGCAAGCCGATCGACCTGCTGCTGCCCGGCGCGGCGGCCTGCCCTGTCCTGCTCACAACGCGTGATCGCGCCGAGGTGTCGCGCTACACCAACACCATCATCGAACTACGCGAGCTGTCTACGACGAGTGGACTGGATATGTTGACCCATCTGCTCGGCGTGGAGACAATTGCCACCGAACACGATGCTGCAACCGAGTTGTGTCATCTGCTCGACGGACTGCCGCTGGCGGTGGAGATTGCAGCGCAGCGCGTCGTCGCTTCGCCGCGGCGCGACCTGGCGCGTATGGTGCGCAGCTTGCGCTCCGCCTCAGCGCGGCTGGCGCATGGCCTCAGCAATCGCTCGGTGCGCACCAGCTTCGAGGTCAGCTGGGCAAGCCTCGATGAACCATTGCGCCGCACATTCGCTCTGACCGGATTGTTCGACGGGCGCGCCTTCACTGCCCAGGCTGTCGCCGAAGTCGGAGCGCTGGGAACTGATGATGCGCTCGACCACCTTGACCTGTTGACAACGCTCTCTATGCTCAAATTTGCTGGCGGCGAGCATTACGCGCAGCACCGTCTGCTCGCCGACTTCGCGCTGGAGAAACTCGCCGAACTGCCCGATCTGCCACAGGTTCAACAACGCTTCGTGGCCTATTACCGGCAGCTCACGCAGCGCGCAGCAGGCGATTTTTCGGTGTTGGCGCAGGAATGGGAGCATCTTCGCCATGCAGTCGAAGTGGCGCAGGAGCTTCGCCTCTGGCCCGAACTGCTGGCGCTGGTCGACGCTGCAGCCGCACCGTGGTTTGCACGCGGCCGCCTGCACGACGCCCGCCGCGGCTTTATGGCGGGTCTCGACGCCGCCAACGCGCTCAATGATACACAGCACCGCACGCGTTTCTCTTTTTTTCTGGGGCGGATTGCGCTGCGCCAGGACGACTATGTGACTGCGCAGGGCTTGCTGAACGCTGCCATCGATGGCTTTGCGGCAAGCGGCAATCAGATGCGCATGGCGGATGCGCTGGTCGATCTCGCAGATGTCGAGATCGAGCTTGGCGCGTACGCTACAGCCGCGCATCATCTCGAACGCGCTGAGGCGCTCTATACTGCGTTGAATCAGCCCGTCGGCGTAGCGTCCGTGCGTTGCCGCCATGCCTCGATCGCCTACGATCAGGGGGATTTCGACCGAGCCGCCGCGCTATGCGAGAGCGGGCTGAGTCTGCTGCCACTCGACGGCGGCGAGCTAGTGCGTTCGCGCATTTTGCGTCTGCTGGCGGACATTGCCGTACGTGAACAGCAGTTGTCCCTGGCGCAGCAGTACACGCAGCAGGCGCAAATGATCAATGTCGCACTCAACGACCAGACCGAGAACGCCGCCATTCTCTTTGCGCAGGCGAAACTGGCGCTCTACTTCGGCAACATTGCGGAAGCGCTCGACAGCGCACGCCAGAGCCTGGCGCTCTACACCGCCATGGGCGATCGCAAAGCCGCCGCCGTCATCCACGTGCTGCTCTGCGCCATCTATCGCCGGCTCGGCGACGCTGTTGCGCTCCAGGATGCGGCGATGCATGGTCGCGCACTTGCCGCCGAAGTGCGGGATGCGCAGATCGCCGCCATGTTCGAGCAGTTCGGAGTGTAATTCAAGCTAAGGGCGTCCGACCTCGTCCCCGGCTTAGTGCACCAGCACTGAAGCAGCCACTGCATTGAGCCTAGGAGAGGAAGGCCAGGTTGTTCGGCTTGGCAGCCGGCGACCGTTCGTACTTTCTTTTATTAGGTTTCATCACATCCCTATAAAACTCCGTTAACACTCATCAGATAGCATAGAAATTTGTTGGACGTCGTTAGGTTTCAACCCGAATCAATACACAATCCATTTCAAGGAAGGAGGGACACGATGGAAGGTAGAAGATGGAGATGGGCTGGAGTCGCACTGATGGTTTTGTCCTTGGCGTTTGCTGCGTGTGCTGCGCCTACGCCTACGGCGCCTACCGCCGGCGCTCAGGAGGCGCCCGCTGCTCCAGCGGCGTCCGATGGAGAGATCGAATTGACGGTCTGGGTGCAGGCGAACGAGGTCGAGCGTTGGCGGCTGGACGGCCCGATCCTGGCGGCAGAGCAGGTTACGGATTATAAACTCAAAGTCACGGGCATCCGCGATGACGCCGGTTGGGCCGACTATAAGAAAAAATTCACGCTGGCGGCGGAGGCCGGCGAAGCGCCCGACATCGTGCTCTCCGGACATGAAGATGTGCCGGTGTGGGCCAATGCCGGCTACATCGTGGAATTCACCGAATGCAAGGCGCGCTATCCGGAATTCGACGATGTGATTGAGAGCCTATGGGATTCCGCCATGTGGCAGGGCAAGGTGTGGGCCGTGCCTCAAGACACCGAGGCCCGACCGATGTTCTTCAACAAGACCAAGCTGCAGGAATTGGGCTGGTCGGAAGAGGAGATCGCCTCCTTGCCGGACCGCATCCGAACCGGCGATTTCACCCTGGATGACCTCATCGCCACAGCTAAGGAAGCGGTGGAAAAGGGGGTGGTTGAGCCAGGATACGGCTACTGGCATCGACCGCGAAAAGGCGGCGACTTTTTGCAGTATTACTACTCCTACGGCGGTCGCCTCTACGATCCCGAACAGGACAAGCTAGTCGTTGTGACAGACGCGCTGGAAAAGTGGTACGCTTTCCAGCGCAGCGTCGTCGAGGAAGGGATCACGCCGGCGAACTTCATCGGCACCGAGTGGAGCATCTGGCACGACACCGTCAGTCACGGCAAGGCGCTCTTCTGGAACGGCGGCATCTGGCAATGGGCAGACTGGGCTGCCAACTATGTGCAGGACTTGGGCGGTCAAGACTATCTCTTCAGTTTCGTCGGCTATGCGCTCCAACCCTCAGGGATCAAAGGACAGCCAGGCGGCACGCTGTCACACCCGCTGGTGTATATGATTACCTCGGAAAAGGCCTCGGGCAAGAAGAATCAGGATGCGGCTTGCGCGTTGCTGGCCAAGACGACGACCCCGGAAATCAACACGTTGCACGCGGTCGGCAGCACCCACCTAGGTATTCTCAAGTCCCAGGCGGATTTCCCTGACTACGCAAACGATCAGTTGCTATCAGAAACCCTGTACATGCTCGATTACAACTACTACCAGCCGAACCATGTAATGTACGGTCCCTACTTCGACATTGTGTGGGACTTCATGGTGAAGGCGGAAAACGGAGAGATGTCGCCTGCTGACGCAGCCAAGGGTGCAGTCGAGCTGCTGCAGAACGAGCTGGGCGACGTGGTGATCGTGGAGTAATTCCCCGACGCTCTGGAAGAGAAGATGTCGCCTTGAGCAAGGGGCGCCGTAGGGCAAAAAAGGCGCGGATCGCAACGGACGCTGCGATCCGCGCCTTCACACCCAACCTGATGTGATCCAATTCATCTCACAACTCGTCCTAAGATCGAGATCGTCGTCGGAGTGAACAAGGAAAGGAAGCAGATCGTGCCCGAAAGCGCATCGATCGCGCAGATGCGGGAAGCCGAGGAGGCGCAACATCCCAAAGAAAGGACGGCGCTGCGCAGCCTGCTCAGTCCGCTGCTCTTCATGGCGCCGGCTATCGTCCTGGTCATGGTTTTCTTCTTTATCCCGGTCGTGATCGTGTTGGTCATCTCGTTGACCGATATGAGCACGGCGACAGGGTTCAACAATTGGAACTGGGTGCAGTTGGACAACTATCGCAGGATCGCGTCCCACCCAAACACACTTCCGGTGTTGCGCAATACGCTCATGTATGTGGCGCTCACCCTTGCTTTCTTCAACGTAGGAATGGCGCTGGTGATCGCCTTGTTGACGACCCACATTCCGAGGCGAAGCGGATTTTTGTTCCGAGCCCTGTGGTTGCTTCCACGGCTGACGCCCTCCGTCGTCTACATCATGATGTGGAAATACATCGCTGCCGACGCCCCCTACGGGATTTTGAACCAGCATCTTCTCGGACCGCTCGGAGTCCCCCCGACCAATTGGCTGCCCGCTCAGCCCTGGCTGTTTGTGATCCTGACGAACGGCTTCATCGGCGCTTCGTTTGGCATGGTGATCTTCACCTCCGCCATCGAATCTATCCATCGCGACTACATGGTCGCAGCCTTGGTTGACGGCTGCTCCCTTTGGCAGCGCATTCGCTATGTTATCCTGCCCCTGATCCGATGGCCGCTCCTGTTCGTGACGACCTATCAAACGCTCTCTCTATTGACTTCTTTTGAACAGATATTGTTGTTGACAGAGGGACAATTCGGCACAGAGGTATGGTCGCTGTGGGCATATCAGCGGGCGCTTAGCAATTACTGGGGCAACTTTCAGTGGGGCTTCGGCGCGGCGCTGGCGGCTGTCCTGGTGCTGATCGGCATCGTAATGGCGCTGGTGTATATGCGTTACTTCCAGTTCAATCAACTTGTCCAGGAACCCAAGATCGAGGCGCTCTGAGGAGGGAAAAATGGAAGACCGGTTAGGGATGGGCAGTCGCTGGCGAGTAACAATCCTTCTCTTGATCTTGACCGTTCTAACCGTCCCGATCCTTATCGGCTACGTGTGGATTCTGATTTCGACTTTTTCACAGCGCACCTATGGTCTGATCCCGGTGGACGCTTCCGGTCAGATCGGGGGGCTGACGCTGAGAAACTGGTCTTTTCTGTGGCAAGATCCGAACATTTGGAAAGTCAGCCTCAATTCGCTGATCTTGGCGATCGGGCTGACGATCGGTGTAGTGCTGGTCTCCTCAATGGCGGGGTACGCCTTGTCGCGCATCAGTTTTCCAGGACGGCGCGTCTTTCTGGGGACGACGCTGGTGTTGCATGCCTTTCCTAGCGTTACGTTGCTGATCGCCATCTTTTTTGTGTTGCGCTGGATCTCTCGCATTCCCGTTTTAGGGCGGGACCTCCCCCTCATCGGCGGATTCGGATACAACACGCTGGGAGGGGTCATTCTTGTCATGCTGGCGTTGCAGTTGCCTTTGGGCATCTGGCTGATGAAAGGTTTTTTTGACCACGTCTCATGGGACATGGAACGCGCCGCCCTGATCGACGGCTGTTCTCGCTGGCGCGCCTGGTGGCAGATTATTCTGCCGCAGATTCGACCAGGCATCGCAGCGCTTGCCATTTTTTCGTTCATATCTGGTTGGAATGAATTTTTGATTCCTTATACCTACATCACCGATCAACAACAGAGCACCATTGCCGCCTACTTGAACAGACTCTTGAGCGATACTGCGCCGGTCAATTACAGTCAGGTGGCGGCCGTCGGCCTATTCCAGTTGATTCCTGTCATTCTTTTCTTCTTGTTCACTCAGGAATATCTGCTTAGCATTTTCGCTGGCGGCGCTAAAGGCGGCTCATAGAGGTAAGCGATGAAAGTAACGCTGGAAAATCTTACCAAACGCTGGGGCCAAGTCTACGCAGCCCGCGACATCAACCTCCATATCAACGACGGCGAGTTTGTTGCCTTCCTCGGTCCTTCCGGCTGCGGAAAGACGACCACGTTGTTGCTCATCGCCGGCATCTATAAACCCACAGTCGGGCGCATCTTATTCGATGATCGCGTGATGAACCAGGTTCCTCCCAAAAACCGCAACATCGGGATGGTCTTTCAGAGCTATGCCCTCTATCCCCACATGACCGTATATGAGAACCTGATCTTTCCGATGAAACTGAAGCGGGTGCCGCCCGCCGAAATGAAAGCCCGCGCCCAGCGCGTCGCCGAGATGCTTGGCATCAGTCAACTCCTCGACCGCCGGCCCGGCCAGTTGTCCGGCGGACAGCAACAGCGCGTGGCGCTAGGGCGGGCATTGACCAAGCAGCCTGATCTTCTGCTCTTCGATGAACCCCTCTCGAATCTGGACGCCCGCCTGCGTTTGTCCATGCGCGCAGAGATCAAACGCCTGCAGATGGACCTCGGCATCACTGCAATCTATGTGACCCACGATCAGGTGGAAGCGATGACCATGGCCGATCGAGTCGCCGTCATGAAGGATGGACGCTTGCAGGCATATTGTCCACCTAATGAACTGTACGATCGTCCACCTACCTTGTTCATTGCCGGCTTCGTGGGCAACCCTCCCATGAACTTCATCGAAGTGGAGGTCGTTCAACGCGATAGCATCTATCATGCGCAACGAGCAGGCTTCGATCTGCCGCTGCTGGTGGAACGCGGGAGGCAGGCTGCAGGCCGGGGGCCTGTGATTCTGGGCATCCGGCCAGAGGATGTTACGATTGCAGAGGATGGAATTGCCGGCGAAATTTATGTCGTCGAACCGCTCGGACGAGATGATCTGATCGACGTGCGTATCGGCGATGTGCACGTCCACGTGCTGGCAGATCCAACTTTGAACCTGCGACTGGGCGATCGAGTTGCGCTGCGCTTCAACACGCAAAAAATTCAGCTATTCGATCCGAAGACCGAACAATCGCTGCTCTGGACATGATCAAGCGAGCCTACGATGCATTTCGATGAAGTATCACCTGACATCAGTTTGCGCACCCTATTGCAGATGGAGCAGACAGAGGAGCGCAGCCTTGCGGCGCGCTATGCACCGTTCCTGCGCTTCGATGCCCGCGAGCCGTTTTTGCCCTTGGCAGTGGGATACACGCTCTTCCACAACGACGGCGATTCGCCCTCGTTTCCACGCCGCATCACGCTGCAAACGCCGGACAGCCCTCCTGCAACGCTCGCCATCGAATACGCCATCTGGTGGGATTGGGACATTCAACACCTATATGAGTTGGAACACGTCTGGGTCTTTGTAGACGCCGATGGCCGTGTCTGCCGAGGAGAGGCAAGCTGGCATGGCGGGTGGCACGCCATGGCAACGGATGGTGCGCTGCTGTTAGACGGAGATCACCTGATCGTCTTTTCCGAGCCGGGCAAACATGCCTTTGCCCCGAACCCGGCCTGGTTCCACAACCGTCGGGACGCCCGCACGCTACGCGAGCAAACCACGCGTCGGGCCGGCGCCGGAGGCGTCTGGGTGACCCCTCTCTTCGAGCGTGAGATACGACCTCTGCGCACTCCCTACGCCAACACGCTGGTGCGCACCTATCTGCAGCGCTGCACCTTCGAGCCTGCCTGGCAGTTCACGAAAACCTTCCCGATTCAGGCCGATCGGCTGATTCCCTGGCGCGCGTTGCAGCGCTGGATCCCAGAGCGGGTGACGGAATGGGTTCAACGACTTGCCCAGGAGACGCCGCCGGAAGCTTTACGCTTTCTGCGCATTGCCCACCGCGGCGCGTCGGCCTACGCCGCAGAGAATACGCTCGCTGCGTTTCGCAAGGCCGCCGAGTTAGACGCCGATATGGTGGAGTTGGATGTTCAGCTCACGCGCGACGGCGCTGCCGTGGTGTTTCATGACCATGTGGTGGATCACGTGACAGACGGTCAGGGAGCGGTTCGCAACCTGTCCCTTACTCACCTCAAGACGTTGACCGTGGCCGGCCCCGATGGCTCTCGCCAATCGATTCCAACCCTCGAAGAGGCAATCGCCTGTTGCCTAAAGCATGATTTAGGCCTATACATTGAAATCAAAGCAGGCGGAGCGGTTCCCGCCGTCGTGGAGGCGATTCAACGGTTTGAGCTCAAGCATCGAGCCATCGTGGGATCGTTTCGTCCCGACTGGGTTGCTGCGGTGAAAAAGCTCGATCCGGCCATTCCCACCTCGGTGCTGTTCAGCGCGGTGAACGTCGATCCAATCAAGCTTGCTCAGGCTGTCGGCGCCGACTATGTGCATCCTTGCTGGGAAGCGGCTGCTCCCCAGCCTCATCGCTTGCTCACCAAGGAATGGGTGGAGCGGGTGCGCCAAGCCGGATTGGGGATTCTCCTGTGGCACGAAGAACGGCCTGAGGAGATCGCTGCACTGCGTCGGATCGGCGTGGACGGCATCTGCAGCAACGCACCGGAGCTACTTCTGACAACGGACTTTTAAGCGCTACTTCTTTTTCCGCTGGTCTATAGACGCCACACCCGGAGAAGTGCGCAACCTACTTCTCCGGCGGTCAGCGGAATTTCATCCAGGTTCAATTTGTGGTGCGCTACAACGATTGACCCCGTTGCTGCTTGACGCTATACTGATCGCCAACAATATGACTGTTCAAGAGGGGTCAATACGCCAAACGTCAATACGCCAAACACAGTCGGTTCCGAAGGGTACATCTACACGTTTGATCGCAAATTCCCAGATCAAGGCGTTCACTTGCACGCAACGGTGTGAGCAAACAACCGGACTCTCCTATGGCTGATCTCTCCCATCTGACCGCCAGCGAGATTGCCCGGCGCATTCGCCAGCGCGAACTGAGCGCCGAGGCGGTGGTTGCCGCCTTTCTGGCGCGCATCGACGCCGTCAACCCCACGATCAACGCCGTTGTGCAGCGTGCGCCCGATGCACTGGAACGCGCACGGCAGGCTGACCTCGACCTGGCGCAGGGACGCGTGCACGGCCCGCTGCACGGCGTGCCCTTCACGGTCAAGGATGTTTTCGATGTGGCCGGGTTGCCCACTGCCGTTGGGCTGGAGGGGCGGCGCAGCGAGTTTGCGGGCGAAGACGCCGTCGCCGTGATGCGCTGGCGCGCGGCGGGCGCTATCCTGCTCGGCAAGACCAACTGTCCGCCCGGCGGCTTTGGCAGCGACACCGAAAACCTGCTCTACGGGCGCACACTCAACCCGCATGACCCGACGCGCACACCCGGCGGCAGCAGCGGCGGCGAAGCTGCGATTGTTGCTGCGCACGGCTCGCCGCTGGGACTGGGCAGCGACAGCGGCGGCGGGCTGCGCGTGCCCGCGCATTTCTGTGGCGTGGCAACACTCAAGCCGACGGTCGGGCGCGTGCCCAACACCGGCGCCTACAACCATCGTGGCGGTCTGACCGATGTCAGAACGCAGATCGGGCCAATTGCGCGCTCGGTGGCTGACCTGGCGCTGACGTGGCCGCTGCTCTGCGGAGAGGATTTCATCGACTCCGGCGTCGCACCGATGCCTGTTGGCGACCCGGCGAACGTCTCTCTGGGTGAGCTGAGCGTGGCGTACTTCACCAATGACCCAGCGTCACCCGCCTCCGCCGAGACTGCCGACACGGTGGGCGCAGTGGCGCAGGCATTGGCGCGTGCCGGCGTGATCGTCGAGCCGGCGCGCCCGCGCGATTTTGTGCGCAACGGACGCGGCATCAGCGACGCCTATGCCGAGATTGCCAGCCTGCGCGGACAGGATGTGGTCGAACTCTACGATTCCTGGGACGGCTATCGCAGCTTTGCCCTGCAGTTCATGCGCCCCTACGATGCCATCCTTTGCCCTGTCTCACACCAGCCGGCGCCCCCCTTCCGCGAGATGGATCGCAAACGCTTCGACTACACGCTGCCCTTCAGCCTGCTCGGTTGGCCCGTGATTGTCATCCCGGCCGGACGCAGCAAAACGGGTCTGCCCATCGGCGTACAGATCGCCGCACGCCCCTGGCGTGAGGAGGTTGCGCTGGCGTTAGGGCTGGCGGTGGAGCGGGAAATGGGCAGACAAGACTGACGAATTGAACCAGCCTGACATCGATCTGCATCACTACAAATTCGGTGCGCACTGGCGTTTCACTCGGTTGCGAAATGTTCTGCACGCAACGCCAGCGCCGGCGCAAAATTTGGCGCCAGCGTCAAGGACGACTGCAGCGCGGCGTGTGCCCTCTCGACATCACCCAACGCCAGCAAAGCGCGCGCTCGCCAGTAAAAGAGCTCCTCGATGCTCTCCGTTTCTTCCAGGATCGGCTCACTGAGCGCCAGCACTTCTTGCGGCTGTCCTTCGGCAATATATGCCTCGAAAGGCGTGAACTGATACCAGAGCATGCGCTTGGGTAAGCCGATGGCGCGCGCGCGTTCAAAGGCGGCGATGGCTTCGGCGCTGCGTCCTTGTTGCACCAGGCTGCTACCCAGATTGAACCAGGCAAAGAGGTCGGCGTCGTTTGCAGCCACTTCGCTACGCGCGCGCAGTTCAGCGCCGCGCCACATCGTCGCAGCATCCACCCCATGCGCAGCCAGGATTGCCTCCGCCAGCGACGCGCGTTCGGGCGGATAGACAAGCACAAAGGTGCGATTGAAGACCTTCCACCACTCCGCCAGACGGGCATAGCGCAGGCGGATGCCAGCGTATTCCTGCACAGAGATCAGACCCGACGCATCAAGCGAGTCGTAGAGCGTCCATTCCTGGCGTGCATCGTCGTAGCCGACCGCCAGCCGATAGTGACCGATGCCGTCGCCCGGCTCGCGTTCGTACCAGGTTTCGAGCAACACAGGGAAGCCGTTGCTGATCAGCGTGCGCAGCAGATTTTCGTCGCCATTGACATAGAGATCGGCGACGTAGCCCTGCTGCCGGGCAAATTCGACCAGCTCGTGCGGGCTGACATTCTTATCGTCGGGCGAGGTGCGCAGGACGGCGCCGATCTCCGCCTGTTTGAGCGGGCTGCCGAAATAACTCAGATTCATCGCCAGCGTCGCCGGGCCACAGTTGTTCCACGTTTGCCACTCGTGACGGATGCCGGTGAGCAAGGCTGAGGGCTGCGCCGACAGAAAGGATGGAACGGTCGCTGCAGGGGTGGGGAGGGGAGTTGGCGTGGACGGCGGTGCAGGCATCGGTGTGTCGGTCGGTGTAGATGTCGGCGCAGTCGTCAGCGTTGGTGCAACGGCCTGAGTCGGAGCGGCGGCTTCTGTCGACAGGTGAGCCACAGACGGCGCCACAACCACCTGCTGCCCCACGCCAGCTGCGCGCCACAATCCCAGCCCGACCACAGTGACAGCAGCCATCATCACTAACATCAGCGCCAGCAAAAGTGCATTACAACCCTTCATCCGCCTGACCATGCTTCAAGAAGGGGTGAGGGATGAGTCTTCCCATCTTCCTTATCTCCCTGTTTCCAACACCCCCAACTCCACAACATCTGCGCCATCCAACGTCTGCAAACGGGGCAGACCCTCGGCGGCAGCGTCATACACAGCGGCGATCAAACGATAGCGTCCAGACGCCAGTTCCGCCGGCAACCGCAGGCCATAGCTGCGCGAGATGCTACGCCCGTTGCCGGGACGCCACTCCGCCAGCGGTATGTCCTGTTGTGCGACCAGCACGCCGTCAGCATTGAGCAGTTGCGCCGTGAGCTTGAGCGCGCCCAACTCATCGGACGGCGGGCGCGCGCCAAACAATGCGAAGGTCAGCAGTCCGCCTGGCGTCAGATGCTGATCCTCCAGCGCGGCAATGTGGGTCAACGCAAACCCATTCTCGAACGTGTGCTCCAATGCACTCTCGACGTGCCGATAAGGATGGCCCGCATAGACCAGCAAGGGCCACACGCCGACCTGTTCTTCGTACACTCGATCATAAACGCTTTTCGCCAGCGCAGCGACGGCGATTTCGCGGTCATCCCAGTTGGGCGCGGGCTGCAGCGGCAACAGGATGCGACGCACATCCGTTGCTTGCAATACATCGACCGTCGCCTGCGCGCCAGTTTCGTCGTGCGGGGCCGGCGGCAACACTACGTGTTCAACAGCGCCGCGGTAATAGTACCACAGCGTTGGGTCGGGGAAATTCTGGGCAATGCGCACCCAGTCGCGCGGCAACCCGGCGGCGTAACGATCGAGAGCCGCAGACAGCTCGCGCCAGCCGCGCGTCTTGCTATAGACAGGGTCGGTGTAGTGACGATAGAGCGAAAGCGTCATCCCGACGAGCAGCGCAGCCAGGAGCAGCAGCGCCAGCCAGCGCAGCATCTGCTCGCGCCAGTTGGCGAAGCGGCGTCCGTCAAAGGCAGCGGCGACCAGCAAGAAAAAGGGGGGCGCGCTGGCGGCTAAATAGCGCTCGTTGAAGATCGGGCGATCCTGCGCGCTCCACCACGTCATCAGCACCGGAATCGCCAAATAGCAGAACAACAGCCAGAGATTGCGCCGGTCGGCGGCGTTGCCCAGCACCAGTCGCACCGTGGCAACCAACAGCAGCGCACACGCCACCCCACCCCACAGCAGTTGCTGATCGACCGGCGAACTCTCACCGACGGCAAAGACGCTCAGCGAGCGCTGCACCATCGCCGCAAACGCAGGCGAATCGCCGTTGCCGCTGTAGTCGCCGACAATCGTCGCCGCACGCGCCAGCCACGGCAGATAGAGCGCGGCGACGATCAGCTGCCACATCAGCCAGTTCGCCAGATTGACGCGCATTGCCGGGATAAAGATGGCGCGCGTCAACACAAAGACATTCAGCGCTACGAGCACGAAGGCGACGTAATAGTGTGTATGCAGCGCCAGCCACGCCACGCTGACATAGGCGGCGCCCCAACGTATGCGCTGGCGTTGCAACGTCTCGACGCCAAGCCAGACCGCCGCCACTGTCAGCGCCATGTTCATGCTGTACATGCGCGCATCCTGGCTATGCCAGATGGCGTAGGGGCTGATCGCCAGCAGCAGCGCTGCCAGCCACCCGCCTCTGCGCCGAAAGCCAAGCCGCATCGCCAGCCGCAAGGTGAGCGCCGTCGCCAGCACACCAAACCAGGCGGAAGGGAAGCGCAGCGCGAATTCGCTGTCGCCCGCCGCGCCCAGCCACGGCTTGAGTACGAAATAGCTGCCGACCGGGTGCGGCTCTGCCAGTTCAATGGTGGCGTCGATCATGCCGGTGTAACTGCGTTGTACAAAGAAATAGCCAAAACTTTCATCCCCGCGCAGTTCCTGATAGTCGAGACGATAGACGCGCAGCCCAAACGCCAGCAAAATGATCAGCAGTGCAGCGAGGCGGAAGAGTTGCGTGTTGCGTGTTGCGTGTTGCGAGGCGCGTATTGTGAGGGGCGTGTTGTGAGGGGCGAGGGACAACGTTTCGACGCTAAGGCGCGGAGACGCAAAGGTGCGCAGAGGAAAAGCCGTCCGCGCAAGTCCGTCCAATCCGCGTTCCATTGCTGCGGTCATGGCGTACTCCGTTGTCGGCGTGTTTGCCAGACTATGAAACCGGCGACCAGGATCAACAATCCCAGCGTCACGGCGCCAACCCACAGCCCGATGTACACACTTGCCGATTCGTAGCGCAGTTCGATGACCGACTCGCCCGCGGGAATCGGCACGCCGAGCAAGGTCAGGTTGACGCGCAACGGTTCGATGGGCGGCGCACTTGCCGATGCGGGCCAACGGGTGGCTGCAATGCGCCATCCCGGCATCCAGTTCTCGCTGACGACAAGCAGCCCTGGTGCATCGCTGACGACCGACGCTTCGACGCGTCCGGGCGCAAGCGTCCTCAACGTGACGCGAGCAGCGGCGCTCAATCTTCCAGGAGACCTCGAAGTTGCCTGGAAGATTGCCAAGTCAGCCTCCGACGACAGGATCGCCCTGTGATCGAGATCAAAACCATGATCAGACAGCAGCATCACCGCTGCGTCATCGTCGGCGACCACGACTGCGGTCGCCAGCCACGCGCGTGGATTGGGTGCAGCAAGTCGGTGCAGGTAGGTCGTATCGGTTTGCTGCGGAAACTCAGCGAGCAGCGTTGAGGGGACAAATAGCTCGCGCCGCCAGGTCAGCACATGCTCGACGCCGGTCAGCCGCCATAAGCGGTCAAGCGGGAACTCCTCGAAGAGGCGAGCGTAGCGCGCCAGTCGCAGCGGGCTTGCACCCCACACATCCTCGACGCCGATGCGCATCCCGTAATCCTCGTAGATGCGAAACTCGTTGTAGACGCGACCCGGCGCCGCCTGTCCGGTTTCGGCGTCTCCACGTTGCTCTGCGCCGCTGCGACTTTGCGTCGAGCGTTCATCACTGTCCACGGCCTGTTGCACTGCCTCGATCTCTGGCGCCAGGATTGTCTTGCGCGTCGGGCTAAAGGGGGCAACGTTGGTTGTGAAGTTCGCCCAGAACAGGCTGGCAAAAGCGAGCAGCACCAGTAACTGCGTGCGTTGGCGACTCCAACCAGAGAGACGTAGCAGCAGTGCAAAGCCTGCCGCCAGCCCGATCGCCAGCGTCGCCAGCAACAGGAAGCGCGCCGAGCCGATGGCTGTGCGTCCGGGAAGCTGCCAGAGGAGACCAAAACTATAGACTGCGCCGATCGCCAGCGCGGCGTAGAGCGTCGCCAGCCAACTGCGCACCGTCTGCGGCAGGACGCGCACCGCCAGCATCCCATAACCAGCCAACATGCTCAAGCCAAAGGCAACCAGATACGCCGCGCGTTCCTGCCCACGAAAAAGATCGAAGCCGGGCGCAAAACGATAAAAGAGCGGATAGAGAAACCCGTTGCCGCCATAGGAAAGCAACAACGCCACCAGCGCCAATCCCAGAAAAAAAAGCACGCCGGCGCGATGCGAAATCATCAGCGCGATCTCGCCGTCTCGCTCCGCAGCATCGACCGCCCCGTGCCCTGCGCCTTGCGTCTCTACTCTCGGCAGCCAATGACTGCGCAGGAACGCGGCGCCGACTGCGACGAATGCCAGCCCCACCCCAATCACGCCGATATAGAGCGGCGAGTAGTAGGTCAGCACACCAGGCAGGAGAAGCTGCCAGCTATCCTGCAGTGGAAAGCCGCCGCTCACGAAGGCATAGTCGACATTGGCGCGCACGCTCATCTGCACATATTCCAGGCTCGGCAAAAGCTGCGGCGCGCTCAGCCCCGCAAACACCGCAGCCGCCGCCAGCAGCCCAACCAGCGAGGTCGCCAGGTTTCGGCGTGAACGATGCTGCCGCCACTGCAACACAAACAAGAGAAGCGTCCATGCCACCATCGTGTAGCTGATGTAAAGAAAAGTCTGCGAATGTCCGGCGAAGAGCGCCACTGCCCATGCCGTGCCGACCAATATCCAACGTTTCCAGCAGCGCGACGTTTCGACAGCCCGTAACATCAGCCACAGGATCAGCGGCAGCCAGATCGCCGTGCGCAGCACCGCAAGCTGCACGACCGGGTAGCCGGTCAGATAACCAGAAAAGGCGAAGCAGATCGCAGCGATCAGTCCGGCATCGTGACGGCCGGTCAGACGACGCGCCAGCAGATAGACAAACCAGCCGCCCAACGCAACCTGCACAATCGCCTCGACTTGCAGGAAATAGAGTCTCGCCGCAGCGTCGGTGAAGGGCAGCGTCAACGCCAGCAAAAGCCCGCTCACCGGATAGAAGACTGCGGCCTGTACATCAGCCAGAAACGGGTGTCCGCTGTAGGTGTAGGGATTCCAAAGCGGTAGACGCCCCTCCAGCATCTCTTGTTGGAGGAAAAGACTGAAGGGCAGGAAGTGATGGGTAAAGTCGCCGTCAGGAAAAGTGCGCAGCCCAAGCAGAATTGGTGCGTAGAAAAACGCTGCGCCCCCTAACAACAGCAGCAGCGCTCGCCACTCGCCTGTTCTGCGTATCTTCTCCATCACTGCGCCTCTACGTCGAATATCTTCGCGTCAAATCTCTGTGTCAGAATTGGGAGAACCATCGCCATCCTTATTGCCGCTTCACAACGCGCACCGGACCGAGAGAGACAAAATCAGGTCCGTCGATGGTAATCAAACGTGCGCCTTCATCGTCAGGGTTGTAGAGGCCAGCGATGAGCAGATAGTCGCCTTCAGGTGTATTTTCAGGCACGAGTACGCCAGCGCGTTCGGTCAAGAGTTCGCGGGCTGGCAGTTCGCTGAAGATCGCATAGTTGTCATTGGGGGCGGTGTCAAGCTGTGCAAGCGGAATATTCTGCCCGCTCAGCAACTGTACAAACCAGCGCAAGTTCTGGTCGGTCGGCGCTTCCAGACGGTATTGAATATCGATTGGGATCGGCTTGCCGACAGCTGCAATCGACGGCGCGCGCACCGAAACGATCGTGATCTGCTCGGCGCGACGTCCGAGCAACGCCTTGTTGATCGGACGCTCTTCCACGCCGCTGAGCCGCACGCCTGTCGCATATTGCAACAGGCGATAGTTGTCGTACCAGATATCGATCGCCTTATATGCATGATCCGCCAGCCACCGTTCCAGCGTATTGTCGGGATCATTGGGCTGTACGCCGCTGGTGACAAACCAGATGCGGTCATGCGCAGTAAGCAGACGATTGAGCACTTGTCCAGTTTCGGGATAATTCATGCTGTTGAGCGCGTAGCCAAACGTGGGAATGTCGATCTTACACTCGCCCGGCATCCAGTTCATCACAATATGATAGTCGGTGGGAGCAACGTTGACGAACGCATCCGACTCCGTAACATTGCGGCAGATATCGGTGATGATGGCGCGATAGCCCACGCCTTCCGCCCCGTAGCCAGGCTGGCGTGCGACTTCGCCTGTCCATGTAGCGATGACTAGCGCTGGCGCCAGCACTACCAGCCCAAAGGTCGGCGCGCCGATCACGTCGGTCACCTGCTCCGACACAGCATTCACCCGCCACCACAGGATCAGCCCGCCGATCAAAGTGATCACAGCAGCGCCCCCGATCAAAACGACCAACCAGAGCACCGTCACTTGCAGGTCGGGCGGTTCGCCAGTTCCCCATAGCCAGGCCAGGTCGCTGTTGACGGTGAACTCCCTCATCAATTTGAACTGTCCGATCACAGGGCTGTTCATGAAGTCAGCCAGACTCTGGGCAGGCGGACCATACAACAATGGGTCCGACCAGTCGGTTGGGTAAAGGCTGCGCAGCAAGATTTCGTAGTTGACAAAGTTCACGCTCACTGCGCCGAGTTGCACGATGAAGGAAATGAGCGCCATCGCTACTGTGAACCAAGCAAGAATGCGGAGAACGGGAGAGATTGGAGATTGGGGATTGGAGATTGGAGATTGGGGATGAATCTCCAATCTCCAATCTCCATTTTTGTCTCGTCTTTGCCTGACCAGGGTCTCCACCACCGGCGCAAGCGACAGCACCCACAGCGGCGTCAGCGGCACAAGAAAGCGCGGTCCCCATGCAAAGCCGCCCCACCACATCCACCACAGGCTGTAGATGACGACGAGAACGATGCTCAGCAGCGCGATCAGAACGCCTTCGCTGCGGTGACGACGCACAAAAAAGACAAATGCAGCAAGACTGGCAATCAACAGCGGCGTGTGCCAAAAGACGCCACGATACGGGCTGACGAGCAATCCCCACAAGCCACTGAGAAGCGGATTGGTGAATCCCTCGCCAGCATCAAAGTGATAGCCTGTATCGAAAGGGTTGCCAAAGCGCACGAAGTTGTAGAGCATCAGCAGCGCGCCCGCCGCCACGATCGGCGCGGCAAAGGCGACCGCAGCAATCGCCCATCGGCGAATGTCGACCACTTCATCGACCGACCGCTGGCGGCGCAGCAGCCAGTCGACCAGCCACCAACCGGCAAAGACGACGATCAGCAGCACGTGTGCGGTTACAGCGGTAAGCGCAAGCCCTGCTCCGCCGCCCGCTATAGCCATCCACCACCAGCGTTTGGTCGCCCGCCAGGAAAGCATAGCATAAAAAACGAGCAATAGACTCAACGCGCTGAGCGGTTCACCGAAAAACTGGTTGGCATAGGGCCAAGCGATCGTCGCCAAGCCAAAGAGCAAACCAAGCGTCATGCCGGTGCGGTCGCTGTAACCAAGCCGCTGCGTCGTCAGCCAGAGCAACGCCGCCGTCACTGCCGTCACGATGCCGTTCCACAGCAGCGTCGCCTGAAGCTGGCCGATGCCAACATTTAGTTCCGTGATGAGGTGCAGCAGCAAATACCAGGGAACCGCCAAAAACGCTGGCGCTGGCCCCTTTTTGCTGTAAACGTTGCCGTTGGGTCCAAACGAGCCAAGCACTTCGCCCGGACTGTTGACCCACTGCGTCCAGGCGATGGCGTTCGTATCAACAGCGCTGCGCAACGCCTGCGATTCGGTGACTGCAAAGAGGCTGACTTCGTCGATGATATGAAAACGACCAGAGCTGCTCAACGTGTAGATTGTGATCAGCAGCGCCGTCAAAAGGAGTAGGCCGAAGATACGAATTCGTTGCATAATTGAGATTCAACCTATCGGCGCAGTGACCTTCACCGCACAATTTGCCTGTGTGCGCTGGTCTGTCACTGCAAGCCATGGATGCGCAGCCGCAGTACAGCCACAGTGTATTGCTGGAAGATCGACCAGAAGCCGGTCTTGCTGTCGCCATGCCGGCGCAGGATGTAGAAGACCGGCACTTCCAGAATCTTCCAGCCTCGTCGCCACGCCGCCAACAGCAGGCGAATGAAGTAATCGCCGTAGCCGTAGAAAATCGCCGGAAAGAGCGGCGCCAACGAGTAGAGCCGTTCGCGACGAATGGCAAAGTAGCCGCTCAAATTGTCCTGAATCTGAGTTTGAAAGAGCGCGCGGATAAAAACGTTGTACAACTGACTAAAGTGATAGCGTAGGCGATCTTCCATCCCGCCGCGCATCACAAAACGGCTGCCGATCACCAGGTCATAGTAGCGCAGCAGATCCACCATCTGCGGGATCATCGCCGGGTCGTGGTTGAAGTCGGTGTCCATCACCACCAGTGTGCGCCCTTGCGCCAGGATCAGCCCATCGCGGATCGAATTTGCTAGCCCCTTGTCCTGTGTGCGCACCACCAGCCGCACAATGAAATGATCGTCGCCGGGCAACTTGCCAACGCCGTGTGCATCAAGGTTGTAGCGCTGGCGCACAACCTCGGCCGTGCCATCTGGGCTGTTGTCGTCGACGACCAGCACCTCATAGGCATATCCCGTCGGCGCCAGCTCGCGGCGAATGGCGTCGATCAGGTCGCAGATGTTGTCACGTTCGTTATAGGTCGGCAGCACCACAGAGACATCGATCGCTGTCGGCGCCGTCTGTGCGCTCAATGTTTGCGTAGTCACAAAATGACATTGTACGCGTGTAGATGCGAAAACAGGAAATACAGGTCGATTAGAAGAATCCACTTGAGCCGGGCAGCGAGGGGGAACCAGTGCGCTTTACCCAGCGTCTGCCGCGCTCTCTCTACCTGCAAAGTTGGTGTCGCGCGCCAAGGCGGAGGGAATTTCGCTCGATACAATGGTCGTTACGCTACTGGCTGAGGGGATCGGGAGAGCTAGCAGTCGCTAGACACAAGCCAGTTCTCGCATAACCTGGCATACATACGCCACCTGCGCGTCGGTTAGCGCGGGCGAGCTGGGCAGATTTAGCCCGCACCGGCTAAGATGCAGCGCCACCGGGCGCGGTGCAGCGCTCAAATAAGGCGGCAGCGTGTCGAGTGGGTGAAAGAAGGGACGGCTGTCGATGCCGCGTGTGCGCAGCGCCGGGATCAGCTCGTCGCGGCTGAGCGCGTAGGGCGGCTCGATCAGCACCGAGACCATCCAGTAGACGTTGGTGTAGCCGGTGCGTTCCGTGGCGAAGGTAATGCCGCGAATACCTGCCAATCCCTCACGATACAGCGCAGCAATCTCCCGTTTGCGCTGGATGAAGCTGTCGATGCGCTCCATCTGCGCCACCCCTACCGCCGCCTGTAGATTCGTCATCCGGTAGTTGAAACCAACCTCGTCATGCCAATAGCGGCGATGCGGCGGCATGGCGTGGTCGCGCAGCATCCGGCAACGCGCTGCCAGCGCGTCGTCGTCGGTCGTCAGCATCCCGCCCTCGCCGGTGGTGATGATCTTGTTGGCATAGAAACTAAAGGTGGCGATGCACCCCAATCCTCCTACGCGTCGTCCAGCGATCTCGGCGCCGTGCGCTTCGGCGGCATCCTCGATCAGAAGCAGGTCATGTTCATCAGCTAACGCCTGCAATGCCGGCATCGGCGCCGGGTGACCGTACAGATGCACGGGGATGACTGCGCGCGTGCGCGGCGTGATGCGGCGGTGTACATCGTCCGGATCGATGCACCAGCTCACCGGATCGACGTCAGCGAAAACAGGCGTGGCGCCGGTGTAGTGCACCGCATTGGCGGTCGCCACAAAGGTAAGGCTGGGCACGATCACCTCGTCGCCGGGGCCGATACCCAGCGCATGCAGCGCCAAATGAATCGCCACGGTGCCGTTGCTGACGCTCACTGCATGGCGCACCTCGCAGAAGCGCGCAAACGCCTCCTCGAAGCGCGTCACATAACTGCCCAGGCTGCTGATCCATCCGCTACGCACAGCATCGAGCACATATTTCTCCTCCCGGCCATTGAGCACCGGCGCATAGACCGGAATAAAGTCCGGCGGGCGCGCCGACTCCTGGGTTTCCAGATAAGGGAAAAGAGATAGTTGTTGGATCATGAGACACTGATTGAGAGGCGTGTGTCAGAAGTTGATCGCTGTAATCTGCTCTGGCCCATCCAAAATTACCACAAGTTTGTTTGCGACATCACGACCGATCACAGCTTCATTGCCAAGTTCATCATGCGTACATCATCTCTGCCAAATCGCTCAAGAATTTATTATAGCATCAGTCTGTTCCGCCCAGCAGGTCCGAAGCTATTCATCAATCACCACCGTCCCCAGTTCCGGCTCGATTCCCGCCGGATTGCCGGCGGCGTCGATCCACGTCAACGGCTCCAACGTGTCAGCGTCATAGACCAGAAGGCGTACGCTATAGGGGGCCGGCGCCAGGTCTTCCGGCGTTGTAAGCAGGTAGACGCCAAGCGGGCGCTCATCCATTTGCCATTGATCAGGCGCGCGGTGGCGGTCGTTGAGCAGACGCTCATCCGCCTGCGCCAGTCGGTCGCCCGCCGCGTTGTAAAGTGCAACGCGCGCTTTAAGTGGGCGGCTGATAGCGCCGCCAGGCACGCGCTGCCACCGCAGCGCAACTGCCAGCGGTTCTCCCGCACGCAGGGCTGGCGGCAGCGAAATCTCGACAGTGTGCACAGCCTGGTCGAATTGATGCATCGATGGCTGCATGTCGGGGGCAAGCTCAAAATGCGTGGGCGGCGTCAATTCCCACCAATCGATGGCGTAGCCCTGGAACCATTGCTCCCCTCTGCGACGACCGTATTTGTCGAGCAGAAAATGCACCGAACGTCGCGGGTCTGTGTCGCTCTCGAACCATTGCACCCAGAAGACGCGCCGTGCGTCGCTTGCCCAAGCGCTCAACTGCTGATCGATAGTGTTGATGTCGACAAACAGGTAACGCGCCAGCGGCGTTTCTGAAGCCGGCGGCTCCTGACCGTTGTTTATAAGATATGGTTGATAGTAGAAGCCAAACGGATATTTCTGGTCGACGAAAATGACATCGCCGGGCGCTGTGTTAGCGCGTAGCCATTCCGTCGCGGCGGCAATGTGCTCGCGGTCAAAGCGCCGGTCGTATAGATCGGCGTAGGCAGCAGCCGTCAGCCCGATGGCCAGACCGGCGACAAGCAAATAGGGGAGCGGTCTCCACCAGCGCCCAAAACCTGCCAGCCCGACGGCAAGCATGGTATAGAGCGCCGGTGTGACAAAGCTGGCGTAACGCACGTTGAAGGCATTGCGGTCGAGCACGGCAATGTAGTAGAGCGCCAGCCCGCCGAAGAGCCAGGTGAGGATGAAGGAGATTGGGAGATTGGGGGATTGGAGATTGGAGATTGGAGCTGCTGTTTCATTTCCGCCCCTCTCTCTTTCTTCTTCTCTCTTTACGCCGATCAGAATTCCGACGCTTGCGATGATCGCCGCGCCCCACAGCCAGGCGTCTGCAAAACCGCCAAGCATCGCCGGGTCGTAGGCGTAGCCGCCGAGGTAGGCTTGCCAGTTCTGGCGCAGATACTCGGAGGCAGTGACGATGGCGATGTTGGGATTTTCGTAGCCGGGAATCTGGCGCAATGCAATCGGGGCGACGGGCAACACCAGCAGCGTCATCAGTAGCCCATGCGCAATGACGACGCCCATCTGTCGCCAGCGCTCTACCCGCAGCAGCGCCCAGACGCCCCACCAACCGTACCAGGCGACCAGGACAAAGACGGCGTTGTAATGGGTCAGCAACGCCGCCGCCGAAAAAAACACAAACAAGAGCGAGGTGCGAGTGAACAGCGCGTCGGACGTGTTGTCTCTGCGCGCAAGCTGGTCGAGAAAGAGCACGGCTGCTGCAATCAGCAGCGCAAAACCGAGCGTGTACATACGCGTCTCCTGGCTTTCAGCAAGCCAGAAGGGTGACAGTGCGCAGATCGCAACAGCCAGCGCCCCAACTGTTGCGCCCCCGACGCGACGCACCAATGCCATCATCAAAGCGACGCCTAGCATTCCTGCAAAGACGCTCATCCACCGCGTGAAAAATGCAAGCAGGGTTGGCGGCTGCCCCATCGCCGCACCGGACAACATGCTCCAGACATGAAGAAGCCAGTAGTAGAAAGGCGGCTGAATGTCCAGTTCAGGTGCAGTGGCAATTTGCAAGAAGGGGCGCAACGCAACGTCAATGTTGCGCGCCTCATCCCACCAGATATCCTGGCGCGTCAATTCGTGAAGGCGAAGGGCAAAGCCGGCAAGCAGAAACACAAGCAAAGCCGGGCGCAACCATGTCGCCGCGCGCGTGCGGCTGTCAGCAAAACGATGCATACCGGCTCAATTGTAGCGCAAGAGGAAGAGCCCTCGGAAACCGAATCGAGTTCTACGGCGCGTTCACCCGCGTCACTGCTGTCGGAAACCGTATGGTGTTGAGCACCGGGCAGGTCTCCTCCACTGCCTGGTGCATACGTTCAATCGCTTCAGGAGCAACCGATGCAAGCACCTTCGCCGTGTAGGTGATCTCCCCCATCTGCGGCAACTTCTCGTAGGGGAGACCGACGACGCCGCCCATCGGCACAGCGCCATGCACTTCGATTTCGACGCCGTCGATGGGGATGTCGAGCAGCACAGCCTGGATCAGATAGGTGTGCACCAGACAGCTTGCCAGCGCACCGAGCAGCATCTCCGGCGCAGTCGGGCCAAGCGCGTGGCCTGCCAGCGCAGGCGCCGAATCGGTGATGAAGAGCGTTTCACCCATTTTGACAGGACGTGCACCCGTATTGCCCGCCACCCAGGACTTCGCCAGGATGCGCACCGTCGCCTTTTCGGGCATGGCAGTGAAATCGGCGCGACGTTGCGCCAGCACAGCAGATTTGCGTTCAAGATAATAGTCGAGTGCGCTCATATCAAGGTCTCCTTTATACGCGCAGCGTCACCCACGCTGGGTCGTGGTCGCTGCCATCGCCGCTATGTCTCTTGCGCCGATCGATCCAGGCATTCACCTGTTTGTGCGCCAGCGATGGACTGAGCCAGACCTGATCGTAGAGGTCAAAGCGCGGCGGCTGTCGATTGACTTTGTATCGATGTGTCCACGCAGTGTGGGTTGGATTATCCGCAGCGACAGATTCACGTTTGGCCGGACGCGTCTCCTTCGGTGCAACAAGCCCATTGCTCCAGCCAGCCTGTCGGAATGCCGCCAACGATTCACTGTGCACGTCGTCGTTCATATCGCCGGTGATGATGTAGTTGCTGTTAGGGCGCGTGCGCGCCGCCACGATAGTCGCCGTCATTTCCGCCTGCCGTCGTCTTCGTTCGAGGATGCGGCTGCGCGCCAACGCTTCATCTTCGCCCCAACGCACATAGTTGCTCTTGAGATGGGTGTTGAAAAGGGTAAAGAGGCGATTTCGGCGCTTCGGATCGAGAATCTCGACTTCGAGTAGGTCGCGGCTAAAGATGTAATCGCGCGGTTCATCGGGGTGGACGGCAAAGCGCCACGAAGTGACGCCGCCGATTGGGTAGCGCGAAAGCAATCCTACGTCGATCAGACGTTGATCGTTGCCCTCCACCAACACCTGGTAGGGATACATGCCG
>CALJMI010000078.1 GCA_937981885.1 uncultured Caldilinea sp.
ATCATGAACGAACGCGACATTTTGTTTGCAAAACTTCGCAGCATTGCAGAGTTGACGAGAATTTGAGGGTAGGGCGAGTTGCAAGGGGCAAAACGCCATGCCATCCTGTCGCCGCTCGCACAGTGTGAATTTAGTGATAAGGAGAGTTAATCCATGAAGCGTCTTCTGATTCTGGGCGGGGGCACCGCTGGCACAATGGTCGCCAACCGGCTGGTGCACGAGCTGGACATGGCTGAGTGGCACATCACGGTTGTCGACCAGGATGAAACGCACTATTATCAGCCGGGTTTTCTTTTCATTCCATTCGGCACCTATGGCAAGGCGGATGTGATGCGTCCAAGGCGCGACTATCTGCCACGTGAGGTAGAAGTGATCATCTCGGAAATTCGGCTGATCGAGCCTGACAAGAATCGGGTGCAGCTTGTCAAAGAGAACCGGACGCTTAGCTACGACTATCTGATTATCGCCACCGGTTCGCATATTGTGCCCGAGGAGACGCCCGGCTTGATGGAGCATGAATGGCGCAAGTCGATCTTCGACTTCTACACGCCGGATGGCGCAGTGGCGCTGCACCAGTTCCTGCGCACCTGGCAGGGCGGTCGCCTGGTGCTCAATGTCACTGAAATGCCGATCAAGTGTCCGGTGGCGCCGCTGGAGTTCCTTTTCCTGGCGGACGCCTACTTCCACGATCGCGCCATGCGCGACCGCGTCGAGCTGATCTACGCCACGCCGCTGTCGAGCGCCTTCACCAAGCCGATTGCCGCCCGTCAACTTGGCGACCTGCTTGAACAAAAGAATATCAAGCTGGTCACCGACTTCAACATTGCCAGCGTCGATCCTGACAAGAAGGCGATCCTCTCCTACGACGATCAGGCTATCGAATTCGATCTGCTCGTCTCGATCCCGACCAACATGGGTTCCGACGTAATCGAACGTTCAGGCATGGGCGACGACCTGAACTTCGTGCCGACCGAGAAGCACACGCTCAAGGCGCGCGACTACGACAATATCTTCGTGCTCGGCGACGCCACCAACCTGCCTAGCTCCAAAGCTGGCTCAGTGGCGCACTTCCAGGTTGATCTCTTTATCGAAAACTTCATGCGCTATCTCGACGGCCTGGAACTGTTGCCGACCTTTGACGGACACGCCAACTGTTTCATCGAATCGGGGCACGGCAAGGGTTTTCTGATCGACTTCAACTACGATGTCGAGCCGCTGCCCGGCATGTTCCCGATGCCCGGCATTGGGCCGTTCAGCCTGCTCAGAGAGTCGCGTGTCAACCATTGGGGCAAGATGATGTTTCGTTGGACCTACTGGAACGTGCTGCTCAAGGGCAAGGAAATGCCGATTCCGGCGCAAATGAGTATGGCTGGTAAATGGCAACGCTGAGGAGGCAACGATGAGCACACTTGTCATGGACACTGACCGTCCAACCGCCCGTCCGGTGGATCAACTGGCTGAGATCAGTCAAAAGCTCGACCTGATGGCGCAGAGCATCAGCGTGTTGGGCGCCCAGGTGAACTACCTGATGGAGCGCGCCGAAGCTGACCGCCGTCGTCAACAGACGTGGGACGATCTGCTGGCAGACCTGACGCCGGTCGCCAACGACATCTACCGGGTCGCCGAGACGCAGCTCGACGAGATGCAACAGTTTGTCACGCTCGACGACATCGCAGAGTTGGCAAAGCGGCTGGCGCGCAACACGCGCACGCTCAATCAGATGCTCGACACGCTCGAGAGCGCCAACGATTTCATCCGCGACGCCGCGCCGCTGACAAAGGACATGATGACCGAAGCGACGGCGCAGCTCGCCGAGCTGGAGCGCAAGGGCTATTTCGGCTTTGCTCGCCAGGGAATGTATGTCATCGACCAGGTCGTCACATCGTTCAGCGAAGAGGATGTCAAACAGCTTGGCGACAACGTCGTGCTGATCCTCAACACCGTCAAGGCGCTGACCCAGCCGCAGATGATGACGCTGCTCAACAATCTGACGCAAGGTTTCCACGAGGCTGAAGCCGAAGCGCAGGCCGGGCAGTTGGACATCGGCGTGTTTGGCTTGCTCAAGCAGATGCGCGACCCCGAAGTGCGTCGCGGTCTCGCCATCACACTGGAAACACTGCGCCGGGTCTCAGCCCAGGCGCCCAAAAACGGAAAATAGGAAGCGTGTTGCGTGTTTCGTGTTTCGTATATCGTGATAAATGGGCAAGAGCAGCACCCACGCAACACGCAACACGAATCACGCAACACGAATCACGCACTCAACATCAACCATTACGAAAGGATATTTCACCATGTTGACCAAAGAATTGAACGTTGCGCTCGACGCCGAAGGCTTTATGACCGACCCATCGCAGTGGACGCCCGAAATCGCCGAGATGATGGCGGTGGAGGAAGGAATTGCCCCACTCAGCGAACGTCACTGGCAGGTGATCAACTGGGTGCGCCAGGAAGCTGCCAGCAGCGGCGAGTTCCCCTCCCTGCGCGCGATCAGCAAGCGCTCCGGCGTGGACACGAAGGAATTGTACGAACTCTTTCCCAAGGGTCCTGCCCGCAAGATTGCACGCTGCGCCGGCTACCCAAAGCCCAAAGGCTGCATCTAATGCTATCCGTAGATTGCGCAGATGAGTCTTCTCCGCACAATCTGCGTCATCTGCGGATTAAGACGATTCAACGATGAACGTAGAAAGAATGTTACTCATAGGAGAATAAAAATGTCCGAGGAACGCAAGCTGGCGATTATCTGCTCGAAGGGCAGTCTGGACATGGCGTATCCTGGCTTGGTGCTTGCCAACGCCGCGCGTATGATGGGCATCGAGGCGGATTTGTTTTTCACATTTTGGGGGATGGACATCATCACCAAAGACAAGGTCGATCATCTGAAGGTGGTGCCGGTCGGCAACCCTGCCATGCACATGCCGCAATTCGTCGGCGGTCTGCCAGGGATGACCGACATGGCGACGACGATGATGAAGAAAGAGATCGAGAAGCTCGACATCCCGCCCGTGCGTGAGTTCCTGGAAATGGTGCACGACGCCGGCTGTGGCATCTGGGCGTGCAAGATGGCCGCCGAGATGATGCATCTGACACGCGAAGACCTGGTCGATGAGGTCGACGGCATCATCGGCGCCATGGAGTTCCTGGAAAAAGCCGAAGGCGCTCAATTGCTGTTCATCTAACCTCCCTCCTCTGTTGAATCTCCAATCTCCAGTCTCAACTGCTCTGGAGATTGGAGATTGGAGATTGGAAGGTGTAGTGCAGCGCGCCGTCGGGCTGCGGGCTGTAATGACCGTAGAAGAAATCGCCGCCCAGCGCACGTGGCAGCAGCTCATCCAGGTCATCGACCAGCGGATAGCCCGACAGCTCCTCGATTGGCAGCCATGCCGGCGTCCCTTCGCTAGAGGGCGCGAGCGTGCGTCCTGGGGCCTCGCCCAGAAAAACGAACATCAACACGCCGGGGCGCCGCCCATGCTCGTCAAAGCCGGCGTCGATGGTGACAACGCCACGCAGGGACAGCGTCGGCGCCTCGATGCCAGCCTCTTCTCTCACCTCGCGCACCGCCGCAGTGTAAACATCCTCGTTTGCCTCGACGTGGCCGCCCAGCCCGTTGTAGCGATTCGCCCACAGCCGTTTGGTCGGAGCGCCCTTGAGCAGCAGCACTTCGCGCTTGCCGGTGGACGGATTGGTGGAGGTCAGGAGGACGAGCACGCGCGGCACGACAAGATTGCGCCCGCCGCTCTCACGCGTCCCTTGTTCCGAGGCGTTCATGTGCAATGTTTTCAGTCTGAACAATCGCCACGTCGAACGGCGCCAACGCAACTGTTCCAGAAACCGTTGCGCCGCTCAACACATCGACGCCCGCGACAGGCAGCGTCACGTTTGCCGCTTCGGGGCGATGATTGAGCACGAACCACAGCTCGCCACCGTCTTCGCGACGGCGACGCACGACCTCGACGCCGGGCGCAGCGTTGATCAACGGTGCGACGCCTGCCGATGCGCAGATACGCCCGAGCAGCGCACCCATCGACTCCGCTTCCAGCCGCGTGCCAATGTAGAACGCGCGTCCACGCCCAAAGCTGTGTTCGGTGATCGCCGGGCGCCCGGCGTAGAAGTTGCCCACAAAGCTCGCTAGCGCGTTTGCGCCTTCCAGGTCGATCACATCCGCCCACAGATCGCACGGCGCGGTCGTTCCGTCGGTGAATTGGACAGCGTTGCGCTCGCCCTCAGCCATCGGCGCAAACTCCTCGACGCGGATGCCGAGCAGCTTGCGGAAGGGCGCCGGATAGCCGCCGAGCCGGATGTGCTCGTTCTCGTCGACGATGCCGCTGAAAAAGCCGATGGCGACCACACCGCCCGCCTCGACGTAGGCTTCGATCCTGGCAGCGGTGGCGTCGTCGACCAGATAGAGGTTTGGAACGAACAGCAGTCTGTACTTGGCGAAATCGCTGTCGGTGAAGACAAAGTCAGCGGTGATATTGGCGGTGAAGAGCGGCGCGTAGAAAGCCGCCAACCGGTCGTAAAAGGTGACCGCAGTCGATGGCTTCGAGTCCTGTTCCAGCGCCCACCAGCTCTGCCAGTCGACCAGGATGCCCACATCGGCGACGACGCGGCTCTGCGCCAGCGGACCAAGCTCGTGCAGCTCGTTGCCCAGCGCCGAGACCTCACGCCAGACACGCGAATTTTCGACGCCAACGTGCGGAACAAGCGCACCGTGGAATTTCTCGGCGCCGGCTTTGGCTGCCCGCCACTGGAAGAACATCACCGTATTCGCCCCGCGCGCCACGGCTTGCAGGCTCCACAGCCGCATCTGCCCCGGCTGTTTGAGCACATTGCGCGGGCGCCAGTTGACCGCACTCGGCGTCTGTTCCATCAACATCCACGGCTTGCCGTCGCCGAGCGAACGTGTGAGGTCGCACTGTGCGGCGTTCTGCGCGGCGGCGAAACTGTCCGCAGGGTCGGGATAGGTGTCGAGCGAGATGACATCCTCATGGTGCGCCCATTTGCGATAGTCCGCCGGTTTGAAGAAGCCCATGAAGTTGGTCGTCACCGGCGTATCCGGCGTAAAGCGGCGCAGGATATCGACCTCCATGTCATGCAGCGCGATCAGACTGTCTGAAGAAAAACGCCGCCAGTCGAGCTGTTGCGTCGGGTTGGCGAAGGTCGGCGCCCGACGCGGCGGGTTGATCTCCTCCCACTGCCCGTAACGCTGACTCCAAAACGCCGTGCCCCACGCATGGTTGAGCGCGTCGAGCGCACCGTAACGTGCTTGTAGCCACGTGCGGAACGCCGCCGCCGACACATCGCAGAAACACTCGTTGACGTGACAGCCATACTCATTGTTGATGTGCCAGACCTTCAGCGCCGGGTGATCTTTGTAACGCACGGCAAGCCGCGTCACCAACGCTGTGGCGTGCTGCATATACGCCGCAGAGTGCAGGCAGTACGCCTGCCTGCCGCCGGGCCACAACGTTACACCGTCGGCAGTGACGGGCAGACTTTCTGGGTGACGATGCGCCAGCCACGGCGGCGGCGAGGCGGTGGCCGTCGCCAGGCAGGCATAGACGCCATGCGCGTACAGCAAATCCATGATGCGGTCGAGCCAGCCGAAGTCATACTGCCCCGGCTGCGGCTCCAGCCACGCCCACGAAAAGATGCCGATCGAGACCAGGTTGACCCCGGCTTGCTGCATCAGACGCACATCTTCCTGCCAGACCGACTCGGCCCACTGTTCCGGGTTGTAGTCGCCGCCATACCAGATGCGCGGCTGTTCGAGAAAATGAGTTTTTGTCATACGAAGAGTTGTGAGACGCTTACATTATATCCAGTGCAATGACCGACATCTTTGGAATGACGAATTCCACCCCTTCCGCCGTAAATTTGGCGCCATTGAAGGGCTGTGGCTTCACAACATCTGGCTGTTCAAAGGTGTTATGTGCGTTCATGGCGGCGGCGTGCAGCGCCTGGCCTTCCACTGTGCGTCCCTTCAATCCACGAATGAAGACAGCAACGGCGATGTCTTTGTGTGGATTGGCGTTGCTTGCCGTGAGATGGAGTTTGCCTTCGTCATTCACAGAAGCCGACGCCGAGATCGCGGGCACGCTGTAGTCGGCGTGTTGGTATCGCTCGCTCTGGATATCGACCGGAACCAGAGTTGCATCCTGATGCGCGGCGTAGAGATCGAAGACGTGATAGGTTGGTGTGAGCAACATCTTTTCTTGTTGCGTCAACACCAGCGCCTGCAACACATTGACTGTCTGAGCAATATTCGCCATGCGCACGCGGTCGGCGTGTTTGTTGAAAATGTCAAGCGTCACTGCGGCGGCAATCGCATCGCGCATGGTGTTCTGTTGGTACAGGAAACGCGGATGGGTGCCTGGCTCCACGGCGTACCACGTTCCCCATTCGTCCACGATCATTGCCACTTTCTTGTCTGGATCATATTTGTCCATGATCGTGCCATGCTTGCGCACCAACTCATCCATAAACAGCGCTTTCGAGACGATCTCGATCCAGCCGGTTTCATCGAAGACCGTGGCAGAGCCTTCGCGCGAGCCGTCCGGCAACCTCTTCACCGATGTATAATAGTGCAACGCCAGCCCATCCATCTGACAGCCGCGCGGCGTGCGGGCGTCGCCAGCTTTTGCCATCAGCACTTCAGTCCAGTGATAGTCGTCGCCGCTGGCGCCACAGGCAATGCGATAGAGCTTGTTGTCGCCGTAATCGCGCGCATAGAGGGCATAGCGGCGGTAGAGGTCAGCGTAATACTCCGGCGTCATGCGCCCGCCGCAGCCCCAGTTTTCATTGCCGACGCCGAAATATTTCAGCTTCCACGGTTCGTTGCGTCCATTCGCCCTGCGCAGGTCCGCCATCGGGCTTTTGCCGTCGAAGGTGATATATTCCACCCACTGCGACATCTCCTGCACTGTGCCGCTGCCGACGTTGCCGCAAATGTATGGCTCGCAGCCAATCTGGTCGCATAAGTCCATAAACTCGTGGGTGCCGAAGTGGTTGTTCTCAACGACGCCGCCCCAGTGCGTGTTGACCATCGTCGGACGTTGCTCACGCGGACCGATGCCATCCATCCAGTGATATTCGTCGGCAAAACAGCCGCCAGGCCAACGCAACATCGGCGCCTTGATCTTGCGCAGCGCCGTCACCACATCGGAGCGAATGCCGCGCACATTGGGAATGGGGGAATCTTCACCGACCCAGAACCCTTCATAGATGCAACGGCCCAGATGCTCGGAAAAATGGCCGTAGATGTTGCGGTCTATCGTCGTTTTGGCGATCTTGATATCCAACGTAATTTCATTCATGCCGTTCCCAGCTTTCCCAATTGGGGTAGGAGGGGTTGCATCCTACCTGGCGTCATCAAGATAAAGATAACATTTGACTGTCCGGCCCTCAACTTTGACATCGGGTGGGTCGGTCTGTGTACAGACATCCATGACGTGCGGGCATCGCCCTGCATATTTGCATCCAATACGACCATACTCTTTAACCTCCATCGTGCCCAGTTCGATATGTTTTGCCCACTGTTCGCGCTCAGACGCTGTGGGGCGGGGCACTGACTCTTGCAGGAGCTGTGTGTACGGGTGCAGGGGATTGTCGAGCACCTTTTCGACCGGGCCCGACTCCACCACAAAGCCGCGCAGCATGATTGCGATGCGGTCGCTGATGTAGTAAGCGGTCGCCAGGTCGTGAGTGATGTAGATCACGCTCACCTTTTGTTCGTCGCGCAGTTTCTTGAACAGGTTGACGATTGCCATGCGCAGCGAGGCGTCGACCATCGACACCGGCTCGTCAGCCAGGATCAGGTGAGGCTTGGGGATGAGCGCCCGCGCCACAGAGACGCGCTGAATCTGCCCCCCCGACAGTTCATGCGGATAACGTTGTCTGACTTCATCCAGTGATAGGCCGACCTGACGCAACGCTTCGTCAACGATGGGCGCGGCGTCGCGACGGTTTTTGGCTCGACCAAATTGGATGGCGGTCTCAAAGAGATAATCTTCGACGCGACGCAGTGGGCTGAAGGTCTCGAATGGGTTTTGGAACACTGGCTGGACTTTGCGCATGAATTCCATTGCGTCGCGGCGGCTTTTGATGGTCGCCAGATCGCGACCCTCGAACAAAACCTTGCCCTGCGTTGGATCGAGATCGTGCAGCAGAACGCGCGCCAACGTCGTCTTGCCGCTGCCGCTCTCGCCGGCGATGGCAAAAATTTCCGGACGATCGGCGTCCAGGGAAAAGGAAACATCGTTCACCGCTAGCAGCCGCCCACCTGCGATGAAGCTGCCGATATGAAAGGAAACCGTCACGTGATCGACATGGAGTAACGCGCCGTTTGCACTCATGCCTCAGCCTCCGTTACGAGATGGCAGGCAACCCGATGATGGTGAGAGAGCGTTATCATTTCAGGCGTCTCCGTTCGGCATCGATCCATGGCGAGGGGGCAGCGCGGGTGAAAGCGGCAACCGCTTGGGGGATTCGCCAAATTTGGCGGCGCCCCGCCCAGACTCTCCTTGACCGATTTATCGCCGATCGTTGGCAGCGACCGGATCAGATGCTCGGTGTATGGGTGGCGCGGGGCATTGAAAATAATGTGCGTCGGCGCCTCCTCCACGATACGCCCCGCATACATGATGCCGACACGGTCGGCGACATTGGCGTGCACAGCCAGATCATGGGTGACAAGCAACACCGTGTTCTGGCTTTCGGCTTGAATATCCTTGAGCATCTGCAGCACCCCGCGCTGCACGACCACGTCGAGCGCTGTCGTCGGCTCGTCGGCGATGATCAGGCTGGGGTGAAAGACCGTCGCCAACGCAATCGCCACGCGCTGGCGCATCCCGCCCGAAAGCTGATGTGGGTAGAGGTTCAGCACATCCGGCGGCAGCCCAAGCCGACGCACATGCTCTTGCGTCTGTTCGAGGAAGAGTTTTTTATTGGGAATGCCCTGATGGGTGCGAACAATATCCTCGAAAGTGCGGATGATCTTGCGCACGGGATTCAACACGCTCATCGACCCCTGCATCACATAGGAAATCTCTTTCCAGCGCACGGTCTGGCGCAGTTCTTCCGGGTCGATGGTCAGCATATTGACCTCGAATGCGCCAAAGGTGTAGTGAACCCGCCCAGACTCGACGCGCAGCGGCGGCTTGAGCGTGCCAGAGATGACCTTGATCAGCGTTGTTTTTCCGCAGCTCGATTCGCCGGCAATGCCGTAGATTTCGTTGTTGTACAACTCCATCGACACTCCATCGACGGCGCGCACTGATCTCGAAATGCCGTACACCTCCGTGCGGTAATAGGCGCGCAGATCTTCAATCTGTAATAGCGGCATGTTCTACGCTCCAATCCGTCTGAGCCGCGTCCGTGGATCGATAAATTCGTTGACGCTAGAGAAGAGTAGATAAAGCCCCAAGAACAACACCACCGCAACGATGATCGGGGCGGCGAGCCACCACCATACGCCAGCCACCAGCGCCTGATGCTGGTTTGCCCAGAAGATCGTCGTACCAATCGTCGGCACGGTGACATCGGAAAGGCCGAGCACGCTCAGCGTGACCTCCATACCGATTGCCCACAGCATGTTGTTGATGGTGGTGGCAAAGACGACCGGCAGGACAAACGGAAGGTGCTCGCGCAGCGTCAACTTCAACGGAGGTGTGCCGGAATAGACTGCCGTGCGCGTAAAGGAACGTTCCTTCAGGCTCAAGACTTGCGCCCGAATGAGTCGGGCGTCCCAAGGCCAGCCAAACAACCCCAACAGCAGGGCGAGCGCCACCAGGCTCAACTGTCCTTGTAGCAGAAAGCTGAGCAAGATCAAGATCGGCAGCACCGGCAACACCACAAAACTATCGTTGAACGACATCAATAGCCTATCGATGCCGCCGCCGCGGTAGCCAGCCACAAGCCCGACAAAGATCGCAATGATGCGCGAGACGATGGCGGTAATAACGCCGAGGATCAGCGAGTTGCGCACTGCAAACGCCATCCACCACAGTAGATCCTGTCCGCGTGAGTTGGTGCCGAAAGGATGTTGCAACGATGGCGCCATGTCTTGCGGCACCAGAAAGGTGCGGTTTGGCGCATAGGGCGAGAAAAACGACAACGCGGCAAGGATCAGGGTCAAGAGCAAGAAAACAAAGGCCACGCGGAACCGGCCGTCGTACTTGAGCAGATCACGTATGACTGTCAGCATGGTTCATGCCTTACTGAATGCGCACGCGCGGGTCGAACAGCGGATAGATAAAATCAAGAATCAGCACAATCGTCGCCACGCCGACGATGGACAGCAACGTGATCCCCATGATCAGCGTGTAGTCGTTCGCCATGACCGCCTGAAAGGTCAACGTCCCCATACCCGGATAGCCAAAGACCACCTCCATAATCAGTGCGCCGCTGAAGATCAATCCGATTTGCAGCGCCAGACCGGTAATCTGCGGCAGCATGGCGTTGCGAATGATGTATTGGGAGAGAATCCGGTTTTTGGGCAGTCCGGCGTTCTCAGCGTACACCACGTAATCTTCGGAAATGATATTGGAAGTCAGCGACTTCATCCCGATGAACCAGCCGCCGATCCCGATCAACACCAAACTGAACAGCGGCAGCAGGGAATGCCTGATCACGGTCAGGATGAAGCTCAAGCTGAATTCAACGCGCGTGCCGGGCGGATAGGCGCCGCTGAACGGAAAGATCGGAATCCAGTAGGCAAACACAGCCAGCAGCACCAACGCCATGATGTAATAGGGGATCGGTCGCACCGCCTGGCTCACGACATCAACAATCTGAATGGCTATATTCTTTTCGTAGTAGCTGGCGAGCGCTCCAAGAATGTTGCCCACGATCCAGGAGATGATGATCGACGTCATGAGCAGACCAAACGTCCACGGCATTGCCGTCGCAAGAAGCTGCGTCACAGGGGTGGGAAATGAAGAAAGCGAAGGCCCCAGATCGCCTTTAAGCAACCGCCCCCAAAAAGCAAGGTATTGCTCCCACAAACTTCCTGAGAGGCCGTACATTTCGGTCAGCGCCTCACGCATGGCGATAATCGCCTCCGGGCTGACATGCGAACCACTCATCATGAGCTGGCTGACCTGTCGTTCCACCGGGTCGCTGGGTGAGAGGCGCGGGATAATGAAGGTCAGCGTCACACCCAGAAAGATCACCAGAAAATATTGGCCGATGCGAGGAATGAGATAATTCAGGACGAACTTGCGCACCTCTGCTCCTCTCATGAGTGCTGCGGACGCCTTCCAGGAAACTGCCAATTTTCTGGAAGGCGTCCAATGGCGATGCTATGCCTTCGGCTTGATCTTTACATACATGTACTTGGTATTCGCCCAGTTTGCAACCGGATTGGTGTAAGGATTCTCGGCCGTGGGGAATCCTTCCCAGTACGTCTCGTCGCAGACTGAGAAGACGTTGTAGGACATGATCGGCGTGATCGGCATTTCGGTCGCCGCCAGCTTGATGAACTCCAGACCAAGTTCGATGCCTTTGGGATCGTCGAAATCGAGCCGCTGAATTTGCTCGATGATCGGATCCAGGTCCGGGTGCTTCCAGCGCATTCGATTGCGACCGACTGCGTTTTCACCGGTGGGTCTGTAGAAAGAGGAATGCCAGGACTCCAGGAAGAAGAAGAGGTCAGGGTGACCGCCCCAGGTCTCGACTGTCCAGCCAAACTCTGCGTCCATTTCGCCGAGCAAGGTCAGGCGGGCGCGTGAGGCGTTGTCGCGCACATCGAGCGATGACTCAATGCCAAACTCCGCCCAATTCTCGACGATCATCGCCGCGCCGCGATTCATGATCGGGCGCGTGTCGCCCTCCGCCATCAATGCGAGCCTGAACGGCTCACCGCTTGGCAACAGCCACTTGCCGGCGGAATTGCGTGTGCAGCCGGCTTTCAGCATCAACTTCTCGGCAGCTTCAAGGTCATACTTCCACCAACCGTACCCGATCGATCTGCGGATTTCCTCGGGATCGGTCGGCACCATATCGCCCAACGATGCGCGCGCCGCGTCGGCGATGCGCTGTGGCGCCGTTGGATCGTATGGTTTGTACTGCTCACCTCCGCCGAGATCGAGCGTAAAGTTGTTCAGCCAATCCTGCATTGGATCAAAGTAATAGCCAGGATAGAGCCCGGTTGGCGGCACATGGATGGCTGAGATCGTCGCAGCGCCGCGATAAGAGGCCATTGCCACGCGCACGATGTCGATTGCCAGCGTCAACGCCCACCGGACATCGCGGTTGTCCAGTCCCGGCTTCTCATTGTTGTAGATGACGGCAGGCAGCGTCGGGTCGGGGTGCGCCCATGGGAAGGATTTGAACCAGCCTTTCGAGGTGGGGTTGGTGCGCGCTAGCGTGATCATGCCTTCAGGCGCAATATCGTGAATCACATCCAACTCGCCGGAGGTTTGCGCCATTACTTTTTTGTCGCTCGGCCCGGGGGAGATGTACATGGCGTACTTGGGTGCGGGCATGCCAAAGCGCGCTAGGCTCGTGCGCTGCCAATCCTCGCGGCGCTCCCACAAATACCAGTCGCCCTGTGGGTCATAATCCTTGAGCACATACGGGCCCAGGCTGACGGGCGGGTTGAAGGTGTACGCTACAATGTCAGGCTGCTGCTCAAAGATGTGTTTGGGCATGATGAAGCACGCACTCCAACGCACAGTAAAGAGACCGTGGAAGCGGGAATTCGGCTCCGCCAGATTGAAGACAACCGTGTATTTGTCGGGCATTTCTACGCTGGCTACATATTTGTTGAACTGGCCGTTGTAGCTCATACCCGGGGTTGCTTTCAGCGTTTCGACTGTATAGGCTACATCTTCCGCCGTAAACTCGACGCCGTCGCTCCAATAGATGCCTTCGCGCAGCTTCACCGTCATCTGCGTGAAGTCCTCATTGTAGATCGGTTTCTCGGCTGCCAATGAGTTGTCCCACACACCGTCGATGCCAGCATCCGGGTCGATGTACCAGAGGGCGTCCAACCCCAATTGCTGAAGACCGGTCGATGCGCTCTGAATGCCGGGGCGCCATCGGTTGAAGTCATCGGCCGGCACCACTTTGCCTGTCGGGTTCTCCAAGATTAGCGTCTCGGAGCGCCGCACGCCTGGCGCAATCTCGCGATCTCCGGCTGTGGCCGGGCCAGCGGCTGCGCCGGGAGCCGCCGCTCCGCCTCCCCCTGGTGCGCCTGGCGCTGCGCAGGCTGCCAACATCGTGCCAGCCGTCACAAGTCCTAACTGCGCAAGAAATTCGCGTCTCGAAAGCGTGTACCTATTCATCTTTTCCTCCTGGATATACTAGAATGGATGAACATAAGCTAAAATTCGGCAATTGCCCGCAGATTGTGCATGATAGAACGTTGACGCTGACAGGCGATGAGCCAAGCCTAACCGGCAAGCAGGCGTTGCCAGACGACAACCAATTGGAGTAACGGCAAGTCAATAATTCACAAAAAGAATGCCCAAATTATGCTTGACGATATGGAAGGGAATGACTAAACTATATTGAATAATTTTGAACTTGTCAAGCCCTATTTTGTTAAATTTTCTACTAAATTTTTTAGCATCCCATGCGGCGCTGCGCCGCCCAGCACTAATGGATCGTTCAAGTGAACAAACGGCCTTCTCTTCGTGATATCGCTGCGTTGACGGACGTGTCAGTTTCAACCGTCTCTCTTGTTCTCAATGACCGGCCTGGCATTTCAGACCAGACCCGCTCGCGCGTGCTTGAAGCCGCCACCAGGCTCGGTTACGAGATCACGTTGCCCGCAGCAAATCCTCAGACAACGAACACGATCGCCTTGATGATCGAGCAAGGCTCCATTCACGCGCTGCTAGATATCTTTTATGGAGATGTCATCCGCGGCTTCCAAAGCGAAGCGCAGCGTCTCGGCTATCAGGTGTTGTTGCACATGTATGACCGGCGCACCGAAGGGTTGGAGGCTGTGCAATCCGACCTTTTGGAACGCGTTCAGGGGTTGATCGTTGCCAATGACGGTGACATTACGCCGGAGATGGTTGTGCAGCTTGAAGAAGCCGAGACGCCGCTCGTGTTGATCGAGAACCACGTCGAGGGGCATCGTCTCCCCAGCATCCTGGGTGACAATTTTACGGCTGGCTACACTGTCATGCGCCAT
Organism: uncultured Caldilinea sp.; assembly: GCA_937981885.1. Taxonomy (GTDB): domain Bacteria; phylum Chloroflexota; class Anaerolineae; order Caldilineales; family Caldilineaceae; genus Caldilinea. The sequence goes on from CALJMI010000078.1 coordinate 14,141, forward strand.
CTGCTTTCTTTGGGACATCGTGAGATTGCGGTGTTGCGTGGGCCAGCCAAGTATAGCAGTCTAGTGGATCGCTGGCGTGGCTGTCTGGCGGCGCTTGGGGAACACGACCTGACGCTCCCCAAGGAGTTCTTGCCACCTCCTGTGTCTGAACACCCACAAAAGGGGTATCTACAGATGAAAAAGGTGTTGGCGCTGCCTCGGAAGCCCACCGCCGTGGTCGCCATCAGCGACAAAACTGCCTTTGGCGCCATGAGCGCCATCCGTGAAGCTGGCTTATCGATCCCCGGCGACATCGCCATTGTCAGCATCGACAACGTCGCTGACAGCGTCTACACACATCCTCCCTTGACCACCTATCATATCCCCAGGCGCGAGATGGGTGTGCTCGCCATGCAGAAGCTGCACCACATCATCGAGGGGAGACCAGAGATCGCTGTGAAAAGCGTCGTCTACGGCGAGTTGATCGTGCGCGAGTCTTGCGGCGCAACCCGATAAACACAGATGTGGCGAAGGATGAGGCGTTCACACTAATCGAACTGGGCGAAGACAAGCTTTCTGAAGAAAGTGATATCCGCCGTTTGCGTCAATGTCGAAAGTCTGGCTGCCCAGCCGTTGCGTCGCTGCTTTCGATTGCACTTGCAACAAAACCAGAACTGATACAACATTACCCACGTACACAATAGCGCTGTCGTTACCTCTCAACCTGTTCACCCATGTTTTCAATGTCCGGCGCGCTGCCACTGCTCTGTTGAGCATTGGCGACGCTCCGTCCCGAACGCTGGCCTACGACGCTGTGAGCTATAGGTGTTCCAAAGCTCCCTATCGTTCGATTTCTGTCACCTTTGCACAGCGCACCTTTGACACGCTGACGACGCAGTTCTCATCGTTTGGGTTTGATGTTCTGTTTTTCAGGAGGAGAAGCGGATGGCAACTTCCACCAACGGCAACAAAGGACGCTGGTCAGCCGGCGTCACCCCCTATGCGGAGATGGGCTACTATCAGCCCGACTATGAACCGAAGGACACCGATATTCTGTGCGCGTTCCGGCTTGTTCCGCAGGAGGGCGTCGAGCCGATCGAGGCGGGCGCGGCGGTGGCGGGCGAATCTTCCACTGCCACATGGACGGTGGTTTGGACAGATCGGTTGTCAGCGTTCGAGCACTATCAGGCAAAGTGCTATCGCGTCGAGCCGGTGCCGGGCACCGATCAATACATTGCCTACATCGCCTACGACCTCGACCTCTTCGAGGAAGGCTCGATTGCCAACCTGACGGCGTCGATCATCGGCAATGTTTTTGGCTTCAAGGCGCTGCGTTCACTGCGTCTCGAAGATATGCGCATCCCGCCCCACTATGTCAAGACCTTCCAGGGCCCGCCGCACGGCATCGTGATGGAGCGCGAGTATCTCAACAAGTATGGGCGTCCGCTGCTTGGCGCCACAATTAAGCCCAAACTCGGCCTTTCGGCGCGCAACTATGGGCGCGTTGTCTACGAGGCGCTGCGCGGCGGGCTGGATTTCACCAAAGACGATGAGAACATCAACAGCCAGCCTTTCATGCGCTGGCGTGATCGCTTCCTCTACTGCATGGAAGGCGTCAACCGCGCCATGGCCGCCACCGGTGAGATCAAGGGACATTATCTCAACGTCACCGCCGGCACGATGGAGGAAATGTACGAACGCGCCGAGTTCGCCAAAGAGCTGGGGAGCGTGATCATCATGATCGACCTGGTGATCGGCTACACCGCGATCCAGTCGATGAGCAAATGGGCGCGCAAGAATGGCGTGCTGCTGCATCTGCACCGTGCGGGTCACGGCACCTACACGCGCCAGAAGACACACGGCATTAGCTTCCGCGTCATCTCCAAATGGATGCGGCTGGCAGGCGTCGATCACCTGCACGCCGGCACGATTGTCGGCAAACTGGAGGGCGACCCGAACACAGTGCAGGGCTTCTATGCCACGCTGCGCGCCGCCAGGCTCGATCCCAACCCGCTGCAGGGGCTGTACTTCGAGCAGGACTGGGCTTCGCTGCCGGGGGTGATGCCGGTGGCGTCGGGTGGCATCCATGCCGGGCAGATTCATCAACTGTTGCACTACCTGGGCGAAGATGTCGTCTTCCAGTTCGGCGGCGGCACCATCGGTCACCCGGACGGCATCGCCGAGGGCGCGGCGGCCAACCGCATCGCCGTCGAAGCGATGATCCAGGCGCGCAACGAGGGTCGCGACTATCTCAACGAAGGTCCTGAGATTTTGGCGCGCGCCGCACGCTGGTCGCCGGCGCTGGCAAAGGCGCTGGAAACGTGGAAAGACATCACCTTCAACTTCGAGTCCACCGACACGCCGGATGTGGTGGCGACGCTGTCGTTTTGAGATTGGGAGATTGGAGATTGGAGATTGGAGATTGGAGATTGGGAAATCATCCCAATCTCCAATCTCCAATCTCAACTTCGCAACTGTTACAACAAGGAGTGGACGATGAGAATCACGCAGGGAACATTTGCGTTTTTGCCAGATTTCACCGATGACGAGATCAAGGCGCAGATTCAGTATTGCCTGGACAACGGCTGGCCCATCTCAATCGAGTATACCGACGACCCACATCCGCGCAACACCTACTGGGAGATGTGGGGGCTGCCGATGTTCGACGTCCGCGACGCCGTTGCCATCATGCAGGAGGTGACCGCCTGTCGCCGCGCCTTTCCGGAACACTATATTCGCATCAACGGCTACGACCGCAGCCTGGGTCGCGCCACGACGGCGTTGAGCTTTATCGTCAACCGTCCGCGTGTAGAGCCGGAGTTCGAGCTACAGCGGATGGAGTTCGCCGACCGACAGGTGAAGTACACGTTGCAGGTGAAGCGGTAGCGTGTTGGGGTGATAGGGCAGTGGGGTTATAGGGTGATAGGGTGATGGGGTTTTTGAAAGGTGTGGGATGTCAATGACCCCAACTACCCCCCACTACCCCACCACCCCACAAAGGAGCGCCAATGACCACCACGGAAACACTCACAACCATCGACCTGGACGCAGCCTATCGCGAGTCGAACGTGCAGCAACTGCTCGACGAGCTGGATCGTGAGTTGATCGGGTTGACGCCAGTCAAGACGCGCATCCGCGAGATCGCCAGCCTGCTGCTCGTGGCGCGGCTGCGCGAGCAGATGGGGCTGAGCACTGAGCCGCCGACGCTGCACATGAGTTTCACCGGACAGCCCGGCACCGGCAAGACCAGCGTGGCGATGCGCATGGCGAAAATCCTGCACCACCTCGGCTATGTGCGCAAGGGACACATGGTCGTCGCCACACGCGATGATCTGGTCGGTCAGTACGTCGGGCACACGGCGCCGAAAACCAAAGAGATGCTCAAGAAAGCCACCGGCGGCGTGCTCTTCATCGACGAGGCGTACTATCTCTATCGCCCCGAAAACGAACGCGACTATGGGCAGGAGGCGATCGAGATGCTCTTGCAGGCGATGGAGAACCAGCGCGGCGACCTGGTCGTGATCCTGGCTGGCTATAAGTCGCGCATGGCGACCTTCTTTCAAGCCAATCCGGGCTTTCACTCGCGCATCGCCCACCACATCGACTTCCCGGACTACACATTGGAAGAGCTGATGCAGATCGCCGAGTTGATGGTGCGCCAGCAAAATTATGCCTTCGACGCCGGGTCGCGACAGGCGTTTCAAGAATATCTGGCGCTGCGCATGACGCAGCCGCACTTCTCCAACGCGCGCAGCGTGCGCAACGCGCTCGATCGCATCAAGCTGCGCCAGGCAAACCGGCTCGTACGCGCCGGCGGCGCTGTGAGCAAGGCAGAGTTGATACGCATCGACGCCGCCGACGTGCGCCAAAGCCGCGTCTTTCAAGGTGGGATCGACCAGCCGCCAATCGAACAACAGGAGTGACTCTATGATGCGAGGAAGACGGCCGATCATCATCGGCATCGTGGGCGACAGTGCTGCAGGCAAGACCACCATCAGCCGCGGGCTGGTGCAGCTTCTTGGTCCCGACCGGGTTACGCACGTTTGCACCGACGACTATCACAAGTTCGACCGCCGCGAACGCGCCGAGCTGGGCATCACGGCGCTGCACCCCGACTGCAACTATCTGGATGTGATGGAACTGCACCTGGAGCGCCTGCACTACGGTCAGCCGATCCTCAAACCGGTTTACGACCACTCGACCGGCACGCTGGTGCGACCGGAATATGTGCAACCCAAGCAGTTTGTAATCGTGGAAGGGCTGCTCGGCTTCTATACGTCGGTCATGCGTCAGTTCTACGACGTGAAGGTCTATCTCGACCCGCCTGAAGACCTGCGCACCGTGTGGAAGATCAAACGCGACACCACCAAGCGCGGCTACACCGCCGACCAGGTGCGGGAAGAGCTAATCAAACGCGAGCCGGATTCACGCGACTTTATCCGCCCGCAGCGCAAGTATTCGGACATCGTCGTGCAGTTTTACCCGCCGCCAGGGGCGCCGCTCGAAGAGGCGGGTCCCCAGCTCAACGTGCGCCTGACTTTGCGCCCGACGATCCCGCATCCTGATCTGAGTTACCTGGTCGAACGCAACGACGGCGAGGCCGGCATCCGGCTACGGCTGGGACGCGCCGACGGTCTGCCGGTCGATTTCCTGGAGATCGACGGCAACGTCACTGCTGAGCACGCTCAGGAGCTTGAGAACGCCATCTGGCGGCACCTGCCCGACCTGCAGCCGCTGCGTGAGGACATGTTCGGCGAGTACCAGGATCGCACTGAGGTCAAGCACAGCCATCCGCTGGCGCTGACGCAACTGCTGCTAACCTATCATCTGCTGCGCCAGTACAATGATTTGACGGCGTTGCCCTTTGCACCGGCTGTGGCGGCAATGAGTCGCCTGCAAAACGCGCCCGTGCTCGAAGTGCAGTAGGAAGCGAGCGCACCGATTGCCAGGTATGTTCTGAAAAATAGGGAGGAGTTGTGAGGGGCAACACCCGCCGCCGCTATTTTCATTGTTATCAGTGTCGTCAGACATGATGCCTTCCAGGAAGAGCTGCCTTTCCTGAAAGGCGCTGCCAGATCATCTGCGTTTCTTGTGCCTCTCGTTTGCTCTGTTAACCGTATACAATACAGCTCAGAGCCGAAGAATTGATATAATGCTGAGCACATATCTGGACACTTCGGAGGCGCCTATGTTTCGCAAAATCCTGATTGCCAATCGCGGCGAGATCGCCGTTCGCATCATTCGCGCCTGTCAGGAGATGGGCATCGCCACAGTCGCCGTTTTTTCCGACGCTGACGAGCGCGCGTTGCACGTCGCGTTGGCGGATGAGGCGGCGCACATAGGGCCGCCGCCCCCGCGCGAATCGTACTTACGCGGCGAGCGCATCCTCCAGGTCGCGCAGGCGCGAGGCTGCGACGCCATCCACCCCGGCTACGGCTTCCTCTCCGAAAACGCCGATTTCGCCGATGCGGTGAGTGCGGCAGGACTGACCTTCATTGGGCCGGGCGCGCACGCCATGCGCGTGATGGGGTCGAAAACCTCGGCGCGCGCGGCGATGCAGGCGGCGGGCGTGCCGATCGTGCCGGGCTATCAGGAAAGCCAGTCAGACGCAGACCTGCTCGAAGCGGCGCAGGTGATCGGCTTTCCGCTGTTGGTCAAGGCGACGGCGGGTGGCGGCGGCAAAGGAATGCGCATCATCCATGCGCTGGCGGAGCTGCCCCACGCGCTTGAATCGGCGCGGCGCGAGGCGCTGAACGCCTTCGGTGATGACCGCATCTACCTCGAAAAGTTGATCGCGCATCCACATCACATCGAATTTCAGGTCTTCGCTGACCACCACGGCAACGCCGTCCATCTCTTCGAGCGCGAGTGCTCGGTGCAGCGTCGCCATCAAAAGATCATCGAGGAAACACCGTCGCCGCTGCTAGATGATACGCTGCGTTGGCGCATGGGCGAGGCGGCGGTGGCGGCGGTGTGTGCGGTCGGCTACACCAATGCCGGCACACTTGAATTTCTGGTCGATGCGCAGCGCAATTTCTATTTTTTGGAGATGAACACGCGTCTGCAGGTCGAGCACCCGATTACCGAAGCGGTCACCGGCGTCGATCTGGTCAAGTTGCAAATCCGCGTGGCCGCGGGTGAGCCGTTGCCTTTCACCCAGGCCGACCTGTCGCAACGTGGACACGCCATCGAGTGCCGCATTTACGCCGAGGACCCGGCGAACAATTTTTTGCCTGCTATCGGCAAGGTGCTGACCGCGGTCGAGCCGGTTGGCCCCGGCGTGCGCGTCGATGCGGGCGTCACCATCGGCGACGAAGTGACGCTGCACTACGACCCGATGATCGCCAAACTGATCGTCCTGGGCGAACACCGCCAGGACGCCATCGGCAAGATGCTGTGGGCGCTGCGCCATTACGTCATCCTCGGCGACGTCGTCACCAACATCGCGTTTCTGCGCCAGGTGCTGAGTCACCCGCGCTTCCAGGCCGGCGACACAACCACGGATTTCGTTGATGAGATGGTGGGAGGTAGAGATTGGAGACTGGAGATTGGAGAATCTGTCGTCGCCTCCCCCTCTTTCCCAATCTCCCAATCTCCTAATCTAGATTTCGCCGTCGCCGTCGCTGCGCTGGCTGAGATTGTACAGAACGCGCCGCCATCCAGCACTGTCGATATGGTTGCCGACGGCGACCCCTTCAGCCCGTGGCGGCAGAGCAGCGGGTTTCGGCTTGGCAGTGTTGGCGGCGGAGGCAAACCGGCCCGATGAACGCCATGAACGCGCCGTTGACCGAAGCGAGCCTGCATCACGCCACTGCGGAACTGGCGCAGCGCGACATCGATCTTGCGCAGATCGTCGAACGCCACGGGCCGCCGCCGCTGTGGGCGCGCGAACCCGGTTTTGCTACGCTTGTGCTGTTGATCTTGGAACAGCAGGTGTCTCTGGCGTCGGCGCGCGCCGCCTTTAACCGGCTGGAGGCGGCTATCGACGTGGTGACGCCGGCGGGTGTGCTTGCGCTTTCCGATGCGGAGTTGCGTGCGGTCGGCTTTAGCCGTCAAAAGAGCGGCTACGCCCGTGCGCTGGCAACGGCAATCCAGAGCGGCGCCTTCGATCCCGACCGTCTCGCTGACCTGGATGACGACGGCGTACGCGCTGCGCTGACAGCGCTCAAGGGCATTGGGCCGTGGACGGCGGAAATTTATTTGCTGATGGCGCTGCGCCGGCCCGACGCCTGGCCGGTGGGCGACCTGGCGCTGGCGACTGCGGCGCAACAGGTCAAACGCCTGGCGCAGCGTCCGACGCCCGCCGACCTGCTGGCGCTGGCTGAGATATGGCGACCATGGCGCGCCGTCGCGGCGCGGCTGTTGTGGCGTCATTATCTGTCCAGGTAGGCGTTCTCACCGCGAGCGCAGCAGGTTAGGGGCTATCGTCGGTGAGGGAAGCCGTCCTGGCAAGGATTGAGATAAACATGACGTCGCTGTGCAGATGATCGATCTCAACGACCTGTCTGAATCGCTGCCTGACAGCGTCTTTGCTGCACCCACTTACCTGCTCGACGATCGCGTCTGGTCGTTGGGGAACCCTTCGCCTGAGCAGATCGAGGCGACGTTTGACGATAACCCACCCGACTACAACACTATGTCACGCCGGAGGTGATGAGCTGCTTTGTCCCAGCCTGGTTAGCTCCTGCCATCGTCTGTCTGGACTCGATTGGAAAGCGCTTTCGAGATCACGCCGAGCAGCGTTTTCAAATTCACCGGCTTGGTCAGGTACTCATCCATGCCAGCGTCAAGACAACGTGCGCGATCGTTGGGCATTGCAAGCGCAGTGAGTGCGATGATCGGGGTGTCTCTGAACTCTGGCTCCTTTCTGAGCCTTCGCGTCGTTTCCAGTCCATCCATCACCGGCATCTGTACATCTATCAGAAACAGATCGGGATGCAGTTTCTTCGCCTGTTCAAAGGCTTTATTTCCATCTTGCGCAATCTCGACGTGATAGCCTGCATGCTCAAGATATTCTTTCAGAACCAGGATTGTCGATTCTGTATCTTCCACCAACAAAATTGTCATTCCTGGCATCGTTTGGGGAACGACTGCATCCGATGCAGAGGCGGCTGTCTTTTCCGGGGTTTCGGCTGTGGCAAGCGGCGCCCGCCACGGCAGCGTGATCGTGAAGCGACTGCCCTTGCCCGGTTCACTCTCTACACTGACATGACCACCGTGGAGGCGCGCCAGTTTGGCAACCAATGCCAGCCCCAGCCCCGTTCCCGATGTCTTGTGAGCAATGTCCGAATCCAACTGCACGAATGGACGAAATAGCTGAGACAGGTCTTCTTTTCGAATGCCAATGCCGGTGTCCCAGACGGTGAAAGAGATGGTGTTGTCCTCTTGGTTCGCTTTCGCCTCCAGCCCAATCTTACCGTTTTCGGGTGTGAACTTGACGGCATTGCTCAGCAGGTTGACGAGCATCTGCTTGAGGCGGCGTTGATCTGCCCAGACCTGCCCAATCCCTGCGTCCACGTTATAGATGATGTTCTGCTGCTTCTTCATCGACAATTCGGCAACCATGCGCACGCTTGCCTGGCAGAGTGCATCGATGTCTACATCGGCGTAGTCGAGGGTGAGTCGCCCGGCTTCGCTCTTGACGATGTCCAAAATGTCGTTGATCAGCCCCAGCAGATGGTTGCCATTCTCGTTGATGATGCCGATATACTTCTGTTGTTTCTCATTCAAAGGGCCGGCGATCTGCTCTGCCAGGATTTCGGAAAGCCCGATGATGGCGCTGAGCGGCGTGCGCAGTTCATGGCTCATGTTGGCAAGGAACTCATCTTTGATGCGCAAAGCGCGCTCCAGCTCCAGGTTAAGGCGCTTCAGATCGAGCGTACGCTCTTCCACGCGTTTTTCCAGTTCTTTGTTCAAAACGCGCAGCTCCGCCTCCGCTCGCGTTCGCTCCGCCAGTTCGTGTTGCGCGGCGATGTATAATCGAGCATTCTCCACGGCGATTGCGGCCTGCCCGGCCAAGGCGTCGAGAAACTCAGTCCACTCTACGTCGTGCGCCGCCACCGAGCGGTTGAAGACTTCCAACACGCCGACAACTCTATTCTCTATGATCAGCGGTGCGGCGTGATAGCTGACAAAATCTTCCCCTTTCAACGTGTTGGTAAGAAGAAAGTTGTCTGGCTCGTTCGCCAGATTTGGAATTTGGACATGGCGATGCTCCAGAGCTGCGATACCGGCGTGACTTTTTCCAAACGGCACGCTGGCGGATTGCACTGCGTCTGTCCAAAAACCGACGCCGGCTGCAAATTCCAGTGTATTCGTCGCAACATTGAGAAGCAAGACAGCCGCGGCGTCCACCGCCAGAAGTTCCATCGCCTGTTCAAGCAATACATTCAGGCTGACGTGCAGGTCGAGATTTGATGCAATGGTCTGGTCGATCTTACGCAGCGCGGCAAGGCGCTCCATCTGCTGTCGAATCTTCGCTGCCGCCTGTTTGCGGCTGGTGATTTCTTGTTTGATGCCAATGAAGTGCGTGATCCTGCCGGCGTGATCGGAGATAGGCGTAATCGTCTGCTCTTCATCATACAGCGAGCCATCTTTGCGCCTGTTGATCAATTCACCGTGCCAGGATTTCCCTGCCAAAATCGTGTCCCACAGGTTTTTATAGAATGCAGCATCATGTTTGCCGGAGGAGAGAATGCGTGGATTCTTGCCGGTGACTTCCGCACTTGAATAGCCGGTCAATCGTGTGTAGGCGGAGTTGACCCACTGGATCGCGCCGTTGACATCTGTGATCACAATTGCGTTCGCTGCGGCTTCAAGCGCCGCGCCTTGCAAGCGCAAGGTTGTCTCCACCTGCTTGCGCTCCGTGACATCGTTCACCATGACCCATCGAGCCGGGCGTCCCTCAAAGTTCAGGACATGGGAAGTGATCTCAACATCGATCAGTCGCCCATCCTTCAGCCGATGTCTCCAGCCGGCCGAGTTCTGAATCACTGATGTCTCGTTTGCAATGTTTTGCATGAGCGCAGGAACATCCTCGGCGGGGCGGATGTCCCGAAGCGTCATGTTGAGGAACTCCTCGCGACTATACCCGTAATGAACGATCGCAGCATCGTTGACCATCAGGAAACGCAGGGTGTCGAGATCGTACACCCACATTGGCTGCGGGTTTGACTCAAAGATCTGGCGGTAGCGCGCCTCGCTGGCGGCGACTGCCTGCTCGGCAAGTTTCCGTTCGGTGATATTCTCGTGCGCTACGACGATCCGCTTGATTCCGTCTTCGCCGAATCTCGTGATCCGAGCGACAAACCAACGTTGTTCACCGGGTGAATGGCAGGGATATTCGATCTGACAGGATTCTTTTTCACCCCAGAGCACCGCCCGGATGCCGGCGGCAACAGCAAATGCTTCTTCCGCATTTTTGCCGCGCGCCGCATCACAGACGCCAAGATAGTTGACGCCTTCTGACGCCAACTTCGGATCGATTCCATTCGCTTGGGCGAAGGCGCGCCAGGAACGGTTGACAGCCACGATCACACCTGTCTCGTCCAGAATCGCGATATTGGCGGCCAGCGCATCCAGGGTCTTTTGAGCCAAAAGTTCGGAAGACCTCAAGGCGCGCTCCATTTGTTTGCGCTCGGTGATGTCGCGAGCTATGCCCTCGATCGCCACCAATTCACCCGTTTCGTTGAAAATCTTGACGTTTCGCTGTTCCGTCCATAGGAGGGTTCCATCTTTGCGAACCCAGCGCAGCTCGAACGGTTGTTTTGCGTCGAAATCCCCTTCCATGATCTGCTCAAGGATGTGCAGGTCATCTGAATGGATCAGCTTGAATCCCAGGTCTGGGTCGGCGTAATGTTCCTCCGGCGTATAACCGGTCATGGTTGTGGCGGAGGGGCTGACATAAGTGAAGCCGCGCTGTGGTGAAAATTCGTAGCGATAGATCAAATCGGGCAGATGCTCTGCCAGCCTTTGCAAGTAATCACCGACTTGTTCGGTGTGCACCGCTGGTTCGGGACTTTGTGCAGTTGTCGCAGTCACGCCGACGTGCTGCATTATTTCGAGAATGGCGCGCACCATGGTTTTTGCCATCCCTGATTTATGTACAATGCCATCCGCGCCGGCCTGCAAAGCTGCCGCGCGATAACTGTCATCTTCCATCATGGTCAGTACGATAATCTTGGTTTTGGGCAGTTGTTGCTTGAAGATCGGAATCAGGTCCAACCCCAACGCCTGATCCAGGTTCAAATCCAGCAGGATCACGTCGGGTCGCAGCGCCAGGGATTGGGCGACGGCTTCGTCTTTGCTGGCTGCCGCGCCCACCACGACGAGTGCATCCTGATATTCAAGAAAATCGCGTGCTGCGTCAAGGAAATAGGGATTATCGTCTACAAGCAAGATGCGGATTGGATCGTTCATAGTTGCCTTCTGGTATTTCATTGCCATTCGTTGCTTTCACGATACCAGGGAGACGATTTGGGAGTAAGTCGGGTGTGTACGGTAATTGGGCGAGGGGCGTACTGTATTTTGAGGTTTATTCCACCATTCCCCGTTTGACGGCATATTTCACCACGTCGGTCTGTGATTTCAACCCTAGCTTTTTCATAAAATTGCCACGGTGCATTTCAACGGTTCGAACGCTCAACGTCAGACGTTCGGCGATCTGCGGGTTGCTCAATCCCTCGGCTGCGAGCTGAAGCACTTCGCGCTCGCGATGGGTGAGTGCATCAAACGGGTCGACGGCGTGGGCATCTTGCGTACGCTGCATATACCCCTGGATGGCGCGTTCGTTGAGCGACGGGCTGAGAAATAGCTTCCCCGCCAGCGCCTGCCGGATCGCAAAGATTAGCTCCTGCGAGGAGCTTTGTTTCAACACATAACCGGCGACGCCTGCCTGCAGCGACTCGACCACATTGCTCTCGGCGTCGTACATCGAAAGCACGATCACCTTTGTGTTGGGGGAAATGCGCTTGGTGCGTCGCGCCACCTCCAGCCCTGAAAGGCCGGGCATCCTCATATCGACGATCAACAGATCGGGCTGAAGCCTTTCTGTCAGTTGTAGCGCCTCCAGCCCATCGCCTGTTTCGGCAATCACGTTCAGATCGGGCTGCATTTCGAGCAGAAGACGCAGCGACTCACGTAGAATCTGATGGTCGTCAGCAAGGATGATCGAGATCATGCGATGTCCTCGTACACAGGCAGTCGGATGAGTGTCCGTGTGCCCTTGCCCTTTTCCGATTCGATTTGGAATACACCGCCGACGAGTTTGGCGCGTTCACGCATGCCGGCCAGTCCGCGGTTTTTCGCCAACGCTGTCTGTGTATCAAAGCCTATGCCGTTATCATCGCTCCGGATTTCCAGCCAGCCTTCATTTACCCCGATCGTGAGCCAGATGTCCGTGGCGTGCGCATGGCGCGCAATGTTCGTCAGCGCCTCCTGAGTGATGCGATAGGCTGTCGTCTCGATCGCTGTCAAGAATCGCCTGCCTTCGACGCCGCTGTTTTTGAGTTCGACGTTGATGCCCGTCTGCTCCTGATAGTGGTTGACATACCACACCAGCGCGGGGATAAGCCCCAGGTCGTCGAGCATGGCCGGGCGCAGCTCCATCGATAGACGGCTGACGCGACCGAGCAGCTCAGCGGCAAGCTCCTGCGCCTGTGTGATCTTTTTCGCTGCAGCCTCCGCGGGCAACCGCCCCGCAATCTCCAGCATGATCTTGATGGCAGTTAGCATCTGCCCAATCTGATCATGCAGCTCGCGCCCGATGGCGCGGCGCTCCGCCTCTTGCGCCTCGATGAATCGTCGCGTCAGTTCAGCCAGTTGGTCGCGACTGAGACGCAATTCTTCTTCCGCCTGTTTGCGTTCGGTGATGACCTCCGAAAACAAAATGACGCCGCCGATCTCGCCGTTTTCCTCATGCCATGGGTGCATCTCCCAGCGCACCCAGTCGAGCCTGCCGTCCTTGCGGGGGAAGGGTTCTTCTTCGCAGCGTTCCACTGCACCCGCCAGGCAGCGGCGATGAATCTCCTTCCATCGTTCGGGAATTTCGGGGAACACTTCATAGTGCGATCGCCCGATCAGATCCTGCTCTCCCAGGTCGTAATCGACAAGGAAACGGCGGGAGACAACAAGATAGCGCATATTGCGGTCAAACATGGCAATTGAGGCTGGTGTATACTCTATGAGCAAACGCAGGAGCTGTTTGTCGCATCGGGGTGTTTCCAGGTCGCCGCGCCGGGTGTCGTCGACTTGACTATGCATTGATCGAAGTTTTGTCATCATAACGCTCCTGTTCAGGCTTCGTTGCCTCTGAGCGCTCGAAAAATTTGTAGGGTCTGCGACGTAAAAAGTAAGAAACCGGACTATTCAATACAGCTTGAGCCGCGATATCTCGGTGTGCTCACATGAAGTGGCTTTTATTTACTTAATCTATTATAAGCTGCCTTAACCACCCTGGCAATTGCAACTTTTTCTTCTCAAGAAAACCCAGCGCGTCCCGCTACGCACAACCGCCGCCCGTTGCGTAGACGCCGCTCGTAGCGACGTATCCCGCATGCGCCAACGACCTTCGTCCTGCCAGCAACCGTTGTTCGCCAACCAGCCTGCGCACAACCGCCGCTCGCAGTGGCGTGCCCAGCCAAACAAATTTTGATCGTATTGACAAATAGTTTCACGCGTGATACTCTATAAATGAGATAGATTCTCATTTACGATTGCGCCAACCGACTCGATACAGGAGGTTGGAGAAGACCGGATGAGGCCCAACCTGGCGTCACCGATGAAGTGGCCGAAGAACTCTCTGCAGTGAGTTGTTGAATGAATTTAGATTAACCTGGAGGCATCGATGAATCATCAAAAACGCTTTTGGCTCAGTTTTGCATTGGTTGGCTTGATTCTTGCAGGAATATCAGGGTGGTTGGTCGGTGAGGCGCAGGCGCATGGCGGAGCTGCAATGCTGGAGGAGCGCTGGCAGGCCGCTGCCCGTCTTTTCGTAGTCGATAATGGGCAAAGTGAAATTGTGGCGATTGACCTGCCCGACGGTCAAGTGGTGGCGCGCATTGACGTTGCACCCAAAACCATGATTATGGGTGCAACATTGGATGGCGCTTATGTTTTGGCGGCGCGCGGGCGCGATGTAGATCGGCAACATCTGACTGTGATTGCCAGCGGTGTTGAAGCAGATGGCATGCACCGACCCTATGTTGCAAAGACATTACTGCCGGGAAATTCCATCGGCGGTTTTCACGGAGGTCACGTGGGCGTACTGTGGGGTAAGTATGCTATGACCATCGAAAGTCAGGGTAAACTTCTGCTCTTCACAGCAGAGGAATTGAATGGCGCCCATGCGTTTACGCCAGAAGTGATCGAACTGGGAAAGCCGGATCACTTTGACCTGATGCAGAAAGGGGAAGACACAGTTTGGGTGGGGGCCTTGCGCTCCGGCAGCGTGCGTCTCATCGATCGCCAGGGAGGTGAACAGGCGGTGTATTCCTGCCCTGCGTTCCATGGGATGGGCAGTATTGACGACGACGCCTTCTTTGCCTGCGCAAACGATGTGCTGGTCGTTCGTTCCGATGGCGCAGAAGAGCGAATTCGTTACCCTGGCGCCGAACGCATCGGCGCTTTTCTGAATGCAGGCGGCGTCTTGTGGGGAACCTCAGAGGGCGTGCGAAATTTGCAGCGTCTCGATCCGGCTACGATGGAACTGACGCTGGTTCCACTGGAAAGCACCCTATACGCACGCGCAACCGATGAAGCAGAAGAGAGTCTCCTCCTTTTCTTGCAAAATGGAGAGTTGGAGGTCCGGAAGGGGAATGACGGCGCTCTGGTAAACGCTGTGGCGGTGACGCCGCCCCTACCCGAAATGGACGAAGATGTAAGCGGCGCAATTATGCCTGCGATTCAGGTTTGGGGCGATAAAGCGTACATCAGTATTCCCAATCGTGGAATGATTGCCGAAGTGAACTGGCGCGAAGGGCGCCTGTTGCGAAATTTGAGGGTCGGCGGTATGCCTACTCGAATGACGCTTGTGGAGGCGTTTTCTCAACAAGATGAGTGAGCAGGTCATGACGAATCAGCGGGCTGTTGACACCCGCTGTAGGAATTGATGTACATCCAGAATTGGGATGCCAGCGTAACTGGACAGGTCAAGAAGGTGACCGTCTCCAGAGACAACGACTTCAGCATATGCGGCAATGGCGCAAGCAAGCACAGCATCGTCGTCCGGGTCGGCTGCAGCCGGATACGGCAGGGGCGGTGCGTCAATGAACTGTGCAGAGTGCGGCAAAGTTGTGGAGGATTTCGTCTGGCGACCGCATGATAAGGGCGATGCGCGTGGCAAACTTGGGAGGATGCAGGACATCGTCTACCTCAAGCAAGAGTTGAGATGATGTATACAGGCGAAGGCGCTCCGCACGTGCCAGATCAAGCACAGCGCGGCGCACCGTGCCAAAGCGGCCCTGAGACTGTTGTGTTTGTGTCAATCACCACGCGCATGATGTTGCCGCCGTTCTGCTCGCGCGGCTTCGATTTCGACAGTGCAAACTGCTTACTCAAACGGGTTGGCAAACTGCGGGTTCGTGACAAAGTGTGTGTCGGTCAGGCTTTCAAGAAAAGCGATCAGATCGGCAATTTCTGAGTCGGTGAGCTGAAAACCAGACACGAGTCCATTCTTGTATGGATTGCGCCGGCCATCGCCCGCCAGCTCTCCCTCTTCGATGACTCGCCCGCCCGCCATGTAATGGCGCACCACGCCTTCCAGCGTGGCAATGCTGCCGTCGTGCATGTAGGGGGCTGTCAGCGCTACGTTGCGCAGCGTCGGTGGTCGGAAGCGCCCCATGTCTTCGGGCTTGCCTGTGATCTCGTAGACGCCGCGATTGCCGCGCGGGTAGGCGCCCTGCCCGTCGAGATTGTACAGACCATTGTTCTGAAAGACCGCCGCCGAGAAGGTGCTGTTGGCATGAACGGTGGATGCCGTAAAATTGAAGCCGGTGTGGCAGTGATGACATTCCAACTCTTCGGAAAAGAACATCTCCATGCCACGTTGTGCAGCAGGCGAGAGCGCTGTCTTGTCACCGGCTACATAGCGATCGTAGGCTGAGTCTGCAGAGACCAGAGCGCGCACGAAGGCTGCCAGTGCGCGTGCAATGTTATGAAAATTGATCGGCGCCGGGTCATCAGGAAAGGCCGCGGCAAACATGCGCTGGTATTGCGCATCCGTCCGAAAACGTTGCAGCACTTCCTCCTCATGCCCGGTGACGCCGAGTTCCACCGGAAATTCCCCGAACATTGGCACCAGCACCTGGCGTTCCAGTTCGGTCAGGACAGGATTGGCCCAGGTGAGTGTGGCGTCGTAGGCGACATTCACCAGCGCCGGACTGTTGCGCGCCAGCGTCTCGCCGGTGGAGCCGACCGGCAGCGCACGCCCATCGCTAAAAGCCATGGCCTGGAAATGACAGCTTTCACAGGATTGCGCACCGTTGCCGGACAGGCGTTTATCGTAAAAGAGATAGCGCCCCAATTCCACGGTCTCGGCGCGCATCGGGTTTTCCTCCGGCACGCGTGGCAATGGGAAGTGAGGCGGCAGGCGCCAGTCGTAGCCGGGCGCATCGGCGTCGCGCGGTTCTTCTGTGACGTTGGTTGGCGCCGGGCGCAGGTTCGTCATCAACTCCCAGGTGGGCCAGCCTACGCTGATGCTGAACACCGGGAAGATGGTCTCGACGCTCGCTGCTGCACACCAGAGGATGACGCCTGTCGCCGTGATGGCAAAGGCGGCGGGCGCGCCTGCGCGCAGCCAGCGCGGCATGCCTGGCGCGGCGCGCGTGCTGGCGAACAGGCGCCAGAGCAGCAGCATCCCTCCGACCAGCTCACACAGTTTGGTGACCACCAGCATCCAATCGAATGTGCGGGCGTGGATTGTCAGGTGACCGACAAAGGGCGACGGCACGCTGTAGAGCAGCGCCCACAACAACACGATTCCCAGCGAAAGTGCAATCCCTATCACCATGACGCCGCGGTTCCACCAGCGCCACGCCACCAACACCCAGAGCAGTTGCAAGACGCCGATGGCTAACAATGCGAGACCGTGTGCTGTCATGTGCGTCATGTGCA
>CALJMI010000079.1 GCA_937981885.1 uncultured Caldilinea sp.
TTGGCGATGACGCTGTCATTGCTGGCCTTGCTCTGTTGGAGGGCGCCAGTGCACGCGCAGACAACCGTGCCGGGCGGAACGATTGGGAGCGACGCTACCTGGACGCTTGCGGGAAGTCCTTATCTCGTGCAAGGAAGTGTCACCGTCGGCCCCAATGCCACGCTCACCATCGAACCGGGCGTCGCCGTGCGCATGCAGGGCGCACATCTGCTTCAGGTCGCCGACGGGGGGACGCTCATTGCCGAAGGGACGGTGGAGCAACCGATCACCTTTGGCGGTGCGAATGCGAACCCGCAGGCAGGCGACTGGAATTATCTCTGGTTCTACAGCAACAGCCGTGTGCGGTTGGCGCACTGCACGATCCAGCACGCCGGACGCAGCAGCTATGCTTCGATCTACGTCGCCAGCAACGACGTGCAGATACGCAACTGCACGGTGGCGAACGGTCTGAACGAAGGTCTCCTCCTGAATGGGGCAGGGTTGACGCCGCTGTTGGAGAATGTGACGGTGCAGGGACATGGCAAGGCTGCCATCCGGCAGAACACCATCGACATGCAGCCGACCTACCGCAACCTCACTCTCAGCGGCAACGGACTCGACGCTGTGCTCAGCGCTGGCGGCAGTCTGGGACGTGACATCACGCTCGATGGCAGCCCGGCTGCGCTCAACGGTCGTCCGCTGGTGGTGGAGGGCGCTATCGGCGTCGGCGCCAACCGTGTCCTCACCCTCACCCCTGGCACACAACTGCGCTGGAGCGGCGCACATCTGCTTCAGGTCGCCGACGGGGGGACGCTCATCGCCGAAGGGACGGTGGAGCAGCCGATCACCTTCACGACCCACAGTGCAACGCCGGCGCCGGGTGCATGGAACTATCTCATGTTCGAGGCAGGCAGCCGGGGAACACTGCGCAACTGCGCAATCGAGTATGCCGGCGCAGGGAATCATGTAGCGATCTATCTGCGCAGTTCGTCGGTGACCGTGCATTATTGTCGCATCCAGCGCAACAAGAACGAGGGCGTTCAGGTCACGAACGCCACACCGCACCTGCGTTTCAATCAGATCAACGACAATGGCTTTGGTGTGCGCAACACAACGCCAGCCTCGTGATCAACGCCACTAGCAATTGGTGGGGCAGCTATCTGGGTCCACACCATCCCGTGCTAAATCGGTATGGGAAAGGCAACGCTGTGAGCAACGGCGTTCACTTCGATCCCTGGTCGTTGAGTGAGAGTGTTGGGGCGGTCGAAATACGAGCGCTTGACGCCGCCGTTCCTGCTGAAGTCAGCAATCTGGGGCGGGCAACCCTCGAACTCATTGGCGCCGGCTTTCACCTGACGCCTACAGTGCAATTGCTTGCGCCGGACGGCAACACACTATCGCCGATCAACCTGACCCTACCAAATCAGTTTTTAATGCGCGCCACCTTTGATTTTACTGGCAGGCCACTGGGAGCGTACGCCGTGCGCGTCGATTGGGCTGGCGGGCACGCAGAGACTTTGAGCAATGCTGTACAGGTGGTGGAGGGCAAAGGCGGGAATGTGTGGGCGAAACTCAATGTTCCGGGCGCAGTTCGCTCTGGTCGTTCGTTCCTCTTCACCCTGGAATATGGCAACGACGGAGATAGCGACGCGCCGGCGCCCTGGTTGACCGTGCAAACCAGCCCTGGCATGCGCTGGCAGGTGCTCGACGGCGATCCGATCTCGACCCCGACCTTCAATCTCATGGCGATCAGTCCAGATGGAGATGGGGGAATCCTGGCGCCAGGAGCACAGGCATCGATCACCTTTTCCGCCACCTGGTCGACAGACATGGTCGATCCAATCATCCTTTACTGGTTTGCAAAGCCAACCCAAATACTCACTCCCACTCAGATGATTCGGCTGGCGGGCGGCGACCCAACGCAGGCGCCATGGCCCACGATTGCACAAAAGTTGGAGACACGCTTTGGCAACGACTTCGATACGTACAAACGGACGCTCACCGCCCTGGCGTCGGAGGCAAGTGATCTGGGTTTCCCCATTGTCCAGGTGGAAGAACTGCTCGTCTTTGCCGTCAACCAGGCGGCGGCGGAACTGCTTATCTCCAATATTGCTGCGGTAGGCGCTGTTGCACCAATGTCCCCAACTGCGGATCGCCCGGTTTGTATCGAAATGCATGATCAATACGCAACTGATCCCAGCACATACGGAATTGGCAGCCGCACGCGCGATGGACGTTGGGTGCCGTGGCGCGGCGGGGAATGGCTCGAACCGGATGTTCTCGATTTAACAAACTACTTCGCCCAGGCAACGATCTTTGGTAACGCAACCCGCGTCTACTTCTGGGATAGCGTGGTCAAAGAGTGGGTCGACCTCTTCCTGTCCGGATCCGGTCATCCTTGGTACGCCGACTGGAATCATCCGGTCTCCGCAAAAGCAGTGAATTTGATCGCAACCGTGCCAAAGTTGCACAAACCGATCGAGTTTAGAATCGAGAGTGCACTCATCGACTATGCCGTCTCACACGACATTCCAGAAGGCTTCTCAACCGCCCGATTGTCAACAATGACTGTGCCAGGGGTGCGTTTTGCCCAAACACAGAAACCTGATATCGGCAATGCATTGTGGAATCTTGGAGAGACCACGCTGGTGTTGGGGCGAGGCCCCTATGGCGGGAATAGCGACTTCGAGGTTGAGTTATTCCGCCCGGCCGACTCTTTCCGAGTGCACTTCGCAGCGAAAAACATCCCAGCGCGCATTGAGGACGTCTTTCAGATTTGGGAGGAGAAGGTGAACGCAGCCTGCAAACTGAAGGCGACCAACGAGCGATGTCCAGGAGCGAAAGGCGATTGGAGGCTTCTCTTCGAGTGGGCGTACATGCTCGACGTTTTCGGTCCTGCCCGCTGTTTCGATTGGTACATCGGCATGTCGATCCCGAAGATCGAAGGATACTTCTCCATTGCTGGCGTCGAGGCGAATGCAGGTGAAGACTTCAGCGTCATGTTGCCAGAAGGCGCCGCGTTCGTTGATGTGACGCTGCGCGGGACAGCCAAACTGGAGAGCGCCGTTTTGATGGGAGCAGGTGACAGCAAAAGACCGTTTGTCTGGTCCGGATTGCCTGTGAATCCACCAGATGTACAGTCGCCTGTTGTGCGGTTGCCAGAGGGCGTCTATGTTTTTGTCTTGCAGGTTAACGCCAAAGGCCAGGGTCGGTATGCGGGAACGGAGTTCACCGATCTCGATTCGATCACTGTCAGGGTGTTACCCTATGACCCGGACGATGACAAGAGACCACGTCCGGCGCGCTCCTGGGACCCAAATGACAAGGTGGCGCCTGCGGGTTTTGACGACGCCAACACCGTGCTGGTGACTGACACACTGCCTTATATCATCAATTTCGAGAACGATCCTCAGCTGGCGAATGCGCCGGCACAGGAAGTGCGCATCATCGACCAGCTTGACGCCAACCTGGATTGGAGCAGCCTCGAATTCAGCGAGTTTGGCATCGGCACGCGCATTTTTTCGGTGGAAGCGGGAAAAAAGTACTTTTGGACTGAAGTCGATCTGACGCCCGACGGCATCGACCACTACGTCACTGTCGAAGGGCGATTCGATGCGGATACCGGCGTGATCTACTGGACATTTATCTCGCTTGATCCGCTTACGCGCCAGCCGTCGACCGATCCATTTGCGGGATTCCTGCCGCCGAATGATTCTAGCCGTCGCGGCGAAGGCTTTGTCAGCTTCAAGATTCGCTCGCTGGCTGATCGTCCGGTTGGCACGCAAATCCCCAACAAAGCAAGCATCGTTTTCGACGACAACCCGGCGATCATTACCAATACAGCAACGGTCACCATTGGCGTTCGGTCACCTGCTGGCGCAAGTAGACGCATCTTCCTGCCGGTCATCAGTCGATAAGACAGTGATTGAACGGTGTTGTCTTGCCATCTGTTCATTGTCTTGCATGGGGGCGGTCAGATGACCGCCCTCATCTTTGCCTATCTCCCCTGAATGTCCTTCTCTCCGAAAGTGAGCGAACACGTTATAATGCGTATGTACGGCTGCACCTGCCACATACTAATGATTTGCTTACTTCAGACTTAAAACGAAATCGGAAGGGAAACCGACCATGTCCCAAATCCATCTTACGGCCTCCACAACCTGGCGCCGGCTCGAAGAACACGCCAAATCCATCCGCACGGTTCATCTGCGCGACCTTTTCACCGCCGACCCTGCCCGCGGGGAGCGCATGGTCATTGACGAACTCGGCCTCTACTTCGACTACGCCAAGCACCGCGTCACCGACGAGACGCTGCGCCTGCTTGTGCAGCTCGCCGAGGAGTGTGGCCTGCGCGAACGCATCGACGCCATGTTTCGCGGCGAGAAGATCAATGTGACTGAGAACCGCGCCGTGTTGCACGTCGCCCTGCGCGCCCCGCGCGACGCCCACATCTACGTCGACGGCGAGGATGTTGTGCCGGAAGTGCACGCCGTGCTCGACCGCATGAGCGACTTTTCGCAGCGCGTGCGCAGCGGCGCCTGGAAAGGCTTCACCGGCAAACGCATCCGCAACGTCGTCAACATCGGCATCGGCGGCTCGGACCTGGGGCCGGTGATGGCGTATGAGGCGCTGCGCTACTACAGTGCACGCGACATGACCTTCCGCTTCGTCTCCAACATCGACGGCAGCGACTTTGCCGAGGCGGTGCGCGACCTCAACCCGGCGGAGACGCTCTTTATCGTGGCGTCCAAGACCTTCACCACACTGGAGACGATGACCAACGCTCACACAGCGCGCCGCTGGCTGCTGGAGACACTGGATGACGAAGCGGCGGTCGCCAACCATTTTGTCGCGGTCTCGACCAATGCTACGGAAGTTGCCAAGTTTGGCATCGACACCGCCAACATGTTCGGCTTCTGGGATTGGGTCGGCGGACGCTATTCGATGGATTCGGCGATCGGGCTGTCGACAATGATCGCCATTGGCCCCGAAAATTTCCGGGAAATGCTCGTCGGCTTCCACGCCATGGATGAGCACTTCCGCACCGCGCCCTTCGAGCGCAACATGCCGGTGATCATGGCGCTGTTGGGGATATGGTACAACAATTTCTTTGGCGCAGAGAGCATCGCCGTGCTGCCCTACGATCAATATCTTAAACGTTTCCCGGCGTATCTTCAGCAGCTCACGATGGAGAGCAACGGCAAGTACATCACGCTCGATGGCGAACCGGTGAACTATCAGACCGGCGCCATCTACTGGGGCGAGCCGGGCACCAACGGTCAGCACTCCTTCTACCAGTTGCTACATCAGGGAACAAAGCTGGTGCCGTGCGACTTCATCGGCTTCTGCCAAAGCCTGAACCCTATCGGCGCGCACCACGATCTGCTGATGTCCAACATCTTTGCGCAGGGCGAGGCGCTGGCGTTTGGCAAGACGACCGACGCCGTGCGCGCCGAAGGCACACCCGACTGGCTGGCGCCGCATCGCACCTTCGAGGGCAATCGTCCCTCCACGACGATTTTAGCCGAACGCCTGACGCCGGCAATGCTCGGCAAGCTGATCGCTCTCTACGAGCACAGCGTCTTCGTACAAGGCGTGATCTGGCATATCAACTCGTTCGACCAGTGGGG
This sequence comes from uncultured Caldilinea sp., assembly GCA_937981885.1. GTDB lineage: Bacteria > Chloroflexota > Anaerolineae > Caldilineales > Caldilineaceae > Caldilinea. Next base: position 5,610 of record CALJMI010000079.1, read on the forward strand.
CGTCGAGCTGGGCAAGGTGCTGGCGAAGAAGATCACGTCCGAGTTGAGCGCCGCCGAGCTGGAACTGCACCACGACAGCTCGACGAATGCGCTGATTCGGTGGTATCGGGAGAGGAGATTGGGAGATTAGGAGACTGGAGATTGGGAGATTGGAGATTGAGCACACGTCACTGATGATCCCTACTCTCCAATCTCCAATCTCCCAATCGCTACGTGTTGCGTGCTACGTGCTGCGTGTCGGAATCCCTCACGCAACACGCACCACGCAGCAGTGCGCTCATAAAATGTCAGCCTAGAAATCAGTAAAACGGTACAGTGATGTGATCAGTATCGCTGCAATGTCAGCACCGGGCGAATGCTGCGAGTCGATTCGCTGGGTGGCGAGAGTAGAATCCGCCTGCCGCCGTTTGCCAATAGCTCGACTGATAGGTCGTCTCCATTGTAACTGGCGCCACGCACCTCCAATCCGTAGAGAATGACCTCCGCCGATCCTGGCGCAGCGTCGATGCTGACCGACAACTGCTCACTATTGCGGCGATAGTGCAGCACGACCGCCGGGTGATCCTCGTCGAGGATGGTGTAATCGCCTTCATCATCCGGCGCATAAAGTTCGACTGTCAGCGGATCGAGCGGCAGTTGCGCTGTGTGCTGCATCGTAGGCCCGTAAGGGATAATAGCGCCCGCCTTCACGAAGATCGGCAGCACGTCGAGCGGCGCGTCAATTTCGATCCAGCGGCCGCCTTCCAACCGCGTCTTCGTCCAATAGTCGAACCAGACTCCCGCCGGCAGATAGACGCGGCGGCGGTTGCTTTCATCCAGGATCGGCGCCACCAATAGCGATCGCCCAAAGAGATACTGGTCATCGATGGTGAACACGTTTGGGTCATCCTGCCAGTCGAGCACGAGCGGACGCAGGAAGGGCGCACTCGTCTGCCCGCATACAACTGCCTCGGAGAAGATGTAGGGCAGCAGACGATAGCGCAGTTCGGCGTAGCGACGAAAGATTGCCTCCGCCTCCTCGCCATACGCCCACGGCTCGCGCGGGGGGACGCCATGACAGCGCGCGTGCGAGGAGAAGAGACCAAACTGTGCCCAGCGCACATAGAGCGCGGCGTCGGGCAACCCGCTGAAGCCGCCGATGTCATGGCTGTAGAAGGGGAAGCCGCTTAGCCCAAAGCTCAGCGCAGCGCGCAGCACACACGCCAGGTCCTCGAAACGCGCCAGCCCATCGCCCGACCAGTGCAGCGGGTAGCGCTGCGAGCCGGCCCACGCTGCACGCGCCCAGATCACTGCCTTCCCCTTGCCAAAGGTCTCCTCGGTGACCTCGAACAGCGCCCGGTTGTAGAGCAGAGCGTAGAGATTGTGCATCGCTTCGGGCGATGCATCATGATAGCGCGCCTCCGGCGACGCACCCTCGCCAAAATCGACCTTGATCGCAGCCACGCCCAACTCGAATAGCTTGCGAAACTTCGCCTGAATCCACGCCATAGCATCGGGATTGGAGTAGTCAATGAAGCCAGCGTCGCCCGCAAAGCCAGGGAACAGGTAGGGATGGCCGTTGGTGCGGCGGGCAAGATAGCCGGCTTCCTGCCCTTCGCGGAAAAGGCTGGTGCTCACGGTCAGGTTGGGCCATTGCCAGAGACAGATGCGGAACCCCTGCGCACGTAGCTGCGCGGTCATGCCCGCCGGATCGGGGAATTTGCTTTTGCCAAACTCCAGGTCGCACTGCCAATCGTGCTCGTACCAGTCGGTGTCGATGTGGATCACGTCGCAGGGGATGCGTCGGCGGCGTAGTTCGGCGGCAACCTGTTCGACCTGATCCTGTCGGTTGTAGCTGATGCGTCCCATCCACAGTCCAAAGCTCCATTTTGGCGGGACCCCGGGCGCGCCGGTGATCGACGTGTAGCGCGGCAGAATCTCCTTGAGCGTGGGCCCGAAAATCCAGTAGAGGTCAAGTTCGGTTGTGTCGTCGACGATCACCGAGAGTGCGGTGTGCTCCAGGTCGCCGATGTGCGCAGTGACTGCATGCGATGTGTTGAGGAAGACGCCATAGCCGCGCGTGCTCATGTAGAAGGGGATGTTCTTGTACGCACCCGGACTGGCGTTGCCAAAGGCTTCGACATTCCACAGCCGCCGTCTTGTTTGGCGCTTGTCCATACGCCCGTAATCCTCGCCGAAGCCGTAAATGTGTTCGTCGTAGTGCAGGTCGGTCGAAAGAAAGGCGTAGCGGTCAGCGCCATAATCGGCGCACCCGAGCGGATAGGCGTAGCGATGGAAAAAGAGCCAGCGATTCTCCGCAGGGTTCCACTGCGTCTCCGGGCGACGCAGACAAGCCAGATCGAGCGGGCGCGTGCTCCACAGCAGCTTACCGCTGTGATCCAGGATGCGCAACTGCAGCGGCTCGCGCACTACCTCAACGCGCAGCAGCGCACTCTCGATAGCGACAAACGCCGCCGTTTCCGTGACCTCCAACCGGTACGCGCCGTCGAAGCGCCCGACCACCATCGGCGTCGGCGATGGGATAGGCGCACCGGCGGGCGCGCAGCGGATGCGCACGATGGCGTCGGTGCAAAACTCCAGGTGCAGATCGAGCGCCGCGCCCTCCGTCACCGGCGCCAGGATTGTCTCACAGAGCGTGCCGTAGTAGTCGGCAACTTCAGGCGTGAAGTATTTTGTCTTGCAGTGCAGCCGCACGGCGGAACCGTTGACTTCAAACGCCGCCAGTTCCGCCGCCAGCGTCACCGGTGCACTCTTGCCCAAAAATGGGGGCACTGGGTAGGAAACAGGAATCGTGAGCACAAGCACGACCTTTCAGTCACTGATTTCCAGGTTGACATTTTATGAGCGTAATGTTGCGTGGCGCGTGTTGCGTGTTGCGTGCAAACGTGGGCGGCAACGTTTCACTGTTCGCAACTCGCCCCTCGCCCTTCAGCCCTTCAGCCCTTCAGCGCGCCCTCCAACATGCCGCGCAGGAAGGCGTTGCGGAAGAGGATGAAAAGGATGATCCCCGGCAACATGATCAGCACGCACGCTGCGATCAGTAACTCGTTGTTGTTGCCGGTAAGCTGATTCTGGAAGTCAAACAGCCCCACCATCGCCGTCTTCATCGCCGTACTGGAGAGCATGACCAAGGCGGTGAGAAAGTCGTTCCAGTTGTAGACAAAGTTGGTGATGAAGACCGCAATCAACCCTGGCGCCGAGATCGGCAGCACCACACGCCAGAACGCCTGAAACGGCGTGGCGCCATCCACCTCGGCGGCTTCCTCCAACGCCACCGGGATGCTCTTGAAGAAGCCCATCATCACCCACGTGCCAAAAGGGACGCCGTACGCTGCGTAGATGATGATCATGATGGCGTAGGTGTCGCGCAGTTGCAGGTCGCTGGC
>CALJMI010000080.1 GCA_937981885.1 uncultured Caldilinea sp.
GACAAAATCGGTCTCGCTCAGGTCACCACTGGCGACGGCCAGCATGACCTGCACGCCCCCCGGCTCTGGCGCCTCCAGGCTCCAGCCGTTGAGGTACAGGAAGACTGCCATGTCCACGAAGCCAACGCGCTTGTTGCCGTCCACATAGCCATGCCCGCGCGTCGGGCCGTAGCCGTAGGCAGCCGCCAGGGTTGCGATATCGGACACGTTGTCATAGGCCCACAGGTTGCGCGGTCGCGCCAACGCTGACTCGATGACGTTCTCGTCCCGCACGCCATAGTGACCGCCGAAGCGCTGCAACTGCTGAAAGTGGATGGCATCGACCCAGACCCGTCTCAGCCAGATCGGTTCGCTCATCGGGCCAGCTCGGCCAGTGCATTTTGATAGCGCTTGCTGATGCGAGCTTCAGCCTCCATGACGCGTAGGAATTCGGGGGCGTAGGGCGTCAGCAAGATGCCGTGCTCAGTCTCGACAGCGTAAGCCTTGTCGCCAGCCGACAGGTTGAGTCGGTCGGTCATCGCCTTTGGCAGCGTGGTGCCCAACGATCCGCCGTAGGGACGCAACGTAATCTCTTTGATCATGGTTGAACTCTATATCATAGTTGTAACAAAAGTGTATATCCTACGATGGATTGCGTCAAACGCGCTTGGCGAGGTCTCGTTTCAGACATGCCCTGCGGGCGGGTTCCTGCGCTGTTGCCACGCCGCTGCCGCCGAGAAGTTCAGGTCGGCATTCGGACAGATCGACCGGAAGGTGGGCGTGTTGGCGAAGGCGACCAGCCGTTGAAACCTTCCCAGTGGCTGCGTGTCGAAGGGCGCAGTCAGCCGATTGCCGAGGTCGAAGAAGCGTCCGCGTCGGCGCAGCGCCTGCTGCGCCAACGCCTGATGGTTGACCTCACCCCACAGTGCGCTGCTGACGGTCAGTTTGCCCAACGCATCATAGGCAGCCGCCAGATCGCCGCTGGCGACCAGCCCGGCGCGATCCGCCGAATAGGTGGCCAGGTGGGTCCAGCCGGAGAAGAGCACGCGCACAAACCCACCCACGAATGGCACGCGCCCCAGGCTGCCGCTCACTGCATCGATCATCGTCAGGATGCGCACATGGCTCAATCTCACATGACCGTACTCCACAGCCAGCAGGAAACGCAGTTCCCCCAGCGACATCTCTTGCACGATCGACGCGTCGAGCACAATGGCGTAGGCGCCGGTCACACCGAACACCGAAATTGGGGCAATGCTGCGCGCCAGCCAGCGACCATCGATAACGTAGACCTCGACAGGCTTCGTTACATCGAGCGTCGCACGCACTGCCTGCGCTTCGGCGTGGAGGGTAGGAAATTGCGCCGGACCGACGCGCACCGCCCCGCGCCGCAGTTGATTCAGCCGTCGTCGCGCAGACCACAACGTCATGAAAATTGCCGCAGTGACGCCAGCCACAATGAACACAATAAAGAGCGTCGCCAGAAAGATGGCAACGATGGTGCGCTGGTTTGGGTCAGGCGTCGCCGCCAGCGCCTGCAAGGCAGCATTCAGCCCACCTAGCAGCAGCGGCACGCTGGTGAGGATCGCAAAGGTCAGAAACAACACCGGCAACTCCAGCCAGTGGCGGTAGATCGATGGACGGGTGGGGCGTTTGGGTTGCGATGCTGGCATAGGAACAGTATACATGGGCGGGGGATGCCTCGAAAAAGCCTGCGTCGGTTTGGGTTTGCTTCACGGTTGGGGCAAGGTTGGTTTGGTAGGTCATCGCCTCTGGCGTGACATGATGCCCGTCACGCCAGAGGCGATGACCTACGTAATGTGGCCGTTACGTCACGTTGCGGCGACTTCTCTGATTGCCTGATTATTTTGTAAATCTTCATCAATCGTAGGCTGCACCTGTCACCCGCCGCTTGCCGCCATGGCTTCCTGTTCCCGCCGGGAAGGATTGTCGTAAATCTTGATGGGGAAATCCAGGCTTGCGATGGCCCCCTGCCGATGGCTGCGCCAGTGCAGATAGGCGAGCAGCAGGGCGATGACCACGAAGCGCGACATCATGCCGATCAGCCCGGCTTCTGGCCCATACGCGCCGCCCGTCCACAGATCGGCGCCGACCGTTTCTTGCGCAATCAGGCTCTGTTCGATGGTGCCACTGACCGGGAAGCCGAAGATGTTGCCCTGGAAAAAGTTCCAGCCGAAGTGCAAGCCAACCGGCAGCCAGATGTTGCGACCGCCCAGAAAGGCGACGCCGTACATCAACCCGCCCAGACCGGTGCCAAAGATGGTGATCGCCGTAGCGCCCGGATTATCGAAGTGTGCGTAGCCGAACGCCCCTGCGCTGATGATGATCGCCAGCCACTTGATCAGCCCTGACGACAGGGTGATCCGCACATACGCCAGCAACATCAACACGGCCACGATGCCGCTCAACATCAGCGAGCGAAAGATGAACTCCTCGAAGAAGGCCCCATAGACAAACCAGCCGGCTCGCATACCCAGCGTCGCCAGGTCGAAGGTAAAGCCGGTGACCCGGATCAGCCCCGTCGCCAGCTCGACCAGGAAGACGAGGGTCATTGCGATTCCGGCGATCAGCACGCCAGCGGCGAAGTCGCCAAACGTCCACCAGTGAAAGGTGAAGCCTAGCCCCTTGCGCACCGACTGCTTGCGCCAGATCCAAAAAAATAATTAATAGCGACGAGTCCCAAGCCTAACGCAATACGTAACATTGCCCTGTTGCCTTTCTTGACCGATGTAAAAATAGCAGGTTGCTCACCTTCCCGGAAGCTTTGAGCTTCCGGGAAGGTGAGAGGCATTGTGATGGTAGCAGAGCGCAGGGCTTGCAGCATGAGTAGAAATGTACTATTTGTACGCCAACATGGGCCGACCTCGGTTCCTACCTGTGCTCGAACAGTAAGCTGCACGCCTGCCGCCTGGGTTGCATCCTGTCGCTCCTGGAAGATAAAATTCGCCCATGACAATCCCAATGCTGGCGACAAAACTCTACATCCCGCCGCTCCCGCCGAAAGTCGTCATCCGTCCGCGTCTCATCGAGCAGTTGACGGCGGGGCTGGCGATTGGGCGCAAGCTGAGCCTGATTGCGGCGCCGGCCGGCTTTGGCAAAAGCACGCTGGCAAGTGCATGGATCGCTGGCTGTGGGCGCCCTGCCGCCTGGCTTTCGCTGGACGAACATGACGGCGACCCGGTGCGCTTCCTGGCTTATGTCGTGCGTGCGCTGCAGGGCGTGGCGCCGGCGCTGGGGGCGGGCATCTTGGATGCGCTGCAATCGCCGCAGCCACCGCCGCTGGTGCGCTCACTGGGCGCCGATGCCGTCATCGACTATACTGCACCGGATTTTTCCGCCAGCATGGGGAAGTATGACGTTATCTTCGACGCCGTGGCGAAATTCCCGAACTCCGGCTATGCAAAGCATCTGGCGCCCGGCGGCGCCTACGTCACGATGGCGCGGCTCGACTCCAAAGAAAGCATGGACAATCTGCTTTTCGTCAAAGCACTGCTCGAAGCAAGTGAACTCAAGTCGGTCATCGACCGCTGCTATTCACTCGACGAGATTGTCGCAGCGCACCGCTATGTCGATACGGGGCGCAAAAAAGGCAACGTCGTCATCATGGTCGGGTAGAGCGAACCACCACAATTGAAAGCGCCAGGGATGTTTTTCAGATTCCTATCGCGCCGCGCCGATTGATCAATGCTTACCTGGTTGGCTCGACGTTGATCGACGCCGGCATTCGCACATCGGGTAAAACCATTCTGCGCCAGCTTGGTCAGCGCCCGCTCACTGCCCATGTGCTGCCCATGCTCATCCCGACCATCAGGGCGCCAGCGCAGCGCTTTGCCGGCGCTTCGACATTTCATTGTGGGTAAGGCGCCAAGATGTGGCCGCGGCGGAAAGCGGGGGGATTGCGCCGCCAACTTGCCACCGTGCAAGTGACAGCTTCTCGCCTTGAGACTATCCGCTTCTCACCGTGTAATCGCGCAACAGCCGACCGAGATGTAGCGCGCTACGTACGCGGGCGGTGGGTGATATTGGCGAAACGGCGCCCCGGCGCCAAAACCAAAGCGCGGTAGAGCAGTGTCTTGGTGGCGGCGGCGTCACCCTCTCTAACACACATCAAGGCGACAAAGACAGCACCGAGCAACAGCCATTGCAGGCCAAAGAAGATGGCATAACTATCGAGCTTCAGCCCTCCAAACATCAATTGCACATTGTCGAGGTTGTCGAGCATCCATCCCCACATGATCGGCGACAAACCGGCGAGCAGGCTCACAATCACCGATTGCAGTGCAAAATATTGTGTCGCGCCAGGACGGTCGCCGACGGTGTTCATCATCAGCCGCGTCAGCGCAAGTTCGTAGATCGAAGCGAAAAAGCCCGCCGCCAGCAGCAGCATTGGCGCCAGAATCTGTTCACCGTCGAGTAAATGCGCCGCAAGCAGAAACCAGGCCAGGTAGTAGAAGGTCCACCACAGAAAGACCACACCGAGGAATGGTCTGCTGCCCATGCCGTCGATATGGCTGCGTAGCAAGCGCAAGCCAAAGATGCCGACAAGCGCCGCGCCCGCCGTGATCCAGAGGATGGCGCCGTCCTGGAGTTTGACTTCCTCGCGCACGAAGACAGTGATGAAGGTGGCTGTCGACAGCACGCAAAGCTGCACCACGGCGGCAAAGCTTAACAGCCGCACAAACGCAGCGTCGCGGAGCAGGTCGCGCCAGCGTAGCCGTGTCAGCGGCGCCATGGCGCAGTCGGTTGTCTCTGGCTCTGGAATGCGGTTGAGGAAGTATAGGCTGACTGCGCCGCCTAGAAAACTCAGACCGAAGACAATCGAGAACGACCACATGTTATCATGGTCGAAGAGAAAGATACCTGACACTGCCAGCGCCCCTACGCTGGCCACACCGATAAAAGTGCGGTCGCGGCTAAGATAGAGACCGCGCACCGAACGCGGCGTCAGCGCCGTGATCCACGGCATCCATGCGCAGGTGGCGATCCCACGCAGCGTCGTAAATGCAGTCATCACCGCAACCAGCAGGCCGAGAACGATGGCAGAGTTCCACAGATAGGTTGCCAGCGGCAGCAGCATCAGAAAAATCAACATCGCCACGCGCGCCGACCAACCGCTCACCATCAGCTTACGATAACCGATGCGTTCGGCATGCGGCGCAACTGCCAACTGCAACACCGACGTCAGCGGCGCCAACCCGGCCAGCAAGCCAAGCACGACTGCCGACGCACCCAACTCACGCGCAAAGAGAATTAATGGGCTGCCCAGGCAAATCTGCCACGAAACGGCGTTGAAAGCCTGAAAGAGATAAGCGTTGTAGATGCGAGATGGTAGCATTTCGGAACTCATCCGACCATGATACCGCCGTCGATGTGGACGATCAACTATGAGGAGGTGGCTGAAATTGTTTTCAGCCACAGTGGCAAATCAGGTGCTTTGATGACCCGCCCCAATCATTTAGGGAGCTTGTCGGGGTAAAGGCGTTCTTTTCCATCCGTTGATGGCTACAGTCATCACAACCACCAGGATCGACGCTATGACCGTGATCCCGGACAGGGTAATCTTGAGCGGATTTGTCCAGTTGTCCAGCTTGATGAAGCCACGTCCTCCAGAGACTGACAACAACGTATTATCGACCGACTCAAGCAAGAGCACCGATTCTTGTACGCTTTCCATAAATTGCAGGCTTCTGGAAACCTTTTGTTGATGCTCATGAGACACCGAGTACACTTCATCAATCCAGTCGGATGCCGGCTTGAAGAAGAACAAAAGTCCTTCCAGTGTTTTGCCAGTCAAAAAATCTGTCGATTGCGATGCTTCGTCCATCGATGCGACCCAATCACCGATCGAGCGGTTGACCCACTCTAATCTCGGAACGACTCTGTTCAGGTGGGCGTCGATCTCGGTGAGCATTTCTGAGTTTTGCCGGTGCTGTTCAACCAATACAACCAGCATCTGCTTGCGCGGCCTTTCTGCGAATTTTTCGCTGGTTTCCGCCATGACTTGGAGCTTTGCGAGATCGGAGAAACGTTCACGCACAGTCAGTAAAGTGCGACAGGCTGAATCTGTGATGTAAACGCCTCTTGCAAGATTACCGTCAATGGCGCCAAGTTGGCTCATAACAATCTGTTTGCCTCGCTCCTTATCCTGCCCAAAACTGGCTAATTGGTAGATTCCGTCGAGACCACCCACCACCGGTTCAACAAACTCCGCAAAAGCCAATGCCTCGTGTGCAGCCTGCCCAATTCCCCCATACACACGGAAGTCTTCGATGACCGCGCGGTGCTGCTCAATCTTTTGTTTGACGGAGTTGAGCGTATGCCATTGCAGCATGTCATAGAAAACCAGGAGAATGACCACAGCGTATACGAGGAGGGCCGCCATAAACGACATGTCTCTTGCGATGCGCAACATCCTTGCCTCCCCCTTGCCATGACGGTGACGACCAAATCCGTGAGGACGACGAAACGACTATGACGCAGTGAATGATAGACAACTATCTGTCACACCGAGGACGAGCAGTTGCACTACCATCTCCTGACTTGAATCACATTCGAGACGACTGAAGGCAACACGCCTGAGCGCTTGGGGGCGGCAACTTTGCTGTACTAAGCGAAGCGCAACCGGGAGCACAAGCTTATCAGGGTCATTGGATTGAGTGACAAGTTATTGCGGAGTCACTCTTCCAACTACAGGAAGTGTAACACAACGAGTACAAGGCGGCGAAAAGGGTAGGCGCAGGTTATATTGCACCTTGCACCTGTACGAATTGACCAAATTTCTTGCTGCTTGTGGTACAATCTTTGCAATATGAATCGGGATGCTTGTTTTTGTCATGACTTCATCAAGTCCCCTGTCACCGCCGGGCGCAATGTCGGTGGTCTCCTCGCGCTTAGATAGCCCGCGGCAGCACCTGCGCGGGCGCAACCAGCCATCCAACTCGTTCGTTTCGTGCCAGCTTTGTGCGTGGCGCACCAGTGCAGTGACGATATCTTGAGCCTGATCGATGCCGCACTACCATCGTTGACGCCAGATCACTGTGAGGCACGTCTTCTTTGCATCTCTATTGGCATCTCTTCGGCTTTGTGTGAACCAGGTTTCACACCAGATACGATTGGAGCGGATCATGTCGAACAAATACAACCCTGCCGAGATCGAGCCAAAGTGGCAGCAGATTTGGGCGGAGCAACAACTCTACAAAACTGTCGAAGACCCAGATCGTCCCAAATGGTACGCACTGACCATGTTGCCCTACCCGTCGGGCGACCTGCATACCGGCCACTGGTATGCGTACACACCCAGCGACGCTGCAGCGCGCTTCCGGCGCATGAACGGTTATAACGTCTTCTTCCCGATTGGGTTCGATGCTTTTGGCTTGAACGCTGAAAACGCGGCGATCAAACACGGCATTCACCCGGCAAAGTGGACATACGCCAACATCGAGCGAATGCGCGGCCAACTACGGCGCATGGGTGCGATGTGGTCATGGGAGCATGAAGCGGTGAGCTGCGATCCAGAGTATTACAAATGGTCGCAGTGGTTCTTTCGCAAATTCTATGACGCCGGTCTAGCCTATCGCGAATATGCGCCGGTAGACTTCTGCCCGACCTGCAACACGACGCTAGCGCGCGAACAGGTGTGGGGCGACGATCGGCACTGCGAACGTTGCGGCACGCCGGTCATCAAAAAGAACCTGGAGCAATGGAAGTTTCGCATCACCAAATACGCCGACGAGCTGCTCGACATGTTGGATCAGATCGATTGGCCCGAACGCGTCAAAGTGATGCAAACCAACTGGATCGGACGCAGCTACGGCGCCGAGGTCATCTTCCGCACCGAGCAGGGCGATGCACTGGAAATCTTCACGACGCGACCCGATACGCTGTGGGGTGCAACCTTTATGGTCCTGGCGCCAGAGCATCCACTGGTTGACGCAATCACCACGGAAGAACATCGCGCCGAGGTTGAAGCCTATAAAGAACAGGCTGCGCGCTTGAGTGAAATCCAGCGTGGGGCGGCGGACAAAGAAAAGACCGGCGTCTTCACCGGCGGCTATGCCATCAATCCTGTCAACGGCGAGCGCATCCCAATCTGGATCGCCGATTATGTGATGATGGGCTACGGAACGGGCGCCATCATGGCGGTGCCGGCGCACGATGCGCGCGACTTCGCCTTTGCGAAGAAGTATGGGCTGGAAATTCGCCGCGTCATTACGGGGCCAGATGGCGCAACCGGACCGCTGGAGGAAGCCTACGACTCGAAAGATAAGGGCGAGATGATCAATTCCGGGCCCTTCGATGGGACGCCAGTTGCCGGCGCAGTCGCCAAAGTGACCGAGTGGCTGGAGGCGAACGAACTGGGGCGCGGCGCAGTCAACTATCGTCTGCGCGACTGGCTGATCAGCCGCCAACGCATGTGGGGCGCGCCCATCCCGATCATCTACTGTCCGAACTGCGGCATCGTGCCTGTTCCCTACGAGGACCTGCCCGTGCTGCTGCCCGACGACGCCGAGTTCAAGCCGACCGGCGAAAGTCCGCTGAAGTATCACGAAGGCTTTCGCAACGTCAAGTGTCCGGAGTGCGGCGGCGACGCCGAACGCGAGACGGATACGATGGACACCTTCATGTGTTCGAGCTGGTATCAATACGCCTACATCTCGCCCTACTGGAAGAAAGGCGAAAAGCTAAAAGCCGACGATATACCGTGGGACAAGGCCGCTGGCGACTACTGGCTGCCCGTCGATCAATACACCGGCGGCATCGAACATGCCACGATGCACCTGTTGTACACGCGCTTCTTCACCAAAGCGCTGCGCGACCTGGGCATCGTGAACTTCGACGAGCCGATGTTGCGCCTGTTCAATCAGGGCATGATCCTGGGGCCAGATGGCGAAAAGATGTCCAAGAGTCGCGGCAACGTCATCAACCCGGACGAGGTGGTCGATCGCTACGGCGCCGACACCGTGCGCGGCTATTTGATGTTCATCGGCCCGTGGGATCAAGGCGGCCCATGGGATATGCAGGCAATCGAAGGCGTGCATCGCTTCCTGCATCGCGTGTGGACGGTCGTGACTGAGGATGTGCAACTGGAGAAGCCATTGCTGGAAGCCAATCATGCGCCCGACCCGGCGCAGGAACGCGCGCTGGAGCGCAAGCTGCATCAGGCGATCCTAAAGGTGACGGATGACATCCAGAACTTCCGCTTCAACACTGCAATTGCAACGCTGATGGAGCTGAACAATTATCTGTACAAGGTGCGCGACGCCAATGTCGTCAACAGCCCAACCTGGAACAAAGCTGTGCGCGACCTGATCTTGATGATGGCGCCGATCTTTCCTCATATCGCTGACGAGCTGTGGCATCGTCAGGGCAACACTTCAAGCGTGCACAAACAACGCTGGCCCATTGGCGATCCAGAAAAAGCGCGCGAGGAAGAGATCACCGTGGTTGTACAGATCAACGGCAAGGTACGCGACAAGCTGATGATGACGCCCGGAACACCGGCAGCGACGCTAGAGAGCGAGGCGCTACGGCTGAACAATGTCGCCAAATGGCTGGATGGGCGCACGCCGCGCAAGGTGATCGTTGTGCCTGATAAGCTGGTCAACATTGTATTGTAGTCAGGGTTCTACTTCCCATTTGGGGCGCCTCACTTTATGTTTGAGACAGCATAGGTCATCGTATCTAGCGTGACGAGATGCCATGTCACGCCAATACGATGGCGCTCCATCTCACAAAAATTACAACCACGTAAACAAGTTGCCCTACGATCCGCACTGGCGCCTTCATCAAACCGCCCGACAATCCTGACGCAAATCCATCGAAAAAGCAACGATCTGCCTGTGTAAGACAGATCGTTGCTTTTTGTTGCTAAATTTTAACGAGCGGTTAATCTGTTTTTTTCGGAAATATGTTATTCTTATAACAAGGAGAAAATAAACTTTCAGAACAAATTTGCCTGAACTTTGTGCGATATGCATAAAAAGTTGCGGGTTTTATCTATAATTTTACAGTCAACTTGTTTGGAATGAAGCTTTCATTAGATAAATTGCCGATCCATTAGGGCAGATTGCACAATCATTCACTCTCTGCACATTTGCGCGAACGACTCATTCATCCTTTTTCGTTGTGGACTTACTTTCGATAACAAAGTTTACTCAATAGATTCGTAAGCGCGAGTCAAGGCAATCAAAATATAGTAGCAAGGAGGGCAGTATGATTTACAAGAGACCATCTGCACGACCTGGTTTTGCGCTCGTTACATTTGAATTGCCGTCTTGCGTCTGGGCGGATCGTGTCGCAGTAACCGGCACGTTCAATAACTGGGATGATGCTGGCATTCCTCTCGTTCAGTCGCGCGATGGCGTCTGGCGTGCAACGATTGAGCTGCCAACCGGTCAACGCCATGAATTTCGATATATGATCGACGGACGCTGGCAAACGGATTATCACGCTGACGGTTTCACTAACAATGAATACGGCAGTCACAACAGTGTGGTGGACCTGGCCGACAGCGTGCGTAGTGCAACCGTAACCGAACGCCAGCCGAGCAAAGTGGCGGACAGTCAGCCGATTGTTGTCCCGCACCTCGCTTCTCCACGGGAAGGCGTCGTGCGCGGTTTCAGTGGTGAGCGTTCGGCCGCCGGAATATCGCGTATGCGTCCACGCGTCGCCGCTGCCTGATCTGCATGGTTTTTGCAGTTCTTTACCCGTGTTACTTCATCAACGCTACCTCCAACGCATCGTAGAGTGTGCGTGCGCCGATGACCTCGATGCTTTGCGGCGTCACTTCACCGGCGCTTCGCTTCAATACGCTACGCGGGGTTAGCGCGCGTGTAAAGCCAAGTTTGGCAGCCTCATGTAGCCGCCGCCCAAGTTGACCAACACTGCGTAGTTCGCCGCTCAGCCCAACTTCTCCCATTATCGCCAGGTCGGCATGAACCGGGCGGTTGCGAAAGCTGCTTGCTATCGCAACCGCTACGGATAAATCTGCTGCCGGTTCGTCGATGCGCATCCCACCCACCACATTGACAAAGATATCCTGGTCGCTGAGGTCAATGCCAATGCGCTTGGAGAGCACGGCGACGAGGAGCAACAGACGGTTGGCGTCGATGCCATTGGCTGTGCGTCGCGGCATCGAGAACGCAGTCGTGCTGCACAGCGCCTGCACTTCGACCAGCAAGGGTCGCGTCCCTTCCATCGAGACAGCAATGGCGCTGCCGGTGGCGTTGGGCAGCCGCTCGGCAAGGAAAAGTTCGGAGGGGTTGCGCACTTCCTGCATTCCCAGCTCATTCATCTCGAAGACGCCGACCTCATTGGTGCTGCCGAAACGATTCTTTATCGAGCGCAGCAAGCGAAAGGCGTGGAATCGTTCGCCTTCCAACTGCAAAACTGCGTCGACCATGTGCTCCAGCACACGCGGGCCGGCAATATTGCCCTCTTTGGTGACATGACCGACCAGGAAGATCGGGATGTTGAGCGTCTTGCCCGCACGTAGCAACGCTGCTGCGCAGTCGCGCACCTGGCTGACTGTGCCGGCGGCGCTGGCGCCGTTGCCCGAATAGATCGCCTGCACCGAATCGACGATCACCAGCACCGGCTTGACATTCTCGATGTGTTCGACAATCGACTCGACGACAATCTCGGAAAGCACCATCAGCCGTTCGTCACGGATGCCAAGCCGCGCCGCCCGCCTGCCGATCTGATGGGCGCTTTCCTCGGCGGAGACATAGAGCACCATGCCAGCGCTCTGCGCTACATCCGCCGCCATCTGCAACAGCAACGTGCTCTTGCCAATGCCAGGATCACCGCCGACAAGCACACATGACCCCGGCACGATGCCGCCGCCAAGCACCCGGCTCAGTTCGACCATTCGCAATGCCAGCCGCGGCTGGTCGTCCTGCGCCACGCTCGACAAGGCGATGGGTCTGCTCATCGTCTCAACCGGCGCCATGCTCGACCGACTCTTCTCTGGCGTGCGCACAGTGACTTCGTCGAGCGTATTCCATTCACCGCATTCGGGACATTTGCCCGCCCAACGGAGATGAACCGCGCCACATGCAGAACAGATGTATTGCTTTCGATCTTTGGCAGCCGGCATGCTCGTTTCTCCCGTTCAGAACATTTGTGCGTGCAGTATACCGCAACCCTGCACAGGTTCAAATGTTGTAAACCATTCTGACGCATCGTCGAAGATTGTCTGCGAAAAATTCTTGTATCCCCGCTGCGCTTGTGATAGAGTCCAGTGTAGAATTCATTTCAGTGACGATTTCCACTGCGTACCATGAAGTTCCTGATTCCGCAACTTTACTATTTCTGGCAGGATCGCCACAGCCGCGTCAATGTCTTTGCATTGCTACGCTATTTGCTGCTTTTGGCTGCGCTAGTGACGCTCTACAGCATCCTTTTCCATGTACTGATGGCATACGAAGGCCGTCAAGAGAGCTGGATCACTGGCTTCTATTGGACGCTGACGGTGATGTCCACACTTGGCTTCGGCGACATTACTTTTGAAAGCGATCTGGGGCGCATCTTTTCATCGATTGTGCTGCTCAGCGGCATCATCTTTCTGCTGGTCATCCTGCCGTTCACCTTCATCGAGCTTTTCTATGCGCCCTGGCTCAAGGCGCAGGAAGCAGCGCGTGCACCGTCCAGCCTCCCAAACACGATCAAGGGACACGTGATCTTGACCCAGTACGACTCAGTCACCAGTGCATTGATCGAGAAGCTAAAACAGTATCATTACCGCTATGTGTTGTTGACGCCCGATCTGGACGAGGCTTTGCGTTTGCACGACCTGGGCGTCAACGTCGTGCGCGGCGATCTGGATAACCCCGAAACCTACCGCCGCGTCCATGTCGAGCAGGCTGCGCTGGTGGCGACAACCGCCAACGATCGTCTCAACACCAACGTGGCCTTCACTGTGCGCGAGGTCTCCGATTCGGTTCCCGTGATCAGCACCGCCAACGCTTCGGCCTCGGTCGATATTCTGGAGCTGGCAGGCTGCAACCATGTGCTTCAGCTTGGAGAGATGTTAGGACAGGCGCTGGTGCGTCGCATTACCGGCGGCGATACGCGCGCCCATATCATCGGGCGTCTCAATGGACTGGTGATCGCCGAAGCAACGGTGCGCAATACACCGCTGATCGGGCAGACGTTGGCGGAGAGTAAGCTACGCGACAGAGTGGGCGTGACTGTACTCGGCCTTTGGGAGCGCGGTCAGTTCAATCTGGCGCGGCCCGAAACCCGCATCGAGGCAGGCACTGTACTGGTGCTTTCCGGGTCGGAAGATCAGATCGCCCAATACAACGCCCTGCTTTGCACCGAGGAGCCTGTCAATGCACCAGTGGTCATTATTGGCGGCGGGCGCGTGGGGCGGGCGGCAGGTAGGGCGCTGTTGGAGCGCGGCATGGATTATCGCATCGTCGAACTGCTGTCGGAGCGGATGCGCGACCCAACCAGATATGTGATCGGCGACGCCGCTGACCTGGAGGTGCTGATCAGCGCTGGCATCCGGGAGACGCCAGCGGTTCTGGTCACGACGCACGACGACGACACCAACATCTACCTCACCATCTACTGCCGACGGCTGCGCCCCGACGTACAGATCATCAGCCGGGCGCGGCTGGAGCGCAATGTCGCCACGCTTCATCGCGCCGGCGCCGACTTTGTGCTTTCCTATGCATCAATGGGCGCCAGCGCAATTCTCAACCTGCTCAATCGCGGCGAAATTTTGATGGTGGCGGAAGGGCTAGATGTCTTCGAGATGCAGACGCCGGCGAGTCTCGTGGGCAAAACTATCGCTGAGTCCGACATCCGCGCCCTCACCGGCTGCACAGTTGTTGCGATCGAACAGAATGGCGTTACGCATATCAATCCCGACCCATTCATCCCACTTCCCGCCGACGCGCAGATGATCCTGATCGGAACTGTTGCGGCTGAAAGTCGTTTTCTGAAACGATTCACGCATGAGTGAAGCCATCGCCACATTTCTGGCAATTGCTCCCTTTCTATTCGGCGGCGTCGGGCTTTTCCTCTCTGGAATGCTCTTGATGTCCGATGGGTTGAAAGCGGCGGCGGGCGGACGCTTGCAGTGGATACTGGAACGTTCGACTCACACGCCGCTGACAGCCTTTGTAACCGGCATGGCGTTGACTGCGCTAGTGCAATCGTCGAGCGCCACCACGATCAGCACGATCGGTTTTGTGAGCGCAGGGCTGCTCAGCTTTCCTTCCGCCATCGGCGTAATCATCGGCGCCAATATCGGCACGACGAGTACGGGGTGGATCGTGGCGCTGCTCGGTTTCAAGCTCAACGTCGGCGCAATTGCGTTGCCCTTTATCGGCGTGGGCGCGTTGATGCGGCTGCTCAGCCATAACGAGCGGGCGGCGTTGGGCATGGCGTTGGTCGGCTTCGGGCTTATTTTTATCGGCATTGACTTCCTGCAAGAAGGCATGGGCGGGCTGGCGCACAGCATCGACCTCTCGCCTTTTTCTCAGCCAACCCTGGTCAATCATCTCTGGCTGGTGTTGATCGGCGCCGTGATGACGGTGTTGCTGCAATCGTCGAGTGCAGCAGTGGCGCTGACATTGACCGCACTTAACAGCGGCGCCATCGGCCTTGAACAGTCCGCCTATCTCGTCATTGGGCAAAATTTGGGCACAACGGTGAAAGCGATCCTGGCTGCCGCCGGCGCGTCGATCCCGGCGCAGCGCACAGCTGTGGCGCACATCATCTTCAACGGCGCTGCTGGATTGGTCGCTTTTGTGGCGACGCCCTATTTGCTGGCGCTGGCGGTTGGGTGGAGCAGCGCGCTGGGCGAAGATGATCCGTCCGTCGTGCTTGCTCTTTTTCACACAGTCTTCAACTTAATCGGCGCTGCACTCTTTTTACCATTTACTGCACCCTTTGCCAGACTCATCGAACGGCTGATCCCGGATCGCGGCCCGGTGCTGACGCGCTATCTCGACAATTCGCTGCTGCAAGTGCCCAACGTCGCAGTGGAGGCCGCGGCGCGAGCGCTTGGCGAAATCACAATTGTGACGCTCCAAGAGGCGGTCAATCTCTTGCGCAACGGCGTGCTGAGTCGCACAGGCGAGGAGCATCTGCGTGCAGCGCAGAGCGCTATGGATGAGACCAGCCGCTTTCTCGGCAAAATCCAGTTCAACGGCCAGCGCGATGAGGTCTTTGCGCGCCGTCTGGCGTTGCTCCATGCCGGCGACCATATCGATCGGTTAATCGAGGCGTGTCAGGAGTCGCACACGCCAATTGTCGGCGATGATGTGCATACAGCGGCGCATCATCTGGCGAACGATCTGGACGCCGCAATCAACTGGCTGCAAACCAGAGAAAATGAAGCAGACGAGTTGATCCGCCAGCTTGCGCGCGCTTCGGCTGATCAGGCCGAAACGCGCCGTCACCAACGCGAACAAGTGCTAGAAGCGACAGCCGCCGGACATCTTCTCCCCGACCAGGCGCAACACCAGCTGGAGTCGATGCGCTGGGTCGACCGCATCGGCTATCACACCTGGCGCACCCTGCATCACCTGGCCGGCTCGCCATTGCTGACATCGACGCTCGACACCGCAGTTTATGAAGAGGCCGAGCCAGTTGGCGCAGACGGCGGAAAGCGATAAAATCCAATCTTGAACAGAGGGTGGTGGGAACACGTCGAAATGCACAGGCAAAGGATTGGAACGACATGAGCGAATTGCTGGCGACACAAGATGTGTTTGTCGATCTCGCTGAGTTAGAAGATGCGCAGACGTCCACAGTCTGGCGGCTCGTCGTCGATGCCGCACCGCGCTCCGGCGCAGCGAACATGGCGATCGACCAGGCTATCGCCGAGGCGTGCGCTGCCGGGGATAGCCCGCCGACGCTTCGCTTTTATTGCTGGAACCCGCCTGCCGTGAGCCTCGGTCGGCTGCAACCGGTCAACGACATTGATGAGCAGCGCGTGGCGGCGTTTGGCTACGAAATCGTTCGGCGCCCGACTGGCGGACGCGCCATCCTGCACACGGATGAATTCACCTATTCAGTTGCAGCAGCGGCGAATCACCCACTCATGCATGGCGGCGTAATGGATGCCTATCTGCGTATCAGCAACGCGCTGATCGCTGGTCTGCGGCTGCTCGGCGTCGATGCAGACAAAGCGCCTGGCGACGTGCGCGTTGGCGCTGATATTTCGGCAGTCTGCTTCGAGGCGCCGAGCGCGTATGAGATCACAGCCGGCGGGCGCAAGCTGATGGGCAGCGCGCAGAGTCGTCGCGCCAATTATGTGCTTCAACACGGCAGTCTGCCCCTCGTCGGCGACATTACGCGGCTGATCGACGTGCTCGCGTTGCCAGTTGCACAGGCGGAGACGCTGCGCCGTGAGCTGCGCGCCCGCGCCTGCACGTTGGCGCAGGCGCTTGGCGTCGACGATGCCAGCGATCTGGTCGAATTTACACGCGTGGCGGAGGCAATGCGCCGTGGCTTTGAGCAGGCGTTGAACCTGGAGCTTCAACCGGGCGCGTTGACGATGGAAGAGGTGCGTCGTTCGGCGCTGTTGATCCGCACGCAATTTGGCAACAACGAATGGAATCGGCAACGATAAGCATTGATGGAACCGATATGGCTGTTGGACTCTTGACGCTCGAACTCTATCTCCCAATGAATGATTCGCTAAAGGGTAAGCGCGGCATCCTAAAGCCACTCATTGCACGCATCCGCAATGATTTCAATGTTTCCGTGTGCGAGGCAGAGGCGCAGGATGTGTTGACACGTGCAGTGATCGAGGTTGCGTGCGTCAGTCAAAACGGCGCGCTGGCGCATCGTCATCTGCAGGATGTGGCGCACCGCGTCGAACGCTGGCATGGCGACGCACAATTGATCGACTACAATATCGAGATGTTGGGATAGGGGATGCACATGACCGAATGCGCTTACTCACCTCTTCATTCACCCCAACGCCGAATCTTGCAGCACCTCGCCCAACGCCCATAGCAGGTGGTCGGCGTCGGCGCGGCTGAAGATGATCGGCGGCTTGATCTTAAGCACGTTGTGAAAGGGACCGTCGGTGCTGATCAGGACGCCATAGTCGCGCATTCGGTTGGAGATATACGAGGCATGGTCGCCCGCCGGCTCCATCGTCTCCGGGTCAAGCACCAGTTCAGCGCCGATATACAATCCTAGCCCGCGCACATCACCGATCAACGGATGACGCGCCTGAAGCTGGCGTAGCCCGTCCATCAGATAGTTGCCCACATCCAGCGCATTGGCTTGCAGGTTCTCCCGTTCGATCACATCGAGCACAGCCAGCCCAATGGCGCATGAAACCGCGTTTCCACCAAAGGTGTTGAAATACTCCATGCCATTAGCAAACTTCTCTGCGATCTCTGGCGTGGTGGCGACAATCGCCAATGGGTGGCCGTTGCCTGCTGGTTTACCCATTGTCACGATGTCGGGGACGACGCCTTGCGTCTGGAAGCCCCAAAAATGGCTGCCGACGCGCCCGAAGCCAACCTGCACCTCGTCTGCAATGCAGACGCCGCCGACCGCACGCGTATGGCGAAATGCCTGCGCCATGTAGCCGTCGGGAAAAACGATCTGTCCACCACAGCCCATCAGCGACTCGCAGATGAACGCGGCGACGCCCCGCCCTTGTGCATGAACCTGCTCGATAGCCTGCTGCACGTGTGCGGCAAAACGACGCCCGCTCTCAATGCCATAGCCGAGGTAGGGGCCGCGATAGGGGTCGGGCATGATCACTTTCTGCACGTAGGGTGGGCGTCCCTTGCCGCCAGGTCCATCGTGCTTGTAGGGGCTGATCTCAATCAGCGACTGCGTGTGGCCGTGATAGGCGACATCAACGGTGATGACATCCTGCTGACCGGTGGCAGTGCGCGCCAGACGCAGCGCCAGGTCGTTGGCTTCGCTGCCAGA
Organism: uncultured Caldilinea sp.; assembly: GCA_937981885.1. Lineage (GTDB taxonomy): Bacteria > Chloroflexota > Anaerolineae > Caldilineales > Caldilineaceae > Caldilinea. Next base: position 17,920 of record CALJMI010000080.1, read on the forward strand.
GTTGACAAAGAAGAAGACGCTCAGTTCGGGCGGGAGTGTGGCCGCCAGTCGTCGCGCGTATTCGTTGATCGAGTCGTGCAGGTAGCGCGTGTTGGTGTTGAGCACAGCCATCTGTCGCTGACCGGCGGCGACAACGTATGGATGGCAGTGACCAACATGTGCGACGTTGTTGACGCCGTCAAGATAGGCGCGCCCAGTTTCATCGTAGAGATATTGCGCCAGCCCACGCACGACTTTGATGGGGTTGCGATAGGAGATGCTGAGATTACGACCAATCCGTTCACGACGTTCGGTGAGCGTTGCTTCGGGCGTTGGCGGCGACGCCGGAAAGCGATCCACCGGAATGCCAAGCAACAGATTCGCATCGGGTGAGAGCGCTGTCCACACTGCGGCCTGACTGGGCGCAGCGACGCCGGGAAAGTCATGGTCAAGCTCCAACAGGTCGATGATGATTTGGATATGAAGATGCGGGGGCCAGTCGCCGTTGGCAGGCGGAGCGCCGATCTCGGCGAAGACTTCGCCAGCAACGATGGGTTGGCCGACTGCAAGCCGCGTCAGACATCCTGCATCGAGATGACCGTAGAGCGTGTAGAATGCTACGCCGTTATCAGGTTGGTGGCGCAGAATCACCACCGGCCCATAGTCGCGACGCGCTTCGTTATCGTGCACGGCGTGCACGACGCCTGCAAATGGAGCTTGCACCGGCGTCCCAGACGGCGCAAATAAGTCGACGCCAAGATGCAGCGTGCGCCGTTCCTCGGTGGGGCTGGAACTGAGAGCGAAGGCTGGCCCCGTGTAAAAGGGGCGATGCTCGGCATAGCGCCCAACGCCGACGGCTGCGCCTTGTTCCGCCATCTCGCCGAAGATCGCCGCCGAGAACAAATCAGTGCGGTCACTGTGCAACATTTGCGCCGAGATCGTCGTGCTGCCGACCGATAGATCGAGCACGTGCACCGGCGCCATGCGCAGATCGACGCCGATCACCGGCGCAGAGGCGCCCGCATGATTCACAAGCCAGCTCGTAACCTGTCGAGCGTGGGGAACCGCCGGCAAGCTACATGCAGCGCGCAACACGTAATGCGCCAGCCGCGGGTGAATCTGCGCCAGTTTCTCCAACGCCGCCCAAGCTGGCCGCTCGCTGACCGAGAGATACTCGTTGTCGGGCTGTAAGGCGCGTTGATGTGCGGCGTGGCAGACGCTCATGCACAGCCTCATGCAGGTCAAATCCCACAGCGCAGCAAGTTCAGCTTCGGTGAGCGGGTTGACAGCGTGGTAGCCCGCCGTCACCTGCGCCACAGCCTGGAGAGGATCGGCCTTATCAAGCAATACGTAAGCCGCCGCAATCGCCAGGTCGGCGACGCGCAGGCTATACACCATGTCGCCCAGATCGAGGATGCCAGCAATGCGACGATAGCGTGTAAAGAGGTCGCCATCGCTGGCAACCAACACATTGTGATCGTTGGCGTCGCCATGAATGACCTGGCGCGGCAGTATCGCCAGGCGCGGTGCACTCTCGCGCTCGAATCGCTCCAGCAACCTGCGCACCAATACGCGACGCTCCGGCGCGGCGATTTTGTCGATCAGTAAAGGCACTACTTCGCCAGCGCGCGCCACGTCCCAATGAAACGTGCGATGCAACGCCGGATGGTCGTAGCCAGCGAGCGCCTGATCGATGCGCCCAAGAAAGCGCCCCAGGTCGGCTAGAAGCTCGGGCGAATGAGGGCGCACGATCGCCAGCGGAACGCCGGGGATATAGCGCAACATGCGCACGAAGAAGCGCTGACCGTCGTCCTGTGCGACGGCAGCGATGGTTTCACCGCTCAGCGTGTGCACGACTGCGGCGCCGGAGAGCGGCAGACTCGCCTGCGCCATGCGTTTGAGCGCATGATTCTGCGCGTCGAGCAGTTCGTAGGACTCACTGGCGTTGGCGATCTTGAGTACAAAGCTCTCGCCCGACGCCAGATCGATGCGAAAGTTTTGGTCGCGTTCGCTCGGCAGCGACCGGATTTCGCCGCTGACGCCATAATGTTTCAATGCTATTGCGGCAGCCTGTCCTACATTGAAGCGCGGGGCGGATTGGATGAGTGAAGCGTTGTTCATGCTGATTCTGGTTTGGGTAGGCATGAACGAATGGCAGCCGGCGACGCTGTTGGCCCCCCAAAGCAGACTGCGTCTTTCATCCGTTCATGCCGGTTTGCGTCAACGGCGGCGTGCGGCGTTGGCGATGAAATCGTAGGGATAGGGCAGCGCTGGCTCGCTCACTTGCGTCAGTCGCGCCATGTGCTCATTCGAAAGCGTCCAGCCTGCGGCGCCAAGATTATTTTCCAGGTGCGCCAGCGTGCGCACGCCGATGATCGGCGCAGTGACGCCGGGACGTTGCAAGAGCCAACGCAATGCGACCTGTGCAGGTTGCTTGCCGGTCTCCTCGGCAACGGCGAAGAGTTCGTCGAGCACGCGCCAGGTTCGCTCGTTGGCGTAAGCGCTCCACGACTCGCTCCAGCCTTCCTTTTCAGCCTGTTCGATGCGTGTGCCAGCAACCGGCGCCGCCATGCCACGGCGATATTTGCCGCTCAACCAACCGCCGCGCAGCGGGCTCCATGGGATGATGCCGACGCCTTCGTTTTGACAGACATGCACCAGCTCCCATTCCAGGCTGCGGTCGAGCAGGTTATACAACGGCTGTAAACAGGTGAATGGCTCCCAGCCGCGCTGCCGACTGATGTCGACGGCTTTCTGAAGCTGCCAGCCGCTATAATTGCTGGCGCCGATGTAGCGCACCTTGCCACTGCGCACCAGCGCATCAAGTGTGCTCAGCGTCTCTTCGAGCGGAGTGGCCGGGTCCCAACAGTGCACCTGATAGAGATCGATATAGTCGGTGTTGAGCCGGCGCAGGCTTGCTTCGACGCCACTGACGATATGCTTGCGCGAGAGTCCGAGATCGTTGGGGCCTTCGCCCATTGGGAAACGCACTTTTGTGGCGATGACCAGATCGTCGCGACGCTTGCCCTGCATCCAACGCCCAACGATCTCTTCGGAAGCGCCGCGCGTGTAGACATCAGCGGTGTCGATAAAATTGCCGCCAGCATCGACGAAACGATCCATCATCTCAAAACTGACGTCTTCTGGCGTTTCACGGCCAAAGGTCATCGCGCCGAGACATAACTCACTCACTTTGAGACCAGTTCGCCCCAAAAATCGAAATTCCATCTCACATCATCCTTTCATTACTTTGCGCTAATCAGACAAGATGAACCACAGCACACCATCTGCATCGGATGGCAGACAACGATGAAACTCATTCTTTTTTGCTACTTTTCGGAGCATCTCCACCGATTGGCAATCGTGTATGCTAATTTTTCTGAGCAGTCATTGTAGCAGAGCGGTGGACTTTGCCAATGTTGGCAGGCGCGCTTCAGATTTTTGCAGGCGTCGGAATTGTGGCGGAGCAGCGAAACATAGCCTTCAGCGTCAGATCGTTTGACAAAAACTGCCTGATGGCTGAAACTAGAAACGTTGCTTTCTCTGGCATTTTCATTGTGTACGGCTAGCAGCCACATTCCCATCTTTTGATTTATATTGTCCGGTCAATTTGTTGAACGGCGTAGATGACCTTACTTATCTTTTACAGGTTTAACCAACAGATTGTTCGACCTAACGTTTATCTCTCTTTTCACACCCTGACGCGATCCGGAGGAATATCATGGATTGGATGAACATGCAGTGGATCACCACCTATTGGATGCCACTGGCAATTGCTGTCGTCATCGGCTTCATCCTCGGCTGGCTGCTGACAGGTCTACCCCCACGACGTCGCAACGCCGAATATGAAGCGCAGATCGCCGACATTCAGAACAAGAGCCGGCGCACCGAGCGCGATCTGGCGGATGCACGCAAGCAGATCGACACGCTTAAGAATGACCTGACTCGCAACAGCGACGAGCGCGATGATCTGCGCAAGCAGTTGAGCGCCGTCCAGGAAGAAGTGAAAGCGGTCATCGAACAGCGCGAAGCGTTGGAAGCCGATCTACAAAATCGCAACATCGAAGTGGCTGACGCCAAAATGCAACTGGCGATGTTGCAGGATCAGTTTGATCGCACACAGAGCAGCGCCGCCAACGAGCTGGAGGAGCTGCGCGCCCGCTATGAAGCGGCGGTCGCTGAGAACACTCAGATGCGCGAGGCGTATGACGCAGCGCGAGCCAGACTTGCTGAACTGGAGGTGGAGGCAGGCGCTTCAGCCGAAAGCGCCCGCGCCCGCGAGGTTGCGCTCAATGAAGCCTATCAGCGTGCGGTCAGCCTTCAGCGTCTGCTCGAAGACCGCGAGCGCGAACTGATCGACACGCAAGCCGAGCTTGAATCCGCCAAGGCGACGGTCGAGGCGCTCAGCGCAGCAAAAACCGAACTCGATGACCGGCTGCAAAAGGCACGCGGCGATGTCGCCAGTGAAATGGCCGCGCTCACATCCACCATGATCAAGATGAAAGACGACGCGCTCATCGCCGCCAACAGCCGGATCGCCGAGCTGACAAAACAGGTGAACGAACTGCAATCAAAGCAGGCTGTCGGCTAAACCGTCGATCATAGGGCTGTCCTGCTCGCTGTTGCCTCGTCTTTACTCCGATGCACCTGGCAGGGTTTTAACCTGATGACCGACCATTTGCCTTCACAGGAGAATAAAATGGACAACACACAAATCCTGTATCTGGCTGGCGCCTTTTTGATTGGGTTTATCATCGCCTGGTTTGCAGGGCGTAGCGGCCCAACGCGCGCCGCAGAGGAAGCGGTCGCTGAAACCGAAAGTGTGCGCCGCAAGTTAAAGACCGTCGAAAACGACTTGCGCAAGACAGAAGGTCAACTGAAAGATAACCTGGCAACTCTTGATCAGATGGCCGCCGACAAGGAAAATCTGGTCAAACTGCTGAAAGCCAGCGAGCAGAGACTCACCGAAGCCAGCGCAGAACTGAACCGTCTCCACGCCGCGCTGCGCTCCAGCCACGACGCCGAATTGCAACTTAAAGCTGAGCTTGAGCACACGCGCGGCGCCTGGAGCGGAGCGCGAGCGCGCAGTGCAGCGCTCGCCGCCCAAAAAGAGGCAGCGACTCAGGCAGCCGTCGAAACGAATGAAGCCGCCGAGTCCACCACGACCACAGCGTTAGCGGAACGCGTCGAGGCCGACGCCCTGGCAGAGCGCATGGTTGCGTTGGAGAGCGAGCTGGCGCTGGCGCGCGCCACAGCCGAGCGCCTGGCTGAAAAAGAGGTGCTTGTCTCCGCCGAGTTGTATTTGCGTCGCCGTGAGTATAGCGACATCGTAGCAGGCGGGGAGGACGCCATTGCAGCCGCACTCGCGGCGCGAGATCGCGCCATCGCCGACGCGCAGAATCAGCTCGACTACATGCGCCGCGACTTAAGTATGCTGACCGCCGCTGGCGCACAAATTGCCACTGCGTTGGAACAACGCAACAGCGAGTACGCCATATTGCTCGACCGGATCGCGGCAACAGAAACCGCCCGCCTCACAACGCCGGCCGCCCTGACAGTGAGTGACGAAGAGGCCGAACCGCTCATCCCCACAGCCGACCTACCTGATTTTCAGGCGGAACTCGACGCCCGCACAGCAGAATTGGACGAACTCAAAAACGAGCACGAGAACCTCAAAGCTGCACTCGAAGAGGCGATCACTGCGCGTGCAGCGCTGCAGCAACAACTCGATGAGCGAATCAGTCAAATCGAGGGGTTGAACAGCGCGTTCGCCGCTGCGCAAGAGCAACTTGCTGCGCTCTCCGCCGACAGAGAGACGCTCATGCGACGTCTTGCCGAGCGTTCAACCATGATCAGCGGGCTGCTTGACAAGATTGGCGCCTATGACCTCCAGTTGCGCAGCATTCTTGTCGCTGCGACACAGGTCGCCGCAAACGGTAATGCAGGAAAGGGCGCCGAGCCAACAGCGGAAGAGGCTCACATGCAGCCGTTTGCCCAGGAAGAAGAGGGAGAGACTCATGTCAGTTGAAGATACGCTGTCCGCAATCGACGACATTCTTGACAATCCGGCCGCAATTGAAAGTAGGCTCAGCGAGCTTGCCGCCACTATCGACGCTGTTACTGCTGCATACACCCAACAGAGTGACCAGCTCGCCAACGCGCAGATTCGTTCGGAAGAACTGCAAGCGCAATTAGGTGCGTTGAGCGCCGCCAACAGCGATCTGGAGACGCTTTTGGCGGAAAAAAACAAAGCGCTTGCCGACGCCGAGGCAGAACTCGCTGCGCTGCGCCAAAGCTACGCAACGCGCAGCGAAGCATACGAACAGCTCAACGCGCAACTGACAGAGGTTACAACCCAAACAACCGCCGTCGACGCCGCCAAAACGGCGCAGGACGAGCGCATCCGCGCAGTCAGCGCACGTCTGGTCGCCTTGCTCGCTCAGTTTGACGCCGCTGAGCTAACCGTCGAGACCGGGGAGGCTGCTGGTTCGCTTGACGTTGACGCTGCAGCAGACGAAGAGAGTATGCCAGAAGCAACGGCCGTAGGCTCCGATCCGATTGCAACGCTCGAAGCGAATGTGGATGTCCTCGCCGCCTTGTTGAAACGCAAAACAGCCGCGTTGCAGGCTGCCAACACCGAACTCGGAACGCTGCAAGAACAACTGGCGATTGCGCTGTCCGAAAAGACCGAGCTTGAGAATTATGTCACCGATGCACAGAATCGCGCCGCCGGTTTCCAGGTCGAAATAGCCAACCGCAGCGCCGAGTTAGATGCACTCAATGAGCAGATCGCCGTACTGACCGCCGAAGTTGAGTGGCGCCAGACCGAACGCCAACGCCTTGCCGATGCACTAAACCAGATCGCGCAGCGGGTCGGCGTAGCGCCAGCAGACGAATCGCCTGTCGAAAATGTGGAAAGCGCCGACAACGAGGCGACAGTGTCAGGCGCCGACGATTCAAATCTGGACGAGCAGATCACACGCACAATCACTGCCCTGGACGATCTGTCCGCCCAACTTGACGGTGCACGCGCTGAGCTGGAAGACGCCCAAACACGTGCTGCTGCCTTCCAGGCTGAACTTGCGAGCCGTGCAGCCGAAATCGAGATGCTCAACGAACAGATTGCCGCCGCTGCCGCCGCCAACGAAATGAGCGAGGCGGAACGTCAGCGTCTGGCTGCTGCGCTGACCGCCATCTCTCAACAGATCGGCGTCGTCGCCGGCGAGCCGGTCACAATCGATGCAACAACTGAAGCGGAAAGCGATGCAACGGCGCTCAGTGCAGTGCGTTCGACCACCGTTGGATTGGACGCCGGCGACGAGGCTGCACACACAGCTTCTAGAGTAGCAGGTCTTGTGGCTGCACTAGACAGTGCGCGCAAAGCATTGGACGCCGCACAGAACCGAATCGCCGAACTGGAAGAACAGCTAGGCGCCCTGACCGCAGCCAAGACCGACCTCGAAGCGACAATCAGCGAGAAAGACAATATTCTGCTCGATCTCAACGACCGGGCTGCGCAACTTCAACAGGAACTGGCTGATAAAACGGCTGAAATCGATGCGCTTAATCAAAAGGTGGGCGAACTGGAAACCTATCTCGGCGAGGCGACGCATGCCAGAGACGTAGCCGAAGCGCAGCTCGCCGATCTGCAGCAGGCGAAGAGCCATCTCGAAGATCAACTAGGTTCGATCAGCGACGAACTGACGAATACACGGCAACGGCTCAGTGAACTGGAACATGAGTTGAGTGACCTTTCATCCGTCCTCGCAGACGATACGGATGCAGGCGCAGAGACAGTTGCAACGGACGAAGCGGAGTGGGCCACGCGCGCCGCCGCTGCGCCGTTGGCCTTGGGAGGCGCAACCGGGCTGGTTGTCGCCGCTCGTCAGAAAAACGCCGCTCTGGTCGAGGCCCAAGCCGAAGTCGAAGCGTTGCGCCAGCAACTTGCTGACGCTGAACAGATTCGCCAGGAGCTGGAACAAAGTCGAACAGAGCTTGAAGCGCAACTGGCGGCGGCCCAAGAGTTGCTGCAATCGCTGCAGGGTCAGGTTGGCGACTATGCGCAGACAAAGAGCGAACTTGAAACACAAATCGAGACCTTGACCGCCGAGCTGACAGCCACTCGCCAGCAAATTGACGAACTTGACCAGGGGTTGAGTGCGCTTTCCGCTGCGCTGGATGAGGACGGCGACGAAGCCGACTATGCAGCCGGCGAACAGCTTGCGGCGGCTGGCGCCGCCGCTGGCGGGGCTGCTGCGGTTGTCGCCGTCGCACGCAAGCAAAAATTAGCGCTGCGCAAGGCGCAGGCGGAAATCGACGCCCTTCGTTTGCAACTTGCCGAGACCGCAGAAGCAAAAGCTGCGCTCGAGCAGGGAAAAACAGCGGTCGAACAGGCGAAGGCCGAGATCGAGCAAGTCAAGAGCGATTTGGAAGCGCACCTGGCTGCCGCTGAACAGACAAACCAGGAGCTTCAGACGCAGCTAGACAAACTCCAGCAGGCGAAACTCGATCTCGAAAGCCAGATCGAGGCGCAAAAAGCCGAGCTGCTGGCGCTGCACGAGCAGACAGCCGCCTTGAACGCCAGTCTCAGCGAGTTCTCGGTTGCCATCGATAGTGACGACGAGGACTCTGTCGAGCAAGCTGCGCAGCGGCTGGCGGCGATAGGCGTCGCAGCCGGAGGGTCCGCCGCCGTAATCACTGCCACACGCAAACGCAACATTCGCATCAAACAGAGTGAAGCTGAGATTGCCGAGATGCGTGGTCAGCTTCAGTCGCTGATTGATAGCAAAGCCGACCTTTCCGCCAGCATTGCCAGCCAGAGCGCCGAAATCGAGCGGTTGAACAGCGAGCTTGCTGCGCTTGCCGCCGCCCGCTCTGATCTGGAGACGCAACTTGCGACGCGCAACGACGAGCTGGCTGAGGTTCAGGCGCGCTACGATGCGTTGCAGATGCAACTCGCCCAGACAACGGAAGAAGTGCAAAGCGTTCGTACAGAACTTCAACTGCGCAGCGCTGAATTGGAGCAGGTGCAGAGCCGGTTCAACGCTGCAACTGCCTGGCAACAACGGACGCCCGCTGTGGTTGAACTGGGTCAATCACTTTCGCTCATGCCTGACGCCAAACTATCCGCCGCCAACTCAGCCGTTGCTGTGCGCATGTTGCCGCAGATGGTGAACGCGCCGCAAGATTTGACCGACGTCAAGGGCATCGGGCGCGTCTTCGAGCAACGGCTCTATGAAGCCGGCGTCGGCACCTTCTGGGAACTGGCAACGCTGGGCGACGACGACCTCAAGCAGATTTTGCAACTCAACGAACTGCAACTGCTGCACATGGATCTCGACGCCATCCGTGCGGACGCCCGCCGCCTGGCTGAAGAGACCAACACAGTTGGTCAGATTTGGGATGGCGAGGCGCCCGATGATTTTGAGCCGATTGAAGGCATCGGCAAAATCTTCGAACAGCGCCTCTATAATGCTGGCATTCGCAAATATAGCGATCTGGCTTCCAAGACGCCGGAAGAACTTGCCGCAATCGTCAAGCCTAAGCCACCGGCGCAGCCCGATTTCGAGAGCTGGATCGAGCAGGCGCGTCAACTAATGGAAAGCGCCGAAGCAAAATAGGCGGAAGAGTAGGAGCTTACAGCAACGCATTGATATGAAATGAAAGACCGGGTCGCCTGCGTGGAAACCCGGTCTTTTGCGCTGAGGGAGGGAGAATATGCGCAAAGGATTGAGCCTGATCCTCTTTGGATTGCTGGCAGGCGCCACTGCGTTTCTAGTGAATTTGCTGAAACAAAAGAACGCGGCGCTGGAGAACGCTCAGGCGCGCATCGCCCAGGTTGAGCGGCGAATGAGCCAGATGGTGGGTGCATCGCTCACCGCCGATCAGGAAGCACAGTTGCGCGCGCAACTGGCGGACCAGGCCGCCGAGATCGAGCGGTTGCGTCTGCTGGTCGCCACCCTGGAAAGCAAACAACAGACGCAAACAGAGGAGACTGCATTCACCCAACGCCGTGCCTCCGACACGTTGACGGTTGAGAGAAGCGAGCTTTTGGAGCACGCCCCCCAACGTTTTCAAGCCGGCGGAGGCTGGCAAGAGCGAGCGCCTGTGCTGGCTGCGCTGGGACAATCGCTTGCCAATTTGTCAACCGCCAAGCTGGCGTTCGCCAATCGAGCGCTGCAAGCCAGGGTTGTACCGACAGTTGTCGACCAACCGCAAGATCTCTCCGCCGTCGAAGGGATCGGCGCGATTTTTGAGCAACGCCTCTATAACGCGGGCATCGGCGCCTACTGGGAACTTGCCACACTCGACGATGAGACGTTGCTTCGCCTGCTAAAGATCGGCAAAGCGCAGGCGGCCGCAGTCAACCTCGACGCCATGCGCGCTTCAGCGCGCCAGTTGGCCGAAGAGAGCAATACCGTTGGCTATATCTGGAGCGGCGAACCTGTCGATGACTTCGAGCCTATCCCCGGCATCGGCAAAATCTACGAGCAGCGACTCTACAGCGCAGGCATCCGCACCTACGCCGCCCTGGCGCAGGCGACGCCCGAAATGCTGCAACAAGCCGTCGCCTCACGCGCCCCGATTCCGCCAAATTACACCAGTTGGATCGAGGCAGCCAAAAAGTTAGCCAAAGGGAAGATAGAGGAATAAGGGGAGAAGAGGACGATACCCGACTACTCCCTCTCCCCTCTTCTCTCACCCCCACTTCTCTACAGAAAGCCTCAATCTCGCTCTCCACAAATGGTCTATTTGTCCGATGACAGATAGCGGCGCACCGCCTATACTGAGAAAGCAAATAGCAATTATGTGATGATTTGACCTGGCTGACCCGGTCAACGTCATTATCTTGCGTATAACTGCACCGATAACTGCGCTGAATGCGATCAACACAAGCTGAACGCCCGACACGTTGATTTTCTCTCGAAATGGAGTGCACCCGATGAATTTGCAACACTTGTTATTCCCTCGTTTAGGCAGAGTGCTGCTGATCGGAGCGACGCTCGTTGTTTTGGCGTCATCGATTTCTGGCTATTCGCCGCTGCACGCACAAAGCGACGAGAATGGCATCATCGCAGCCAGTCCGATTGACGCAGCGACGGCGCCGACTTTGCTCTCGCCGGACGAAGGCGCCGTGTTGACGCCTGTCACCGATCCGCCGCTTGCCGTGCCGATTCTGACGTGGCAGGCGGTGAAAGGCGCAACTAAGTATCAGGTTCAGGTCAGCACGACGGATGGATTTGCCAGCACTGTCGTCAGCATCGAAACTGAGAATCCGAGCTACACCCCGATCAAGGCGCTGGGCAATGGCATCTTTTACTGGCGCGTGCGGTATGCAGTCGGCAGCACCTGGAGCGGTTATTCGGAAATTCGCAGCTTTCGCGTGGACTGGAATTCTGAAGGCGCATCGCGACCGTCGCTGATCTCCCCTGCAAACGGCGCAGTACGCTCCGCCTTTGATCACGCCGATTTTTCGTGGACGGCGACGCCGGGGGCGGCGACCTATCGTTTGCAAATTGCGCGTGATGAGGACATGCTCGCCGTGGTTTACACGGCTGACACCTCGGCGCAACACCACACCCCTACGCAACGGCTCGACAACAACGAATATTACTGGCGAGTGACGCCGTTCGACCGACAGGGGAATGCTGGCGCTGCCAGCGAAGTCTGGCGGTTCACCTTCGCCTGGAACGCAGCCCCCCAACCGATCGCCCCTGATCCCGATATCGACGTGGCATTCACGCCGCGCTTTTCCTGGAGGGCAGTAGAAGGGGCAAAGGAGTATCGGCTCCAGATCAGCACACAGGAAAACTTCAACACTTTTGACGAAGTCATCACCCGCAACACCGACCACACCCCTGTCAATTCGCTCAGCAACGATCAGGATTATTTTTGGCGGGTGCAGGCCATCGATGCACGTGGCGTCAATTCACCGTGGAGCGAAGTCCGTCGCTATCGTATGAAATGGAACTTCACGCCGCAGCTACTGTCACCTGCCAACAACAGCATTCACCTGGCGTATCCGTTCTTCTCGTGGGCGCCGGTGCCAGGCGCAGAACGTTATCAGATTCAAATCGCCAACAACAACGCCTTCGCAAATCCAAAGATCGACGACAAAACGCTTTTCAACGTGACCAACTATGTGCAAACTACATGGCCCTCACAACGAGAGCAGACACAGCCGGAAACTGCTTATTACTGGCGTGTCCGCGCGATTGACACGCGCAATAACGTCACACCCTGGAGCGAGACCTGGTCTTTTCAGTTCTCCGACCCGGCCGGTGACTTGAGTGTGACCGGCAGCCGCCACGCAACGATCCCCAATCTGGTCTATCCGCTGCCCTACTACGAACCAGATACAGTGAACACACCCACGCACGGTGATCGCTCGATTGCCTGGCCTTTGTTCATCTGGGACACAGCGCATTTCCCAGGCGATGACAATCCTAATTACGTGGAACCGGCTGATTATTATGTGCTGGAGGTGTCTGAGTACATGGCGATCACCAGCACGAATTTTGTGATCACCACCACCGGACTGGCTGCCGCCCCCACCATCACCAATCCCTTTACGAACCTGCGGCCCGGCGCTATCTATTACTGGCAGGTGACTGCCTACAAGGATGAGCAGCCCTCTGGCAGTAAGCCCGATGGCAGTAAAGTGAAATGGCGCACGCGCTATGACCCGGCGGTTTCGCAGTTGCCAACTGCGCCATCCGCCGCGGCGATCTTTCCGGCGGATGGTTTCGAGGCCGTGGCTCTGCCGCCGGTGTTGGGGTGGCTGCCCGTCGCCGGAGCAACGCAGTATCTTGTACAGATTGCCGACGACCCGGCTTTCGAGAACATTGTCGACCAGGCAGAGGCGCAATTTGTCAACTACGTTCCCTGGCAGGGGCGCCTTACGCGTATGCCCTACGGCGCCTACTGGTGGCGCGTGCTGGGGCTGGCGGCGGATGGCAGTCCGGTCGGCAATTGGAGCACACCGCGGCGGTTCAATCTTTCCGTGGAGCTGACTATCGGCAACATTGTCGACTATCCGCCACTACCAGACTTGACCGACAATGCGGGCGGACGCACGCACGTCGCCTCCAACATTGCCAGCAGCGGCGATGAATACGCGCTCCACGATCTATATGTCACTGTCGACCGACGGCCGGATGACAACTACAATCAACACTGGATGATTGCCTTCACCGCCGAAGATGTGGGCGCAACGCCGATCACCTATGCGCTTTACTTTGACACAAACCATGCTGCGGGCAAAGGTGGAACTGAGGCCCCAAGAGATAAAAATCACCAACTACTAGACTATGTTGTGGCATACCCACTCTATCTACCAGAATATGTGCTCTATATATATCGCTCAGGAGATAGCCTTACAACAGCGTTCTATCGTTGGTTGAGCAATGATAATGGTGGTGGTGATTGGGCGCCGCAACAATCATTTGAAGATATTCGTGGCTTTATCGATTACTTCCCCGACACGAAATCCTTTCAGTTGAAAATACCCTATACGGCGCTTGGTTCAGCCGACACAGACTGGGTGGGAAGCCTGGCATTGGCCGTCTTTAGCCTGGATATTAATCGCGTGACTCGTGATTCCCTGCCTAAGCAGCCAGAAATATTGTCGAAGCCCGCCTTTGTGTCCAATATGCTGCTCCCGCTCTATCCGTTCGATACGCCGATCTCCATCTCCGATACGATGTTCTACGAAGACATGCCGCCGCTGCGCTGGCGCATGCCTGCCTACGGCAGCGACGGCTATCAGGTTCAGGTTGCCCGCGATATCCGCTTTACGGATATTGTGGAGACCTGGAACACCTCGGAAGATTTTTCACCACATAGAAAATATCATGTGTTCACCTTGCTGCCGACAACGTTCCAGTCATTGAACGCCTATGCCAACAACGAATCCTACTACTGGCGCGTGCGTGTGCGCCATGAGATATACCCCCCTCCTCCGCGCAATGATTTTGACTTTGGGCCCTGGTCGCCGCCGATGCGCTTCAAGCTCGACAGCCGGCAGATCGGCAACCCGCGTCTCTCCACCGGCGTCGATGTCTACATGACGCCGACATTCCTGTGGGATCGCATGGAGGGCGCCGCCGGCTACACGCTCCAGGTCGACGACGATGCAAACTTCAGCAGCCCGCTCATCGACCAACCGACCGATGCGACCAGTTTTACCCCGACCGATACGAGCAACGCGCTACGGCCGGGCGTGCAGTACTACTGGCGGGTGGTGATGCGGCGCAGCAGCAGCGTGATTGGTCACTGGAGCGCACCGATGACATTTACAAAATCCTCGGTGGCGCCAACTCCGTTGCCCGTGACAGTTGTCGGCGCGGCTGCGCAGACGGACACACTCCATCGCCAACCAACGCTGCGATGGAGCGCCATACTCACACCCGCCACCGAGCCGCGTCTGGCTGCGCCTGCATATCGGTTGCAGGTTGCAAACAATCCAGATTTTACCAATCCCAAAATCAACCTTGTCACGCAGGCAACCTCCTACACGCCCAAGAAGGGAGAAAACCTGAGCGACAATACATGGTATTGGCGAGTGGCGCTGGTGGACGGCGCCGGCAATATCGGGCCTTTCAGCCCGGCGCAGAGCTTCACCAAACAATACCCGCCGGCGCCGATCCTCTCGGCGCCACGCGACGCGGAATCACCCGTTTTTGCATGGACGCCGATCGACGGCGCAGCGTACTATCGAATGGAGTATGCCGACAATGTGAGCTTCAATCGTTCCACTGTCGTCACCACCGATCTCACGCGCTATGTCCCGGTCAAAGAGCTGCCGTTCAACACGTACTACTGGCGCGTACAGATGGCTGACGCCGACAATAACTTCGGCCCGATCGACAACGGTCAATTCACCTATTTTGTCCCGGCTGCATTCACCTATACGCCAAACCAGGGGATAGCCCCGACAGTTGTGCAGTTCTCCGACCTGACGCTGGGCCAGCTTGCTGCCTGGCAGTGGGACTTCGGCGACGGCGGCGCCAGCACGCTGCGCGATCCAGCATATCGTTACAATACGCCCGGCGTCTACACCGTGACCATGCAGAATGTCACAACCTACGGCTTCACCCGCACCGCCATTATCACCGAAGCGGTGCGCATCTACGCGCGCGCCGTCGCCGCCTTCAGCGCCAGCCCCACGAGCGGGTCTGCACCGCTGCAAGTTGCGTTCCAGGATCAATCTACGGGCGATGTCAATCAATGGCTGTGGAATTTTGGCGACGGCAACACCAGCCAGGAGCGTAACCCGATTCATGTGTACGCACAACCTGGTGCA
Source organism: uncultured Caldilinea sp. (assembly GCA_937981885.1). GTDB lineage: Bacteria > Chloroflexota > Anaerolineae > Caldilineales > Caldilineaceae > Caldilinea. The sequence goes on from CALJMI010000080.1 coordinate 33,203, forward strand.
TATCATGTGACGCTGAGCGTCTTCGGACCTGGCGGCAGCAACATCATGGTGAGACAGAATTATATCAATGTCACGGAGCCATCTACATCAACGCCGACGCCCACCATAACACCGACGCCCTCCGAAACGCCGACGCCCACTGCAACTGCAACGCTGACCCCGCAAATTCCCATCCCTGCGATCACAGGCGTCGAACCAGCCACCGACGAAGGGCAAAAGCACATGACGGTGACGATTCGTGGCGCCGGCTTCACTCCGTTATCAGAAGTCTACTTTGGTCAGCACCGATCGACGAGCGTGAACTATATCGGCCCAGAACAGTTGCAGGCAGACAAACCGTCGGGGATGACGCGTGCCACCTATGATGTGCGCGTCTGCAATCCCGACCAACGCTGCAGTGAGCTGCCCAACGCATTCACCGTGACCGTTGACGACGTCAGCTATGACCTCTACCTGCCTGCCATACAAAGCGGTGGGTAATCATTCGAACAGCACGGCTCGTTGGGCGATGTCGTTCAAGAAGGATCAATCACCATGAATTGCCGTACAATCCGACCCATTGCGCTGGCAGCGTTGCTGGCTGTGATTGCACTCCTCTATCTGTCAACGTCGTTTGGTTTTGCACAAGACGCTGCTTTGACAGAACTGGCGGTAACGCCTGAAGCGCCCGTGCTGGTGGCGCCCGCCGAAGGCGAACTGGTGACCGGTCTCACACATCCGCCGCTCGGCGTGCCGACCCTGACCTGGCAGACCGTGATCTCTGCGACAGCGTATCAGGTGCAGATCAGCAAAGTGAGCGGCTTTGGAACTACAGTCGTCAGTGTGGAAACGAGCAACACAAGTTACACGCCCATCATTGCGCTTGGCGATGGCATCTTTTACTGGCGAGTACGCGCCAAGGCGGGCGCCGTTTGGGGTCCATACGCGGACGCTGCGAGCTTCACCATAAACTGGGGGCACAACGGCGAAATGCACCCTGTTCTTCTGGCGCCAGAAGACGGGGCTGAAATCGCCGCGTTTGGACATGCCGATTTCTCATGGCAACCCGTTCCCGGCGCAGCGACCTATCAGTTGCGCGTGGCAACCAATCCAGAGATGACCAACCTGGCATTCCCCGCTGTGACGACGATCAAACCTCATTACACGCCACCACAGCGGCTCGCCAGCATTGTCCACTACTGGCAGGTGACGCCTTTCGACAACAAGGGCAACGCCGGTGCGCCCAGCCCAATCTGGAGCTTCATGTTCAACTGGAAGACTGCACCAACCTTGCTTGCGCCAGAAGATCGGATCGATACGCCGTTTTTGCCCCGTTTCTCCTGGACAGCGGTCGAAGGCGCCAAAGAATACCGGCTGCAAATCAGCTCACAGGAAAATTTCAGTAGTTTTACGCAGATTGTCACTGCCAACACAGACTACACGCCACTGAAAGAACTCAGCAACGATGCAGAGTATTTCTGGCGCGTGCAGGCAGTCGATGCACGCGGCGCCGCTTCACCCTGGAGCGCAGTACGACGGTTTCGGATTCGCTGGGATTTTGCACCACAACTGCTCTCGCCAGCCGATGCCAGCATCCGTTTGACCTATCCATTCTTTGCCTGGGCCCCGGTTCCAGGCGCCGAGCAATACCAGATTCAGATTGCCGACAATCTTGCCTTCAACTCACCGATTGTCAATACCAAAATAGTCAACGCAACCAGCCATACGCAGCCGGATTGGAAAACAGCCAACCCCGACACATTCTACTACTGGCGCGTGCTGGCGATCGATGCACAGGGCAACCAAAGCCCATGGAGCAGTGTGTGGTCATTCCAGTTTTCAGATCCGTCCGGCATTCTCGGTGGTGTGAGGAACTCCACTGCGCCAAATCTCGTCTACCCGCCCCCCTATTACGCCCCAGACGTTGAGAACACGCCCGTTTACAACGACCGCTCGGTCTCTGCTCCATTCTTTATCTGGGACACAGCCTACACGAGCGGTGATCCTGGCTCTCCGAATGCGGTCGAACCGGCTGATCTATACCTTCTGGAGGTGGACGACGACCCGGCGTTTCATTCTCCGAATTTCACGATCTTCACGGCAGGCAACGCCGCAGCGCCAACACAGGCTCATCCATTCATCGATCTACAAGACGGCGCAATCTACTATTGGCGAGTCACGGCGTATCGCAACACGCACGCCTTCGACGGCAGAATCACCTGGCGCACCCGCTACAGAAGCGCGGCGCTCCAATCTGCACAGACTCAAACGACGACTCCAGAACCGATCTTTCCTGCGCCCGGATTCGAGGCGGTTGAAAGACCACCAGTGCTCGGCTGGGCGCCGGTCGCCGGCGCCGCCAGCTATCGCGTGCAAATTGCGCGCGATGCTGCATTCAACACGATTGTCGATCAGGCCGTTGCACAATTCAGTCACTATGTTCCCTGGCAAGGACAATCGACCGCTATGCCCTTCGGTACATACTGGTGGCGGGCGCAGGCGTTGGATGGCAGCGGACTGCCACTGGGAGAATGGAGTGTCGTTCGCCGATTCAACCTTTCGGTTCCGATCATGGTGGGCAACCCGAACGAATATGTTGCGCCTGACAACCTGGCTGCTGACAATACGGGCCGGGCGCTGGTTGCAACAAGCCCTGAACAAGGGCAGGGAAGCTATGAACTGAAAAACCTCTACACCATCGTTGACCGGCGGCAGAGCAAGGCATTTCAACTGAACTGGGTGATTGCCTTCACAACCGGCGCAACTCCGAGCAACACCATTCGCTATGCGCTGTATCTGGACGCCGATCATGTTGAGAACAGCGGCGGATCGTATGATCCTTTGGGCAACACGGCGATTCTGATAGATCCACTTTATCGCCCGGAGTACGTAGTCTATGTTGATCTTGTTGAAAATATCGGCGTCTCGGCAAATTTCTTCCAGTGGAGCGCAGGTGGGTGGAGTCCACCCACCCCTCTGAACGAAATTGGCGGTTCTGTGGAGTTTGACGCAGGTCTGGGGGCGGTGCAATTGTTTATTCCGTATACAACGCTTGGTTCTGCCAATGATAGTTGGGTCGGCAGCCTGGCGATCACGGTGTACAGTCTGCAGGGCAACACAGTGCGCGATAGCGTGCCGCTGCAGACAGGCATACCGGGCAACCCCGCTTTCGTCTCGAATATGCTGCTGCCGCTCTATCCCTTCGACACGCCCTTCTCGAATCCGATTGTGTACGATGACATGCCGACGCTGCGCTGGCTGGCGCCCGCCTATGGAACAGACGGCTATCAGGTGCAGATTGCACGCGACGCTCAGTTTACCGACAGGGTAGAGACCTGGGATAGTTACGAGACCGGCAAGAGCCAATTCTTTACATTGATCCCAACCGGATTCCAGTCGCGTAACGCCTATGCCAACAATGAATCCTATTACTGGCGCGTCCGCACCCGTCACGAGGTTTTTAGCGGCACTAGCTACGACTTCGGTCCCTGGTCGCCTCCCATGCGCTTCAAGCTCGACAGCCGCCGCGTCGGCAACCCGCGGCTCTCCACCGGCGACAACGCCTTTATGACGCCGACTTTTCTCTGGGATCGCGTTGAAGGTGCGTCGGGCTACACGATCCAGATCGACGACGACGCCAACTTCAGCAGCCCGCTCATCAACCAGGCGACCGACGCCACGAGCTTTACGCCGCTGGACATCAGCAGCACTGCGGCGCTGGCGCCGGGTGTGCAATATTACTGGCGCGTAGTGATGCGCCGCACGAGCAACATCATCGGCCACTGGAGCGACGGCATGGCGTTCACCAAAAGCTCCCTCTGGCCCGAACCGGTGGCGCCACTCGACGGCGCAGTGCTAAACCATCAGCCCACACTGCAATGGACTGCCGTACTCACGCCCAGCGAAGCGCCGCGTCTGGCCGCACCGGCTTATCGCGTGCAGGTCGCCAACAACCCGGCATTCAACTCACCTAAAGTCAACGAGATAACACAATCGACCTCCTACACGCCGCCTAAGGGCAAGACGTTGGCGGATGGCGTCTGGTATTGGCGTGTGGCGTTCGTCGACGGCGCAGGCAAGTTGCATCCCTTCAGCCCGGTGCAGAGTTTCACCAAAGAGTATCCGCTGCCGACCTTGATCGGACCAGGGCAGGGCGAAAACACTGGCGCGGCGCCCACCTTCACCTGGGCGCCGATCGATGGCGCCGCCGCCTACAAGCTGGAATATGCCGACAACAGCAGCTACAACAAATCGACTCCTGTCACGACCGAGTTGACCAATTACGTCCCCACCAAGGCAATGCCCAACTCACCCTACTTCTGGCGCGTGCAAATGATCGACGCTGACAGAAATCCAGGACCGCTGATCGAAGGACGGTTCGTGGTGGGGCACAAGGTCTTTTTGCCGGCAATTCAATCGAGGTGAAAGGGGTTCACTGCTAGGCGCCGCCTTCATCGCGCACGGCGCGGCGCACAGTCTCGACGGCGTGGCGCGGAATCAAGCCCAACTCGGCGGCGATTTGGGCCGCAACGGCGGAGTCGGCGACGCGATGCATGGGCACGCCCTGCGCCAGCGCGACTTCGCCCAGGCTATCCACGGTGGCGTCGCGGCGACCGCTGCTCACGTCGCGAATGAACACCGCTGCAATTCGACCGGGATACTCAGCAACAATCTCGCTGTACAGCTCCGGGTCGCGCTGCCCGCTGTCGCCGATCAACACGAACGGCAGCGTCAGATAGGTCTCCAACAGCCAGCGGATCGGCTTGAGTTTGTGGCGATGTGAGAGTGTGCTGAAAAGGCGTGCAAGCCCATAGTCGTGCAAAAACATTGGGCCGGCAGGCAGGCGATGACGCTCCAAAAATTCGACTAGAAAGTCGTAGAAATTCCATGGGCTGCTCGACACATAGAAGATCGGATTCATCTCGACGCTGCTGATGCCTTTCCACAATGCCTGATAGAGCGCAGCAACCCCGGCAAAGGGCAGCCGCGTCTGCGCGTTCTGGAAGAAGGTCTCTATGAATGAACGCAGCAGGCTGGCGGCGTGGCTTTGCAGAATCGTGTCGTCGATGTCGCTGATCACGGCAAAGCGCGCAGAGGGCGGCGGCGTCAGCACTTCGGCCGCTGCCTGCACCGGCGCGTTGCGCGCCAGCGGCTCGACCAGCTCCACCCAAACCGTATGCCACACATTCGCCGGATCGACCGGCTGCTCCAGCGGCAAGCCAAGCGTAAAATAGCCTTCGTCGTCAGCCACAGCCTGCCAGCGTTGGCTGCCAATCGAAATCTCGACGCGTGCGCCAGGCACTTCATGCGAATTCAGCCGACGCAGCATGTGATAGAAGTTCTTCCAGCGCGAGTCCTCGGCGCCTGCCGGCGGCAGTGGATGGTCGCGCACAACCCGGCCTTTGACAAAGAGCTGGTCGGCGACGCCGAAGGTGCGATAGGGGACGATGGTGACCCAGGGCAAGCTCATGCGGCGGCGCTCGTTTCCAGGTCGAAAATCTTGCCAGGGTTGAGAATGTTGTGTGGATCAAGCGTACGTTTGAGCAGGCGCATTGTTGCGATCTCCTGCGGGGCGCGACAAAGTGACAGATACGCCTTCTTGTCGAGGCCGATGCCGTGCTCCGCCGAAATCGAACCGCCCAGCGCTGCCAGAGGACGATAGACGATCTGCGCCACGCGGTCAGTGTCCTCTGGCTGAAGCTGCGGCGCCCACACGTTGATGTGCAGGTTGCCGTCGCCAAGATGCCCGTAGACCCAACAGCGCGCCTGCTCACCAAAATGCAATTCTACACCGGAGCGCACGTCCTCGACGTACTCCTCCATCGCGCCGATAGGCAAGCTGACATCATAACCAAAGGTGAGATGATGCTGGCGCTCGATCTGCTCCGAATCCTCGCGGATGCGCCAGAGGTCGGCGCGCTGCTGCGCTGTACGGGCGACCACAGCGTCGTCGAATAGCCCTTCGTGCGCGGCATGGTCGAGCGCCGCCTCAAAGCGTTGCTGATCATGGCGCTCGCTGCCACCCAGCGCCTCGACCAGCACATAGTAGGCGTACGCTTGCGCCAGCGGCGGCTTGCCCAGCGCTGGCGGCGTGGTGGTGAGCCGGTAATAATCGTTCCACATCACCTCGAAGGAAGCCAGCGCGCCGCCCAGATCACTCTGAAAGAGGGGCAACAGCGCTGTCACCTGGGCAAATTCGTTCATCGCCAGCAACGCAGTGAAGTGTGTGCGCGGCGCCGGAAAAAGACGCAGCACCGCCTGCGTGATGACGCCCAGCGTACCCTCGCTGCCGATGAAAAGCTGCTTGAGGTCATAGCCGGCGTTATTCTTGAGCATGGCATTGAGCGACGTGAGCACCGTGCCGTCGGCCAGCACCGCTTCCACCCCCAAGACCAGATCGCGCATCATGCCATAGCGCAGCACGCGCACGCCGCCCGCGTTCATGGCAATGCAGCCGCCGACGGTTGCCGACCCGCGCGCCGCCAGGTCGAGCGGGAAGAACAGCCCATGCGCAGCCGCCTCCTCCTGCACACGCTGAAGCGGCGCACCCGCCTGTACGGTCATCGTCTGGTTGACGGCATCAACTTCAACAACTGCAGACATGCGTTCCAGAGAGAGCACCAGGTCTTGCAACGTGGCGCGTGTGGCGCTCACCAGGTTAGTGCCGCCGCCGAATGTCACAACTGGCTGGCGCGCAGCGAGGCAAAGGTGCAACACCGTGGCAACCTCTGTCGTCGTGCGCGGACGCACAATCGCCAACGCCTGCAGCGGCGTCGAATCAATCCAACTGGTCGCACGCTCCTGTACAGCCGCGCCGGTCAGGACACCGTCAGCGCCGAGCGCAGCGACCAGTGCATCAAGCAGCATGGGTTTGGCGTTGTGATTGCTCATTTCGACAATAAGGCCCTGCACGACGAGTTTCCTCGAAGGCGTTGAATCCGGGTGAAAAAGCAAGAACACCGCACCTGCTCCAGCCCTTGCTAGATTCGATGCGGTGTTTACTTGATGTTCGATTGACGCGTCCAACAATTGCCTGGCGGCATGGCGGCATTGCTCTACCGTGCCGCAAACCGAACAAAAGACTACTGGATGGTCAACTGCACTTTCAGATCGGCGGCTGGCGCAATTGGCAGGATCACATCCTGCACCAGCTTCATGACCGCCGGATCTTCAAGCGGCGTGCCAGCCAGATAAGGACCAGCCAGATCGAGCGCAGTGCTTAGCGAAGCGGCGTCGTAATCAATGGAGAGCAACTCAGAGCCATTGATCTGGATCGACAGGTTATTGGGCGTATTGACGATGTCAACGGTTCTGGCGCTCAGATCGCCCAGAATCTTCATCACGTCGGGCGGCAACGCTGGAAGCTCGACGCCCAGCGCGGCCAGCGCCTCGGCAGAAAGCCCACCAACCGAGACAATCTGCCCATTCTGGACAACAGCGTTGAGGCGGATCACCGGCGCAGGTGTGTTGCCGAGGTCGGCAGGTGCAAAGCTTGGCGCACCTGGTTGAGCCACATCCGCCAGATCACCGGCCAGGGCGATGCGCGTGCTGATGCCGTCCTTGAGCAGCGCGTCGGTCAGGGTGGTAAGTACGGGCGCAGGTAGACCGGTCTGTGGGCCAAGCGCGCCGAGCAGTGTATTCAAGCCATTCGGACCAAAGCGGATGCGCGGCAACGCCTGACCGTCGATGGCAATGTTGACCTCTTCAGTCGAAGCGGTGAGCGCTAACTGTTCGACGCCAAGATCGCGCAGCGGCTGCAGCATCTCCTCTGGCAACGCCAGCCCAGGCAATGACAGACCGAGCAGCTCAAGAGCGCCGCCTTCGCCCACTTTGATCGGCAGGTCAGGCAGCTTGAACTCAACCGGTTGACCGGTGAAATCGACTTTGAGGTCTAGGTTCATGCCGGGCAATTGGTCCACAACGCCGCTGACCAGGTTAGCTGTCGCCTCGTCGATGCCAGGCAGCGCAGGCAGCAGATTGCCCAGGCGCGACAACGAGTTGGCGTCGTAAGCCAGGCCTGGCATTCTGGCGCCGTTGACTGTAACTTCAAGGCCGCCGGGCGTCGTCTGAATACTGAGATTCTGCAAACCTAGCCCGGTTAACTGCGCCAGCGTGCCTGGGTCAAGTTGCAGTGGATTGGCGCCGCCGGTCAACGAAGCCAAGAGATCGCCCGAAATCGGGCCAATGCTGCCGCTGCCAGATTGATCGAAGGAAACGCCCAACGAAAGCGGCGGCATCTGGCTGGAGGGCTGTTGCGGAGAAGCCGCAGTTTCGCCGCGCCAGCGTGGAATGTTGAGCGGCCGCCCGACAGGCGGTACATTGATTGCAGCGCCCAATCCTATACGGCGCAGCCAGGGTACAGCCTGCGCAGCGGGTGCCGTGGCAGGTATCTCGGCGAGCAGTCGTTCCAGATTGGCGGCGCTTTCGTCGTCCCAAGCCAGGTACGGCTGATCTTCGCCGTTGATGTAGACATGGACGCCGTTGTACCCAATGCGCACTTCAACCTTCTGCCCCAAACTTTGCACCAGTTGCACCTGGTCTGGGGTCATCACCTGGCCAAGACCGATGCCGTAGATACTGGCATTGCCGTTGGCATCGATGGTGATAGGCGTCGATGGCAGGTTGAACCAGGTCTGTCCGCGTCCGCCGCCGCCGCCGTTGCACGCAGCAACAACCACCAGAACGACCACCACCACCAGGAGAATCGGCAAGAACTTGCGTATCGCCTGCATAAGCAGTCTCCTTTTCGCTCGAATCAAGTCGGAAAAGAAATTTAGTCGGATCAATGTGCGTCCGCAATCGTGCGATGACGGTGCACGCATCATCCTTGAGTGTATGCGAATCATACAACATCTCTGGCGAACGCACAAGCGACTGTTATCGCATGGATTGGAATTCCGATGCAAGACGCTCCTGCCTGTCTTTACAGTGGATTTGCAACAATGATTGACAACAAAACGATCAAGAAACCGTTTAGTGTGATTTCCAAAACAAGTTTGACGCTTTACCATCGTATGTTACAATGAAGCAACATCAGTATCTTGATGTAATCGTTTTCTCCGATATGACAAAATTTTCCAATTACCGCACTTGTCAGCGATCCGGCAAGTGGTTGCAGGGCAACATCCGACAAGGAGCGAGTTGCACATGGACAGGCGCAGCGCTTTGCTGTGGATGGAAAATGTCAGCAAATCTTTTCCAGGTGTACAGGCGTTGGAGGCGGTCAACCTGTATGTGAACGCCGGCGAAGTGCTTGGATTGATCGGACAGAATGGCGCCGGAAAATCAACCTTGATGAAAATCTTGTCCGGCGTCTACACCATCGACAGCGGCGAAATTTACTACAATGGCGAACCGTTGCACATTCACGACCCGCACCACGCCCAGGAACTGGGCATATCGATTATCTATCAAGAACTCAACTTGATGCCCAACCTGTCGGTCATGGAAAATATTTTCATCGGGCGCGAGCCGGGACCCCCGTTCTTGGTGAGTCGCAGCCGGCTGGAGCAACAGACGCGCGCCATCCTTGACCGAATGCACATGAATTTGCATCCAACAGCGTTGGTGCGTTCGCTTTCCGTCGCCGAACAGCAGATGGTGGAAATTGCCAAGGCGATCTCGCGCGATGTGCGTGTGCTGATCATGGATGAGCCGACTTCAGCGTTGAGTGAAACCGAAGTCGAAACCCTCTTTGAACTGATTGGCGAACTCAAACGCAGCGGCGTGGCGGTCATCTTTATCTCGCACCGTCTCGAAGAGGTGCTGCGCATCTGCGATCGCGTCACAGTGCTGCGCGACGGCAAAAATGCTGGCGATGTGATGGTGACCGACGTTACGCGTGAGGATTTGATTCGCATGATGGTGGGGCGTTCGCTTGACCAGTTTTTCCATCGCGACGAGCACCTGGATATCGAGCAGACGGCTGCAGACATCGTGTTGGAGGTGCGCAACATCTCCCGGCGCGGCACCGTCATCAACCCCGATGCTGTCGTGCTCGACGATGTGAGCTTCACCCTACGACGCGGCGAGATTCTCGGACTGGCCGGGCTGGTTGGGGCTGGGCGCACGGAACTGGTGCGCGCTATCTTCGGCGCCGACCGTCGCAACAGCGGCCAGATTCTGATCGAAGGCAAAGAAGCTGACATTCGTTCGCCATCCGATGCGATCCGGCTTGGCATCGGGTTGGTGCCAGAGGATCGCAAAGGACAGGGCCTGATCCTCGGTCTTGCTGTGCGTATCAACATGACGTTGGCGCATCTCGATTCGCTGACTCGCGTCGGATTCGTCCAGCTTGGCGCCGAACAGCGCCTGGTGAATGAATACATTGAACGCTTTGAAATTCGTACACCGGGCATGGAACAGCGCGTCGTCAATCTGAGCGGCGGCAATCAACAGAAAGTGGTGATTGCCAAATGGCTGATGCTTGGCCCCAAAATCCTGATCATGGACGAGCCGACGCGCGGCATCGATGTCGGCGCCAAGTCAGAAATCTACGAATTGATGCACCAGCTTGCCACCAACGGCATCAGCATCATCATGATCTCATCGGAGTTTCCTGAACTGATCGCCATGTGCGACCGTATTCTCTGCCTGGCGGAGGGGCGCATGACAGGCGAAGTGTTGCGCCACGAGGCAACGCTGGAAACGCTGATGCACTATTGCACCCTGCGCAAACAGGTAGTGTCCAATGTAGAAGGAGAGCTTTCGCTGTGACTGCAAAACAAGCAGCCAAACCGAGCACACTCACCAGCAGTTTCGACTGGCACGCCTATGCCAGTCAGCTTGGCGCGCTGGGCGTCCTGATCGTCATCTGTGTAATCTTTGCGCTGATCGAACCCGCTTTCCTTTCCTCGCGCAATCTCTTCAACGTATTGCGCCAGGTGTCGATCTATGGTTTGCTGGCATTAGGGATGACCTTTGTGATTCTCACCGGCGGCATCGACCTGTCGGTTGGCTCGCTGCTGGCGCTCTCTGGGCTGGTGGCCGCCGCGGTCTATAAAGGCGGCACAGGATTGCTCTCAGCGGGCACAGCCGGACAGGCTGAGGGATTTGGCTTGCCAGCCGCTATCGGCGCCGCCATTGCCGTTGGATTGATCGGAGGGCTGCTGCAAGGCACAGCAGTTTCGCGGCTCAAAGTGCCGCCTTTCATCGTCACGCTCGGCGGCTTGACAGCTTTTCGCGGCGCGGCGCTGCTCTTTTCCGGCGGTCAACCGATCAGCACCTTCACCGACGAGTATAAATTCTGGGGACAAGGCATGGTTGGGCCGGTGCCGGTGCCGGTCATCATTTTTCTCAGCTTTGCGGTGCTGGCGTTTATTGTGCTGCGCTACACCCGCTATGGGCGTCGCGTCTATGCCGTTGGCGGCAACCCGGAGGCGGCGCGGCTTTCCGGTCTCAACGTGCAGAACATCATGCTCAGCGTCTATGTGATCACCGGGTTCTTCGCCGGGCTGTCGGGCTTTCTGCTCTCGTCGCGCCTGAATTCAGCGGAGCAGGTGGCGGGCGTCGGCTACGAGCTGACGGTGATCGCAGGCGTGGTAATCGGCGGCACCAGTCTTTTCGGCGGCGAAGGCGGCATCTTTGGCACCGTGATCGGCATTCTGTTAATCGGTGTGCTCAGCAACGGCCTGACGCTGATGAATGTGTCGCCTTACTACCAACAGATTTTGGTCGGCTTGATCATCGTCTTTGCTGTCTATCTCGACCAGTTGATCAAGCGACGGCGAAGATAGAGGAGAGGCGAGTTGGGTGTCTGCCACGCTGTTGCAATCCAGGCATTGCAACAGCGTGTTTTCAAACTATCTCACAGTGTACATTTGCAGTCTACAAGGAGAGTTGACTATGCGTAAAGAATCAGTCAAACGAAGTATTTTTCTTGCCTCCAGCCTTTTGCTTATTCTAGCGCTGGTGCTGGCTGGCTGTGCGCCCGCTGCACCAGCCGACAGCGGACAGATGGCTCCAGCACCCGACGCCAAAGTCTATCGTATTGCGTTCTCGGTGCCGGCGATGAGTTTTCCGTTCTTTGTGCACATGGAGCGACAGGTGCGAGACGAGGCGGCGAAGATCGGCAACATCGAGATCATCACGCTCGACGGTCAGGACAACACCACCAAGCAGGTGGCTGACCTCGAAGGTGTGATTGCGCTTGGCTACGATGGTCTGATCGTCAGCCCACGCACCAGCGAGGGG
>CALJMI010000081.1 GCA_937981885.1 uncultured Caldilinea sp.
TGTCACTATAGCATCTTCGATACCGAGCTGGGGGGCAAGATGGTGATCGGCTCCGCCACCGTGCCGGTGCCGCAAGTTGAGCTGGAGTATGACGAAGCGAGCGGCGCCGTGCGCGCCACCGGTATGAGCGGCCTGATCTACGGTCGCGTGTCGAACATCCTGTAGAGCGCCTAGAGGAAAAGGAAAGAGGTATTGCCATGACAACCATCAACGATCGTGTGCCCATTCCCCCAGTCAATGCTGAGAAGACCAACCTGATCTGTCATTTCTGCATCGTGGGTTGCGCCTATCATGTGTACAAGTGGGCGGCCAACAAAGAAGGCGGACGCGCACCCGACCAGAATGCGCTGGGGATGGATTTCCGCGAACAACAGGCGCCGTTGACCTTGACGCTCACCTCCGCCATGCACAACGTCATTACCGACCGCGATGGCAAGCGCTATAACATTCTGATCTTGCCCGACAAGGCGTGCGTCGTGAACAAAGGGCTTAGCTCGACGCGCGGTGGCAAGCTGGCGACTGTCATGTACAGTCCCGATGGTTATGTGAAAGAGCGGCTCAAACATCCGCGCATTTTCACCGGTGACGAGTGGCTGGAATCCGCCTGGGATTATACGCTTGCCGTCTATGCAGGTCTCACCAAAAAGATTCTCGACGAGGATGGGCCAGACCAGATCATGTTCAATTGCTTCGATCATGGCGGCGCTGGCGGTGGTTTCGAGAACACGTGGGGCACCGGCAAGTTGATGTTCTCTGCCATCCAGACGCAGATGGTGCGCATCCACAATCGCCCGGCTTATAACTCGGAAGTGCACTCCTCCCGCGATATGGGCGTCGGTGAACTGAACAACGCCTATGAGGACGCCGAACTGGCCGACGTCATCATCACCATCGGCAACAATCCGTTCGAGACGCAGACCAATTACTTCCTGGCGCACTGGGTGCCCAACCTGGACGGCACCACCATCGAGAAAAAGCAGGAATGGTTTGGCGAAGAGACCGACGGCGCAGCCGGACGCATCGTGATCGTCGATCCACGCCGCACGCCCACTGTCTCGATCTCCGAGTATGTCGCCGGCGCCGACAACGTGCTGCATCTCGATATCCTTCCTGGCACCGACAATGCCCTGATGAATGGGCTGCTCACCTATGTCGTTGACCAGGGCTGGCACGATCAGGAGTTCATCGCCGCCAACACCAGCGGCTTCGACGCCATGATGGAAGCCAATCGCCTCTCGCTGGAGGAGACGAGCGAGATCACCGGCGTGGCAGTGGAAAAGCTGCAACAGGCTGCGGAGTGGATGTTCAAGCCGCGCGAAAACGGTCATCGCCCGCGCACCATGTTTGCCTATGAAAAAGGCGTCATTTGGGGCAACAATAACTATTCCACCATCGGTTCGATCGTCAACCTGGCGCTGGCAACCCACAACATTGGACGCCGTGGCACTGGCTGCAGCCGCATGGGCGGCCATCAAGAGGGCTATGCCCGCCCGCCGTATCCCGGTCCACGTCCAGCGCCCTACATCGATCAGGAAATCATCAAGGGCAACGGCAAGATGCTGACCGTCTGGGGCTGCAATGCCTTCCAGACAACGGTCAACGCTGAACAATACCGCGAGACCATTCACCGTCGCGCCAACATTGTGCGAGAAGCCATGGCGGGGGCCATCGGCGCCACTCCGGAAGAAATGGTCGATATCATCTATAAAGCCGTCACCGAGGATGGCGGTCTCTTCATCACCGTCATCGATCTGTATCCAACTATGTTCGCTGAAGCGGCGCACCTACTCTTCCCGGCGGCGCATCCAGGTGAAATGAACCTGACTTCGATGAATGGCGAACGGCGCATTCGTCTTTCGGAGAAATTCATGAACCCGCCAGGCAGTGCCAAACCCGATTGCCTGATTGCCGCCGACATCGCCAACACGATCAAGGCGCTTTATGAGGCGGAGGGCAACGCAGAGATGGCTGAACGCTTCGCCGGCTTCGACTGGGAGACCGAAGAAGACGCCTTCAACGATGGGTTCCGCCGCGCCGGCGTCGCTGCAATCGACAGTCAGGGCGGCCCAACCGGCGATCTGGTGACCTATGACCGCCTGCGCGACATGGGCAACGACGGCGTGCAATTGCCTGTCGTCGAATACACGGATGGCAAGTTGATCGGAACGGAGATGCTGTACACCGATGGCAAATTCAGCACCGACGACGGGTTGGCGCATTTCTTGCCCACGCCGTTTCAGGGCTATGGCGCTGTGGTAGAGGAGCAGAAGGACAAGTTCAAATTCTGGATCAACAACGGACGCACCAACCACATGTGGCAGACGGCTTATCACGATCGCTTCATCCCCTTTGCGAACGATCGCTATCCGATCACGCCGCTCGAGTTGAATCCAGAGGATGCCGCCGAACTGGGCATCGAGTCTGGCGACATTGTCGAGGTCTACAACAACCGTGGCGCCAGCTTCGCCCTTGCCTACGTCGAACCGGCGATCAAACGCGGTCAGGCGTTCATGATGTTCGGCCATCATCGCGGCATTGCCGGCGACTTAGTCACCGAGTGGGTGGATGAGAACATCGTCCCCTACTACAAAGGCGCCTGGGCCGACATCCGCAAGGTGGGCGTGCTTTCGGAGTATAAGGAAACGGTCACGTTCAAGAGCCGACGGTATGTGTAGTCTGTGGGCGGTGTCAGCACCGGTGCTCATCGATGCATCACGCTGGTGATGTGATTAGCCAACGACAAACCGAGTTTCCACAGAAACTCGGTTTGTCTTGTTTGAGGAGTGTAGCTCATTATGAATCGCTTGATATCTATCGTTGTGGCAATCTTTCTGGTCATGGTGCTGTTGCGCATCGTGGCAGCGATGGCCGGTCAAACCATTGAGGCGCCGCCTCCGCCCACACCTCGACCCACGGCAACGTTCACACCTACGCCGGAGCCATTGCCCACCCCTGAACCATCACCCACGCCTGCGCCGACGGCAGCGCCAATGACCAATGACGCCAGCGCCGCGACGAATACATCCACAACGCAGGAAACGGCCAGTCAGCAGGTTGCCATGGCGGAAAGCGCCCCTGTTGCCAGCAGCGCGTCCATGCAGGCGGCTGGCGATGGCGAAGCGCTCTTTGGCGAGGCGTGCGCGCCTTGTCATGGTCAGGATGCACAAGGCATTCCCGGCATTGGTCTCAATCTGCGCACCAGTGACTTTGTGGGTGCATTGACGCCTGAGGAGCTGGCGCATTTCGTCGCCATCGGACGTACGGCTGACAGCGAATTCAACATTGTCGGGGTGCCGATGCCGCCGCGCGGCGGTCGCAACGATCTGACCGACGCCCAACTGCTCGCCATCGCTGAATATCTGCACTCGATCAATCAGAATGTCGGCAAGCCATCGCCACGCGCTGACGATTATCGACAGTGGTTGCTGCGCGAAGAGACGCAAGCTGACGTCCTGGTGAGCCTTGGACAGACGGCTTATCTGCGCTACTGCGCCGTCTGCCACGCTCCAGACGCCCAGGGGCGCCCCGGCCTAGGCAAGAATCTGGTGACGAGTCGCTTTGTCGCCGAGCAGAGTGACGCTGACCTGATTGCATTTATCCGCGTCGGGCGCCCGGCAGATGATCCGCTCAACACCACCGGCATTGCGATGTTGCCCTACGGCGGCCAACCCACGCTCAGCGACGCCGACCTCACCAATCTGGTCGCCTACATGCGTTCGGTGAACCTGGGGCTGGAAGCGATCGCTGCGCTGCCAACCGAAGCGCCCACCGAAGTCGCACCGACGGAAACGCCAACGCCGGCCGCCGTGGCCGAAGCGGGCGGTGATACAGCCGCTGCCGGCGCCATCGACGGCGCCGCTGTCTTTGCACGCCTCAACCCGCCTTGCTTGACCTGCCATCAACTGGGCGGCAGGGGCAGCAAATTCGGGCCTGGCCCCAATCTGGATGGGTTGAAAGATGTCGCCGCCACGCGTGTCGAAGGCTTGAGCGCCGAGGAATACGTTCACCAATCGATCGTGGAGCCTGGCGCCTTTGTTGTCAAGCAGTGCCCGGCTGGCCCTTGCGTCAACGCGATGCCGAAAAATTACGCCGATCAGATGACAGCAGAGGAGTTGGATGCGTTGGTGCAATACCTGCTGAATCATTGATCCTGGCGCTTTGGGAACTCCGCCCCTGACTGTGTGCAGGTGCAACGTAGCGCAACGACGCAGTTCCTCAACTGCATGTAACAGGGCAACGTTCACCAATTTTCCCGCGTCAACC
Source organism: uncultured Caldilinea sp. (assembly GCA_937981885.1). Classification (GTDB taxonomy): domain Bacteria; phylum Chloroflexota; class Anaerolineae; order Caldilineales; family Caldilineaceae; genus Caldilinea. The sequence continues at coordinate 4,264 of CALJMI010000081.1, forward strand.
AGGCGCATTGTCGGTTCGCTGGCAATGCGCTTGGTTGACGCCCTCTCTTGCCTGACCGGTCAAACAGTTTTCAGATATTTGTGGGTTTCCAAAAATATCGTTGACGCGGCCTATGGCGCGCCATACAGTTCCGTCTCCGGGTGAAACGCCGCCCAGGCGAACCAAAAATGGTCGAAAGCTAGGAGTTGCGTCAGTTGTGCGCCGGACAGTTCGCCGGCCACGGCTACGCCAAGAATGTTCCACGTGCTGCCGGTTTCTCGGTCGGTGTACGTTCCGTCCCCGTTGGCGACAAAGGTGAGCGTGCGGCCGTCAAGACGGCGGTCGAAGACGGCCACGCTGCCCACATCGCGTCCTTCGCTGATGGCGTTGGCGTCGAGGGCGCTGGCTGTACCTGCCTTGTGGAGAACAACCAATGGCAAGCCGCCTGTCTCATCGTTGATGGCGCCGGCTTGCGCCGCCAGGCTGAAGGGATACGCCTTCACCAGGCCGGGCAGCGCCACCCCGGCAATGCGCTCCGTCGCCGGGAGGCGATCATCCACCTGGCCCCTAAAAAGGAATGGCCGGGGCGAGGAATCATAGCCAGCGTATGGATTGGCGCCATAGCTGCGCGGGAATGTAGGACGCGCCAACACCTGACCGTCGGGAAATTCGGCGGCGAAGTCGGCGAAACTGATCACCTGGCTGGGCAAAAATGCGAGTTGTTCACCGGCGTACTGACCGACAATGCCCTGACCGGTGAATTGCTGCCACCACGTTTCGGTTTGCCGGTCGTACATGATCAGGTCGCTATTGCGCAATTTACCGGTCGTGCCAAAGTCAAGCAGCGCGCCATCGAACGTGCGGTCGAAGACGATGCTGGCGTTGCAAAGGGGGCAGAAGGTCACCGCCACCGGACGCCCGCCGACGACATCGTTGACAATCTCGTGCCAGATGAGAATCGCCAGCGGGTAGGCGCGCACTTCGCCGCTCTCGGCAAAGAGAATTACCGGGTCGCGCGCACTCAACCAGCCCGCCGCTGCCGTCACAGACTCGAACATCGGTGCGTTGATTGCCGGGATGCCATCTTTGGGGGGACCGCCGGAGATGATATCTTCCCAGGCAACGGTGCGCCGGGTGAAATCGGTTTTCCAGCCGCTGGTCGAGAAGGGCGGCGCGGACGGCGGCAGCAACGCGCCGGACTCGCCGTCTTGGGCAATTGCGTCCGCGTCATCTGGCGCAGAGCTTTGGGGCAACGTGCTGACAGCCTCCGGTGCAACCGGCGTCAACGCAACACACGCCGACACGATCGACGCTGCCACAAGGATCGATGCTCCCACAAGTACAAGTCGCTTGTTCATTTCGATTCCTCCGCTGTTACAAATTCCAGTGCCGGCGCTTCACAAGTCTCACGCAAAGCCGCGAAGGACGCGAAGAAAAGCGTCTTCAGCTTTGCGCCTTTGCGTGAGGCAGAATCATGAACTACTGAGTTGAGGCAACTTCGGCGACTGATGTCGTCGATTCACGTCGCTTGAAGTAACGTGAAAGGGCGATGCTCACGACAAACATAGTTGCCGAGATCGCCAAAAGCCTCCAATCCAGGGTGGGCAATTCGCCCGTGCGGAACATGTTGGTGATTTCAGTTGTCGAGAGCGAGGCGCCCATCAACACAAAGGCAATCGTGCCAGGAATCGAACCGACCATCGTTGCGATCAGAAATGACCAGTAGCCGATGCGCAGAAATCCTGAAAGGTAGTTCACCAGGTCGTAGGGCAGGAAGATGAAGCGCATGATCAGCACCGTCTCAAAGCTGTTCTCGCGCATCCGTCGCGCATAGCGCTGCATCCAACTATCGGACGCATCATCATCGAGGATGCCACGGCCAAAGTAGCGACCGACAAAGAAGGCAACCGTTGCCGACAGATTGGCGCCGATTACGGTGTAGACAATGCCCCAAACTGGCCCAAACAGAAACCCACCCGCCAGCGTCAACAGCACCGAGGAAAAGAGCGTCAGCGGTCTGAGCGCATAAATGATGATGTAGGCGAGCGGCGCCAATGGGTTGGCCTGGACCCAGTTCATGCCGGCGAGAAATAATTCGGACAAGGTCAGCGCATGGGCGCGCATATAGAACAGCAATGCACCGATGATTGCGAGCCAGATTGTCGCCGCCGTAACCTTTTGCCAGTGCTTTGTCCACCATGAAGCGCGTTGAATCGACATTTTAATCCTTTCATCAATCGCAGCAATTTGTGGGCGCATGATCGCCTACAAAGCCTTCTGTGGGTGTAGTTCAAGTTTAGGGTGCGTGTCGTAGGTCATCGCCTCCGGCGTGACATGGCGCCCGTCACGCCGGAGGCGATGACCTACAAAACCAACTCTGCCCCCAATGTGACAGCACTTACGCAGCTTCCAGGGTGTCACCTTCCCGGAAGCTGAGAGCTTCCGGGAAGGTTGCATAGCCAATTGCGTAAGTCCTGTGTGAAATAGACCCGCCTTCTGTTTACTTGACAACCTAACTCACCGATCTCTTACCTCGCCAACTTGCCGAAGTCGCACAAACAGAGTACCTTTCGGGATCATGACCAATCACTTATCATGGCGACAACGTCTGCTCAACCGCTTTTATGCGATCCCGGTTGTCACTGAATGGTGGGCCAGGCGTGCGGCAGTGCGGATTCACGGCGCCACTGCGTCTGGCGAGGCGCCGCCATTCACTTTGTTGCAAAAACCCCTTGCCGAGTGCAAGGCGGCGCTCATCACCACGGCGGGCGTCCATCTGCGCGAACAGCATCCCTTTGACATGGACAATCCCGATGGGGATGCATCCTACCGCGAAATTCCCGCAACGGCGACCCAGGCGCAGCTAACGATCACGCACAATTACTATGACCATGCCGACGCCGACCGCGACATCAACGTTGTTTTTCCACTGTCGCACTTCCGTAGTCTGGCAGAAAGCGGCGTCATCGGCAGCCTGGCGCGGCGGCATTATGGCTTCATGGGACACATCGAAGGCGAGCAGCTTCCGTTGCTCACACACCGCTACGCGGCGGAGGTGGCGGCAAAGCTACGCAAAGAGGGCGTCGACTTTGCCTTTCTGACGCCTGCCTGAGGGCTTTGCAATCGGTCCGTGGGACTGATCGCACGTAGTCTTGAAGCCGCTGGCATTGCGACTGTCAGCATCTCGCTTGCCCGCGAGCTGACGCTCGCAGTTGGCGCGCCGCGCGCTGTCTTCTTGAAATGGCCGCTTGGACATCCCCTGGGTGAACCGAACCACCCGGAACAGCAGCGCACAGTCATTTTCGTGGCGCTGCAAACGTTGCTGACGGCTGAGTCACCGGGCGTCATCGTCGAGCCAGGTTACCGCTGGCGACGCCAGCAATATGTCGAACCCGACTGGGCGCAACTACGCGCTGCGCACCGTGCAACTTCTGAGACATAACGATTGTACCTTTCACTCTGCCAAGCCTATCCTCTAGTGTGAGTCGTATCAGCAAACCTGGCTGCTCCTCCATCGTCAACTAGCGGCGCCAGCCAAACCACCACTTGAACAGCTTCGCCACTGTGGGTGTGAGTCGTGTGCGGTTGTAGGCGTCGGCCACCTTGCGAATCGCTTCGGCTTCGGTCGGATAGGGGTGGATGACCGTAGCCAGATGGCGCAGCCCCAGTCCGCCGGACATGGCGACGGTGATCTCGCTGATCAACTCGCCGGCATGGCGGCCTACGATGGTGGCGCCGAGAATCTTGTCGGCGCCCTTTTTGACGTGCACCTTCACAAAGCCATCTTGCTCGCCGTCGGCGCGGCCACGGTCGGTTTCGGCCAGCGCGTGGATGTAGGTTTCGACCGGAATGCCGGCTTGCTCCGCCTCCCAGTCATACATGCCGACATGCGCCACCTCTGGATCGGTGTAGGTCGCCCAGGGAATGATCAAGTCGCTCAATTTCTTTTTTGCGCCGGGGAAAAGCGCGTTCTGCAGCACCATGCGCGCCGTTGCATCGGCGATGTGGGTGAATTGGAAACGCGAGGCAACGTCGCCAGCGGCATAGATGTCGGGATTGGTGGTGCGCAACGTATCGTCCACTTCGACGCCGCGCGGGTTGTAAGCCACGTTAGCGGCTTCGAGATTTAGTCCTTCCAGGTTGGGCAGGCGACCGGCAGCCACCAGAATCTCGTCGACGACCAGGCTGTAGCTTGCGCCGTTGAGTTTGTAGGTAATCTGCTTGGCGTCGCCGTTGCGCGACACCTGTTCGATCTCGGCGCCCAGGGCAAGACCGATGCCTTCCGCCTCGAACACACGGCGGATGACTGCTGCCGCCTGTTCGTCCTCACGCCCCAACAGCCGTGGGATCACATCGAAAACGGTCACCGCGCTGCCAAAACGGCGGAATGCCTGCGCCAGTTCAGCGCCGATGGGCCCGGCGCCGATGACGGCCAGACGCGGCGGCAGGAGCGTCAGATCCCAAACCTTTTCGTTGGTCAGGTGACCGGTTTCCGCCAGGCCAGGAATGGGCGGCGCCGCCGGTCGTGAGCCGGTGGCAATGACGGCTTTGGCAAAGCTCAACGTCTGACCGTCGATTTCGAGCGTGTTGCTGCCTGTGAAGCGCGCATCACCCAGGTACATATCGATGCCAAGATTCGTCACACGCTGCACCGAGTCGTGTTCGCTCAGATCCGCACGCACGCGCCGCATACGCTCCATCACCGCGCTGAAATCTACATGCACCCCATCCACCTGGACGCCAAGCTGACTCGACCGTGCAATCTCCCCCAGCACTTTGGCGGAGCGGATCACCGTCTTGGAGGGCACGCAGCCCACATTCAGGCAATCGCCTCCCAGGAGGTGGCGTTCGATGAGCGCCACTTTTGCGCCCAACCCGGCGGCGCCGATAGCGGCAACCAGTCCGGCAGAGCCGCCGCCCACCACAACAAGATTGTACTTGCCGGTCGGCTTGGGGTTTTGCCAGTCAGGTGGATGAACATTGGCGATCAGCCGTTGATTGGCGTCGCCAGCAGCGGTTTCAGCAGGGCGATATCCCTGAAAATAAACGACTTGATCCATCTCTGGCTCCTTATCAAACTTTGAATTGAACGGCGACTCTTACTCTTCAGACGATGTTTATTCACCATTTCTTACTTTTAGCACCGGATGAGGTATTCCTGCGTAGGCGGTATCACACAAGGCAGGACAACATTTGCGCTACACTCCAGGCTAATCTCTGGGTCAAAGTCTGTGAGCATGAAACTGAGGCTTACAATGTGGAAGAAACAACGTCGTCGCAGGCATGACGCGATGTCATCAGGCGCCATCGAAGCTGAGTCTTCACCGGACAGGGCGAGCGCCGATCGACACACTGTTGCCATTTACGTCAGTGACCATTGCGTCAACTGTGAATATGCAAGGGAAATCGCTGAGCTTATCCAGATTGAATATCCGCATGTGAATCTCAGAGTAGTTGACCTTGCTGTCCCTGGCGAAGTGATTCCAGAGATCGTCTTTGCCACGCCAACCTACCTGTTGGATGGTCGTGTGTGGTCGCTTGGCAACCCATCACCTGAGCAGGTGCGCAATACACTAAATCGATTGGGATAGACCTGGGAAAAATCCACGTCAGCGAATCATGGCTAATCGTTCTTCAAGCGCCATTGGCGTCAGGACGCCCGCATAGATGGCGGCAATACGCCCGTGTGTGTCGATGAAAACCGTTGTTGGCAGGCCGCGCACTTCGTACAGCCTTTGCACCACACCTTCAGGGTCGATCACCACCGGCGTCGTCATTGCAAACTCTTCTGCAAAGGCCGCGACAGTTGTTTTCGCCTCCTGAACATTGACTGCCAGCATTGCCAGGTGAGGGTCAGCTCTTGCCGCCCGCATCAGTTCGGGCATCTCCAGTCGGCATGGCCCGCACCATGTCGCCCAGAAATTGATGACGACGGGACGGCCCCGCAAATTGCTCAGGCGCAGATGGCCGCCATCTTCGAGCACGATGGCAAAATCGGGCGCCTCCGCACCGATCTGAACGCTGTTGCCTTTATCGCCATCGCCGGGCAACCAGGCCGTCGGGTAACCGCGACCGATGCCCTCAGGAAAATCCGCAAGCGTCACAGTCGGGGATGACGCTATATCCGGCGTCTTTGCGCTGCTACAGGCAGTCAGCGCCAACAGCACAAACAGTGTCACCAGACGCCGCTTGCCAAACCGATGGCAGCGATCAAAAACCAAGTCTTCTCTCATGCTCTCCATCATGCTCTCCATCCTTTTCTGTCGGCGCATAGCGCCGCACACGATCCGGTGAACTTGTGCAAAACCATAGAATACTTTCGTTTGCTGGACTGTGAGTTGCTCTACGTAGGGCGCACTACACCGTTGCAGCGATGGCCGTGCCATACTCTCTTTGCATGAGACCCATAATGTACTGAAGAGTTGTTATTGCGCCGATGACAAAGGCTGCACAATTGCGGAGGAGGAAGCAAATGAGGACCAGTCAACTTGCAGGCATTGTTGTTCTTGTGCTCATTTTCATTTTGGCGCTGCAAGCGCCCAGTCTTGCGATCGTGACCACTGCGCCGACGGCGCCGCTGCCCGCCATCCCGCCACCGCTGCCATTTCATGACAACCCTGACCCAACGCTTTGCGGCATTCCACAACCCGACGGGCGCCAGGGGACAGTGACAGGCAAGTATGCCGGCGAAGTGGTGCAGCCGATCGTCTATCTCTATGACAGCCACAGCCGCAATCAGGTTGTTGGGCAGGTCTATCCAGGCACACGCGTCAAGGTCGAATTCAGCCAGATCAACCCGGAATTGAACTTCTATTTTGTGCGCACTATCGGGGTGACGCCCGCACAGTCTGGATGGATTCCAGCACCATTTTTGGTGTTTGCCGACCAGGAGTGACACGACCGAGTGCGCCCAAAAGTTCTATATAGCGGCCTGGCGGTTAACCTGCACAACATGACAACTGCGTCACATCCTTCTCGAACGCCTGCGCAGCGAGCTTCAGCCCCTCCACCTGGGTTAGATACGGGAAAAGCATCCCGCGCAGATCGCTGACGGTGAAGCCGTAGCGCAGCCCGGCGTGCACAGCCAGCGCCGCCGTCTGGATGACTTCACCGCCTTCGGCTGCCAGCACGTGCGCCCCCAACAGCCGGTCCGAGCCTTGCTCCGCCACCAGTTTGATAAGGCCACGTGTGTCGCGCGCGGCCAGCGCGCGCGGCACATAGTGAAGTGGCAATACGCTCGTTTTGACCGTGTAGCCGTCTGTCTGCGCCTGTGCCTCGGTCAGCCCTACGGTCGCCACCTGCGGGTCGGTGAAAATCACGTCGGGCAGCACAGTCAGGTTCAGTCGTTTCCGATTGTCCTCCAGTGCATTTTCAGCGGCAATGCCACCGGCGGCCGCACCCACATAGACCAGCTTGGGTCGATTGGTTACGTCACCTGCTGCATAGACGCCGGGACGACTCGTCTGCATGAACTCGTCGACGACGATGAAGCCGCCGGCATCGGTGACGACGCCGGCCTCCGCTAGTCCCAGCGACCCCGTATTGGGCGTACGGCCGGTCGCCATCAGCACCTGTTCGGCGCGAAACTCCTGGAGTACGCCATGCACGCGCGCTGTCACCACCTTCTCCTCGCCCTCTGCGCGGATTGCTTTCGGCGTGGCGCCTGTCTGCACAGTCATTCCTTCCTGGCGTAGAATCTCGGCCAACGCGTCGGCAATTTCCGGCTCGTGCTCCGGGATCAGACGTACGCTGCGCTGCAGGATTGTCACCTGGGTGCCCAGGCGAGCGAAGGTTTGCCCCAGCTCCAGCGCAATGGCGCGGCCGCCAATGACGAGCAGGGAGCGCGGCTGTTCGGGCAGCGCCATCGCCGAGGTGCTGTCCAGGACGGCGACCTGCTTGATGCCATCCAATGGCAGGATCTGCGGTCGCGCACCGGTGGCGATGACGACCCCGCGCGCCGTGAGAACGCGCCCGTCGTCAAGCGCCACGGCCCCATCCGCTTGCAGCCGGGCACGCGCGTGCACCAGCATGATCTGGTCGCGATAGGATGCCAGCACATCCACGTATTTGCTTTCACGCAGTTCAGTCACCAACGCATCTTTCTGTGCAATGACTGCCCGCCAATCTACATCGATGGCAGCAGTATGGATGCCGGCGAACGGATGATGACCGGCCCTATGGTAGCTTTCGGCGGCGCGGATCAGCGTTTTTGAGGGTACGCAACCGATATTGACGCACGTACCACCGATCACGCCTGCCTCGATGATACAGACGCGTTGGCCCAGTTCTGCGCCTTTAATCGCTGCGCCCATCCCTGCACCCCCTGTCCCGATCACGATCAGGTCGTAATCTTTCGGCGGCTGCGATGAAGAACTGAGTGACGCCGGGATGCGTATGGCTGCACTACGGCGCACGGTGGCCCGGTAGCCTGCCGCTTTCACCGCATCTTCCAGCAATGTTTCGTCGATCCCCGGCTGCGCGGTCAGCACGGCGCGCCCTGCCTGCCAGCTCGGAACCTGCACCTGCTCAACGCCGGACACGCTTTGCAGCGCTCGCGTCACGTGCTGTGCACAGGCGTCGCAGGTCATGCCACGCACATCAAGCTCGATTGATTCAGTTGGTTGTTGACTCATAGTTGATTGTCTCCAGTATGAATTTCTGTCGTGGCCTTCCAGGAAGCTACAGGCTTCCTGGAAGGCGAGATCGGCCTCTCTCGCTTGCGTCAAGCCTGCGGCTGCGTTGACGTCTCACAATCGCAGGCGACGCCAGCCTGGCTGTTTTTTTGTCGCTTCCACAGGGCATAGATCGTCAGGCCGATAAAAAACGCCAGCGCCGGGAAAAGAGCATAGTCCAGATATCCCACTGCCCAGCTTAGCCCCACCACCCCAAGCAAAATTGCCAGCACCGGCGTGAAGCAGCACAGCGCAGCGATGATGGCGCCGATCACGCCCCACCGCAGCGTAGCGTTTGAAAATTGCTGTCCCATTGATCATCCTCCTGAATTGTCTAGATCGAGCTGTAATTCGTGTTCCAACGCGTCGATCAACGGGCATTCGCCGGTCGGACCGCCGTGAGCGCACGCCGCCGCCAGCGTCGCCAGCGCATGGCGAATGCGCAGCAGGTCGGCGATCCTGGCGTCGATCTCTGCCAGCTTCATCTCGGCCTGTTCACGCACCTGATCACATGGGGTCGCATCATCGACGCGCAGCGCCAGCAAGTCCGCAATCTCACGCAACGTGAAGCCGAGCAGTTGACCGCGCTTGATGAACTGCACGCGCGCCACAGTCTCCGGCGGATAGGCGCGGTAGCCACTTTCTCGGCGTCCCGGATCGGCGAGCAGGCCGCAGCGCTCATAGTAACGGATGGTCTCGATGTTGACGCCGGCCGCTTTTGCGACCTGGCCGATGCGTAGTTTGCTCACGCTGGACTCCTTTCCTGTGCATGCACACAAACATTGTAAACCCTGTAGTATAGTACGGAGTCAAGAGGCAGCTGTGGCAAGGGTCTGTTTCACATCGGGGGCAGAGTTTGGTTTGTAGGTCATCGCCTCCGGCGTGACGGGCGCCATGTCACGCCGGAGGCGATGACCTACGACACGCGCCCTAAACTTGAGATACACCCCTGTGGCAAGATGTCGATTTCACAGTCAGGGCAGCATGGCGACCTGCAACGGGCGCGCCTACAGTGAGCTGAACAGCGACGAACCTTTCGTTGACTACGCACTTGTTGCTTTGGCAATCTCACCTCTTGAAGGGATCCTTGCTGCAGAATCGGATGAGAAAGAGGGGCTGAATGACCGTGTCAAATTTGCGAAATTCAGTGCCATCTAAAGATTTTGCACGGTGAGGTAAGACCTTGCGAGTTGACATCGTCTAGGATGCAGGAGGGCGCGCTGCCCAACAATGCATGGGGAACAACAATCACAAGGAGCAAACACAATGTCAACTGCAGTTTCTACTCAAGCGCAAAATCGGTCTCTGGTCAAGTCAATCGTCGCTGGCGCCATTGCCGGTCTGGGTGGTGGCGTCATCTTCGGTATGATGATGGCGATGATGGGCATGTTGCCGATGGTCGCCATGCTGGCTGGCTCGCAAGACCCAATGATCGGTTTTGTCGTACACATGGCGATCAGCGCCGCCATCGGCGGTGTATATGGGCTGGTGGCAGGACGCCTGTCCCAGAATGCGCTCACGGGCGTCATCGCCGGCGCCGTGAACGGCGTCATTTGGTGGGTGCTGGGTGCACTCGTTGCTATGCCGCTGATGTTGGGAATGAGCAACATGGTCCTGCAAATCAGTGGTGCACAGTGGATGAGTCTGGTTGGGCACATCATCTACGGCATCGTCACTGGCCTGCTCTTCATTCCGCTGAGCAAACGCATCTAGCGAATCTGTTCAAGGTTCAAACAACGCCTGCCCGTTCCGCGACTTCATTGTCGGCGGACGGGCAGGCGTTGTTTGTTTTCCGGCTTTTTAGCCGCACCTGCATTTCCTCAGGTGACGCTCTACAGAGACACCTTCATATTTTATTGATTTCTAGATTGTCACGTCATATCGCTCACAATCTTCCCGGAAGCTCCGGAGCTTCCGGGAAGATGAGCCGCCAACCTAGAGGTCAATAATCTGACGCCCTCGCAACGGTGAATCTTGCGAATGGCTGCGCACTATTGGGAAAGCAGCCTTTCTGCGTAAGCTTGACTCCAGTGCAGAGACTGAGTTTGCCTGTATAAACAACTCTACAGTGAGAGTCAAGACCAGGGGACAGGGCAGCGAGCGCCCCCTCAGTCTATGCAATGTGCAGAAAGAGCAAGAGCGATTGCGGGAGATTGCGCATGAGGATCAGAACAGATGCAGAGTGGTGCAGCCAGCTAGGCGGCGCTTTCCCCGACATAGCGCTCGCTGATTTGCGTGGGTTGCTGCTGCGTGGCCTGCGCTTTGCGTTGGCCAGCTATCGCGTCACCGACAATGATTTGGAAGATTTTGTCCAGGATGGCCTGGCGAAGATTATGCAGGAATTGCCGTCCTATCGGGGCGAAGCGCGTTTTACGACGTGGGCGCAAAAGGTTTGCGTGCGGATCGCGTTGACCGAGTTGCGTCGGCGTCGCTGGCAGGACGTCTCGCTGGATGACCTGGTGGCGAACACAGAAATGACCGATTTCACGCCCGCTGTCCTGACCGACAGTTCCGCCGATCCCGGCAATGTTGCACCGGCGCAAATGATGATAGCCACTGTCCAGCGCATCATTGCCGAGGAGTTGACCGAGCGACAACGGACGGCTATGATGGCGATCATGCAGGGTGGCATGCCGCTGCAGGAGGTTGCGGAACGCATGGGCACCAACCGCAACGCGCTCTACAAACTGCTCCATGACGGGCGCCAGCGGCTGCAGAGGCGCATGATGAAAGAAGGATTGACGCCTCAGGAACTCTTGTCTATGTTCGACCAGGGTTAGCACAGCGAATGCACAAGGCGAAGGCAAAAAAATTGTCCATCAAAAACGGGTGGATATGGTGATTCGAACGCGTTTCATGCACTGGGTAAGAAGTTGATGCATCTGTGCGTCAGAAACAATAGAAGTTGGCAACTGGTTTCCTTCGCGTTCTTCGCGACTTCGCGTGAGATTCGTGAAGCACCAAAATCTGAGTTTCTATGTGACACACAGTAAGATCACTACTGGAATGTATGTGAGCGCGCCGGCAGTCTTGTTCGGCAGAGAAGGTTGCGAATAAGGACATCATGAAGATTGGAAAGCTGGTGGCATTTTTGCGGGGGATGTTCCGTCGCAGATCGAACGTGCAGACGCAGATAGACCCGGCGCTGGCTGAACAGATGCGGATGACATTGACAATGGTCGCAGCCACACGCGAACAGGAAATTGGCTGTGATGAAGCGTACGCATTTCTGGATGTGTATGCCGATCTGATCAGTCGCGGAGAAGATGCGAGCGCACTGATGCCGCTTGTTCATCATCACCTGGAGATGTGCCCTGACTGCCGTGAGGAGTTCGACGCGCTGCTGCTTGCGATCGAAGCGACCAGTGCGTGACATAGATTCACAGCTTTGCAAACAGCGTCTTTTTCATCACCCACTCGACGGGTGCAGGCAGCCATTGCCCCAGCAGCGCCATGAGATGATTCCCCATTCCAGGAATTAGTCTGCGTTTTCTGTTCTCGATTGCACGATAGATCAATGTTGCCAGCACCTCCGGCGCCATGCGTCGCCCCTCGCGGCGGTTGTCGGGGCTGTAGCGGCGGGCGTGCTCCGTGCGCGTGGGGCCAGGATAGACGACCAGCACATGGATTTGCTGGGGGGCAAGTGCAACCGTCATGCTGCGTGCAAAGGATGCCAGCGCATCTTTGCTGGCTGCGTAGACTGCGGCGCCTGGGTAACTGACGTAATGCGAAAGCGATGAGACAAAGACCAGCGTTCCGCCACGCGCAATCTTGTCCGCGCGCAGAAGCGCCGTTGTCAAGTGAAGCGGTGCGCGCAGATTGACGGCAAGCACCATCTGCTGGCGTGTCAGGTCAGATTGGGCAAAGGCGCCGACGCAGTTGATGCCGGCATTATTCACCAGCACGTTGATCGGCGGCCCGGCAATCAGCTCCGCCGTGAGTCGGGCAAGGTCACCGGCTTCGCTCAGATCAGCATGGAGGAGGGTCATTGACAGCCCATGCGCCGACAATTCGCGGCGGGTCTGCTCTGCACGGGCGGCGTTGACGTCGATGCCCGTGACAGTATATTGGTGTATGCTAAACACTTCAACCAGGGCGCGGCCAATTCCTTCGGCTGCTCCGGTGACAACAGCATGTTGTTTCGTCATCGCGTTTTCCGCTTTCTACCGTGCTTTGCGATTTCGTTGCGCCATCCGCACCAGGGCAGCGTCGATCTGCGCCTCAAAGTGGACTGCGACCCAACGCAAGATGCGATTGCTCAGACCGATGGCGCGCGATCTGCGGCGCTGGATGGCTGCGAAAAGTTCGTGTGCAACCTGCTCTGAGGAGGCGTAGCGATCGGCATGGATATGTCCAGGCGGAACCCCGCTCTTGATGTGCAGTTGGGTGCGCGTGGGGCCAGGCCACAGCACGATCACGTCCACGGCGCCTTGCTCTTCCAGACGCAGATTGCGCGCAAAGCCATCCAGCCCTGCTTTGGTGGCCGTGTAGACGGCGAAGTCTGGCGTCGGCAGCGCAGAATGTACGGAACTGACAAATGCCACCAGGCCGCGCGTGTTGCGCAGCCAGGGAAGCAGCGCATGGGTCAGGGCAATCGGCGCTTCAAGGTTGACCTGCAGCAACGCGTCGATCGAGCCGCTGCTCTGGTGTGTGGGCGCGCCGTAATACCCAATCGCTGCGTTGAGAACCAGGACATCGAGCAGGGTCGCACGCCGGGCCGCCAGAAAATCGACAATGGCGCCGGTTGCATCAGCATCCGCTAGATCGGCGACACAGTAATCTTCGGGCGCAACGCTGGCGGCGAGCGCATCGGGAAAGCTACGGCGACCAACGCCCAATACGCGCGCACCGTGCGCTGCAAATTGGACTGCCAGCGCGCGGCCAATGCCATCGCTGACGCCAGTAATCAGGATCGTTTGTTCGACATGTTTTTGTGAAGACATACTGCTGCCCGATGTGCTTTCTGGTTGACGGCGCTATTTGGCGAGAGGAGCCAGGTTGCGGCGCGCCCACAGTAGGCGCTGTCCAACACCGATGAGCACCATCACCGTCATCGCTGAAAAGAGCCAGCACAATCCATCAGGCCAGAGCAAAAACAGGCAGAAAAACAAGATCGTTTCGGCGCCGCCTACCAATCCGTTTGGCATTGTGATCGAGGTCAGTTCCCCGCGTGCAGTGGCGCCAGCCGCGCGCTTTTCCAAAACTGCCGAGAGATACATCCATGAAGCAGCGTTGATATAGAAACTACTGAGCAGGCAAGCCAACGCCAGTGCGTTCAGATTGTTCTGATTGCCATAGTAGAGTCCCACAGGCACGGCAGCGTAGATCACGAAATCGAGCACAATATCGAGATATCCACCAAAATCGCTCTGTCGGTCATGGGCGCGCGCCACGATGCCATCCAGCCCGTCGAGTAGACGATTCAGCAACCAAAGCGCCAGCGCGACTCGATACCATTGCGCCCCGGCTGCGACAGCCGCCGCCAGACCGACGCCCATTGCCAGGATGGTGATCGTGTTGGGAGAGACTCGCCCCAACTGCAGCGCAAGCGGCCGGAGCAGGTCATCCTTGTAGACGCGCAGGGTTTGATCAAACATGGTGGTGAGTCCCCTTATTATGTAGAACTGGCTACCCAGGAATCTATCGACGCCGATAAGTGGCCGCCAACAAATGACAGACGAGACGCACTGGCAAACTCTTACATCTGAATGTATCATTCAAGGCAAGCAGCGGATGTCATTCAAGTTGGGAGCGCGTTTTGTAGGTCATCGCCTCCGGTGTGACGGGCGCCATGTCACGCCGGAGGCGATGACCTACAAAACAAACCCTACCCCAACTGTGAAGTCGCCCCCGCAAGTAACACTGGGCTGGCGCATCATAGAGATTCAAAGTATCATGCCAGGGACATGTGGCAATGTAACGCCCATAACACACTCATCACAGACGGCGCCCCGTTATCCAAGGATTGAATGGCAATGAACGATTCAGGCATGCGATATGACATCGCCATTATTGGCAGTGGCATCGGCGGTTCGACGCTGGCGACCGTGCTCGCCCGTCAGGGGATGAAGGTGATGGTCTTCGAGGCCGGCGCTCACCCGCGCTTCACGATCGGCGAGTCGATGATCCTCGAAACCTCGGAGGTGATGCGTGCGCTCGCAGAATTCTATGATGTGCCAGAGATGGCTTATTACAGCTCAGAGAATTACTACGACTACATCGGTGCGCAACATGGCGTCAAACGTCATTTCAGCTTCCTGCACCATGTGCAGGGACAGCCGCATGACCTTCGCCACACCTTGCAGGCAGTCATCCCCAGGCTGCCCTATGGTCATGAAATTCATATCTACCGCCAGGATTCTGACGCCTTCCTTACTGCCATTGCTATCGCCTATGGCGCCACCGTGCTGCAAAATACACCGGTCAAGGATGTGCAGATTCTGCCCGATGGCGTTGAAATTATCACGGATAAAGACGTGCATTTTTCGGCGAACTATATCGTCGACGCCAGCGGGATGCGGTCTTTGCTGGCGAACAAGCTGGGATGGCGTCATCGCAACCTCAAGACGCACACGCGCACGATCTTCACACACATGATCGATGTGCCGTGCTACAACAGCGTAGGCGCGTCGCACAATGTCTATGGTCATCCCTTTCGGCTTTCCGAAGGCACGCTCCATCATATCTTTCGCGGCGGCTGGCTGTGGGTAATCCCGTTCAACAATCATCCACGCGCCACCAATCCGCTGTGCAGCGTCGGGCTGCAACTTGACCCGCGCATCTATCCGCCGCAGCCCAACCTCTCGCCCGAAGAAGAATTCTATGAATTTATCCACCGGTTTCCCGATATTGAAAAGCAATTTCGCATTGCACGCGCCACGCGTGCCTGGACGCGCACCGATCGTCTCCAATACTCAGCGGAGCACGTCGTAGGCGACCGCTTTGCGTTGCTGGCGCACGCCGTCGGCTTTATCGATCCGCTCTATTCCAAAGGTCTCTACGTCACCCACATGAGCATTATGCTTGTCGCCGATCTGCTGCTAAAAGCGCGTCAGACGGGCGACTACTCTGCAGCAGCGTTTGCGCCGCTGGAAACAATGACCATGCGCTACATGCACATGCACGACCAGCTTGTCGCCGGCTCGCTCAAATCCTGGAGCAACTACAAGCTGTGGCAGGTTTACGCTGTGTTATGGCTGCTAGGCGCCTATCTGGAATACGTGAAGCTGACTGTCACGCGCTTGCGGACGCGCGATCGCGCGGATTATCTGGCGCAGTTGAGCGGGCTACGTTTGGCTGGCGGCGGGTTCGAGCCGTTCTTTGCACTTCAAGAGCAGATCGACGCGCTGATTGACCAGGTCGATCCGGACGATGAGGCTGACGTCGATCGCACCGTGGCGCAGATTCGCACACTCTACGACTCATTCAGATGGCTTCCATCCACCTTCCGTGATCTGTTGAACGGCAAGAATCACCTGCCGAACAACAAACTGCGCGTCAATCTGCTCAATCAGACCGATGGCTTCTTCGGTGATGGCGCCTATCGTCAGCACTTTTTTGGTGACGCCTCCACCATGGAGTTGGTCATTCAGGCGCTGCGCGAGCAGGCGCGTTATTCTACATTCGCCCTCCACTGGCAACGCCGGAGATACGCATATACGGTTGATTCGTCCCGCTTCATTGAGAAGTTGCGCCTCAACGAACATTCGTGAACGTGGCTTGATAGACGTTGACGCCGTCTTGCGCAACAGGTTCCAATGCAGTCAAGTCGCCGCGCAGGAAGTAAGGCTGGATGGCGCTTTCGGCTGGTTTTTCCTGAAAGGCGTAATAGAGCGTGACAGGCTGGTCGTTCATTTGCTGGGCGGTGATGTAGCCGAGCAGGGCATGTTCGAAGGTGTGGTAGGCGTTCTTCCAGGGCCAGGCTTTGGGCAACGCACCTTCTTTGGGCTGGTTGGCGTCGCCATCCACGGTAGTCCACACTTCACCATGCTGCGGATCGACAAAATAGCGGAAGTAGTAATCGGTGGTTTGAGGCAGGTAACGCGCCAGGCTGGGGTCGCTAAGCGCCATGACCATCGCAAACTGGTCCAATTCGTTGTAAATCCACCAGTCTTTGTCTCGAATCAACACCCCGCCCGCCGCGTAGCCGTTCGCCCACGAACCGCTTTCGGCAAGATAGGCCTGCTCCAGGATGCGCGGCCCATGAGTTTGTGCAAACGTGACCAGTTCCGGCGCATCGGCAATCAGTCCGGTGTGATAAATCATCCACATGGCCTTGATCGAGTGACCAAAATCCGTCCCGGCATTTTCGAGGCGCTTCTGCGCAGGGTCATTGACCGTCAGGAAGAACAGGTTGTCCTGTTCCGAGTAGAATTCGTCGATCATCAGGTGGGCGAGTTTGACCATGTCGGCTTTCCAGGCGCTCTGTTCGGGTTCGGGCAGCAACGGCGTGATCAGCACCATATAGGCGTTGAGATTGTCCAACTGCGCCACAAGACGCTTGTCGAGCGGATCGGTCGCACTGCCATCGGAAGCCTGCATCCACTGTAACGCGTTCAGGTCAGGGTTATAGTAGTTCTCGAAGATGAAATCCTTGACGGCGAGAATGTCGGGCAGGACTTCGGGATCGCGGGTCAGGTAATAGTAGAACGAAATGCCGAGCAGCGAATATGCCAGCTCTTGCGGGTTGCGAAACTCGGGCGCAGGCTCCCAGGCGCGGCTGCCGCCATTCCAGAGGGCGTAGACGCCGCCGTGCTTGCGGTCGAAGGCGTTCTGGCGCAGGTAATCGACCCCGGCTTTGGCATAGTTCAGGTAGCGCGGTTCACCGGTGAGATGGAAAGCCACGCCGTAGGCGTAGGTCTGGCGCGAGCGCGAGACAGTGTACTCCAGGTCGAGCACAAGCCAGCCGTTTTCGCCAATTTCCGGGCAAGGATTGGATTTGGTATAGAGCGCACCGTCGTTGCAGCGTTTGGAAGGAAATCTGCCGACCGGGTCGCCGAGCGCTTCGGGGCGATCCCAGAAGGGCAGCAAGTCGTTGGTGAAGTGAGTCAGCCAACGGTCACCATCGGGCAGGAACCACCCCGCGCTTTCGGGTGCATCGGCGGGTGCAACAGTGGGCGCAGGGACGGGCGTGACCGGCGCGCAGGCGGCAAGCAGGCCGAGCAGTAGGGCAAGAAAGAGGAAGGAACGGAGTTTCATAATCGCCTCACGAAAAATGCTTATCTTCCCGGAAGCTTTGGAGCTTCCGGGAAGATTGTGAGCAATATGACGAAAGCGCTACTGGTTCTTGAGCGCCTTCCAGGCGTCATACTGGCGTTGCACTTCGGCTTTGACGGTGTCGATGCCGGCGGCTTTCAACTCCTCGATGAACTTGGGCAGTTCGGTCGCCGGATCGATATAGCCATAGAGGAGCGGAGTCCAGTAGATGTCGACGACGGCATTGAGCGCCGTGATCTCAGCCTCGACAGGGGTCTTGTCGAAGCGGAAGCCCAGCGAAGGATGCGCATAGGCGTCATCGGCGTATTCGATCAGCCGGCGATTCTTTTCCGGGTCTTCGCGGTTGGTTACATACTGAATCTGCGTATTGCCCCACACCCAGGCGCCGGGGTGGGCGCTATACCAGGCGTTGTCAAGCAGGTTGACGCGACCATCGGCTTCCAGTTCCCAGTGCTTGCCCTCGACGCCAAACAGCGCTGTGTTGACCACCTTGGGGTCGGTGTGCAGCAGGTTGATGAACTTCATCGCCTCGACCGGGTATTGGGAGAGCGCCGGGATCGCCAGCATCGAACCGCCGGTGTGAATGGTGGTGACGACTTTATCCTGCCACTCGATCTCCGCCAGGCGCAGGTCAGGGTTGCCGGAGGAGTTGACCAGTTCTTGGGCCTTGATTCCATATCCCTTCAAAGGCTGGGCGACCACGAAGAATTTGCCCGCATTCAAGAGCGCGTTGGGTTCATAACCGGTCAGCGCAGCTTCGGGATGCACCCAGCCCTTCTCGCGCCATTCGCGAATGAGCGTGACATAGTCGCGGTACCAGTCGGTCTCGACAACGTTGACAAGGGTCTCGTCGAAATTGCCATTGGCGTCCGGCGCCAGCTTCATGGTGATGATA
>CALJMI010000082.1 GCA_937981885.1 uncultured Caldilinea sp.
AAACGGACCGAAGCCAAATGCAATTGCTGCCTCCCGGCGCAGCTTGCCCTGGCTGATGCCAAACGCCTGGTATGTTTTGCTCAAGCGATTCAGCGCCAAAGAGGAAAAGCGTCGAATTGTCGCTTCGGTATATGATCCCAATCAAGTTCCGGGCAGCAGAGTTGGCTTTGAGAATCACTTGAATGTGATCCACATGGAAGGCGGAGGCTTACCGCCGGATCTAGCTCGCGGTCTGGCGATTTACCTTAATTCAACCTTGGTCGATCTGCACTTTCGCCAATTCTCCGGTCACACTCAGGTAAATGCGAATGATTTACGCAAATTACGATACCCTGACATCGCCACGTTGTCGCGGTGGGGTAGCTCGTTTGACGACCAATTCCCTGACCAACAAGCAATCGATGCTTTACTGAAGGCTGAGATATCTGCAATGAATACACTTTACAATACAAGCGATCCCGTGGAGATTCAGCAGAAAATCGAAGATGCGCTGAGTATTCTAAATGAATTGGGTATGCCTAAAGCACAGCGCAACGAACGCTCGGCATTAACGCTGCTGGCGCTTCTCGCGCTAAGGCCAAGCGACGCATGGGAAACTGCAACTGCACCGTTGATTGGGATCACGCCTATCATGGACTTTATTCGTGATGCCTATGCTAGAACCTATGCCCCCAACACTCGCGAAACATTTCGACGACAAACCATGCATCAATTTGTTCAGGCTGGCATTGCTATCATGAACCCTGATGATCCTGGACGTGCGATCAATAGTCCCAAATGTGTTTACCAGATTAGCCCCGAAGTGTTGACTCTCGTGCGAACATTTCGTCATAAGGATTGGCGCACAAATCTGACTCGTCACTTGAAGGAGCACGGTTCGTTAGCGGAGCGCTATGCATATGCTCGAGAAATATCAAAGGTGCCGCTCAAGATAGACGACAGGGAATTCACTCTCTCCCCAGGCGCACACAGCGAACTAATTGCAGCGATCATCAATGAGTTTGGTCCTCGATTTGCTCCTGGTGCTGAGGTATTATATGTGGGCGATACTGGGGCGAAAACCATTCACTTTGATGCCATAAAGTTCGGTGTGCTTGGTCTGCACTTTGATGTTCATGGCAAATTCCCCGATGTTGTACTTTATCACCGCGAAATGAATTGGCTCTACCTAATTGAAGCTGTCACCAGTCACGGTCCGGTTGATAGTAAACGCCACACTGAACTGATTGATCTGTTTGCGGGAGCAACTGCTGGGCTGGTTTTCGTAACAGCGTTTCCTGATCGTCGTATCATGGCGCGTTATCTATCAGATATCAGTTGGGAGACAGAGGTATGGGTGGCGGATGCACCTGAACATCTGATCCACTTCAACGGGGAGAACTTTATCGGCCCTCACTGAGCGGAGTTTCTTCATGGAGAAGAACCACCTGACTAACGATCAACGCCTGAAACTCTACTACTGGATGTTGCTCACGCGCGTCTTCGACGAGACGATGGTGACGATGTGGAAACAGGGGCGCGGGGTGGGCGGCGCCTTCAGTCAGCGCGGGCACGAGGCGATCAGCGTGGGCGCGGCTTATGCATTGACCCCCGACGACGTGATCGCGCCGATGCATCGCGATCTGGGCGCGTATCTGCTGCGCGGAATTACCCCACAACGCATCTTCGGCAATTTGCTCGGCCGCGCGAATGGCGTTACGGGTGGGCGCGACGCCAACTTACACGGCATGGGGGACATGAACCTCAACGTGATCGGCTTCATCAGCCATCTGCCGCACTCGCTGCCGGTGGCGCTCGGCGCAGCGATGAGTTTCGTTTATCGCGGCGAGCCGCACGTCGCCCTGACCTTCACCGGCGATGGCGCCAGCAGCGCCGGTCTTTTTCACGAAACGCTCAACATGGCAGCAGTGTGGAATGCGCCGCTGATCGTCATCGTCGAAAACAACCAATACGCCTACTCGACCCCGCTGCACCAGCAGATGAAGGCGCCGGAGATCGCTGCGCGCGGCGCAGCGTATGGCATCCCCGGCGTGGCGGTCGATGGCAACGATGTGGAGGCGGTCTACGCTGTCGTGCAGGAGGCGGTGGATCGAGCGCGCCGCGGCGAGGGTCCGACCTTGATCGAAGCCAAGACGATGCGCATGTTGGGGCACGCCATCCACGACGGCGCCGAGTATGTGCCGCGCGAACTACTGGCCGAGTGGGAGTTGCGCGATCCGGTGAAACGCTATCGTCAACGGCTGCTCGATGCGGGTATTACCGACGAAACGGAACTGGCGGAAATCGCGCAGCGCGTCGAGGTGGAGATCGCCGACGCCGTTGCCTATGCCGAAGCCAGCCCGCTGCCCGACCCCGCCACCGTTGAACAAGGCGTCTATGCAGGGGAGTAGCGAGGATGAGCGTCAGCACCAATTTTGGATTCACCGACAGCGAGACGATCAACGGCCAATCGCGCGAGATGACCTACATCGCCGCCATCAGCGAGGCGCTGCGTGAGGAGATGCGCCGCAATCCCGACGTGCTGTTGATGGGTGAAGATATTGCCGGCGACTTCGGCGGCGCGTTCAAGGTGACGAAAGGCTTCGAGGCGGAGTTCGGCGCGCGCCGCGTGATCAACACCCCGATCGCCGAGCTTGGCTTTGTCGGCGTAGCGACGGGCATGGCGTTGATGGGGCTGCGTCCGGTGGTTGAAATGCAGTTCGCCGACTTTATCACGTCAGCCTTCGACAGCATCGTGCAGTTTGCGGCGACGACGCACTACCGCTGGAACAGCGCCGTGCCGTGGGTGATTCGGGCGCCGTCGGACGGCGGCATCCGTTCAGGCCCATTTCACAGCCAGAACCCGGAGGCATGGTTTGTGCACACGCCCGGTCTCAAGGTCGTCGCGCCAGCTACGCCTGCCGACGCCAAGGGACTGCTGATCGCAGCCATCCGCGATGACAACCCGGTCATCTACTTCGAGAGTAAGCCGCTCTATCGCTCGCTCAAAGGCTTTGTGCCGGCGGGCGAGTATGTTGTGCCGTTGGGGAAGGCGAACGTGGCGCGCACCGGCAGCGACCTGTCGATCATCACCTACGGCGCGATGGTGCATCAGGCGCTGGCGGCGGCGCAAAAGCTGGCAAGTGAGGGCATCGAAGCTGAGGTGCTCGACCTGCGTTCGCTCAAGCCGCTCGACACGGAGGCGATCCTGGCGACGGCGCGCAAGACGGGCAAGGTGCTCGTTACACACGCCGCCAATAAACTAGCTGGCGTTGGCGCTGAAGTTGCAGCCATGATCGCTGAGTATGCCTTTGAGTGGCTCGACGCACCGGTGCAGCGCATCGGCGGGCTGGACGTTCCTGTCCCTTTCAGCCCGCCGTTGGAAGACGCCTATCGCCCCGACGCTGAAAAGCTGTATGCCGCCGCGCGTGCGCTGGCAGCGTACTGATGATCGGCGGCGTTTGGTCAAGCGGTCGCACCCTGCACGGAAAACTCATCGGTCAACCTGATGTCTGGCGCTGCATCATCCTCAGGAGCGTCGCCAGCAACACTGACAGCGCGTACGATCAACTTCTGATCGGCCAGGATGTGCTCGATGGTGTCGATGGCCTTTTCGCCGTGGCTGCGCCCGCGCGCATCGTTGGGCAGCTTTGTCTCCATATCGAAGTAGTTGCCCTTGCCATTGTGCGTGTAATAGCCCAGGCAGATGATGTCGATCAACCCGTTCGCCATGGCGTTGTTCCACGGTGAGTTGGGCATCAGGGGCCAACGCCCGGCATAGAGCACCCCGCCCAGCGCCTGCAACGGATCGGCCACGCCGTAGAGATGCCAGAGATGCGTCAGCTTTTCCAACCCCGGATCGTCGGAGAGCATCCCGCCCAACGAAATGACATAGATCGGGCTGGGCAGCGCCGCCAGGTAACTGGCTGAGCCGATGGCAATCTGACCGCCGCCGCTCCAGCCGAGCAACACGATCGGGCGCTTGCCTTCAGGACGGTAGCCATGCGCGAGCAGCACCCGGTAAATCTCGTTGGCAATGCCGAGATTGTAGATGGGACCATAGCGACGGTCGGCGGAGACGAACATTTGCAGCGCGTTGCGCAGATTGACCAGCAGCGAGAGCACGCTGTTCGGGTTCTTGAAACGCATCTTTTCGATCTGCTGCCATAGCTTTGCAAAGAAGCGCTGGCCGGTCAACCCATTGTTGGTGACGGAGTAAGGATAGACGTCGGTGATGATCTTGGCAGTTGGCAGCCGCTCTTCCAGCCCGTGCAGGAACGGATATTCTTCCTCCGGGAAAGAATCCCCCGAAATCGCGCCGATGCCCGAGAGGTAGATGACGTAGAAATCTGGTTCGTCGACGTCTGGCTTGTCTGATTCTACCTCCAGCGGAGACGATCCCCCCTTCTTCCCTGCCTCACGCGACCAGCCTGCCCACCATCCAAGCGACTCCAATGGCGCCAACGCTGCCGTCATGAACAACAGCAAAAAGATGCCGATGAACAAATAGGTGATCATTGCCGGACGCCTCCTCGCAGCAATTCTGGCGCGTCATCCGCATGGCTAAACTGAAGCAGCAAATCCTCAGTTGAGGCGTCGAGTGAGCTACCCATTACTTGATGCCATAGCCGGTTGCGCAGCGCCACAACAGGTCGCCCGATGACATTGTTGAGCAACATCATCAACAGCCAGCCCAACCCAACGCACACCAGCGCATAGAAGAGCGAAACCTGAAAACCATATTCAACAACATTGATCAGGATCAAAAATGACCAGACATTGAGCACGCGGCCGATGAAAGGCCCCATCCACGGGATCAAAATAAAGAAGCCAAAGATTAGCGGCGCTGTGCTCAGCCCAACCATGCGGATCACAGCGGCAAACGAAGGTGGATCGTTGAATAGAAATCTGCCGACAAACGCAATCACCGCTCCCCAAACCAGATAGCTAATGACATACATCACCCCGTTGAGCGCCAGACTGAACACAAAGCGTCCACGGCGCACGCGGTTGACGAAAAGCACCACGCTTTGTCCCAAGAGCGTCGAGGCGCCTGCCAGAAACACGATGCCGAGCACTACCGAGTTTGCGCCTGGACTCCGCAGCACCACCTCGAACAGGCGCGGCTCCAACGTGAGCGCATAGCGGATTGCCAGAAATAGATGTTCCATATAGGTGAAAAAGTCTTGGATCATCGTTGTGCCGCCTGTTCTTCAAACAAATGGTGCTCAAAAGGGAGATGGTCAGTCCATACCAGGGTGTAAGCCGCTTTGCCACAAGACTGATGAGGCAAGCATACTCCAAGCCTTATCAAAATACAAACTCTTTTTAACCCATTCGGACGCGTGCCGGAAATTTGATGAAACCTTGTCAAAATCCGTGTATCTTTATGAAAGTCGCGTGTCACTGCTTATGCATAGAGGGCGAATGTTTTCGGCCTCTATGTAATCGATCACGCAATACAACACTGCCACTGGGAGGATCGGCAAATGTCACAAGTGAACAAGAGTCTTGCAAGTCGTTGGTGGATGTTTGTCATCGCCGCCGTGTTTGGGAGTATGATGGTGGGCGCCAGTGTGCAGACCGTGCTTGCTGCAAGTGGGCCTGAAGTGCAGCGCAACGGCGAGATCACCTGGGCGGGAGACGGTGATGACGACCGCCCGCGCTTCCGCGGTCTGGTTGAGCAGATGCCGGAAGGCGGGCGGAGCGGAGAATGGCGGATCGGCGGTAGAACGGTCGTCGCCAATGCACAAACGGAGTTCGATGAAACCGAGGGCGCAATCGAACTCGGCGTTTGTGTTAAAGTCGAATTTGTCTCGCAGGGTTCGACCACGGCGCGTGAGATCGACAGTGAACCCCTCTCCGACTGCAACGGAGGCGGCGACGATGATGACGATGACGCTGAGATTTACGGCATTGTTGAAGCCATGCCAGCGGGCGGAACCGTCGGCGCGTGGACTGTGAGCGGCAACGTCTACACCGTCACGGCGCAGACCGAACTAAAGACCGAATATGGCGCATTCGACATCGGTCGCTGCGTCAAGATTCATCTTGTGGTTGGCTCGACCAACACCGTGCGTGAAATGGAAACCGAGCGCGGCTATAAGTGCTCTGGCAGCGATGACAACACCCCCCCGCCCGCGGGGGTTATCGGAAGAGGTGAGTTGTACGGCGAGCTGAAATCGTTCCCCCAGGAACTGGTCGGTATCTGGGAGATCGGCGTCCTAACCTTTACAGCCACAACCAACACCGAGTTCAAGACGGCAAACGGGCCGTTCACGGTCGGCGAGATCGTCAAGGTCGAGTTCTATGTCATGCAAGATGGCACGTTCCTGGCGCGAGAGATCAAGACGGCGATGGCGAATTGGGGCGGCGATGAGGATGATGACCACAGCAGCGTCCGCCATGAAGGGCACGCGTTTGGCGTCATTGAACAACTGCCAGCAGAAGGGTTGATCGGTTTGTGGACTGTCGGCGGGGTGCCGTACAGCGTCACCAACAACACTGAGCTTCGTGCAAGAGGTGGCTCGTTTGCGGTTGGTGAGACCGTCAAGATCGAATTCAGGGTGGACAGCAACGGTAATCGAATCGCAAAAGAGATCAAATTGATGTTCCCGCAAGGGGCGCCGGGCAATGCAGACGCAACCTTTGTCGGCTTCATCGACGCCATGCCGCCGACAGGATATATTGGTCAGTGGGTGGTCAACGGCGTCGAATTCACTGCCAATGCGCAGAGCAAGTTCAAAGAAGACCACGGCGCGCTAACGGTCGGCGCCTATGTCAAGGTTGAGTATCGCCTGAACAACGGCGTCCGCATGATTCATGAAATGGAGACTGCCGTGCCGCCAGGTGCGGGCGATGACAACTTCATCGGCAATGTCGAGCGTATGGACGACAACGTACTAGCTGCCGCCCTCACCGACAGCGTCTGGGTGATTGGCGGGCGCACCTTCGTTGTGACCCTTTCGACGCGGGTCGATGGCGCATTGAGCCTATCTGATACGGCGTGGGTCAACAGCTACACGACAGCCACCGGCGCGCAGGTGGCGACGCGCATCCAGGGACTGACGCTGAACAACCTTGTCTATTTGCCGATGACTCGGCGATAGGAAAACTGCTGTCTCTGACCACAGCTGGTTCGTTCACCTTCCCGGAAGCTCAAAGCTTCCGGGAAGGTTTTGGCCAGATCCGTCTGACATCCACTCACTTCATGCGCGCGTTGCGCTTATGCCAGTCTTCCTTGAACAGGTTGAAGTGAATTCGCTGTTCTGGGTGTGCAGCCACAACATCTTCGTCAAGTGTGACGCCCAGTCCTGGCCCTGTCGGCAGCGTAAAATAACCATTCTCCACCATGGGCAACCCCGGCGCCGACGCCAGCACATACGGCTCGTCGAAGTCGTTGAAATTCTCCTGAATCTTGAAGTTCGGTGTACACGCTGCCAGATGGAGCGCGGCAGCAGTGGCAATCGGGCCGCCGACATTGTGCGGCGCCATCAGTACATAATAGATATCCGCCCATGCTGCCAGCTTCTTGGTGTTGAGGATGCCGCCAAAGTGGGCAATATCGGGCTGGATCACGTCGGCGGCGTGCAGTTCGAGCAGGTCGCGATATTCGTGCAGGGTGTGGATGCGTTCACCCGTCGCCACCGGAATGCCAAGCGGCGCCACGGCGTCCGCCACTTTCTTGAGCGCCGGGATGTTGGCTGGCGGCACCGGCTCCTCGTACCAGCTCGGTTTGAAGGGCGCCAACTCACGCGCCATCTCCACTGCCGTCACTGGATTGAAGCGCCCATGCATCTCGATCAACAGCTCGACATCAGGTCCAACTGCGTCGCACACGGCTTCGACCAGCGCAATCGTCTTGAGCTTCTCGCTGCGCTCCGCCTCGTAATAGCCGGCGCCGAAGGGATCAAACTTGAGCGCTCGGTAGCCCTTTGCAACTGCGCGCCTGGCGGCCGCTGCGAACTCTTCCGGCGTGCGTTCGACCGTGTACCAGCCGTTGGCATACGCTTTGATGCGGTCGCGCACCGCGCCGCCGAGCAGCCGATAGACCGGCTGGTTGAGCGCCTTGCCGATGATGTCGTAGCAGGCCATCTCGATCATCGCCAGCCCGGTCATGGCGATCTCGCCGGGGCGACCGTAATCCTCGACTGTCAGCCGCCGCACCAGTTGCTCGATGTCGAAAGGGTCCAGCCCGATCACGAAGCGGTCGGCGACATCTCGCACGTAGCCGATGGCGGCCTCCACCTTGTTGATTGGCCGGCTCTCGCCGACGCCAACCAACCCTTCATCGGTGCTGACTTTGACGATGACCAGATTGCGCCATTGGGTGCCAAGCACCATAGTTTCAATTTTTGTGATTCGCATTGAAATCCTCTTCATTCGTGAAAACGCACCGACGCGCCGCCATCCACCACCAACACCTCGCCGGTGATGAAGGATGCCTTGTCCGATGCAAGAAATACTGTTGGCCACGCCACCTCGTCCACTGTGCCGATGCGGTTCATCGGCTGGTGCGAGGCGGCTACCTGCTGCGCCGCGTCCGGGCCGGGGAGTTTGCCCCACTCGTCCAGATTGATCTGAGTGAGGATATAGCCGGGCGCAATGGCGTTGACGCGCACGCCCTGGCTCGCGTATTCCACCGCCAGCGCCCGCGTCAAGCCGAGCAGACCATGTTTGGCGACCGAATAGGGAAAGGCATGGGGAATGATCTGAAAGCCATGCACCGACGCAATGTTGGCGATGACGACCTTCGCCCCTTGTTCGACGAAGCGCTGCGCAATCGCTGCGCCGGTGCCCTGCCCTGCGCCGGTGACGATCGCCACGCGATCCTGAAGTCGCCCGATCACACTACACTTCTGTCGAGACGATGATGCCGATAAGTAACATGCACAGGCAACTGTGAAGGCTAGTCATCCACTGCCGCCATCAGCACGCGTTCCGCCGCTTCGGGCAGTTCAACCGGCGCAAACATCGATGCTGGGTAGAGATAGCCATCCGCTTCGGATGTATCTTCGTCAAGGATGCGCAGCATGGCATACTTCTCTGCCTGTACGTCGGCAAGCACTCTGTACACCTTGCCAACGATCAAACTGGCGGGGTTGCTGGTGTTATCGATGCAGATGACAAAGCGACTCATCACAGTACTCTCTTGACTCTTTTGATCTTGAAATCCCTACGCCCGATACCATGCGCTTCATACCAGTGGACTTCAGCTTCACATGTCTCGCCATTCACAAACCGTATCGTAGCGATGCCTTTCATCTTGCGCCATCGCCTCTACCATGCGTACGATCGAGTTCGCGTCTTATCTGAACGCCTTTGCCAGTCGCGATGGTCTCGATGTCTGTGATCTCGCCCAGAATCTCAAATGGCATCGCCTATCCCGAAATATGCTGGCGAAGCAACCAATTGAATTGTACCACAAAGGAGCTCTTTGCCGATCAGTGGGTCTGCTAAACTCATTTGATCTTCCGCCCCACAATTGTTTGCACCACCACCGACAGCACGATGATCAACCCGTAGATCAATTCCGTCCAGAAGCCCGACATGCCGATGGCGACGATGCCAGCGTTGATGGCGCCGATGATGAAGGAGGCGACGAAGGTGCCGTAGATCGTGCCGGTGCCGCCAAAGACCGAGGTGCCGCCGAGGAAGACCGATGAGAGCGTGTTGAGCAGGTAGCCTTCGCCCAACGTGGGCCAATAGTAGGTGACTTCCAGGCTGGCGGTCAAACCGGCGAAGGCGGCGCCAAAGCCTGCTAGGGCAAAGACCAGGGTCTTGGTGCGGTCGACGTTGACGCCCATCAGCCGCGCACTGTCGGGGTTATCGCCGGTGAGATAGACGTGTGCGCCAAAGCGGTGGCGGTTGAGCAGCACCCAACAGATGATGGCAAAGATTACCATCCACACCATTTGCATCGGGAGGAAGCCAAAGAGCCGCCCGACAAAGACCTCGTAGAACGCCGTGTCGCGCGTCGGCAACAGCGAGGTGCCGGTGCCGCCGGTCAACACCTTGACCATGCCGCGCCAGAAAAAGCTGGTGCCGATGGTCACCACCAGCGAGGGCACGCCCACTTTGGTGATGATCACGCCGTTGATCGTGCCGGCCGTCAATCCCATCAGCAGCATGAGCACAAGTGCGATCGCCAGATTGCCGGTCGCCATCATCACTGTCGCAAAGACCCACATGCTGATCGTCATGATCGAGGGAAACGATAGGTCGATCTCGCCGGTGATCACAACCAGCGTGAGCCACAGCGCCATGATGCCAAAGAAGGGCGTCGTCGACATGAACGCCTGATAGATGTTGCCGCGGAAGAAGGTCTGCGGCGATCCGATGGCGAAAATGCCCCAGATTACGATGGCGACGACAGTGATGCCAACCTGCAGCGCGTGTGTGCGCAGCCAGAGCACGAACGGCGACCTCCCCGCTTTTGTCTGCGGAGCCATGCTGTCGACGCTCATGCTACACCTCCTTGCGCTGCGCCCAACTTGCCGGTGCGCGCCACGAGATAGAGGCGGTCGATCAGCTCCTCCAGCGTCACGCTTGCTTTGAGAAACTCGCCAGCGATGCGCCCGCGGTCAAGCACGACGATACGATCGACGACCGGGTAGACGTGAAAGATGTTATGGTCGATGAAGATGCCCGCCTTGCCCGCCTTGGGAATGTTAGCGATAAAGTCGAGCACCTTGCGCGTCTCCGACAGCGAGAGCGCCATCGTCGGCTCGTCGAGGATGATCAATTCCGCCTCGAAGTGCAGCGCGCGCGTGATGGCGATGCCCTGCCGCTCGCCGCCCGACATCGTGCGCACCGGCGTGTCGGGATTGACCGCCTTCGAGGTGAAGCCCATGTGCTCGGTCATCATCTGCTGCGTCACGCTGCGCATCTTACGAATATCAAGAAAGCCAAACCGATTTGCCAGTTCGCGTCCCATAAAGATGTTGCGCCAGACGCTTTGGTCGTCAGCCAACGCTTTCTCCTGGTAGACTGTCTCGACGCCGAGCTGTCGTGCTTTGGGCACAGTCAAATGATCGACTTTCTTACCGTGAAAGTAAATCTCACCGCCAGGGTCGGGCTGATGATAGCCGGTGATAATCTTGATCAACGTAGATTTTCCAGCGCCGTTGTCGCCGAGCAAACCGACAACCTCGCCGGGGTAGACCTCAAAATTGATATTCTCCAGAGATTTCACTTCGCCGAAGGATTTGGAGACATTCACCAGCCGAACAGTCGGTTCGGTCATGTGCAACTCCTGGAAGTATGCGGACAGCGATGCAGACGCGCTGTCATGAGGATGGAATAGAACGCAGATGGCGCAGAGCAAGCGGATTGGCGCGGATCAACCTTACCATCCGCGCCAATCCGCCCAATCCGCGTCATCCGCGTTCCATCAGCAACTACCGGATTTCCTTCTCCGCCAGCGGCGCCAGGAACTCGATGTTCTCGGCATCGGCAAATCCGCCGCCGGTGTCGATCATCAGGCCGGAGAAGCCGAAGACTTTGGTCAGGCAGATCTGCAGGATCGGTAGATAGCCTTGCAGCCATGGCTGTTGGTCGATGACCAGGTCGGTCCAGCCGCCGCGAATCGCCGCAATCGTAGCTGGCGACAGGTCGAAACCGGCGCCGATGATGTCATCCGGCCCTTTGCCCGCAGCCTTGAGATAGGTTTCCAGCGTTGCGGTCAGCCCGCCGTGATCGGTCACGACCAGCTTGACATCCGGGTTGGCGGAGACATAGCCGGTGAAGGTCGGCGTGCCCGCAGCCGGGTCGGCATTGGTGGCGGCGTCGATCTCGAAGTAGTCGACGGTCATGCCCGCTTCCTCCAGTGCGTCGATCACGCCTTTGGTGCGCTCGCCACGGCTCGGCTGCGAGAGTAGACCCCACACCATGGCGCGGTCCCCCTCGCCAAAACCGTAGCGGTTGATGATCTCCTTGCCCAGTTTGTAGCCTGCCGTGTAGTTGACGGCGCCGACATAGCCGAAGCCGGCGCCCTGATACTTTGCCATCGACGCCGGCAGCTCGGTGTTCTGGCTGGTGACGATGATGCCCTGCGCGCGGGCGTCGTCGATCAGCGGCGAGAAGGCGTCATCGCCCGGATGCCCCATCACGGCAATGCCGTCCGGCTGCGTGGCGACAGCTTCTTTGAACTGGGCGATCATCTTCTGCGGATCCCAATCGGAAAAGATGTACTGCACGCTGGGGCCTAGGTCGGCTTCCGCCTGTTTGGCGCCGTTGTAGACATTGTTGGCAAAGACGCCGCCTGCAGGCCCGCCGGGGAAGAAGACGATGTTCACGCCCGAACACCATTTGCCTGCGCCGCTCTCAGCCGCAGCGTCGCCCGATGGCGCAACTGGCGTGGTCGGAATTGTGACTGTACAGGCGGAGAGAACGAGTGAAAGGATCACCAGTGTAGCCACGATGATGAACCGGCTGCTTCGCATTGAATCGAACATACTGTGCACTCCTTTGTGAAATCAATAGACCGACACAAAATATTTTCCATCCGCGCCTGACTGAAAGACATATGCCTGGAAAAATGCACGTGTTCAAGAACAGGGCGAATGATGACACAGATTGAGCAGAGGGAATGATTAAAACGTTTTTACCGCATAAATCATATCACAATCCTTTGGCGGCTGTCAATGAATTGAACTTCGTGTGGTTGTATAAGTGGTAAAGCGATTGGGAGGAGAGGCGGGGAAAGGACTAGACGAAAGCATCGACCGGGTGCTAGGGCGTGGAGCCTATATGCGTCTATGCGTCGGAAGCATGTGGGGTCGTGGGTTGAAGTGTCGGCGGTATGTCACCGCTGCAAGAGGCGGCAGAGCAAGCTGTTTCGGCGGAATGGTCATTCATGATAGCGGCTCCGGCCTCTGCGCCGCACTCAACCCGTCTGTTTTGGCGCTGAGGAGCAACGCTGCCTCTTTCACAAATTGCGCAATCTCTACAATGCCATCCGCATCACCGGCGAAACCCTCTCTCGCAAGGAGCAGCGCCGCCGGCGCAAGGCCATTTTTCGCGACTTTCACCACATCTGGCAGGCCAAACAGCTTTCCACTGTCCTCCAGCGTTACCGCAAGGTTGTCCGCCTGTATCGCACCTCACAACCTGAGGCAGTCCGTTGCCTGCGCACTGACTTCTGCGCTATCATCGCTTACTTTGCCATCCACGAGCGTCATGACTGAGACATAGTCCACCTGCGCACCACCAGCCGATTGGAACGCTTCAATCACTGTCTCCGGCGCAGAGTGAGGGCTGCCAGCGCCTATCACTCTGATGCCGATTTGTAGGCCATGGTCTCACATGAAGTCAGAACTTTTAGCACTCCAAAACAGCCTGCTTGAAATTCAACCAATCAAGATACACTTCCGTTTTGGAAAGAAAATTGCACTACGTCGCCTGGCAAACAACAAAACCAGCCAGAAAGCCCGGGGTAAGGCCTTCTGGCTGGTCAGTGAATCAGGTCGGACAGACGTTAACGCGTCACAACCGGCAAGAAGAGTTGGCTGCTAAACGTTGACGTTTCCAGAACAATTGTGTCGTAGATGATCAGCGACTCATTCTCTGCGCCGTCCTTGAACTGCGCATAGACTGTGCAGAGTTCTCCTGGCTCGCAATCCAGCGTCCATGCCTTCGAGGTGACGAGCGGCTCCCACACAGCGCCGCTCATATCTTGCGTGTTGGAGAAACGCATCTGGATATTGCCGCTGATCTCGTTGAAAACCATCGAGTAGACGTCGGACTGGTGCGCAGCCGATCCTTGCGCGGCGCCCTCCAACGGGCGGTCTGTAGCGCTGACGTGCAGCGTCACCTCTCTGCTGCCGATGCTCTGACGCCCGTTCTCGATCAACATCACCCCCGACGGCATATCGGGGTCAGCTTTGGGCGTCACTGCAATCGGGTCGCTCAAGTCGCCAAGTGCATTGTCGTTCACGCCTTGTAGTCGGACAAAGTAGGGGACGTCGTTGGCAAGACCGGTGATCAGGAAATCTCCTTTCTGTCCCATATCGAACTGTCGTCCCAGTTCGTCGATGTTGGTCGAGATGTAGCCGATCATGTTCGTGTAGGAGATTGTATAGCTCCAGTCGATCATGAGCGAGCGATTGAGTGGTCGTACGCGAATCTTGCCCAACGGCCGCACTCTGTCGTCGGACGGATCGAGTGGATTGCGCTGGTTGCGCACTTCGGAGCCATCGTTCTCACCGCCGCCGTCGGTGTCGGCGCGGCAGGGCAGCGTGCCAAGTTGTAGTTCCTCGAAATTGGTCAGCCCGTCCTTATCTGGGTCCTCGTTGCGGTCATCCTTGCCGACAACCAACTTGCAACGGCGCTCCCATTCGTCCGGCATGCAGTCGTTGTCGACATCGTCCTGACCGCCGCATCTCTGCAGGTCAGGGCGTGGTCCCTTGATCCAGAAGCCGCCGTTCCACTCACGGATGAGGGTGTTGGCTGAATTGGCCGGATCCTTGAAGGAAGCCAGAATTCGCACGCCGTAGCCGCCGCCATAGAGCGTCTGTGCAAAGCGGGCGCCGTAGATGTTGTCGTTCGCAGCACCGTCGTTGTTGGCGCCGTCATCTTTGAGCACGACGATACTGTTGCCTGCCGGGCCCTCGATCTGGGCAACCATGGCGTTGGCGGGCAGCAGACCGTTCTTGTCCAGCAACATGCCAATGATCGTCACCTCGTCGCCCGCCAAACCCTGGTTGGCGTTCAATCCAAGCAGGACACCTTCAAGCTGGATGGTGGACTGCACCGATACGTTCATGATGAAGTCGTAGGGCGCGCCGGTCGCCGCATCCGCGCTATCCACTGCGCCAGCGATCGCCTGGTTGTCGGGCGCATCGGTCGCCTCCGCTGCGGTCAGCGGAATGCAGGCGTTCGGATAGTAATAGGTGCGGAAGCGCCACACCCCTTCAGCCGGGTTGTTGACGATCAGCGTGTCGTTGAAGCGATTGTTGCGGATGTCCCACTCCGTGGGCGTCACACCTGTCTGGGGTGGACTGATCGGAATCCAGCGATCCTTCTGCGGATCCATGCCAGGCATCAACACATCGACCTTGCGGATGTCGCTGACGGTGCAGAACTCGTCGTCGGGTTGTTTGCCAGCCACGACCAGCCGCAACTGATTGACGCTCTTGTCGATCGTGACGGGAAATTCCTTGATGCTGCCTACTGTGTCGAACGCCGGCACATTCGTATAGCTCATGTGGATGATGCGGGCAGCGCTTTCAGCCTTGGCGTCGAAGTAGTCGTAGACATTTGCCAGCCCCAACTGTCCGGGCAGATAGGATGCCGCCATCACTGCCGACGCCTCGACCGGCAAGTTTAGCGCCTCGAGCGCCGCCACCGCGTCGGCGCCAGCCGCCATCACGCCAGAGCCTGTGCTGCCTGTCGCCACCGGGCGATAGACGCCGCCGGTGTCGGATGCGATCTGCGCCATCAGGTTGCCGGGCGCTTCGGGCCCGAAGGCGATGGTGTTGACGACCACGCCCGAATCGATCAGCGCGCTGCGAATGTCGGCGTACAATGGCTTGACGTTTTCTTCGCCATCCGACAGCAGGAAGATGTGCTTGGGGTTGGTGTTGGGCGCACCGCCAAGCAACGCATTCTTCGCCGCCTCGATGCCTGGCCCGACGGGCGTCCACTCGCGGGCGGTGATGGCGTTGATCTGGGCGCGGGCGATGCTGATTACCGCGGACAGGTTGCCTGCATTCAGCTCGGTGAGCGGCAGCAGCGTGCGGATGTCGTGCGGGCAGTTGCCGTCGCCACCGGGCAGACCGCAGCCGGGCGGGTTGTTGAATGCCGACCAGTCTTGAACAACTAGGCGGTCGCCAGCGCGCAGCAGGTCTGCGATGACCTGGCCGGCGCGCTGCGCCAGCGTCAGCCGCGTTCCTTCGCCGGCGGTGTCCTCGAATGCCATCGAACCGCTGGCGTCGAAGCTGAGTGCAATGTCCGAGTTGCCCGGCGCCACGTAGAGCAGCGCGTTGGTTTCGGTGTCGGAGATGCTGCCGTGCAGCGTCACGCGGAAGTTGACAAAGGTCGTTCCAACCGGCTTGACCGGTGGCAGCAGCACTGCCCAGTACTCGTTGCCGACTTCCTGGAAAGTGCCCGGCACAATGGTGATCGGGTCGCCGGCAGCGTCGAAAGTGAAGTCCGACGCCTGCAACCCACGCACGGTGCTCGTTCCGTCGGTCACCCGCCAGCGCGCCAGAAACGCAATCGGGCTAGAAGGGTCGCCAACCATGGCGAAGTTGGTCTGTCGCGGCTCCTTGATGTCGAGCGTTGGCGTCACACAGCGGAAGTTGACCGTATAGCTGTGGTTGGCGCCGAAGCTGTTGACCGCCGCCACCAGTCGGTTGTGAACGCCAGCCGCAGCAAAGGTGCGCACAAAATCGTCACCGATCTTGGCGGAGCGCAACACACGCGTCGGCGCCGTTGTCTTTGCCGCCATCAGGTTGATGCCAAGCTGCGCACCCGCCGCGCCGTCTACTTCCATTTGCAGATACGGGCAACCCGGCTGCGGCGTCACCTGATAGTAGCGCGCAGCCCAATCCGCCGGCGTGCTGTCAACGAAGCTCTGCGTGCCTCCAGCCATGGTGACATTCTGCGTCAGGGGCGCCAGGTTGCCGTAAGGGTTGCCGTCATCGTCGATGTACACGAGTTCAGGCTGCGTCACCGGGTCTGCCCAATCCTTTGCCCAGTTGGCTGCAAAGAAATTGAGGAAGAAATCGCGCTCACTCCATTTTCCGCCGCTCAGCTGTGGAATCAACGTGTTGAGCACGTAGAGTGTATTCTGAGCGTCGCACTCATGATAGTGGCGATACATGGCATCCATGCGATGCCAGGGATCGGCAGGCGTCGCAATTGTGCCCAGTTGCTCGATGAAATATTTGTTGAAGATGTTGCCGTAGCTCTTGTCGTACATCGAGGTTGACGGATCATAGGTGATGCCGCCGTAGCCCATTGCGTCCAGTGCGACATCGACGCTATCTGCGCCAAGATCGGCGTAGCCTTCGATAAACTCGGAGTCGCCCGGATAGTTGGGGCGCAGAAAGCCATAACATCCGTCGTCATAGGCATATTGCAGGTAATGCTGCGCTTCGTGATAGACAGTCCATTGACCGCCGCCGTTGCGCACCATTGGCGAATCAATACCGATGCTACAGTTGCCTGGGCTGCCCCAATAGGCGATGCCGGACCAGCCGATGCCGTCTTCCATCTGCACATTCAGCGTGTTGCTGCAGCCGTTGTCGTAGAGATGGCGGCTGCCAGAGGGCGTGTGCGCCGAATCGGCATAGAAGCGTCGCCAGGCGTCTTCAAACCACGCCGCCACCTGCTGCGCCTGGGCGTCGGAGTCGATCCAGTGTTCGAGCACATAATCGACGCCATCTTCGGTGCGGTTTGCAGTGACCTGATTCTTGGTGTACCAAACGCGCACAGTCTTGTTGACGCCGCCAACCGTAAAGGTGCGTGTGATGCACTCATCGAGCGTGATGCCGTCGATCACCGGACCGCCGGGACAGGCCGCGTGAACGCCAGCGCTATCGACCGGTACGACCGGCATATCGGCCGGCGGAGGATGAGGCTCGTCGCCGTGTGCGTTCGCAATCCGAAAGGCTGCAACACTTGCGACCAGGACGAGCGCTATTAAGATAAATCGTTGAATGTTCATACGTTTCCTCCATTGTCCCTGAAAAGTAAAACCTGCCCGTCTCACCATTTGCCTGCGTTGCATAGATAATGTTGCATTGCTCCTTGCCTCCCTGTTTCCATCAACCACGGATGAATCAAAACGATGTATACGATTCCCTGCCTTGTTGCGCCGTCGATGCAGCAGCTTGACACGTCGGCAATTTCCGCTGCATCTATAGCGTAGCCGGTTGTCGAGCCAAACGCTGTGGTGAGGATTTTGTGTTGGATGTGCACTCGATCACAGGTTGTAGAAGAGATGCGCCAGAAATGGCAATCGTGCTCTGAAAAATCAGCGACATTTGGACGATGTAGTCTTTCCTGGAAAGTGCTACTCTTTAGGTGAACCTCCGCCCCGATTGGATCCATAGCTGCCTTACCCAAAGAGGCGACAGCATCTATTGGCTGCCGCCTCTTTATTGTTTGTCATCCGAACGTTCTTCTTTGAGGTTGCAATTCAAGGAGTTCATCACATCAGACGTGAAGCAGCTCCTCTTCTTTGAACGCATATTGCGTCTTCGCCACAATGTGCTAGCATGAACTCGCACATCCCACTCGTTTCTCCTCAATGCCGAAAGGACGAACTGTTCATGAAAGCACAACCACGCTATTTTTTGCTGTCAATTGCTGTTGCACTGTGCGCAGCGACTATGCTGCAGCTTGTGTTGAGCAATGGCGTATTTGCGACGTCTCACACTTCGCCAGGCGCGCCGCTTGCCTGCACCGACGGTGACCAACCTGGCGGCGCACGCTATCGCATCTGTATGCCCACTGCCAACTGGAACGGTGACCTTGTCGTCTATGCGCATGGTTATGTCAAACCAACGGCGCCTATCGAAATTCCTGAAGACCAGCTTGAACTTGGAGGGTTTTCGATTTCCGATCTCATTACGGCGCAAGGCTTTGCCTTTGCCACGACAAGTTACCGACGCAACGGACTGACCATCCTCGAAGGCATCGACGATTTATTGGAACTGGTCGATCTCTTCGTTGCAGCGCACGGCAAACCCGACCGCATCATCCTCACCGGCGTCTCCGAGGGAGGCGCAGTCACAGTGCTAGCCTTGGAACGTCATCCCGATGTATTCGACGGTGGGCTGGCGCTGTGCGGACCCTACGGCGATTTTCAGCGCCAGATCGACTACTTCACCGATTTCCGCGCCGTCTTCGATTATTTCTTTCCCGGCGTAATCCCAGGCGAGCCGATCTCGATTCCGGCAGCCTTGCTCGATACATGGGAGACTACTTTCTACTCAGAGACGGTCAAGCCGTTGATCCTGAGCCCTTCGTCGGCATTGAGCATCAGCCAGGTGATCTCTGTCACCGGCGCGGCAGTGCTGACCCCATTCAGCGCTACTGGCATGGAGCCAACCTTCGAGCGGATGTTGTGGTACAACGTGTACGCAACAAACGATGCCAGAGATCAGCTCGGCGGCAATCCGTTTGGTAACACAACACGCATTTACACCGGCTCGCTGGATGATAATACGCTCAACCAAGGAATCTATCGCGTGGCTGCCGACCCGATGGCGACAGCGAGGGTCACTGAAAAGTACGAAACCTCTGGCGTGTTGCGCGTGCCGTTGATCACGTTGCACACGACGGGCGACGAGGTGGTTCCCTATTGGCACGCCCCAATTTACGCACAGAAAGTGGCTGCAGCCAGCAGTGATGTATTTTACGAACATCGTCAAGTGAACCGTTTTGGCCACTGTGCTTTTCAACCACTGGAAGTATTGTCGGCGTTTAGCGACATCGTCGCCAGAGCAAACACGCGATCTTTGTATCTGCCGCTCATCACATCCGAGCCGTAAAGCAGGACGCAATTACT
>CALJMI010000083.1 GCA_937981885.1 uncultured Caldilinea sp.
CGTGCCGCCGACGCCCACGAACACACCCGTGCCGCCGACGCCCACGAACACACCCGTGCCGCCGACGCCCACGAACACACCCGTGCCGCCGACGCCCACAAACACACCCACTCCTCCACCGACGCGCATCCCGCCGTCAAAGACATTGGTGCCGACTGCAATTCCAACGGCGACATTGGATCCGGGCCAATGGACGCCGATCATCGGTCCGACGCCTACGTCACAGCCAGAGGCCGCCATTCAGCAATTAAGGTGGGCGTCGAATGTCAGCGTGCGATCGGGAATAACATACGCCGCACTATCCCCATTGTGAGAAGTTTTTGATCATCTGGCAAAATGTTCGGTGATCAATAGATATTGGGACGCCAACAATCGAAGGGATAGTGTATGACCAAATATATATTTGTGACAGGCGGCGTTGTATCTGGGCTTGGCAAAGGCGTCACCGTCGCTTCCTTAGGGACGATTCTCAAAGCGCGCGGGGTGCAGGTTGCGACGATGAAACTCGATCCCTATCTGAACGTCGACCCTGGAACGATGTCCCCCTATCAACATGGAGAAGTATTTGTCACAGAAGATGGTGCAGAGACAGACCTCGATCTTGGCCATTACGAACGGTTCGTCGACGTCAACCTTTCTAAGGTCAGCAACATTACAAGCGGTCAGATCTATACGTCGGTTCTGAGCCAGGAACGCCGCGGCGACTATCTAGGCGGCACAATTCAGGTCATTCCGCATGTGACAAACGAAATTAAACGGCGGATCGGCCTGGCTGCGCGCGTGGCGCAAGCCGATGTGTTGATTGTGGAGATCGGCGGGACAGTTGGCGACATCGAAGGGCTGCCATTTCTCGAGGCGATTCGACAGATGCGCAAAGACGTTGGCCGCGCCAACACGATGTATGTGCATGTGACCTGGCTGCCTTACCTCGCTGCCAGCAAAGAACTTAAGACCAAACCCACGCAACACAGCGTACGCGAATTGCGCGGCATCGGCATCACACCCGATGTCGTTGTATTGCGCAGCGATCATCCGGTCGACGACGATGTAATCGTCAAAACAGCGCTCTTCTGTGATGTGGATCGCGAAGCGGTGGTTCCGTTGGTGACGGCGGATACGATCTATGCTGTACCTCTCAGCCTGGAAGAGCACGGTCTCGGCGCCTGGACCATGCAGCGCCTCAGCCTGACTGAACGCCAGCCGGCTGCGGCGACGCTCGCTAGTTGGCGTAGGTTTGTGGAATCCCTGCGGCGTGAAAAACCGGTGTTGCGTATTGCCCTGGCAGGAAAATATGTGGAACTGGAGGATTCATACTTGAGCGTCAAAGAGGCGCTGATCCATGCAGGGCTGGCGGCAGGGTGGGATATCGACATCGCCTGGATCAACTCGGAAGATTTGGAGAAAGGCCGCGAAATTAACCGTCTGCTGGAGGCGGACGGCGTCGTTGTGCCGGGTGGATTTGGCTATCGAGGTATTGAAGGCAAAATCATTGCAGCGCGCATCGCTCGCGAAAACAAGATTCCCTATCTTGGGCTCTGTCTCGGCATGCAGGTAATGTGCATCGAGTTTGCGCGACACATTTTCCAAAGCGACGAGCCGAACAGCACAGAGTTTGACATCAGCACCAAATACCCAATCATTGATTTAATGCCCGATCAGCGCGATATTGCTGATATGGGCGGCACCATGCGTCTTGGTGTGTACGATTGCCAGTTGACGCCTGGCACACACGCTTTTGAAGCCTACTCAATCGCTGGAAGCGGACCGATCGTCCAGGAGCGCCACCGGCATCGCTTTGAATTCAACAATGCCTATCGCACCGATATGACGGCGCATGGCATGGTCTTCAGCGGCATGTCGCCCGATGGCCGTCTTGTCGAGATCGCCGAACTGCGCGACCATCCTTTTATGGTTGGCAGCCAGTTTCATCCAGAATTCAAGAGTCGCCCCAATAAGCCGCACCCTCTCTTTTCTGCGTTCATCCGCGCAGCAGAAAAGCATCATCAGGAACGGCAGTTGCAAAGTATGGGAATACAATCCAATCAAGCGTGACGCCCAGCAACGGTTGTCGAAGTCTGTATCTTGTGCCATACTATTGAGCAAAAGTAACCATAATCAATGGTCGATGCGCTCAACGACAATCCGTAGCTCACCTTGCCCGATAGGAGCTATTTGAACGCAGACGACGTTTGGGCATAGAAAAGGAGGTAGTCATGTCGGGACACTCAAAATGGTCAACCATTAAGCGCAAGAAAGGGGCGGCGGATGCAGCGCGCGGCAAACTCTTTACACGTCTGGCGCGAGAAATTCAGGTTGCTGCACGCAATGGCGCAGACCCGGCAAGCAACTTCACACTGCGCCTGGCGATTGAACGTGCACGCGCCGAGAATATGCCCAAAGAAAATATCGAACGAGCGATTCGTCGTGGGGCGGGGCTGGAAAAAGATGGCATCGAGATCGAGACCATCGTTTATGAAGGATATGGACCTCATGGCATCGCCATGTTGGTGGAATGCCTGACCGACAATCGCAACCGCACGATCTCAGAAGTGCGACGCGTCTTTACAAAGGCTAACGGCGCTCTGGGCGAGCCAGGGTCTGTTGCGTGGCAGTTCACGGAAAAAGGGTATATTGTGTTCAACCGCACCGACGACGATGGTGATGCAATCGACCTCGACCCCGACGAGTTGTTTATGGCTGCAATCGAGAGCGGCGCCAACGATGTCGAAATTTCTGACGACGCTGTGGAAATTTACACCGAGCGCACCAGCTTTGCCCAAGTCAGCCAGGCATTGGAAGACCTCGGTTATCACGCCTCACAGGCCGAATTGCTGATGAAACCAAATACGACGATTGAACTCGGTGCCGAAGAGGCTGCATCGGTGCTCAACTTGATTGAAGCGCTGGAAGAACTGGACGACGTGAGCAAGGTTTATCACAATATGGAGCTGACTGAAGAGATGGTGGCGCAATACGCATGACCACCGGTCAGACGTGACGGGCAAGGGTGACCGACAAGACATCGGTCACCCTTTTTTTGTTGGGTTCTATTTGCTCTCAATGGGGCAGAGAACAATCAGGCGACAAGGATGCAAACAGATGAACGAAAGAGTGACGCGCACCGTTCTCGGCGTAGATCCAGGCACGGCAATCACGGGGTACGGCATCGTCGGCGAAACAGAACACGGCGAATTTGTGCTTCTCGCCTGTGGTGTAATCCGCACCGCCGCTGGCGAACCAATGCATCTTCGTCTGCTCGAGCTTTTCCAGGATGTGCAGGCATTGTTGAATGAATTTCAACCCGATGAAGTTGCTGTCGAGAAGTTATTTTTCGGGCGCAACGTCACCACCGCCATTTCGGTCGGGCAGGCGCGTGGAGCCGTGCTGTTGGCTGCTGCCCTGGCTGGTCTCAATGTCGTCGAATACACACCCGCTGAAGTGAAGCAGGCTGTCGCCGGCTATGGCAATGCCGACAAATCTCAGGTGCAACAAATGGTGAAACGTTTACTCAACCTCGATCAAGCTCCCAGCCCAGACGATGCAGCCGACGGCGTCGCCATCGCAATCTGCCATCTTCAAACGGTCAATTACAGCGCTCGATCATAAGTTTCCAACAAATGATGTACAGGCTCGCGATTTTTTTCGGCTTTTGGCGAAGGATTTGGCCCCTATTCCACGATTATAATTTAAGACGCAGGCACAGCAGCGAAATTCCAGCCTGTCAATGTCAAGTAGATACAGCAACGTATGGCTGGTCATCCTTTGAGGAACAACTTGCTAGAAACATCGAGATGCTTTGATAGTAGGGGCGCACTGTCCGGGGTTGACTTGGCCAGATGCAATTATGTTTGCAACCAGATTGAATGACGACAATGATAATTCCAATTATGACCAACTCTAACTTGCTTCAATCAGCGGTATCACCCAGCAACATCTCGGTTCTTGTTGTCGATGACGAAGAGCCACTGCGCCATTTGCTTCAAGTCTCGTTGCAACGTCAGGGATATACGGTAGCGGTGGCGCGCAATGGACGCGAGGCTCTAGATGTGGTGGCTTCTCGCAAAATCGATCTAGTGTTGCTCGACATCATGATGCCAGAAATGGATGGCTTTACAGCCTGCGCCGAACTGCGCAAGCGCACCGACATTCCGGTTGTGATGCTGACTGCACTGAACCGACCCGACGATATTGTACATGGATTTAACCTGGGCGCAGATGATTATATCACGAAACCTTTCACCTTCCGCGAGGTTGAGGTCCGTCTGCAAGCGATCCTGCGTCGCGTCTACTGGAGCCAGGAACGTCCAGACCCCTCTATCCTGGTAAGCAATGAGATCGTTCTCGACGACGAACGACATGAGGTTGTAGTGCGCGGTGAGCCTGTACATCTCACACCGATCGAGTATCAGTTGCTGCGCTTTTTGATGACGAAACCCAACTGTCCAGTCAGCAAAGACATGCTCTTCCAACAGGTTTGGGGATACGATTTGGTGGGCGGCACCAATCTTGTCGAGGTTGCTGTGCGACGGCTGCGCGAGAAAATTGAACGAGACCCTTCTCAGCCTGTATACTTACTGACAGTTCGGGGCGCTGGCTACAAATTTAACACCGAAAGGCTGCATCCAAGCTGATCGGTCAACTACTGCGCAACCTGGCGCAATCGCCTGAATTGCCAGCGCCGAACAGGTGACCCATTCTCATGATGCGGACTGTACGGGGAAGTGTAATTGCCAGGCAGAAGGATGCGTTGGTTGTCGACGTTGGCGGCCCCGTTGGTGGAATTGGCTTCAAAATTCATGTCCCCGAACCGACAGCAGCGCGTTACCCGGAGAGCGCTGCTGTCTCGTTGCACACTTACTTGCAAGTGCGCGAGGATGCACTCACACTTTTCGGATTTGAGACCGAAGATGAGTTATCAGTCTTTGAGCTGTTATTGACTGTGAGTGGCGTCGGCCCCAAAGTGGCGTTGACCACGCTGAGCACACTCAGTCCAGATGCACTGCGACTGGCGCTGGCAAACGGCGAGCCTGCCGTGCTTGCTCGCGTTCCAGGCATTGGCAAGCGCACCGCCGAAAAGATCGTGGTCGAACTGAAGGATAAAATCAAGCCGCCAGCAAGCGGCATAGAGGCGCTTGCCCAGCTTAGCGCTGCAGACGCCGAAGTGATCGACGCGCTCGTTGCGCTAGGTTATAGCGTCGTTGAGGCGCAACGAGCCGTTCAGTCGCTGCCCAAAGAGGTGACAGAAGTTGAAGAGCGACTGCGGCTGGCGTTGAGCGGCTTTGGCGCCTGATTGGTCCTTGGAGTGTTGCGATCATGACATGCAATCGTGGAAGTGTCATCAATTCTTGACTGCATATTCAGAATATATTCAGAATGCTTGGGGAAATTTGGCAATGGCAGAAGTACAAACTTTACGTAAAGGAAATATCTACGAAGAGGACGGCCATCTTTGGCGGGTCTTGGAATACCAACACATCAAAGTGGCGCGCGGCGGCGCTACGATCCGACTCAAAGTCCGCAATGTACGGACAGGTGCAACGGTGGAGAAAACCTACAATAACGGCACGCGCCTGAACGATGTCGAACTTGACAAATCAAATGTGCAATATCTGTACCATGACGGCAATGTCTACCATTTTATGAATACGGAGACATTTG
This sequence comes from uncultured Caldilinea sp., assembly GCA_937981885.1. Taxonomy (GTDB): domain Bacteria; phylum Chloroflexota; class Anaerolineae; order Caldilineales; family Caldilineaceae; genus Caldilinea. The sequence continues at coordinate 5,659 of CALJMI010000083.1, forward strand.
AGCAGATCGAACTCGGCGCCGAGATCATGGAAGATGTCAAAGATTTTCTGCAGGAGAACGCCGTCGTCAGCATGGAGAGCTACGAAGGAGAGCCGCTCTCACTCAAACTGCCCACTACTGTTGACCTGCGCGTGGTGTGGGCCGAAGCAGCCATCCAGGGCGACACCGCCAATGCACCCACCAAAACCATCGAACTAGAAACCGGTCTCAAGACGCAGGCGCCGATGTTTGTGCAAGAGGGTGACATCGTACGCGTTGATACGCGCGACGGTTCGTATGTGACGCGCGTCAAACAGTAACTTATCGGATTCGGCTGATCGTTGGCGTCAGGGCAACCCTGCCCCTTCAAAAAAACTCTTGATGGTGACGACTATTTGCCGAAATCCGCCTGGCTCGGTATACTTTTAGGAAGGTGAGCGCCGTTGTAGCTCAGCCGGTAGAGCGGCGCACTCGTAATGCGCAGGTCAAGGGTTCGAGTCCCTTCAACGGCTTCAATAAAAAACCCGTCGGTTTGAACCGACGGGTTTTTTATTGAAGCCGTTGAATTTGCATCTCACACGATAGAGAATGTCCGGCTGACCTTGTGGTTTTGGGCGTCTTTGATGTGAAGCCTTTCGACCCACTGTCAAGCGCAACGACATCAGTGTATGAACCAAAGTAGACCGTTGCTGCAAAAGAATAGTCTGTGCTCCTTTTTCAGCAATACAGGGTGCGATAGCTCTGGTGCAGCGCCCCCTGCAGGATTCGAACCTGCGACCCACTGCTTAGAAGGCAGTTGCGCTATCCTCTGCGCTAAGGGGGCAGACAAAATGATTGTAGCGAAGCAAGACGGCTTCGTCAAACCTTCAACAAATCAGAAGAAGAGATTCTGATTCTCACCGCGTCGATGACGGTCCGGTTGTGAGATGCAACATGGAGGGTCCATTGTTGTCAGCAAAGAAGGTTGGATGTCAGACTCTTTGTTGGTAGAATGTCATGGAAATTATTATGACATTTGCCATACTGATATTGTGCAATAGCGTTTCTATACAGCATCGTCGAAGCGCCTTACAACTGACTGATGATAACTATTTGTAAATTGATATACCTTAAGGCCTTTACGCACCCCAGCGGACAAGGCATTGAATAGACTGCACGGAGGCAGAATGCGCACCCAGTATCGTTGGATATGGCTGCTGCTGACAGCGTTGCTGTTCAGCGGTCTGCTTGGTGTGACGACGACGCCGGTCATCGCCGCCGAGAAGAGCCTGGTCTGGGAACGGTTCGATGTCGATATTCAAGTGAACAATGACGGCACGTTTGACGTCGCCGAACACCAAGCCATCCGTTTTATTGATGGTACATTCACCTTCGGATATCGGGACATTCCTAAACGCAATTTTTCCTATCTCTCTGATTGGTCGGTGACTGACGCTGCCGGCAATGTCTATACACAGGCCAGGAGCGGCGGTCTGCCTTATACCTTTGTGGTGGACGATTCGGGCGGCAGCTATACAATTCGTTGGTACTTCCCTGAGACAAACCAACCTCAGACTTACACGCTGCGCTATCGTGTACATGATGGTTTGCGCTACTACGCTGGCGGCGACCAGTTGTGGTGGAAAGCCGTCTACGGCGACCGTCAATTTCCGGTGTTGGCTTCACGTATACGCGTGTTCGTCCCTACTCCGGCTACGATCGATGAGTGGGCAGCCTACATCAACAATAACGATGCGCGCGATTCTGTGACGGCGGAACGGCTCGATAATAACCGCGCCATTCTCTTTACGACGCAACGCACTCTACGCGCAGGCGAAGAGTTGGAAGTGCGCGCACAGTTCACGTCCGGCGTCGTGGCAGGCACAGCGCCGGCCTGGCAAGCCGCAGCCGACGCTCGCGCCGCGCAGCTCGAAGCCGAACAAGCATACCGTGACCGATGGGGGCCAGTGGCGACGGTGCTGTTGGGTATGCTGGCATTGGCGTTGCTGCTTGGCGGTCCAGCGTTGGTCTACCTGATGTGGTACAAGTATGGCCGTGACAAACCGGTGGAGCGCATCGCCGATTACCTGCCCGAACCGCCGGATGATCTGGCGCCTGGACTGGCTGGCACGCTGCTCGACGACAGCGCTGACATGCAGGACATCATCGCTACGATTGTTGATCTGGCGCGACGCAAGGCATTGAGCATCACCGAAGTCAAGGAGGAAGGCTTCTTCCGCATGGGGACAGACTTTATCTACCGTCGCGAACGAACCGACGTGCCGCTGCTCCCCTTTGAAGAGAAGCTTCTCAATGATATTTTTGGCAGAGGCCACGAAAAAAAGTTATCCAAGCTGAAAAACAGCTTTTACAAGGACATCCCCGGCATCAAGACAGCGATGTACCAGGCGCTGATCGACCGCGGCTATTATCGCTCCAATCCAGAGACCGTGCGTACGCAATTTGGCTGTCTGGGCGGCGGCGCTATGATCGCCGCTGGGCTACTGGCAGTCTTTTTGATGGTGCTGTTTATCGACCTGACGGCGGCGGCGATCTTACCGGGCATTGGGTTGTTTGCGATCGCCATCTCGCTGTTGATTGCATCGCGCTACATGCCGCGCAAGACAGATGAGGGCGCCGAGGCCGCTGCGCGCTGGAAAGCATTCAAGGAATACCTGCGCAACATCGACAAATACGCCGACATCGCCGCTCAGAAAGAAATCTGGGATCGCTGGCTCCCCTATGCGATTGCATTCGGCATCGACAAGGATTACATTCGCAAGTTCGAGGGCGTCAATGCACCGGCGCCCGGTTGGTATATTCCGTCGCCAACATTATATGGCCCCTACCATCGCCGCTACTATGGTCCGGATACGCGCCCGATCGGGTTGCCGGGCAGCGGTGGAGGCAGCGGCAGTGGTGGGAGCGTTCCAGGCGGCGGCAGTTTTGGCGGCAGCCTCAGCGACGCCTCGCGCGGCATGGGCACAAGCCTGGCCGCTATGAGCGCCGGATTAGGGGCGTTGCTCAGCAGCACCAGTTCCACGCTGACCAGCCGCCCCAGCAGTTCGGGCAGCGGCGGCGGTTGGAGTGGGGGCGGCGGCTTCAGCGGCGGCGGCTCGTTTGGCGGCGGCGGCGGTGGTGGCGGCGGTGGCGGCTTCGGCTAAAACCCACGTGGTGCGTGCTGCGTGCTGCCGTATTCTGTCAAGCCATGCACCACGCAACACGATACACGCAACACGCAGCAAACTCGAAAGCAAGGTGACTATGATCGGTGGCGGGAAGACGGTTGGATTGGTGATGATGATTGTCAGCGCAGCGTTGCTGCTGGTCTTCGGCGCCTGGCTGCTGACAGCTTTTTCGACGGCGGAAACGTCGAGCGGCGGCGCAGTGCTTGGACTACTGCTGGCGCTGCTGGTGATGGCGCCGCTCTTCGGTATTGGCGCGTATCTCTTTCGCAAAGGCGGACAGGAACAGGCCGAGTACGCCTTTGTCGCCAAAGAAAAGCAGATACTCAACGCTGTGCTTGCGCGCGGGCAAGTCACGGTCAACGAACTGATCGCCGACCTGCAACTGCCGCGCGACGAGATCGAAAAGATGATTCAAGATTTGGTGGGCAAACAACTCTTCAGCGGCGCCATCAATTGGGAAAAGGGCGTGCTTTACAGCGTCGAGAGCCAAAAGCTCACCGGCGACCACAAATGCCCGAACTGCGGCGGCGACGTACAATTTGCAGGTAAAGGGCTGATCATCTGCCCCTATTGCGGGAGTCAGGTCTTCCTGACCAAACGCGCAGCAGCGGAAACGGCAGTGTAGTCTCTAGTCTCCGGTTCAGAGATTGGAGATTGGAGATTGGAGATTGGAGATTGGAGATTCGCAACGCGTGCCTTCATGAGCACGTGGCACGATGAAAATTGGCGGTGGCGTTTCGCTCCTCGCAACTCGCCCCTCGCCCCTGTTTTCAGATTGAGTTCGATTCGACATGGGAGGAAACAATGGTTGACAATTTCACCGAGTTTGCCAAAAGTCAGATGGGCGCAGTCGAGAAGTTGATCAAAGGACTGCCGGGCATCGGCGGCTACATCGAGAAAGAGCTGCGTCGCGACGCCGACAAGCGCGTGCGCGAGGCGGTTGCGGCGTCGCTTGACCAGAGCAAGGCTATGTTGTTGGACGTGCAGAATGCGCTGCTCAAAGGCGGCGGGTTGGCATTGATGGGCGAGGTTAACGAGGCGGTGACTGCGCTGCAGACGCTTGCCGACCGCATCAAGACCGCCAGCTACGGCTATGCCGGTCTGTTCGATCCGGTGCGCATCAAAGAGGAGCAGCTGGATGCGCTCGTGCGCTTCGACAAGGCGCTGGCGCGCGAGGTCGGCGCCGTCAACGAACACATTGCGGCGCTGGCGCAAGTGGTCAAAGATCACGGCGACATCAAGGCTGCGCTCGACCAGCTCAACCAAAAGGTCGCCGAACTGAACACGCTCTTCGGTAAGCGCAGCCGGGCGATCGAGACGCCGGGGTTGCTCGACGATCCAACTTACGCGCCGCCAGCCGACGCAAGCGATGCGTAAAACGTGTTGCGTGTTGCGTGTTGCGTGGTTCGTGGTTTGTCGTGCATCAAGTGTCAGGCCGCGCAACACGAAACACGAAACACGCTTTTTCAATTGCCAACAATCATCTTTCTCACGAGGAGAACCGTTATGCCAAGAATCATTGATGTCGTCGAAGCGCCCAACCAGGGTGCAAACGAACTGGTGGTGCGCGTTCCAGAGGTTGGCTCCGGCGACTTTCGCCTCGGCAGCCAGGTCATCGTGCGCGAAAGCCAGAACGCCGTTTTCTACCGCGACGGCAAATCGCTCGACATGTTCGGCCCAGGGCGTCACACGATCACAACGGCAAACCTACCGCTGATCAGCAGCGTGATGAGCTTCTTCACTGGCGGAAACAATGTCTTCACCGCCGAGGTCTACTTTGTCAACATGCGCGAGTTCACCGATCTGAAGTGGGGCACGCCGCAGCCGATCAGCCTGCGCGACAGCGAGCTTGGCTTTGCACGCGTGCGCGGCTTTGGTCAATACACGATTCAGATCGCCGAACCCAAGCGCTTTGTCGACCAGATCGTCGGCACGCAAGGACTCTACCGCACCAGCCAGATCGAGGACTACCTGCGCAACACGATCATCAGCAACATCACCGATGTGCTCGGCGAAAACATGACCAGCATCTTCGACCTGCCCAGGCTGGTGGACGAGTTGGGCGCGGCGGTGCGCGCCAAGGCGACGCCTGCTTTTGCGGCAATGGGCATTGCGCTCAAACAGTTGATGGTGGTGTCGATCACGCCGACCGATGAGACAGCCAAAGCCATCGACGAACGCGCCAGCATGGGCGCCATCGGCAATATGGACGCCTATATGAAATTCAAGGCAGCGCAGGCGATGGGCGATGCCGCCAACAATCCGGCTGGCGGTGGTGCGGCGGCCGGCGTTGGCCTCGGCGCTGGCATGGGCGTTGGCGCTGGCATGGCGAGCATGATCATGCAGTCGATGCAGACGCCATCGCAGCCCGCGGCCGCGACTACACCCTCGGCGGCGGCTACACCCTCGGTGATGACGCTCGAAGAGGCAGCCGCTTATCTTAAGGTCTCCACTGCCGATGTCGAGGCGGCGATCAACGCTGGCGAGTTGAAAGCCAGAAAGATCGGTTCGCAATACCGCATTGCCAAAGAGGCGATAGACGCCTTTCTGGCAAGCTGATGGCGATTTGCATGGATAAAGTCATGCAAGTCAAAATAAAACGCGGATAACGCGGATTGGGCGGATTTGCGCTGATTTTTTATCTTGCGGTCATTCGTTCAATTCGCGTTTTCTGCGTGCGATTCGTTTCGGCAATAAGGTGAGGCTGACATGGATGAGACTTTGTTCACAGCGTCCACTTCGCGACGGGCGGAGCGCTTCAATGCGTGGGAAACTGCGCTGGCCGTAGTGTTTCTGGCTGCCTGTCTGATCGGTGGGTTGGCGCTGGCGCAGAGGCAGACAGCAGGCCCTGCTATCGGCGTATTGCGCTTCGCTGCAGCAATCGACTTTCAGTCATCCAGTCAGCTAGTTGAGATGATGGAAGCAGCGCGTCTGGACCCCGACATTGCCGCAGTCGTGCTCGAAATCAGCAGTCCGGGCGGCTTTGCCACCAGCAGCGAATCAATCTACTACACACTGCTCAACTTTCGTCAGCAAAAGCCGCTGGTCGTGGTGGTCGATGGCCTGGCGGCGAGCGGCGGCTATTACATGGCGGCTGCGGGTAATCGCATCTTTGCCCCGCCTAGCAGCTATGTCGGCAATGTGGGCACGCGCGGCAGCCGCCCCACTGACCCGGCGCCTGCGCCCGACGAGCTGACCAGCGGGCCGTACAAGCTGGAAGGCGGCAGCCGTTTCGAGCAGATTCGTCAGCTTGATCTGGTGCGCAATTCTTTCCTCAACAACGTCGTCACACAGCGTTCTCATGCTGAGTTGAATCCGCTCAAGATCAGCGCCGCCGAGATCGCCGAAGCGCGGATCTACCTGGGCAGCGAAGCGGTTGCTCTCGGCCTGATCGACGGCGAGGGCAGCCGCACCGAAGGCATCGAAGCCGCCGCCGCCCTTGCCGGGTTGGAAACCTATCACGTGGTCGATCTGCCGGACTATTTTGGCATGGAGCAGATCGTCAGCAGCGATGACCTGATGGCAAGCGCCCAGTCTTTGCTGACGGCGGCGCCTCCGGGCACAATCTTCATGCTCGATACACGCATTCCTTTCCCTCAGCAGTGGGCGGCTTCCGGCATTCCGCATCTGCGCAAACCGCGCACAGGCGTCGACGCGCTCTGGGCGGATGCGCGCAGCCAGTCGGTGGGCGCGCCGACATCATCATTCGCTGACCAGCTGGCGCCCGCTGCTACGCGTCCGTGAGGAGCATCCCTGTGAAACGAGACACCCGCTGGTTCCTGATCATTGTCATCGGTTTGCTGCTGCTGATTGCGCCATCCGCTGCTCGTTTCATTCTGTATAGCAGCGCACCCACAACCTATACGCCGCCAGCGATCCCCACCGCCGCGATTGCCGCTACGCCGATCCCAACCATGACGGCGATGGCAGTCGCCAAATTGCCCGCTGCGCCGGAACTGCCGGTCAAGCGCGGCCCAGTCGTCGTTGATCTGGCGCATTACTCAGCCATCAACCGCGATCGTTTCCAGCCGTTGGCAAGCGCGCTGGCGGCGCAAGGCGTCGATCTGCGTTTCTGGCTGCCCACCGTTGCGCTTTCCAGCGTGAAATCATTCACCGAATTTCCTGATCAGTCGGAGGCGCTGCAACGTATACTGGCGGACGCCAGCGCGCTGGTGGTCGTCAGCCCATTCTTTCTCTACAGCGACAAAGAAGTGCAGGTTGTCGAGCGGTTTCTGGCTGACGGCGGACGATTGCTCGTGATCAGCGACCCAGATATCGAAAGCGACGCCGCGCGCGACACCAACAGTCTGGCTGCGCCGTTCAACGTTGTCTTCAACGAGGACTACCTCTACGACACCATCGACAACGACGCCAATTACATTCATTTTTTCCAGGCCGGTTTCTTCGACCAGGCCGCATATCTGGCGGGCAGCCGCATCGGCTTCTACGGCGGACGCAGCATCGACGGCGCAGTTACACCGCAGGTGCGCAGCGCTGCAACGACGCTGAGCAGCCTACGTATTGGCCAGAGCGAGTTCACCACCGTTGCCATCGGCGGGGTGCATGCAACCAATACTGTTGGTCGCGTGTTGGCGCTCAGCGACTTCGATGTGCTCACAGACCCGTATGTTACGCGCTTCGACAATCGGCGTATACTCGACTTTGTGGTGGGTTTCCTGGCTGGCGGCGAGCGCAACCAGACCATTGCCGACTTCCCCGCGTTTTTTGGCAAGCACGTTGCACTGATCGTCGAGAGCAGCGAGCCGGTCGGCGCACAGGCGGTGAGCAAAGCCGCTGAAATTCAGCGTGCGCTGGAGCTTTCCGGTCGTTCGCTGATGCTAGGCGCCACGAGCTGGTTGACCGACAGCGCCGCCGCCAACGAGGCCGATCTGCTCTATGTCGCTCGATATGTGGATGCCGACCGCTCGACGACGTTGTTGAACGACGCCGGTTTTACACTCGAAGAACGTGTGATTACGCCAACGCTGCCCACAGCCGGCGCAGCGCCGGCTGTTACGACGCCCACGCCGACCGCGCCGCCCCCGATTGCGCCGACCGAAAGCTCGCCAACGCCTGAAGAAGCAACGCCGCTGCCCGAGCTGCCGCCGTTGACGCCAGCGCCCGATCTGCCGGCGCCAACGCCTGCGCCGGAAAATACGCCGCTTACGTTGCTCAAAGCACCCATCATCTCTGACGGACGCAATGCGTTTGCACTACAAGCGCCGACGCCCACGCCCCCTGATCAGGCGCCGCCCGCCGAGACGCCGACGTCGGTGGAAGAGCCAACAGCCGCACTCGCCGGCGAAGACGAATCAGAGGATGAATCGGCGCCCACGGAAGAGCCGCTTCCCAAAGACATTGTGCAGCCCACGGCAACCGCCGAATCCCAGCCGACGCCAACCGTGCAGATCTACTTAGTGCGCAACGACGGCGTACAACTGCTGGCGGATGAAACGCAACTGTTCATTCAACGCAGCGAAGCAGGTGGACGCAAGACCGTCGCCGTATTGGGCGCCAACGATGCTGCGCTGAACGCTGGTTTGACGCGGCTGCTCAATCGTGACTTCACCGGCTGCCTGATTCAGGATGAGCTCGTCGTCTGCCCGTTTACAGCGGGCGCTTCTCCCTCAACACAGACGACGCCGCCGCAAAATGCGGCTGTTGCTCCCCAAAGAGAGAACGACGATACGACAAAGAGCGAAGACGCTGCCCGCATCATGATCGTGGACAATAACCGCGACGCTGGCGAAGACGAAATCGGTGAAGCCGAGTTGTACGCGGCGTTGCTGGCGCGGGCCGGCTATCCCGCCGAGCTTTGGTCGACGCGCGCCGATGGATACCCCACGCCCGACGATCTTCGCAAATTCGGCTGGGTGATCTGGAGCGACGCAGCCTATGAACAGAGCGGCGTGCGCGGTGACGCCTTGCAGGTGATCGGCGGGCTGATCAACAACGGCGGCAAAGTCACGATCAGCAGCCGAATGCCTTTCTTCAATGTGAGCGGAGAGCCAGCTTCTCCAATTGTCGATGTAGTGGTCGCCGATGAAGCGCTGGCGCTCGTCGTCGGTCTACCCACCGATCCCATCGTGTTGCCAGAAGGTTTGCCTGCGGTCGTTCCATTGGCTCGCACCGCCGGCGAGGGCGCTGACGCCGTCGTTGCCATGCGTCGCGGCCCTGCCAGCGAAGCGGCTGACGCTCCCGTGTTGACGCTCTTCACCGACAGCGTCGCCAACGAGCCCAAAGGCGCAAAGTTGTTGCTGTTCACGCTGTCGCTCACCTGGTTGCCAGACGACATAGCTGCACAGTTGGTCAAGAACATGGCGCAAGTCATGCTGGAAGGATCGTGATCATGACAGTGCAGAGTCGCCCGATGCAGAGTGATGATTACAGGCGGATGCGCGCTCTAGTGATTGAGACAGTCCCGATCACACCGATCGGCTTCAACTGGGATATGCGTCGGCTCGACGGCAAGCGCTTCTATAACGAAGATTTGACCGACAACCGTGTATCGCGGCGACCAGTGCAACTTTGGGAAAACGAAGCTGGCGAGCTGGTGGGCTATGTGCTTTCTGAAAGCTCAGGCGATGCGCATCTGCAAGTACACCCCGACTTCCGCCACATTGAGATGAGCTACGGCGGCATGTGCCGGCACGTCCGGTTGGGCGCGCAGCCGATCCCGACGCCAGTCGTTCCTGCAGGCTACACACTGCGCACAACCGATTCCGACGACATGGCTGACTGCCAGCGCATCGCCGACCTGCTCAACGCCGCATTCAACCGTAATTTCCACAACGCCCTCGAGTTTCACCACTTCGCAAAAGTGGACACCGGCGATGCAGTCGCCGCCAACGCCTTCTACACCTCAATGGGCTTCACCGAGGCATACCGAGGCTACATCTGGCGGAAGGTGTGGTGACTGCGCGCGTATGAACCGCCTCCTGGCTTTGCTTCGCCAACGCTGTCCAGTCTGCCTGCGTGGACAGGTCTTCACCTCGCTTTTCGGGATGCACACGCACTGCCCTGAATGCGGCGTCAAATACGAGCGCGAGACCGGCTATTTCCTCAACTCGATGTTTATCGGCTATGCGGCCGGCTTTCTGATCCTGGCGCCAACGGCTGTGCTGTTGGCGCTGCGGGATGTTTCGATCGCTGTATTTTCAGGTGCGATCATTCTCGAAACGGCGATCTTGACGCCGCTCATCTTTCGCTATGCGCGCCTAATCTGGATGCACGCCGACCAGATGCTCGACCCGCGCCAGCCGGAATCTCCAGTCTCCAATCTCCAATCGTCTGCCTTTCTTCGTGATCAGGAATAGAGAATGCCTGCACTCTTGAATTTCTCTCATTCTCATTTGACAAATTCAATCTACACTGCTAAGCTTGCGCCTCATAACTGAATAGCAACACTCTTATCCAGAGAGGTGGAGGGACCGGCCCTGTGAAGCCTCGGCAACCCGATGTATGACCGCAGCGCAGCGATCATGCAAGTAGGGTGCCAAATCCGGCAGACGTGTTCTGGAAGATGAGAGGAAGCTACGCGCGCTCCTGCTCATCCCCATTCGTTGGGGATTTTTATTGCCCGAAAAGCAAGGCAAGCGACGCAAACCGAGCGAAACCTCTCACCTGCCAGGCGAGAGGTTTTTTTCATTTTCAACAAGAAAGCAAACAGAAAAGAGCGACCCATGACCAGCGAACGACAACTTGGCTTCAACACTCGCCAGCTCCACGCCGGCCAGACGCCTGACCCGACGACGGGCAGCCGCGCTGTGCCGATCTATCAGACGACGAGCTACCAGTTCCACAACACGGAGCACGCCGCCAACCTCTTCGCCCTGCGCGAGTTGGGCAACATCTATACGCGCATCATGAACCCGACGACCGATGTGCTGGAGCAGCGCCTAGCCAGTCTCGAAGGCGGCGTCGCCGGGTTGGCGGCCTCATCGGGACACGCAGCACAGGCGATGGCGATCTTCACGCTCTGCGGTGCTGGCGACCACATTGTATCGAGCAGCCGTCTTTACGGCGGAACCTATAACCAGTTCCACTACTCTCTTCCAAAGTTGGGCATCGACGTGACCTTTGTCGATCCAGGCGATCCGGCCAACTTCGAGAAGGCGATTCGCCCGAACACTAAAATTCTCTACGGCGAGACGCTCGGCAACCCAGACATCAAAGTCTTCCCCTTTGAGGAAGTCGCCGCAATCGGCAAGGCGTACAACATCCCGCTGATGATCGACAACACGCTGGCGACGCCTTATCTGTGCCGTCCTATCGAGTTCGGCACGAATATCATCACGCATAGCACGACCAAATTTCTAGCTGGCCATGGCCAGGCAATTGGCGGCGCCATTATTGACGGCGGCAACTTCGACTGGACAAGCGGTCGCTTCGACAACTTTACTACGCCCGACCCCAGCTATCACGGATTGAAGTACGCCGACTTGGTGGGCATCGGCCTGCCGCCCTTTGCGATCAAAGCGCGCGTTCACGTCCTACGCGACATCGGCGCCTGCCAGGCGCCCTTTAATAGCTGGAACACGCTGACCGGCATCGAAACGCTGAGCCTGCGCATGGAGCGCCATTGCAGCAACGCCCAGGCGGTCGCCGAGTTCCTGGAAGGACATAGTTCCGTCAACTGGGTGATGTATCCTGGTCTGAAGAGCCACCCGGATTATGATCTGGCGAAAAAATATCTCCCCAAAGGCGTCGGCGCCATCCTTGGTTTTGGCATCAAAGGCGGCGTCGAGGCAGGCAAAAAGTTCATCGACAATCTCAAACTCTTCAGCCATCTTGCCAATGTCGGCGACGCCAAGAGCCTGGCGATCCACCCGGCGACGACGACGCACAGCCAGTTGACGCCTGAGGAGATGGCGACTGCCGGCGTATCACCCGACTTTGTTCGCTTGAGCGTCGGTCTGGAAGACCTCGACGACATTCTCTGGGATTTAGATCAGGCGCTGGCGGCGGCGAAATGATGCTTTTGGCAGTGTGAATTGTGAAGAACGAATCGTGAATTGTGAAGTCGCCCGGCTGCATGGCGCCACTTCACAATTCACGATTCACAATCCACAATTCATACTTCAGTCTTTCCAGAAAAGGTTATTCGATATGACCACCAACACAGTCGGTGCAGTCTCCACCCAATATTTCACCTTCGCCGAAGACGAACCTTTCTGTCTGGAGAGCGGCGAGTCGTTGAGCCCGGTGACGTTGGCGTACGAAACCTACGGCGCGCTCAACGCCGACCGCTCGAACGCCATCTTGATCTGTCATGCACTCAGTGGCAGTGCACACGCCGCTGGTTTTCTCGACGGCGACCCAACAAAGCTCGGCTGGTGGGAGGATTGCATCGGGCCGGGCAAAGCTTTCGACACCGACCGCTTTTTCGTGATCTGCAGCAACGTGATCGGTTCGTGCTATGGCTCGACGGGGCCAGCCAGCATCGACCCTGGAACGGGCAAACCCTATGGGTTGAACTTTCCGGTGGTGACGGTGGGCGACATGGTGCGAGCTCAGGTCAAGCTGATCGACCATCTTGGCATCGATCAACTGCTCTGCGTGGCGGGCGGTTCGATGGGTGGAATGCAGGTGTTGGAATGGGCGGCGCGTCATCCGCAGCGCGTGCGTTCAGCCATTCCCATCGCCACGACTGCACATCATAGCCCGATGTTGATTGCCTTCAGCGAAGTCGGGCGGCAGGCGATCTACGCTGATCCGGCCTGGAATCATGGCGCCTACTACGATCAGCCGCAGAAGCCCGACGCTGGCCTGGCAGTCGCGCGCATGGTCGGCCACATCACCTATCTCAGCGAAGAGTCGATGCAAGTGAAATTTGGTCGCCGGCTGCAAGGGCTGGAAAAATACGGCTATGAATTCGACACCGAGTTCGAGGTCGAGAGCTACCTCAAGTACAACGGCCACAAATTTACGCGACGTTTTGACGCCAACAGCTACCTCTACGTGACCAAGGCGATGGATTACTTCGACCTGGCGCAGCCCACCGGTTCGCTGGCGGCTGCGTTCGCCAACTCCACGCACGTCAAGTTCCTCGTCATCAGCTTTACGAGCGACTGGCTCTATCCAAGTTACCACAGCAAACAGTTGGTCAGCGCGCTGACTGCAGCTGGCGTCGATGTCACTTATCTGGATGTCAAGAGCAGTTGGGGACACGATGCGTTTTTGCTCGAAGTCGACACGATGACCAACCTGCTGGGCAGCTTTCTGGATCGACTGGTGCGCGAGGAGCATGTGACTGCGCCGGCCGGTTACATCCCACACGCCCGTGTCGCGCCGGCGGCGTCCATAATACTGACGCGCACTCAACTCGCCGACAATCTCGCATGAGTAGCCAGACATTGGTCTCACCGGATGTTGTCTCACAACCGGCGCGCCTGCGACCCGATCTGTTGGCAATCGCCGACCTGGTTGAGTCGGGCTGGCGCGTGCTCGACATCGGCTGTGGCGACGGCGCGCTGCTCGAGTATCTGCGCGACCGTAAGCAGGTGAGGGGGCGCGGCATCGAGCTGACCGAAGCCGGCGTGCTGGCGTGCGTTCGCCGCGGGCTAAGCGTGCGCCAGGGCAATGTGCAAGAAGGTTTGGCTGACTATCCCGACCGCAGCTTCGACGCCGTCATTCTCAGCCAGACGTTGCCTTTTCTCGATAACCCGGCGATGGTGTTGAACGAAATGTTGCGCGTTGGGCGCACCGCCATCGTCAGCTTCTCGAATTGGGGACACTGGCGCTGCCGGCTGGAGCTGCTCCTCACCGGGCGCGTGCCTGTCGCCATCGATCTGCCGCAGCAGTGGTATGAAAGTCCACGACGGCAGCTCTTCAGTGTGACCGATTTTGCGCGCTTTTGTCGTCAGATCGGCGTCGAAATCGATCGCCAGATCTACATGAATCGCGGCGTTCGCATCCACACCGGACGTTTTAAGAATTTGTTGTCGACGACGGCCGTGTTTACACTGAATCGGCGCGCGTAGCCCAAAAGGTCTATTTTGCATGTGGGGCAAAGCAAGTCATCAGTTCCGGTGTGACAGAGCGCCATGTCACGCCGGAACTGATGACTTACAACGAACGCCCGCAACTTGAATCACGCCCACAGTCAAAAACGCAACACCCGCACGGATCGTTCTTACTTCGCCTTGCCCTGCGCGGCGACGGCGGCGGCCGCTTTGGCGATCTCTTCCGGGTCGCCCAGGTAGTAGCTCTTGATCGGCTTCAGGGTTTCATCGAGTTCGTAGACCAACGGCACGCCAGTCGGGATGTTGAGCTTAAGGATCGCCTCTTCACTCATGTCGTCGAGATACTTGACCAACGCGCGCAGGCTGTTGCCGTGCGCTGCGATGATCACTCGCCTGCCTGCCTTAATCACCGGTGCAATCTCGGCGTGCCAGTAGGGAATCACGCGCGCCACGGTCTCTTTGAGCGACTCGGTCAGCGGCAACTCTTCCTTGCTCAGACCCGCGTAGCGCGGGTCGCGGCCTGGATAGCGCTCGTCGTCGGGCGTGAGCGCTGGCGGCGGCGTATCATAACTGCGCCGCCAGATCAGCACCTGTTCGTCGCCGAATTTGGCGGCGGTCTCGGCCTTGTTCAACCCTTGCAGCGCGCCATAATGACGCTCATTGAGCTGCCATGCCTTGGTGGTCGGAATCCACATCAGGTCAAGCACATCCTGCACAAACCAGAGTGTACGAATGGCGCGCTTGAGCACCGAAGTGAACGCTACATCGAAGGTATATCCTTCATCGCGCAACACCTCGCCAGCGCGTTGCGCCTCCTCACGACCCCGCTCCGAAAGATCGACGTCAGTCCAGCCGGTGAATCGATTTTCCTTATTCCAGGTGCTCTCGCCATGGCGGAGCAGCACAATTTTGTACATGGTGTATTCCTTTCTGTAGCTTAATCTCTTATACAAACCAGCAGGGAATGTTTTACGTCCAGAAGCGATAAAGCGAAAATCCGATCTCGACCAACTCAGGGATCACCTTCAGCTCAAGCAGCGCCAGCCAGACAAATGTCCAGAAGACGCTGCGAAAGGCGTCGACGTACCAGAACAAAAAGATCAACAGAAGGTAACCAAACGAATAAAGCGGGGCCAACATGCGGTGTACGCTTATCGGCAGCCAGGGCGCCAGGATGCCAAAGCCATCCAGCCCTGGCATCGGCAACAAATTGAAAACGATCGCTGTGATTTGCAGGAAGATCAACAGCGCAATGGCTGCCCAAAAGTAGAACTTTTCAGCAAAGAATCCAACATCTGAAATGAGCAAGAAAGGCAGCGCCAGCACAATCGCAAACAGACCGTTGGCAGTAGGCCCCGCCGCCGAAACGACGCTCTGCATCCAACGGCTGCGGATTGCGCCCATGTGCACGTATACGGCGCCGCCTGGCAACCCGATGCCGCCGAGCAGAAGGAAGATCACCGGCATGACGATGCTCAGGACGGGATGCGTATACTTGAGTGGGTTGAGGGTGAGATAGCCGCGCTCTGCCACCGTATAGTCGCCGCCGATATACGCCATCAGCGCGTGACCGAACTCGTGCAACGCCAGGGAAACGACCCAGCCGATGGTGACAAAGGCAAAAATCGCAATTGGCGTCGGGTCTGTCGCCTGATAGAGATAGGCGCCGATGCCGATCATGGCGGCGATCAGCCCTAAAAACACCGGGCTGACGCGCTGACTGCGCCGCGCCTCATGTGCGCGTTCCACAGCCTGCTCATATTGCTCCGCTGCGTCTGCGACCGACTGCTCGTAAACGCTCACCGGCGCCTGGCGAATCGACTCAACATCGACCGACCAGGTCTGCTGCCATTCCACAATTTCCGCCGTCGGGTAAGAAAGCACGCTGACCAGGAGATCGCGCGTGCTGGCAAAAGATACGCCGACAGAGCGCGCTTCCTCAAGCGCGCCGTTCAGCACGCGATCCAGCGCAGGATCGAGACGCCCTTGAGCTTTGTCGCCGCTGCCCTGCCAGCGCACCATCTGGCGCGACTCGAACTGCTCCTTAAGCTTGCGTAGCATCTTTTCCGTGTCATGACCAAGCGCAGTCAAAACGCCGACGGCGTCTGTCTCCTTTTGCGCCAGCAGCCCATAGAGAAGATGTGAAGGAGAAAGTAAAATTGCACGCGTGCGCGACGCAATGGCACTGGCTTGCTGAATCGCCTGGACGGCTTGCACAGAGAATTGTTCGGGCAAAAACGTCTGCTGCATTTAGTCATTATAGCGTCAATCCAACAATAAGCAGGAAATGAATGCTACATGAAAAATCGGGTATACTACTCAAATCAATTGCCTGTAGATGCATGGAACGGATGGCGGCAATCGAGCAAAAATGACCCGACGAAAAACAAAGCGCGCGCCAGGCTCCACGATGTCGGCGCCGCTCAACGGTGGTGCGGTTGTGTTGGCGTTGCTCGTGCTCGGCGTGGGCGCGCGTGAAGGCGTGATGACGGCTCGGTTCTGGCAGCAGTCGCTTTGGAGCGCAGGCGTATTTGCCATTGCGTCAGCAGCGGTGTGGTTTGTCGCTTTTGCAACGGATTCAAAAGTTTCACTGCGCCGCGCGCTGCCGCAGCAACGCCAAACACTCACCTATCTGGCGACGGCGGCAGGGTTGCTGTTCGTCGTCGTCAATTTTTGGCTCATTGCAATCGGCGCCTTGCAAACCAAAACACTTTTTTCGGCTGCATGGTTGCCGTCTGCTAGTGCAGTCATACTGCCCATTCTGTTCGCAGCGGCGGCGATTCAGGCAAGTTTGCTGCCGCCGACAGCGGCCTGGGATGCGCGTCGCCTCACTGTGCGTGAGATCAATGTGGTGCTGTTGTTATCGATCCCCGCGCTGCTGCTCCTGCCTGGAGGCGCCAACGGCTGGCGAGAAGCGCTCCACCTGCAGCCGAAGCCGGGCGTCCTCTCGGCTGGGTTGACCATCGCCTCGTCCGACGCAGTGCGCTGGCTTGCACCGGTATTGGCGACGGGTGTTGCGCTCTTGATCGGGCAGACTGCGCTACACGCGCTGCTGCGGCCGGGCGCAGCGTCGATGGTCTTCACCGCCGTGATTTTTTATCAGGCTACAGCCAACTTTGTCTTTGCGCAGACTTCCGGTGCAACTGCTCTTGATGCTGCAGCGCATTTTCTAGCGCTCCTGGCTGCGGTCGTCCTGGATGTTGTCTACATGATTCGCATCTACGCTGCCGACAACCGGCGCACCCTCTGGTACGCGCTGACAGCCAGCGTCGTTATGACAGCGGGCACGGCGCTGATTCTTCTGCCGCGGACGTCATCCTATCCGCCCGTCACAGCAATGGTGGGCGTCAGCGTGATGGCGGGCAGTGCGACGCTCGGCCTATGGTGCGGATGGAGCGGCGCTGGGTTTGGACGCTGGATGCGAGTTGCTAATCTTCCAAAATGAATGGAGCAATCTCATGGCATTATTTCACTGTAACTTCTTCTCCAACGCCCTCGGTCTATCGGTGTCGATGGATGTAATTCTGCCGCAGCCGCAACCGGGAGGGCGACCGGGCGGCAAGCTGCCCGTGCTCTGGCTGCTGCACGGTCTCTCCGACGATCACACGATCTGGCAGCGGCGCACCTCCATCGAACGCTATGTCGAGCAAATGAACCTCGCCGTGGTGATGCCGGCAGTCGACCGCAGCTTCTACACCGACATGGCGCAGGGCAACCGCTACTGGACCTACATCTCTCAAGAGCTGCCCTCGCTGTCGCGTAGCTTCTTCCCGCTTTCGGCGCGGCGCGAAGACAATTTCGTCGCCGGGCTATCAATGGGCGGCTACGGCGCCTTCAAGCTGGCGCTGAGCTATCCTGCACGCTATGCGGCGGCGGCAAGCCTCTCCGGCGCGCTGCACAACTTCGCCGAGGACGCCGCCGCCAGCTCTGACCCAGCATGGGCGGCGGAGCTTGAGCGCGTCTTCGGCGATCTGACGAAGTTCACCGGCGGGCCGAATGATATCTATGCGCTGGCGACACGCGTGACAAAGAGCAGGACGTCTGCACCACAACTCTTCCAGTGCTGCGGCACAGAAGATTTTCTGTATGAGGGCAACCTGCGTTTCAAGGCGCACGCTGAAGCGCTGGGACTGCCGCTCACCTATGAGGAAGGGCCAGGCGAGCATGTGTGGAGTTATTGGGATGTCATGATCCAGCGTGTGTTGACGTGGTTGCCGCTGTCAGAAGGCGCACCGCGATGAGCGCCGAGACTGGCAGCAATGCACTGCAGCGGCTGGCCCGCTATCCGCGCAATATCTATATCACGACGCTGGCTTCGCTGCTGACGGACATTTCGAGCGAAATGGTGGTCTATCTCGTGCCGCTCTTTTTGTCCGGCGTGCTCAAGACCTCGACGCCGCTGATCGGACTGATCGAGGGGGTGGCGGAGACGACATCTGCACTCACCAAGCTGGCTTCCGGCTATCTTTCCGACCGCATCGGCAATCGCAAGTGGCTGGCGGTGACTGGTTACAGTCTTTCGCTTGCCGTCAAGCCGTTTCTGGCGACGGCGTCGTCGTGGTCGGCGGTCTTTAGCGCACGCTTCGGCGACCGCCTGGGCAAGGGCATCCGCACGGCGCCGCGTGACGCCATCATTGCCGACAGCATCAACGCTGAACGTCGTGGGGATGCATTCGGCTTTCAGCGCGCTGGCGACACCTTGGGGGCATTCATCGGGCTGGCGTTCGCCATCGCCATCGTCTACTGGAGTCAGCAGGGCAGCTTCGAGCTGACGGGCGCCACCTTCACCACGATCGTCTGGCTGTCGATGATTCCAGCAGCGGCAGCGGTCGTATTGCTGGCCTGGGGCTTGCAAGAGCGGCGCAAGGAATCCGTCGGCGCCAAGCAAAGTCGGGCGCGGTTGTCGCTGACGGCGTTTGACCCACGCTTTCGGCTGGCGCTGGCGAGCGTTGCAATCTTCACGCTTGGCAACTCCGCCGATGCGTTCATCGTACTGCTGGCGCAAGATCGCGGGGCCAGTGTGCTGACGACGCTGCTCATGGTGTTGCTCTTCAATGGCGTCTACACCCTGTTTGCGCAGCCTTTTGGCAAGCTCTCGGATCGCATCGGCCGGCGGCGCATCATCCTGTCGGGGTGGAGCTTCTACGCGCTGGTCTATCTGGGTTTTGCGCTGAGCAACGCGGTCTGGCAAATTGCGCTGTTATGGGCGCTCTACGGCCTCTACTATGCCATGACCGAGGGTGCGGTGAAGTCATTGGTGGCTGACCTGGTGCCGAGCGCGCAGCGCGGAGCTGGTTACGGCTGGCTCAACGGGATGATCGGATTGATGGCGCTGCCGGCGTCGCTGATCGCCGGCCTGCTCTGGCAGGCGATTGCACCGTCGGCAGCGTTTGTCTTTGGCGCAGCGATGGCTGGTGCAGCCATGACGCTGATGGCGCAGGTGCGGCTTACCGATAGCCGCCAGCCGTGACCGTGAAGTATTCCTGGAAAAAGCGTTCGGCGTCGACGGTCGCTGCGACTTCATGTGGGCCTGCCGCTTCCTCGGTGAAATGGGTCAGACCGGCGAGCCGGGCGCTGGCAAGCTCGACATCGACGCGGCCGCGGTCATAAGTGCAGACCTGAGCATCGAAGATCGAGACTGCGGCAAGCGGGTCGTGGAAAGTCACAATCGGTTGCGCCCGGAACCAGACTTCCGCCATGCCAAGCACAGGGCGCAGCAGCGGCGCCTGGAAGCGCTGTCGCACCTCAGCGGCGTCCATCTGCACTTGCAGCGTCACATCCAGCCCAACCGAGCGATGGATCGGCGGGCGAGCGTTGTAGACAATGGCTGCGGCGTGCGGGTCGTTAAGCGCATTCCATTCCAGGCGCACATTACCGACGCCCTTCCCCCTGCCAAATGAACCGATCATCATGTAAAGCGCCTTGAGCATCGGCGGAATTTCCGGGTCGAGTGTAAAGAGCAACGCAACGTTAGTCATGGGGCCGATTGCCAGCAGCGTGACCTCACCGGGATAGCGGCGAATCGTGTCGCGCAGAAAGTCGATAGCATGACCGGCGGCAAAGTGTGTTTCGTGGGGCCAACGGTCGAGCACGGCGGCCTGCGGCGCCAGCGGTTGGCGCGGCTCGATCAACAGCGGCCGCGGCGCGCCTGGAAAAATGGGGACATCGCGACCGGCGGCTTTGCAGATAGCACTGGCGAGCATGGCGCGCTTCTCCGGCTCGCCGGTCACGGTGGTGACGCCCAGCAGTTCGCATTCCGGTTTTGCCAGCAGATATGCCAGACAGATGGCGTCGTCGATGTCGCTGCCGATATCGGTATCGAGAAGTAGTTTCATGGGACTCTCCTTTTACGCACTTATCTAACCTGTTCTGTTCTGCGTGTTCATGACAACAGTTAGCGGCGCCTCACTTGGGCTGAGCCTTAGCTCAAGCAAGGTGAACGTGTTGTCAGGTAGGCCGAGTGTTGCTATACTTGAGCGTACAGGCGTATTCTGGGTCGTGAATGCAGCGACGGCGCCGGTCAAGTTGTCGATCAAATTCCAATATACCTTCATCCCACCGGCTTCGTCCAACACGGATTATGCAGCGGCAAGGTTCGGAGATAACAAAGGGTTGATGCCAACCATTTCGATTGATCCGCTCATACGCGTGGCCGGTCGTGATGCACCGTTGACCGATGTTGTGGAGCGCATCGACAAGCGAGTGCTGACGGTTACACTGAACAGAAGCATGTCTGAAGAAGACTATGCGCTCATCGACCCGGTATTAGCGATGGAGTCCAGCCTTGCGACGCCCATCAACGCCGCTCCAGCGCCCGGTCTTGGCTACGCCGCTTTTACCCCACGTCAGCGCGGCTGGTTCCTTGCCTGGCTGAAAACGCCACTGGCGCCTGCACCGCCTGCTTTTCAACAACTCTATCTTGCCAACCTTGAAGTGCGCCTGCTCGAAGGCAACCGAGCCGCCTGGCAACAGCTTGAGGAGTTGATGCAGAGCGACGTATGGACGATCAACCCTGGCCTCTGGCGCGTTGCGTTGCTGGCGGCCTGGCTGGCGCAAGATGGTGCGCTGCTGGCGAACTGGCTCGCCGCTGTTGCCATGCCGACGGAACTGACCGGGCTGGCGCTTGGCTTGCAGGCGTTGCTTGGCGCGCCGTTGACCGCCACTGAGGTGCAGCAGATCGCGCGGGCGTGGTCGCAGCCAGCGGCTAACCTCTCCGAAGCGGTGCTGGCTTTCCGTTTGCAATCTCTGCATGTAACGTTGGGCGCCGAACCGCTGGCGTACGCACTTGACCAGCTCGGTGACGACGCACGCACGCCGCAGCCGTGGCGCTGCCAGCATCGCGATCTGCGCCTGCGTCTGCCACAACCTGATCTACGGCGCACGTTCGAACCGTTGCTGGCGGAGTTGACATCCGTACGTTCCAGCGAAGACGCGCCTGTTGAGCTCGACGACTCTGCCGAACTTGCCCAAGACAAGGCGCACGAGGAGTTAAGCCGCGCCCACATCGTGCTCGAGTTTCGGCAGAGCCGTTCGGAGTATTTCCCCTTTGCGCTGCGGCTGGCGCAAAAGCGCGCTGGCTTCGTGCAACTGCTCGACGAAGACCGCCATCTTGTCTATCGCGTGATCTTTCGCAAAAACGAGATGAGCGCCTTTTGGCAACTGTGGAACTACGTGCAAAGCTGGTCGGCGACGCGGGTCTTTTACAAGGGTCAGGAACTGCAGAAACGGCAGGTGTATCCCTATTCGCAATATTTGCGATGATATTTAGCAGACAGGAGAAACCTCATGAGCGAGCAGCGAACACCGGCGGAAGGCGCCGACGATCTGGTGAACACCGGGTGCGGGCGCACACCGCAGATTTCCGCAGCGATGTTGCCGCCCACATTTTCCTTCTCGCAGTCGAGTCTGCAAGCCTTCGAGGACTGTCCACGGCGCTTCTGGCTTGCGTATGTCGAACAACTTCCCTGGCCTGCGGTCGAGGCGTCGCCAATCCAGGAGCACGAAGAGACGATGCGTCTGGGCGAGCGTTTCCATCGCCTGGTGCAGCGCACCGAAATCGGCATCGACCCGGCAATCGTCGCTGCTGGCTTAGAGCCGCCGCTTGCGACCTGGTTCGACGCCTACCTGCGCCACCGCCCCGCCGACCTGCCCGACCAGTTCGTGGAGATCGAGCGCATCCTGTCAGTAAGTGTTGGGGCGAGAGAGGGAGAGCAAGAGGCGACATCCTCCGACATGACAATTCTGAACGCAGAATCACCGTCAAGCCAGGAACTATCGCTCCACTCTCTCAATCCCCCAATCTCCAATCCTTCGCCTTCTGTTCGCCTTGCCGCCAAATTCGACCTGATCGCCGCCGAGAAGAATGGGCGCGTCGTGATTATCGATTGGAAGACCGCCAGACGGCGCAGCGACCCGGCTACGCTGCGCCAACGCTGGCAGAGCATCGTCTATCCCTATGTGCTGGTCGAGGCAAGCGCTGCGCTGCCGTGGGGACCGGTGCGCCCGGAGCAAGTAGAGATGCGCTATTGGTTCACCGTTGCGCCAGGGCAACCGGTCACCTTCCGCTACGACGCCGCGCAGCACGATGCCAATCGCCAACGTCTGGAAAGCCTGCTCGCCCGCATCTTGGCCGGCGAACGCGAAGCCGATTTTCCCAAAGTGGCCGACACGCCCACCAACCGCAAACGTTTCTGCGCCTTTTGCGTCTATCGTAGCCGCTGCCACCGCGGCGACGCAGCTGGCGACCTCGACGAACTTGACGACGCTGAGGAGTTCTTCGTCGTCGACCTGGAGCGCGCGCTGGAGTTCACACTGGCGGATGTGGAAGAGTTGGCGTTCTGAGTCAGCATTGAACGCTCCCTATTCATCCCGCAACTGTTCTCCGGTGTACGCCAGAAACACGTCGCCCAGCGTTGGACGGCTGACCGTGACCTGGTGGACTGCGAAGCTGTCGCCCAACGCGGCGGCGATGATCTCCGCCAGGCGGCGCTCGCCGCTGTCCACACCGATCTGGAAGCGTACGCCCTCTGACATGGCATGGTGCGTGCTGTGCGAGACGAAGGGCAGGGCGCGCAGACGCGCGTCGAGCGCCTCAGCATCACCCACCCCGGCCAGGGTGATCACGTCGGCGCCCATCCGGCCAATCAGATCGGCGGGCGCACCTTCGACGATCAACTGGCCGTGATCGATGATGCCGACGCGGTCAGCCAGCGCCTCGGCCTCCTCCATGTAGTGCGTCGTCAGCAGCAGTGTGATGCCCTCTTCGTTGCGCAGGCGGCGGATGTAGCGCCAGATGCTGGCGCGGTTCTGGGGATCAAGCCCCTGCGTCGGCTCATCGAGGAAGAGCACCTGCGGCGCCGAGAGCAGCCCGCGCGCCAGCTCCAGTCGGCGCTTCATGCCGCCGGAATAGGTCCCCACCTTGCGGTCGAGCACATCGCCCAGATCGACCAGGCGCGCCAGTGCGTCGATGCGCTGGCGTCGCGTCGGTCGATCCAGTCCATAGAGCCGGGCGTGAAAATCAAGCACCTGACGCCCGGTCAGGTCGGCGTCGAGCACGATCTCTTGAAAGGTGACGCCTAGCCGTCGGCGCACCTCCGCGGTCTGCGTGACCACGTCGAAGCCAGCTACGCGCGCCTGCCCCGAAGTTGGCGGCGTCAGCGTGGTCAGGATCGAGATCAGCGTCGTCTTGCCAGCGCCGTTGGGGCCGAGCAGCGCGTAGATGTCGCCCTGACGCACAGCAAAGCTCACCCCGCGCAGCGCCTCCACTAAAGCGCCGTTTTTGGATGGATAACGTTTGACCAGCAAATTCGTTTCGATTGCGTTCATCGTGTGTAGTTCGTGGTGCGTGTTGCGTGATGCGTGGTACGTGGTGCGTGTTGCGTGGTGCGTGTTGCATGGTGCGTGTTGCGTGTCGGGTGTTCCATGTAGAGGTTGCCTTATCGAACACGAAATACGAAGCACGCAACACGTCTATTCCTCCGGCGGGCGTTCGAGCGGCGGCGCAGTGGCGCTGAAGTCGTGGGCGACGCGCGCCGCGTAGTCGCTGACGAGCGTCTGCACACGCTCGTAGTCATGCGAAGCCAACACAAAGCCGACGTGATGGCGCTTTTGCAGCCGCCAGACCAGCTCCGGGTCGTTGTAGGTGGAGGTGTCGGGCCACTCCTGCCGCGCCAGCGAGACGACCAGCCCAGCGTAGTCGTGGCGCAGCGCGGGCAGCGTGTATTCCTCCCCGCGCACGTCGGCAACCACGGTGCGCGCCCACTCGCGCCAGGGGTTGACATTCGTCGCGTGCTCCACCAGACGGTCGATGCCAGCGCCGCCGACACGCGCTGCGATTTCCAGAAAATAGTAGCGCCCGTCGGCTTCACTGCGGATGAACTCGGCGTGCGTGACGCCGCGTTCCAGTCCCATCGCCTCGATCACCTGGCGGTTGATCGCCAGCAGATCGCGCTCAACCTCACCGTCGTGCTCGACCGTGCTCGATGCAAAGACGCCACCGCCGTGATAGACGGTCATCGGCGGCAAGCCATAGCGGTGTGCGGCGGCAAAACGCACCTCGCCTTGCCAGACTACCGAGTCGACGTGAAAGACATCGCCGGGCAGGAATTTTTCGAGCAGGAAGTAGCTCTGGCGATCACCCAGCTCGCCCAGCGTCTGCCATAGCTCATCAGGATGGTGAATCTTCTTGATGCCCATCGCGCTGGCTTCGGCGCGCGGCTTGAGCACCCATGGCCCTGGCACGCGCGCAAGATAATCGCTGAGCGTCGGGTAATGAAAGACCGATGTGAATGCGGGCACGGGCACGCTCATCTGTGCAGCGCGCGTGCGCATCGCCAGCTTGTCGCGGAAGAAGCGCGCCTGCGACGCGCCCATCCCCGGTAAACGGAAATGCTCACGCAGGTCGGCGGCGGTTTCGACATCGTAATCATCGAGCGCCACGATACGGTCGATGGCGCGCTCGCGCATCAAGTAGGCAATCGAATAGGTGATATCGGGCTGGCGCGCCAGATTGGGAAAGGGCAACATGAAGAACTCATCGATAGCGTGACGCGGCCAGTCTTCGTGTTCGGTCTTCTGCGTCGTCACCAAAATCGTGCGACTGCCTTGCTGCTTGCATTCCTCCAGAAACAATCCGCCCTTGAAATAGCTGGCGAGGCAAAGAATGATTGGTTGCATTGGTTTTCAAGCTTTCTCAGGTTAAGAGATTGTGAGATTGAGAGATTAAGAGATTGGAGATTAGCGAACCATAGGCATTGCACTCTTTGCGGCCTGATTGACTGACAGATTTTATTCAACATAATATGTATTATTTTGCAAAATAGACAAAACCGGCTGTAGAAATAGATGGCCGAATAGCTAACAGTGAGCGTGCTTGTCTGTTTCCTGGATGCGTAGACGGGTTGCGGGTCTGGCTCTGGGTCGAGCCAAAGGTAAGTCAGCAAACACTGACCGCGACCGACCGCCATCGACAGATACAGCATGGTAACGTATAGTTCAAGGCGATTTTCCATTGTCGGCTCCTTTGGTTCACTTGTTGCTTGAACACTCCAAGTTTACCGCAAAGAACCGCTTGGGAAAACGCTTTTTCTGTCAGTCTTGCCTTATGTTAGGTAAAATCTGTCAGCCAACCAGCTCTGCCTTCAATAATGTCGCCCAGGTTTGGGCGACATTATAGTGTCGTGATCATGCCGCGCCAAAACCACATCACACACAGCAGGGTTGTGATCACCCATTTCATATCATAATCGCCTTTCCCTCTCATTCGGCTATTCTCTCCGAAAGCACTTCACCAGACGAACTCTCGCGCTGGCTCGACGCCTACGGTCGCCAGAATACACCGCATCACCGAGTTGTAGAATGTCTCCGCCAGCTCGACGTCCTTACGCTGATTGATGAGCCGGGCGTAGGCTTCTTTGATGGCCGTCCAGACATAGGTGCTGTGCACCTGTTCACCCATCATTACGCGCAGGCCAGCCACCACGCGCTGCACCATCTCTTTGCGCAGACCGAGGCGCGCAATGGCGTCATCTTGCCACTGCGCCCATTCCCGGCGCTCGAAGCGCTCACGCGCGCGGCGTGTGATTGCCTTGAACTCGTTGTGATAATCGTCGAAGGCGCTGTGGATAGCAGCGGCGGCGTTGCGCGCCAGGTTGCGTTTGATTGGTTCGACCGACATCAGTTGGCTCCCTGTTGCTGTAGTGCGGGTTCTCTGCATCGCACTATAGCACGCGGCGACGCCTTCCTGAAAGCTGTCAGACTTTCAGGAAGGCGTCGCTGGAGAGGTCGCTTCAGGCAGCCGTGTTGTGTTTACGGGGCCGTGAGCACCGGCAGATAGATGGAGTTGACCGCTGCGTTCTCGCTCTCTTCCGTTTCGTCAGCGTCGAAGTTGGTCATGCCGCGCCCAGCGGTCAGCAGCGACAGGCTGACGGCGCTGCTGGCCTGCGGCATCGTCCCGGCTGTAACGGCGACGCGCACATGCTGCCCGTTGGCATCGATGTACTCGATGGTCAGGCAGGGCGCTGCGTTCGGGTCGCCATCGTACGCGCGCGCTGTGCGCTTGCCCTGACCAGTGACGAAGATTGCCAGGTTGTTGCCGGCTTGCCACCCGCTGCGCCCCACAATCTCCTGCACAATGGCTGCCAGATTGGGCGACCACTGCGCCTGCCCCACGGTGTCCCAGGCAGGTACGTCGTTCCAGGCCACTGTCGTCGCTGTCTTGGTGCGACTGCTCAAATTGCCGTTGCCGGGACCAAAGCCGGCGGCATTGTCGGTCGCCTCACCGCGTAAGGTGAATGCAGCCGGCCCGCTCTGCGCTTTGGCGGCATAGAACTGAATGTACGCGTTGACGATCGTGGCGCCTTGCGGGACATCGACCTGGCGGAAGCGTAGCCCGACCGTCTGTGCGCCGCTGGCGTTTTCACCCAGTTCCAGGTTTTTGCGGTTGAGGCGCACGGCGCCGGCCGCAGTCTCTTCGGCATCGTCGCGCTTCTCTTGCAACAAGGCATAGGTGCTGACCTGCGCTGCCGGCGGCATCGGGTTCTGATGGATATGCTCCTGTCCGCTTTGTGCAGTTGCCATGTAGGGGAAACTGTTACGGAATGGCCTGTCGTTGTAGTCGATGCCATCCGTGAGCACGTTGATCAGCGCCGGGTTGAAGCTGAAGCCTGCATCGCGCCCATCGAGCACGGCATACGCTGCGCCAGCCACTGCCAGCAACTCGATTTCCACTGTATCATCGAACAGACGGCGACCGTTGGGGAAGCCACATGCATCGCCGCCCAACACGCCCAGGCGGCTAGGCGTGGGCGAGCAGAGATCACCCTTGATCGCAGTGTTGATACGGATCATCTCAGCGGGACGCACGTTGGCCGGCTGGTTGACATTGAAACCAGCGGGCAGCGTAACCGGGCCATTGTGCGTGTTGATCGTGAAGGGCGCCGCCAGTTTCATACCCGTCAGGAAGATATCGAAGATGTCGCCGCGTCCAGAGCGAGGGCTGCCCACCGTCAGGTCGGTGCCACAGTTGGCGTCAGCATCGCCGGGCAACGGCACACCATAGAGAGCACAAAGCAGGCGTCCAATCTCTGGATCTTCAACGCTGCGCTGCAAGATTTCCTGCACCTGGGCGCCGGCTGCACCGGTGTAGAGCGCCAGATCGACATCGGGTGAGATGCTGTTGAAGGCGTCCTTGAGCGCGTAGGGAAGTACGACCTCGTTGACCAGCGGCATGCCCAGGCGCGAGACCTGCACCGGGTCGCCGCTGTTCGTCAGGCTACCGAGACCCGCTGGCCCATTGAGCACTCGCATCGAGGGGCGTCGCGCCGTCGCCCACACACCAAGCACTGGATCGCCATTGGCAGTGAGGCGGCTGATCGGAACCTCCAGCACCAGGCTATGATTGTTGAAGCCTGCCACCGAGTCGACTGGGCTGTTGTTGCCCTGGCTGTACCCGATCGGCGGCTGTTGACCGCGCAGCGTCAGCAGGTCGAAGACCTGGAGATCGACCCAGAAGGCGTCGTCCACCTGACCGGCGTAGATTTTGAGTTCATCGCCGTCGTCGTTGACTGTATAGATAAAGTTGTCAGCCAGCGCCTCATAGTTCGCCGTAGACTTGCTGCCGATGTTGACCGGTGGCGCCAACACGTTGTCCAGCAGCGTCTTGCTGCCCTGTTCGCTCGTTTCTGTGATCGAGAAGCGTTGCTGCCGGTTCCAGTTGACGCCATCGGCGCCGATCGGCCCAACATTGTAGAGGAAGGTCAGCGGGTTCTGCACCTGGGTGTTGCTCGACAGCGTGTAGGTGAAGTCGGCCACAGCGTCGCCGTCATTGTCGACGTGGATGTCGTAGAGCACACCGTTGCCCCATTCCCAGTAGTTGGGTCCGCCTTCCGGTCCCTCGAACGGAATCCAACTACCGACCAGCACTACGTTGTCCGGGTTGGTGGGCGAGACGAAGACGTAGGTGTCGGTGTTGTCGGCGTAGGCGTCCTGCGAGATGAGCGGCGCCTCCCGGTGGCTGGACGCCGCTGCGTCTTGCTGCTGGGCGACGAGCGCGCCCGCCAGCAAGATTACAGCGGCCATGAAGAGTGCGAATGCTGCGCTGAGTCGCGCCCGCATCCGATGGAGGGTTGTTTTGATCTGCATAGATTTTCTCCTTCAAATTCAAGATGTTTGACACACAGTGGTTGCGATACGATCCAACAATCAGATAGAAGCGATCGTGCTCGCCTGTTCCTTTTTTCCCCTGTCGCTCTGCCCTATGCTCTGATGCGCTGACGCAGCCAGTCAGCAGCCATCTGGAGTGTTGTTTCAATCGCCAGGGACTGTTTCACCTCCTTTCTGACGTGTGCGTCCCAGTAGTGCGTGGTCTTGGCAACGGCCGTGATCACGTTCTTGATCTCGCCCTTGAGCGTGAAGTGCGCGGCAGCCGGCACAAAGAACACTTTGCCGCGCCAACGGCACTCCACGTTCTCCTGATTGATCTGCTCGCTGAGCCAGTGAGCCTGCGCAGCAGATTTACAGTCAACGGCGACCCAACCTGGCGTGGCAGGCGCCGCGCGCAGCCCACTCACCAGGTGGATGCCACGGATAATCTCGTCTACGACCCACCGATATGCAGCGCTGTCTGTATCGACGCTGGCGGGGGCGCACAGTAGTTCGCCGCGATGGGGCGGACCGCCAGCGCTTGCCAGTACACAGAAGGTGGTCCACATCTGCTCCCAAGCGACGCTGCCGTCATCGTTGTAGACCATCGAGGCGCTGGACATCGGCGCACGAGATTGCGGCGGATGGTGAGCAACGATCGGCGTGGCTTCAGGCATTTGTGCAGTCAAGTTCGTTGTCATCAGGCGTCTCCTTGTGAATGATCAAGGTTGATTGGCGGACAAGCGTTGGTGGAGCGCCGCCAGTTGGATACTGGTGAGGGGTGACGGGTAAGGATTGATCGTCAGCGCCTGCTCTAGCATGGCCTGCGCTGCTTCGTCATCACCCAGGGCATGAGCGATCTCGGCGGCGTGCAGATAGAGAATGGCGTCGCGCGTGCCAAGCCGGCGCGCTTCCTTGCTGTAGCGTCGCGCTTCGGCATAGTGTCCGTTGCGGTATAGCGCCCACGCCAGCGTGTCGGCGGCGTAGATCGTTGGGCGTGCGTTGTAGGCGGCTTGCGCCTGCGTTAGCGCTGTCGTGGCATCCTCACCATGTATGGACTCAAAGGTCGCCAGCTCCAGATCGACCGCCATGCCGGACGCAGCGTTGATCTGCTGCATAACGCGCACCAGGTCATATTGCGACTGAGCGGAGACGTGATCGCCCTGCACTTCATACAACTCGCCAAGCAAGATCAGGTATTCGGGCTGCGGCAGCCGTGTCGCAACTGGCGTCAGCAGGTCAATCGCCTCCGTCATATGCCCTTGCGCAGCCTTCACCTGTGCCAGCCCAACGATAGCCGGTGCATAGTCTGGGCGCCGAGCCAACACCTGGCGGTAGGCTGCATCTGCCTCGGCAAGATGATGCTGCGAGCGTTGCAGATGACCGATATGCGTCAACGTCCACAGCCAGGTCTCTGTGCCAGGAACGGCGCTGCTCACTGCCATCTGCATGGCGGCCAGCGCGCCGTCGCTGTCACCATGTAGTTCGCGCAGGTAGGAGATGCGACTGTATGACTCGGCATCCGGGCGCAGATCGACCATGCGTTGCAACGCTGTCACTGCTGCATCGTAGCGACCCAATTCCACCAGTGCATCGGTGCGGATGCCGTAAGCTGCCGCGCGGTACGGGTTGACGGCAATCAGGCGATCCGCCCATGTCAAGGCGCCAGCGAAATCGTGCAGCGCCAGCGCCAGCGACCCGCGCGCCGCCAGGGCGTCGCTGTGCTGCGCATCGCGCGCCAGCGCCTGCTCGATGGCGCTCTGGGCGTAGGCATAGAGCGAGACGTCACCCGTCATCCGCACACGTTGGAGCCAGGCAATGCCAAGTTGCGCCAGCGCGTCGGGGTCGTTGGGCGCGCGCTGCAGCCGCGCCTGCGCCTGAGTGATGGCATCCAGGTCGCCCGGTGCAATCACCACGGCGCGCGGCGTTGCGCCAGGCTGGAATGGAGTGGTCAGGCTACGCAGGGCAAACGCTGCGCCGGTGATGAATATCGCCGCCAGCAGCCAGAGAAGCGCTTTGCGTGGCAAGGGTAATGCATTGGTGGCAGTTGTCATTGCGTCGCTTTTCCTTCATTTCATTGGGCAAAAAGCCCGGTCTGCGCCAACGCCTGGAAGGTGATCGCCACTCCAGCGCCCATGATAAAGATTGCCGACGCCACCGGCGCCAGCGTCAGCACGCGCCCGCTTTCGGGTAGATGCGCCACCCACCTGCTGGCGTGCACCATCGCCACGCCGATCGCCGTCAACACCCCTGCCAGGCCGACGCTAAACGTCACGATCAACAGCAGCCCAAAGCCAATGCGGTTCAGACTAATGGCGCCGAGCATCAACACCAGCGCTGAAGGGCACGGCAGCAACCCGCCGGAGACGCCCAGCGCCAGCAGCCCGCGCCACGTGATTGCCGCCGGCGGTAGATGGGAATGTGTGTGACCATCATGGGCATGGCTGTGCGCAAGGTCGTGGTTGTGACTGTGCGAGTGATCGGGGTGCTGATCCTTACTGTGCTGATGGCTTCCTCTGCGCAGGCGGTCGCGCACCAGCCCTGCGCCAATGAGAACGACCAGCAGACCAGACGCCGCACCTAGCCAGGGATAGAGTTGTTCGGGCAGCATGAATTGTGAGAGCGCCAGCGTGACGAAACCCAGGGCGAAGACACCTGCTGTATGGGTGATCGTCGTGGTTGCCCCCAACAGCGCCGCGTGACGCACTGTGCCGCGCGCGCCCACCAGATAGGCGGCGACAATGGTCTTGCCATGACCGGGTGAAAGGGCGTGTAACGCACCCCAGCCCAACGCCGCCAACATCGCCAGCGCCACCGCCCACGGGCTGGCATCAGAGATCGCCACCAAGTCGGCAAAAGGCTCCACGGCGCGACCGGTGGATGTGACAACCGCAGGTGCAGGCGCAACTTCAGCATGTGGCGGCGGCGCGGCTGGTGTGGCGCTCACGGCAATGCGAAAGGCCGTCTGGCGCATATCGGGCGGCAGCGCCAGCAGGTCTTGTGGATAGGCGGTGAGCTGCTGGCTGATCTCCTGCTGCGGCGCATCCGAATCGAGCAGATTCACGCCCTCCTGCGGCGCCACCACGATCTCACGCCAGCCGAGACGGTCAGCGTAATTCGTGTTTTGCAGTGCAATCTCAGCCGTGCGTCCTGGCGCCTGCTGGCTGACGTAGTGGATCACCAGGCGCAAGGTGGGCAGGCTGGCTTGTCCGGGCGGAAAATCAAGCTCAACAGACTCCACCTGCAACCATTGGCGCTGACCGTCGAATTTCAGGTTCAGACCAGCAGCCAGTTGCTGCGCGGTCTGTTGGCTGTAGGCGTTGCGCTCGGCTGGCGAGAGTTCGCCATCGCCGTCTACATCGATGCGGCTGCGTTCGGTGTGCGTCGGAATCTCAGCCATATCCACCACGTAGAGCAGGCGCACCTGCTCCTGAGCCGGTTCGATCCGCACGTACTGGTTGACGGTGAAGTTGCCTAGTGGGTGTGCAGAGGCGGTCGTCACACAAAGCAACATGGTTAGCAGAGCTGCAACCGGTATGCTGAGGCGGCGATAATGTTGATTGTGGATCTGCACGGCTGACCTCCTGGCGCACTGTTTACGTTGCTGATCATGTTTTCTGATGCAACAGTAGGTCAGGCGCCTGTGCGTTTGACAGCCCGTGAGGTGTTCAATTGGTGCTCAATCTTTGTTCAGGATGCCACGTACTGACGACGCCGGGCGCAGCGGACAGCGGCGTCTGGCGCCAATTGAGCCACTTTCGACGCAACACACCTGAGTTGTGAGGCAAATGACGTATGGGCAGGTGCAATTCTGCTGATAGGCTGGATGCCGTTGCCGGGCGCAGCGCAGGGAAATGTCATCTGCGTCTCGCCGACCGGCGATTATCCAACCATTCAGAAAGCCGTTGACGCCGCTGCTGACGGCGATGGGATCCGGATCGCCAGCGGCACGTATAAGGAAAATGTAGCCATTCTTTATGGTTGGCTAGGTGATGCAGTTGATTGTCGGCGTCGCCTACTGGATGTTTCCGAAATGGAGCAAAGCGCAGCCGCGCGGCCACAATTCTCTGGCGATGGCGACCTTCTGGTTGCTAAATGCAGGGTTGCTGCTGCGCGTTGTGGCGGAGCCTGCGCAGATGGTGAGTATGGACAGGCTAAGGACGGCTGATTGTCGCGTCGGCGACGCTACAGTGGCTGGCTGGGCTGGCTTTCGTTGTCAATACCTGGCCGCGTGTCAAGGAGATCTGCCAGTCAACCAGGCTCTGCAACTCAATCTCCAATCTCACAATCTCGCTACTCACACCGGCCGCTCTCCCGCTTTCGGCGGTGCGACGGCCGTGAAATCGTGGGCGATGCGATCGGCGTAGCTGGCAATAAGCGTCTGCACGCGGCTGTAGTCGGGCGAGGCGACAATAAAGCCGACGTGATGCTCCTTATGCAGTCGCCAGACCAGCTCCGGGTCGTTGTACGTAGAGGTGTCGGGCCACGGGTCGCGCGCCAGCGAAACGACGAGACCGGCGTACTGCTCCTTTGTCGGCGGCAGCATGTACTCCTCGCCGCGCAGATGCGCCAGCTCGAGTCGCGCCCATTCGCGCCATAAATTGATGCCAGCGGCATACTCCAACATCAGGTCGATATTGGCGCCGCCGACGCGCGCTGCGATCTCCAGGAAGTGGAACGCGCCGTCGGCTTCGCTGCGGATGAACTCGGCGTGGGTGACGCCGCGCACCATGCCCATCGCCGCGATCACCTCGCGGTTGAGCGCCTGCAGCGCCTGCTCCTCCGGCGCGCGGTAGGGCAGGTTGCCGGTGATGAAGACGCCGCCCCCCTGATAGACCGCCATCGGCGGCAAGCCGTATTTACTGCAGATCGTGAAGATCACCTTTTTGTTCCACACGATCGAATCGACGTGGAAAACATCGCCCGGCACGAACTGCTCCAGCACGTAGAACGACTGGCGGTCACCCAACTCGTCGAGGATAGGCCACAATTCGTCGGCGCTGTTGACCTTGCGGATGCCCATCGAGCTGGCTTCGGAGCGCGGCTTGAGCACCCATGGACCAGGCACGCGCGCCATGTAGTCGCGCAGATCGTCGTAGTTAAGCACGTGCACGAACGGCGGCACGGGAATGCCCTCGTCGCGCGCCTGCACGCGCATCGCCAGCTTGTCGCGGAAATAGCGTGCAGTCGAGCCGCCCATGCCCGGCATGCGCAGATGCTCGCGCAGGTCGGCGACCGTCTCCACGTCAAAGTCGTCGAGCGCGATGATGCGGTCGATCTTACGCGTGCGCGCCAGATAGCTCACGGCATGGGTGATGTCGGGCTGCTTGAAGAGGTTGGCAAAGGGCATCACAAAGAACTCATCGATAGCCTCACGCGGCCAGGCTTCGTGTTCCAAATCCTGCGAGGTGATCAAGATCGTGTGACAGCCCAGCCGTTTGCACTCTTCGAGAAACGCGCCGCCCTTGAAATAGCTGGCAAGACAGAGAATTGTTGGCGCCATGCTCCGCGTCCTTCCGCATCGATGATATGTTGACGCCCGCAATGTTACCGGCATTCCGGCTGTAAAGCAAGTGCAATTTGCCAATCGACGTGCACAGCTCGTCAGCGATGAATCGAACTCTTGCTGGCAAGATTTCAGCAAAATGTCACTCCTTTTTCCGCCTAATGCGGCAGGACAAATTGACTGTCCCTGCTTACAATCAGTCATAGCGAAGTCGATCTCGGAAGCATATACGCACTGAAGCAAGGAGATTGCAATGTTGAAAATCTACGCCAATATGCCGTGGGGCCGTGCATGGCGGCTGCTATTTATGCTGCTCGCCAGCATGCTGAGCATTGCGTTTGCCGACATTAGATCTGTGCACGCACAGTCACCGTTCGATGGCTTTGCGCCGGGCTTCAACAACGACGTGCGCGCCCTCGCCCTCCAATCCGATGGCAGGCTGCTGGTTGGCGGCGACTTTACGCAGATCAATCTGACCCCACGCAACCGCCTTGTACGTCTTGATCCAGGCGGCGCGTTGGACATTACATTCAGCGCCAGCGTCAACCAGACTGTCTACGCGCTGGCGGTCGATGCAAGCGATAGGGTGTTGGTCGGCGGCGCATTTACGCAGGTCAACTCTACGACGCGTAATCGAATTGCACGTCTTACTCCTGACGGCGCCCTCGACCTTGCCTTCAACCCTAATATCAATGGAAGCGTCTACACCCTGATGACACTGGAGAATGGAGATATTCTTGTCGGCGGCGATTTTACAAACGTCAGCGGTGCAGCCAGCGCCTATCTCGTCCACCTCAACGTTGACGGCGCACCCAATTTAGATTTCATGCCCGAAATCAACGGGCCGGTGTACGCTCTGGCAATCCAACGCAGCGGCGCCATCGTCATCGGCGGCGACTTCACGCAGGTCGACGGTCAACCTCGCCAGCGTCTTGCTCGATTCAAGGCTGACGGCGCGCTCGACCCTACTTTTGCACCAAGCGTTGACGCTGCCGTGCGCGCGCTGGCGATTGGCGTCGATGACGCTATCCTGGCTGGCGGCGATTTCGAGTCAATCGACGGAGCGGCGCGCGCACGGCTGGCTCGCTTCACGGCGGATGGCGCGCTGGCAGCGACGCCGACGCTTTCTTTCAACGACTCCATTCATGCGCTGCTCGTATTGACGGACGGACGCGTCGTCGTTGGCGGAGCGTTCACCAGCGTCAACGCCCAGCCAAGCAGCCGGCTTGTACGCCTTGCGCTCGATCACACTCTCGACCCGACCTTTACGCCAGACCCCAACGATACGGTCTATGCGTTGCTCAGCCAGTCTGATAACAAGGTTGTGGCGGGCGGCGCGTTCACCATCGCCAGTGATACAGTGCGCAACCGCGCCGCGCGCTTCTACACGGACGGCAGCCTTGACGCCGATTTTGCGCCTGCCGCCAACGAAGAAGCCAGCCAACAGGTCACAACGATAGCGATTCAGCCGGATGGCAGGATTCTCGTCGGCGGCTCATTCACGCAATATGTTGGACAACCGCGGCTGCGTCTGGCGCGTTTTTTGCCAGATGGACAGCTGGATGCAACGTTCAACCCCGGCGCCAACAATGAAGTGCAGGCGCTGGCGATCCAGCCTGATGGCAAGATCATCGTCGCCGGCAATTTTACACAGATTGCGGGGCAGAATCGCTCCTTCCTTGCCCGCCTTTTTCCCAACGGTGAACTCGATCCTGCCTTTGAACCGTTCTCGGCAAGCGGCGTCAACGGGGTGCGAGCAATTGCATTGCAAGCGGACGGCAAGATTGTCGTTGCGATCGAGCCTGTGCTCCAGACAAACAAGCAGCCGCGTCTTTTGCGATTGAACGGCGACGGCACAATCGATGCAACCTTCCAGGCGGCTATCGACGAAGGTCAGGTGGTTGCGCTGGCAATTCAGGCGGACGGCAGGATCATTGCCTGCGGTGAATTTACCTTTGAAAGTGCATTGGGACCTTCCGGAAACCTGGCGCGATTGACCCAGACCGGCTCAATCGACATGAACTACGCGCCAGATGTGACGCGTTGTCTGACAGTGAGATTACAGCCAGACGGTCGTCTCCTCTTTGGCGGTTTGAATCCACAGCTTCTGGCGCGCTTCAATCCCAATGGCAATGTCGACAACACGTTCAACCCCGAGCTGGCCGGTTTGTATGTCAGCTCGATTGCCTTGCAATCTGATGGACGCCCGATCGTTGCCGTCAATTTTGAAGATGAACAAAGAAACAAGCGCGGTCGTGTTCTACGCATCGGGTCAAACGGCGGCGCCGACCCGGCATTCACTGTACATGACACCAATGGTCCTGTGCTGGCGATTGCACTGCAACAGGATGGCAAGCCTGTGCTCGGCGGCGGATTCACCGAAATTGGCGCACAGAGCAGCGCAACGACACAGCGCGTCTGGCTGGCGCGGCTTTCGGCGACAACAGCTGCACAGCAATCTCTGCGCGTCGAAAGCGACGGGACAACCTTTCTCTGGAAAACCGGCGGCGCGTTTCCAGCCCTAATGCAGACAAACTTCGCCTACTCCACCGACGGCGTCACCTTCACCCCGATCGGCGCCGGTGTGTGGACGTCAAACGGCTGGCAGGCGTCCGGCGGCGCTCCCTTCAACCAGGAATATTTCCTGCGCGTTGACGGCGTGTACGCCAGCGGCGTCTGGAACGCATCCCTGAGCAGACTCGAGTCGACGACACGCATGTTTGTGCCCGGCGGTGCGCTGGAAGTTGTCACAGCGGTCGAGCCAGAAGGGCTGAGGCCGCAGTGGCGCATCGATGTCACAGGCAACACACTCTTCAGCGACACACTGATCGGCGCAGATACAACCGGCGTGCGTGAATTGGGGTTGGGCGTATACACGGTGACGTTG
Organism: uncultured Caldilinea sp.; assembly: GCA_937981885.1. Taxonomy (GTDB): domain Bacteria; phylum Chloroflexota; class Anaerolineae; order Caldilineales; family Caldilineaceae; genus Caldilinea. Next base: position 42,802 of record CALJMI010000083.1, read on the forward strand.
AACGCAGACGTCGGCACAGTTATAGAAGAGCATCGGATCACTCACCACTGCACTGTCAACGGACAGGCTGGACCTATCGGCGAAGGAAATGTCGTCGAATTGACGGTGGATGTGAACGACAGCATCCAGTGCACATTCACGGCTACGCGACGCACCGGCCAGCTAGAGGTGCGTCATGTGATTGAGCCGCCAGCCCCTCAAAGTGAGTGGAGATTGCGTGTGCTGGGGCCGACAGCTTACACGACGACGCTCACCGGTGATGCCACTACCGGCGCACAGATCGTCTTCACCGGCGTCTATACACTCGATCTTTCGCAAAATGGGCCGGTTGACTACACCACCAGCTATCGATGCAATGCCGGTGAGCAGACGCTTGTCAGCGGCGAAGGCGTCCAGGCAACGCTAAGCGTAGTAAATAATCAACAGGTGACCTGTCTTTTTCACAGCGTGCGCAACCAGTCAACCCGGCAGATCTTCCTGCCAATGATCACGCGTTGAGTTGGTTCGTTACTGATTTCTGGGTTGACATTGTATGAGCGCAATGTTGCGTGGTGCGTGTTGCGTGAGAGATTTCGACACGCACCACGCACCACGCACCACGTAACACGCACCACGTAACACGCACCACGTAACACGCACCACTGAAAACATAAAAACTCTGCCTGGCAATCAGTAAATCAACGCCGCAGCACAGAAGCACTGACTACAGCTCGTGTAAGAGCGATTCCAGCAACGGGTAGAGCTGGCGGTAGCGGGCATAGCCAGCATCGTAGGCGGCAACCATCTCCGGCGACGGTGCAACATGCTGGCGCCACTGTACTGTCGTCTTCACCGCCGCCGCCAGACCAGAATGGAGGCCCACGCCCACGCCCGCCAGCAGCGCCGCGCCGAGACAGGCAGCGTCCGTCACCAACGGCACGCGCAGCGGCGTGTTGCAGATATCGGCTTTGAGCTGCAGCCACAACTCGCTGCGCGCACCGCCGCCGACAGCGTGCAGTTCATCGATCTTGACGCCCGCTGCGCGCAGTAAATCGAGATTGATGCGCAGCTCATAGGTCAGCCCTTCCAGCACTGCTTTGGCAAGATCGGCTTTCGTCGTGGCGAAGGTCATCCCCAGGATGGCCCCCTTTGAGTGCACATCGAGCGTTGGCGTGCCGCTGCCAGCGAAGTGTGGCAACAGCAGCAGCCGGGTAGGTCCAGCTGGCGCACCTTGAAGCAGGAGATCGTAGGCGTCGACGCCAGCGGCAGCAGCTTGCGCCATTTCCCACTGTCCCAACACGTCGCGGAACCAGCGCAACAGCAGCCCGCCGCTATGGTTGAGCGTCATCGCTACATAGAGTCCCGGCACGACATGACGGTAGACCGAAATGCCGCCATCGCGCAACGCAGGCGCCAGCGTCGGCGTCTCCATCGCCACCTCCACCACCTCCGCCGTGCCGGTCGAGACCATCGCCAATCCCGGCGCGATCACGCCGCTGCCCAATGCCGCGCACGCCTGATCGTGGCCGCCGCTTACCAGCAACAGATCATCGGCGAGTCCGAGTTCCTGTTTCAGTTCAGAGCGTAACTTACCCACCACGCCGCCTGTCACCGGCGCCGGTTGCGCCAGCCGACTGCGTTCGATCTGGCAGTGCGCCAGGATGTCGTCGTCCCAGTCGGCGGAAGCCAGGTTCATCATTTGCGTGCGCGAAGCCAGACAGACGCTGATCACAGCCTCGCCGCCAAGTCGCCGCAGGAAAAAATCCTCGTAGAGCAAGAATTGATGCGCATTGCGCCAGAGATCTGGTTCGTGCCGTTGAAGCCACAGCAGCTTGGGCAGCGTGTTGATCGTGTGGACGGGCATGCCGGTGCGTTGAAACAAGGCTTCAGCGCCAAAGGTTTCGACCAGCCAGGCGTTTTCGGCGGTCGTGCGCGTGTCCATGCCCAGGATCGCAGGTCGCAGCGCACGACCCTCGGCGTCCACCGGGATCACCGCCTCGCCCTGGCAGGAGATTGCCAGCGCAGTCGGCGGATCGTCGGACAGAGCCGCCACTGCCTCACGTAGACACTGCCAGGCCAGCGCCCAGACTTGCTCGGCGTCCTGCTCCGCCCAACCGGGCTGTGGCGTCTGAATCGTGTATTCACGTCGCGCCTGGCTGAGAATGCGTCCATCTTCTGCAAAGATCATCGCCTTGCAGCCCGTTGTGCCGATATCAAGACCGATCAATGACATGTTTCCTCTTGCGTGTTGCGTGGTGCGTGTTGCGTGGTGCGTGATGCGTGGTGCGTGTCGGACTCCTTCACGCAACACGTAACACGCACCACGCACCAGTACGCTCATGAAATATCAATCTGGAAATCTGCAGGGCGTAACGATCACCTTCAATCCTTCACCGCTATCGGCAGTGGCGAAGGCGGCGTCGATCTCGTCGAGTGGAAAGCGGTGAGTGATGAGCCTGTCAATCGGAATCACACCGCGTGCAAAGAGATCGAGCGCCATAGCATGCGCAGTTGGATGATACGAAAAGGCGCCGATGACCTCGATCTCGCCGTAGTGGATGCGGTTGCTGTCGAGCGTTGTCATAGGGTTGGCTTTGGGTAGACCGCCAAAGAGCACGACCTTGCCACCCTTGCGCACCATGCGCACCGCCGCCGTCTGCGTAGACGCATCGGGATTGGCGCAGATGACGATGTCGGCGCCCAAGCCGTGCGTCACTTCGCGCACGCGCGCCACCATGTCCTCTCGGCTGCTGTCGATGATGGCGTCCGGCGCAAAGCGAGCGACCAGTTCACGGCGACGGTCGCTGCGCACCACGATCAACGCCCGCGCGCCGCGCGCTTTTGCGGTCATCACCAGCAGCGCGCCGATCGGCCCCGCTCCGATCACAACAACTACGTCATTGAGGCTGGTGTTGGTCTTGAGATGCGAGGCAAGCACGGACGAGCATGGCTCCGCCAACGCCGCAATCTCGTCGGGCAAGCCAGCAGGGATGGGGTGGACGATGCCGTTTGCCAACACTTCGCCGGTGACCGCCAGCTTCTCGGCAAAGCCGCCAGGATAGCCGGGTGTGATGCCGAGGAAACGCGTATGATCACAGAGGTTGAACAAACCGCGCTGACAATACCAACAGCGGCCGCAGTGAATGTCTGGCCCCAGCGCCAGCCGGTCGCCGACGGCGATGTGCGCAACCCTGGCGCCGACTGCGATCACTTCGCCGGCGATCTCATGGCCGGGGATAATGCCATCCACACCTTGCGGCAGCCCTTCGCGCCAGCGCCGCAGGTCAGAGCCGCAGACGCCACACGCCGTCACCCGCAGGATCACGCCATCGTCAGGTAAGGCGGGATCGGGAACTTCGCGCACTTCAAATTGTCGAACGCCTGTCTGAATCGCTGCTTTCATCATCAGAACCTATTCTTCTCCAGGTTGCCCAAATCTTGCATCCGCCGCATCGAGCACGAGCACCCAGTCGGGGCCGTCGATAGGTGGGTGAAAGGTGGTCGTACTCGCCGTAGCAAAGTCCCCAATCGCAGCCGCGCCGCCCGTGCGCGGATTGTACCACCACGCCCGCACCGACGTTCCGGCCGCCCAATCCAGCCGCACCGTGATCGGCTGCACCAACGGCGCGTAGACCAGGGCGTAGCGACCCGCCTCATCGCGCGTGGCGCGCATGTGGCAGCCGCGTTCGGCAGGGTTGTCAACCAGAATGCTCTGGTCGGGAATGCGGCTAAAATAGGGGCGCGACTCCATCAACCGACGCAAGTGAATCAACTGACCCGCGCCGGCGCGATCCAGCGCATCCAGCCACGACCGTTCGGCGTGATTGATCGGCGCATAGCGTTCGCCGCAGAATTGCCAGATGCTGTGATGGCCGTAGGTGACGCCGCAGCCGCCGGCAAAGACCGATCGGTAGCTTTGTTGGCGCACGTCGTGGTCGCGGAAGTAGCCGTTTGTCGGGTTCCACGTCGGCCACGGGCTGATCGGGTGATCTTCGTAGTTTGGTTCGGCGTCGAGCGTCGGCTTGATGGATGCCCGCCCATAATCGCGCTCGATCATCTCCCAAACCGGGACGCTGCGCCCGCTGCCGTGCCCAGACTGAATCATGTTCATGTCGAGCCACTCTTCGTCGTGCAGCTCCTCCGATGTGGAGTGACCGCCCCAGGGATGGTAGGTCTTGAAGGGATGGGCGCCCGTTCCCGCGTCGATGCCTGCCGCCATGGCGCGCCAGATCGGGCGGTAATCGGCGTCGTCTTTCAGCGCAGGGCGGTCGCCGCCCAAAATCCAGAGAATGTTGGAACGATCTTTGTAGCGTTCCCCCAGCCAGCGCCCATAGATACGGGCGTTTTCCTCTGTGAAGATCGCCGGCCCTGCGCCCCACATCGGCGTCACCTTGTCGCCCCAGGTCGGCAGCAGACCGATGTAGAGACCTTTGTCTGCGGCCAGGTCGATGATGGCGTCGACGTGGCGAAAGTATGCCTCGTTCGGGCGCGTCGGGTCTTCATCGACCAGCGCGTAGTCGCCGTAGACATTGGGCGTGCGGATGCCGTCGAACTCCGCCAAAGCAACCGCCTGGATGACGTTCATTCCCTTGCGCCGACGATTTTCCAGAAAGCGCTCCGCTTCCTCGATCGTCAGGCGGTGGAAAAGTTCCCAGGCGGTGTCGCCCAGCCAGAAAAAAGGCGCGCCGCTTTCGGTCTGTAAAAAGCGATGGTTGTCGCTCACGCGGATGTTTGGCAATGTAGCCATCGAGTAATCTCCTGTCCAATTGAATAAAATCACCTCGTTTGCCCCGTTCCGGTCTGCAGTGCTAAATCGCCGACATGCCGCCATCGACCATAAACACACCGCCGGTGCAGAAGCGCGCTTCATCCGAAGCCAGAAAGACAGCCAGCCCAACTACGTCTTCGGGCGCGCCGATGCGTCCGAGCGGAATTGCGGCAGCCAGTCGCTGCCGCGCCCCCTCCTGCGCCAGCACATCCTGAATCAAAGGCGTCTCGGTCGTGCCGGGAACCAGCAGGTTGACGCAAATGTTGTCGCGACCATAATCAACCGCCATGATACGCGTCAGGCCGATCAGCCCTCCCTTGCTGGCGCTGTACGCCGTATAGCCGGGCGCGCAGCCCAGCCAGCCGGTGGGCGAACCGACATGAATGATTGAGCCGCCGCCTTGACGGAGCATGTGAGGGATCACGTAGCGGGAGGTGAGCCAGGGTGCGCGCAGATTCACAGCGATCGTGCGCTCCCACACCTCATCGCTAAGTTCGTGGGCGCGAGCGTCCTTGCCGATCATCTGGACGCCAGCATTGTTGTAGAGCACGTCGATGCGGCCAAAACGGTTGAGGGTCGCCTGCACCATGGCCTCCACGTCTCGACGATTGGAGACATCGGTGGCTGTATGCAACGCGTCGCCCCCGAATGACAGGATAGCTTCCACAGTCTCGGCGCCGCGTTGTACATCTACTTCGGCGATAACCACCGCTGCCCCCTCACGCGCATAGCCCTCGGCGACTGCGCGCCCCATACCCGCACCGCCGCCGGTCACGATCGCAACTTTGCCTTGCAGACGCATACGTTTCTCCTATAGAAGTTCGTTGTCGCGCAGCCACGAGCCGCCTGCCAAAAATCCACCATCGACCACGATATTTTGACCTGTGATATAGGATGAAGCGGGGCTGGCGAGCAGCAGCAAGGCGCCAACCAGTTCATCCGGCGTTCCAGGGCGACGAACGGGGATTCTCATGCGGAACCAGCGCGCCTTGTCCTCCTGCGACCACAATCCTTCGGTGAGCGGCGTCAGGAAAAAGCCTGGCGTCAGGCAGTTCACCTGGATGTTGTCGCGCGCCCATTCGACCGCCATGACCTTGGTCAGTTGCGCCAGCCCGCCTTTGCTGAGACCGTAGATAGAGACGTTGTCCAGCCCGTAGAAGCTGTTGATCGAGCCGATGTGGATGATCTTGCCGCCGCCTTGCGCAACCATGTAGGGATGCGTTGCCTGCGAAAGAAAGTAGGGGGCGCGTAAATTGATGGCGACGATGGCGTCGAAGTCCTCTTGCGTCGCCTCAAGCATAGGCTTTCGCCGATTGGTCGCCGCACAGTTGATCAGAATGTCCAGCTGTCCCAGCGCGGCGTGCGCCTCGGTGACCAGCGACCGGCACTGCTCGATCGTCTCGATGTCGCCGATCAGAGGCGCAGCGCGTCCCCCGGCCTCTTCGACGGCGCGGCAGGTCTCTTCGGTGCGCTCCCGGTTGCGCCCGTGTATCCCGACGGCAGCGCCTGCTTCCGCCAGCGCAACTGCGAGAGTGCGCCCGATGCCGCCCGACGCGCCGGTGATCAGCGCCGTTTTTCCGGTCAATGAAAAACAGCGTTCCCAAAGCGAGTTCATTTGCATGAGCAATGCATCTCCTTTGCTCCGGTCATACCACTCGATAGAGCGGTTCTTCGCCGCGTAGGGCGCGTAAACAGTTCTCGATCGCCATCTCCCCCATACGCCGCTGACCATCCAGCGTGCGCCCGCCGATGTGCGGCGTGAGCACGACGTTGTCGAGTGTCAACAGCGGGCTGACAACCGGCGGCTCCTGGACAAAAGCATCGAGACCTGCGCCAGCGATGCGACCGCTGCGCAGCGTCTCCGCCAGCGCCTCCTCGTCCACGAGCTGACCGCGCGCCGTGTTGATCAGCAGCGCTGAGTGCTTCATACGCGCCAGCTCCGCCGCGCCGATCAGCACACCCTCGATCATCTCCGCTGGGGCGTGGAGCGAGACGACATCCGCCGTGGCAAGCAACTCGTCCAGCGTGACGATGCGCACATGGTGCGCTTCCGCAAATGCGAGATCTGGAAAAGGATCAGCGGCGATCACCGTCATGCCAAAGCCCTGTGCGCGTACACAGACTGCCTTGCCGATCCGCCCCAGCCCTACCAATCCCAGCGTCTTGCCCATGAGTTCGATGCCGAAGGAGGGTTTCCAGCCGCCGGCGCGCGTCTCCAGGTGTGCAGGCACGATCTTTCGCGCCAGCGCCAAAATCAGCGCCAACGTCAGGTCAGCCACCGAATCATGGATAGAGCCGGGAGTTGCGCTGACGATGACGCCGTGCGCCTGCGCCGCGTCGAGATCGATCGTCTCCAGACCGACGCCATGCTTGGCGATGGTCTTCAATCGCAGCGAAGCCGCAATGACGCTGGCGGTCAATTCGTCGGTGCCGGTGATGATGGCATCCATTGACGGCAACAGTTCCATCAATTCTTCCTCCCGATACGCACGGCCAACGCCATTGGGGATCACCTGGCATCCGGCTGCAGCCAGCGCTGTTAGATGCTCTGGAAACGCCTGTCCAAACGAGCGCGAGCCGATCAGGACGCGCCATCGATGAGAGGATTGTTCGTTCATGATTACCTGCTTTTGCGTGGTGCGTGGTGCGTAAATAGTACGCTGTACATCACGCAGCACACACCACGCAACACATATTGGGCGCAAGACGCTGCAGCGATCCTCGCCTTGTGTCTACTCAATCATTCCGACGTTGGGTCCACCCCGAGCAGATGGATGCAGATTTCGCGCAGCTTATGCTCTTCGCCGACGAATAGCCAGAGCGCCATCTGATCGGTGCTGCTCGTTCTGCCGATGGCGCCGCCGATGGTCTGACCGTTGCATTCCAGTTCGCCGAAGCCGCCGAAGCCGCCGCCGTCGTTGTAGACATGGAACGAGTGTCCCGATTGACCGGGCAGGCCGGCAGGTTCTTCGGCGTACGCCGCCGAAGGGTTATTGAAAAAGTTGCGTACGAGCAGATAGCTGTTGCCATCCACATGCCGGTTTAGATAGCCGACGCGGCCATATAGGTGTGCAGCTTTGTAGCCGACCTTATATCGTCGCGTGCCGGTGATGCGCAGACGAATGTGGCCGGGATGGTGCGTCTGGTGGGCGTCGTCGATTGGCTCGAAGTAGTCGGTGTGTTCTACGCGTGGCGAGGCAGGCAGCAGCAATATCCCGCCAGGATTCAGTTGGATCAAATTCCATACTTCGGCTACAAGCTCGTTATGGACGCGTTCACGCAGCGTGATTTCCTGTTCGTATCCGGCATAGCGCACGCCTTCCATCAGGTCGCTGGCTGCACGTACGGCGCGCAGCGGATTGGGAACCGGGCGGATCAACGTTTCGATTTGCAACTGCTTGACCCCGGCGCCGAGATTGTAGGCGACGAGATCGAGTTCTTGCGCCAGCCGCGCCATGCCGACTGCGCTCGACTCGAAGCGCCACTCGCCCGGGTCCATGCTGGTCGGAAAATGGATGCTGTTCCAGAAATCGGCGCGGTCACGCACCAGGTATTGAACCTCCGGCGCAATCCACAGCCGCTCGCCGCCCAGATTCCAGTCGCCAGCAGACAGAAACGCAGCGAAACGTTGTGCATCGGCAAACGCGGGGTTGACCCAATAGAGGCTACCCCCTTCGCCGTCCAGGAACGGCCCAAAGATGCGTGCACCGCGCTGACAAAGGAGAAGATCGACGCCGTCCTGCAAGGTCAGCGTACGATAAGGGATGCGCGATTCGTCGAGCCGTGCAATAATTTGCGCTTTGGTGATCCACTGCACCATCAGATTGCACTCCTTTCGATGTACGTCGCCAACTGGCGCATAGCCGCAACCTCTGCGGCCATATCGGCGACGCGATAGATGCCGGCGCCCATCGCCAGCGTCGTTGCGCCGGCTGCAATCAATTCGAGGACATGCTCCTGTTTGACACCGCCGGCAACTTGAATGTCGACATCCGTCTGGATGGCATCGACCATCGCCCGCAGGGCGTGCACACGCGGCAGGATACGACGATCGAACGAAGCCCCGCGCACCCCTTCGCCGACGACGCGCGAGAGCAGCAGTACGGCATCCACATCCGCGATCAGCGGCTCCAACGCAGAGAGCGGCGTCCCCAAACTGACAGCCAGACCGCAGCGCACCTTTTGTTCGCGAATGAACAAGAGCGTCTCGAACGGCATGGCGACGCTTTCGATATGAAACAGGATCAGATCGGCGCCAGCCTCGACGAGAGGATGGATAAAACGTCGCGGGTCAAGCGCACCTAGATGGACCTCAAAGGGCAGTCGAGTCAACGGCCGTAACGCCGCGATCGTCCGCGCCGAAAACCCCTGATCCGGCACAAAGTAGCCGTCAAACACATCCAGGTGGATCAGATCGAGGCCGGCGCTTTCGAGGCGCTGCACTTCGTCCGCCAAACGGCCATGATCGCCATTGAAAAGCGCTGCGCCCAGACGCACGTTGGCTGGACGCGAAGTGGATGCGTCCACGGCTCACGCCTCCGGCTCGATAGCGATGGCGCGCACTGGGCTTGCGTCCAGGTTCACCACCGGTATGGGCAGCGCGATCAAGAAGATGCGCTGGCTGCGCAGCTCGACGAGATTGGTCAGACACTCGATCACGGGCACGCCCGCTTGGTTGAGAATGCGGTGATTGGGATAATCATTCACGCCGCGCACCTCGAACCCGGAGCTGTCGGCGCCCAGGCAGTTGATCCGGCGATCCTCCACCAGCCAACGCACCGCCTCTTCGGTGATGTAGGGGCGATCGTGCGAAGCAGGTGTGCGGTATTGCGTGTGCCGCCCCGTCATAATCAGGACGCGGTCGCCGACTTCGATGTCGCCGGCTGCACGGATTTCGTCAAGCGAGATCGCTTCGTTCACCTCTTTGTGACGAAAATCGAGCACGATTGCGGGGCCGAAGAGCCGCTCCAAAGCAATGCTCGCCGTGTCACCGCCGTCCGCCAGAAAATGAAGCGGCGCCTCCACGTGTGTGCCCACGTGTGACCAGAAATAAACTGTACTCATAATGTCGCCTTCAGGGCCGTGACGCTCGTTGCGCCGAGACACTTCGAGCGTGTACTGCTCTTTGTACGGCTGCAGGACGTGGGTCAGGTCGACGATGCGACCAGCGGGAATAGTGACTGAACTGTGCATTATAGTTTTCCTTTCATGTCCGTTTTTCGCCTCCACTATGTGAAAGTGGCGACATATCAAAGCTTTTTTGTGCTTCCCAAAGATCTTCAGGTTCGACGCGCGTCCCTTCCGCCCCGGCCGGCGCAACATAACTGCGTCCGCCTGCGTGGTCGATGGCGGCGGCAATATTCTGTTCCTGGCCAGGCGGGGCCAGTGCAATGATGATGCCGCCAAGCCCCGAACCGGAAATCTTGGCGCCCAGCGCGCCGGCGCCGATCGCCGCCTCGATCAGCCGTTCTCCTTGTGGCCAGCCCGTGCCCAGTTTTTCCTGCATCAGTTGATGGAGATTCATGAGATGGCCGAGCGCGGTAAGGTTGCCGCAGGCAAGCGCCTCCTGCGCCAACCCCACTAGATAGCCCATGTCACGAAACAATTGCGTGTGGGCGGGGTGGGCGTCCAACCAGCGCCGCACGCGCGTGTTGGCTTCCGCCGTGGACTTTTGCACCCGACTGTCGCCGATCACCAGCGGCAATGGACTGCGAAGCGAGAGCGGTTGCGGACCGTCGGCAACGGTGAAGCGAAGCAATCCACCGTGGGCGCAGGTGCTGCTGTCGAGGCTAGAAGCGACCCCTCCGTGCGCAATGACATCGCCTTGCCAGGCGAGCCAGGCCAAATCCTCGGGCAAAATCGGGCGTCCTGCCAGCCGCATGATCCCCAGGATCATGGCGGTCGATGCCGCCGCTCCCGATCCCATGCCAGAACCGATGGGCAGGTCAGAACGCCACGTCACGACAACGCCGGGCAGGTGCGATCGCTCCAACACATAGGCGAGCACATAGCGCGGGGCTGCGAAAAAATCATGGGCAAGGGTGCGAATCTCATCGAGATCGCCGACGTTGCGCACCACATCGACGCGCGCCTTGAAGGCAGCCAGAGCGGCCAGCGAACCGGCTTCATGGCGTTCCATCGAGTGCAGCTCATAGCCCTCGCCGCATACTTCCACCCGGCAGTACAGGCGCAGGTCGACAGCGATCGAAAGGGCGGGCTGCTGGCGATTGACGCCATGCTCGCCGAACAGAATCACCTTTCCCGGCGACGAGGCAACGACCGCATCCATAAGTCACCTTCAATGATTGACAGCAATACTTATTTATACTTATTCTTCGCAAATCGGCGCCAACGGCATGAACTGGCTCTGCCCGCCATCCACGGCGACCACCTGGCCTGTGACATGCGCCGCCGCGTCAGATGCAAAGTAGGCGACGAGGTGCGCATGTTCTTCAGGATCGGCCATGCGCCCATCCGGAATCAGCCTGACCATCGCTTCCAGATCGAGACCCCGCTCCGCAACCGAGTGGACGAGCATCTCGGTGCGCGTCATACCCGGGCAGATACAGTTGACCGTAACGCCGTAGGGCGCCATCTCTACAGCCAGGCAGCGCGTAAAGTGGATGACCGCCGCCTTGGCTGCGCAGTAAGCGATCTGCTGGACGCGGACAATCTGCCCTGCAATCGAAGAGATGTTGACGATGCGCCCGGCGCGTCGAGGCGTCATACGCTGCAACGCAGCCTGCGAGCAGAGAAAAACGCCCTTCGCATCCACAGCAAATGTTGCATCCCAATCCTCCTCGCTCAATTCAGGCGTCGGGCCGGTGCGCAGCAGACCGGCATTGTTCACCAGCAGATAAAGCGGCCCCAACTCAGCCTCCACTTGGTCGACCATTGTCTGCACGCCCTGCTTGTGGCTTACGTCAGCGCGGTAGGGGCGCACCGACAGTCCCTGATTGCGCAACTGGGTCGCTGCCTGGTCGATGCGCGCGCTGTTGGCGTTCATGGCGACGTGCATTCCTTGTTCGGCAAGCACGCGCGCAATGACGAGTCCGATGCCGCGGCTTGCGCCCGTCACCAGCGCAACTTTCCCCCGCAGTGTCATGGTCGCTTTCCTCGCAGCCGGACGACAGCATAGGGAAGCATTGTCATTTCCAGAACGCCGTCGCGCGGCGTCAACCGTTCGGGAGTACGACTGCGATACACTTCTGGCGCCAACATAGCCTCTTGCGCCGTCTCTTCATCCAGAACACGCTTGTCGACCTCGCCGCCAAGCCCTCGGACAACGACGGTTTGCGGCTGTGCGCTCAGGTTGGCAAGCAGCACGCACACCCTACCCTGCTTGTCGACGGCAATCCCATCAACGGCCAATGGCTCGCTCGTGCGCAACGGCAGCACCCGACCGCCGGCGAATGCGCCCACGTCAGCCAGCACGTGATAGAGTGGAAAGACCATCCCCGGCGCAGATTGAAAGCGTTCGGGGAGAGGCGAACCCGACGCCGTCTCCATCACCCCCCGCCAGCCGGTCGTCTCATAATAGGTCACGCTGTCTGCACCGCTTTCGGCAAGATATTTGAGACTGCCGACCGTCCAGCCAGCGCCCAACAAAGACATCTGTCGCGGGTCGACGGTGGGCGGCAATGTTCCGGGCAATGGCGGCGACTCCGGAGTGGTGGCGCTCGGATTGCTGCGCATACGCAGTGTGACCGGGCTGACCGCCAGGCGTCGGTTTCCGACAAAGGTGCGGGCGCTGCGCACCGTGTCGCCCTGTATGGCAAGCGTTTCGACCAGCGACGTATTGTCGAACGCATGCACCTGTGGGTTGATCGAGTACGCAACGAGATCGAGCAGTTCCACCGGCGGGCGACTGCGATTCAATTCGGTGAAGAAGGCGTCGACGCCGCTACCGACCAATGCGTCCGGCGTTATGCTGTGCAGGAGCGGTGCGATTGCTTCGAGCCACGCCCTCGGCGTCGATATGGCGCCCTGGCGAAAGATTAACCAGCTCCAAACGGGAGGCGCGAGCATCTTGATCTCAGCTGCCAGCGCCGCAACTTCGTTCCTGTGGCGTTCGGTAAAATGAAGCGCCACCTCCAGGTGCACACCCAGCCGATTCGCCTGTTCCGTCGCCTGGCGGAGCGCAACTTTCCATGTCTCTTCGCCGAACTTGAGATCGACGCGCAGGTGATGCAGATGAAGCGCTCGCAGGCGGGCAAGCTCCTCGGCAGTGAGCGGCTGGCTGTGGCTCGCAACGCCCAAACCGACGAGCGGCAGCGCCCCAACCGGCGTCGACTCGAGGTCGATCACAACCATTTCCGTCTTTTCTGGCGCCACCGCTGCGACTGATCCCTGTACAGACAATGTGATTGCCTGACTGATCGCCGTTCCGGCCACAATTTCCACCGGAAAGGGCAGACGCAGCGGCGTGCAGTAGGTCTTGAACGAGGCGTCGGTCCAGTTGCGCTGATCCTCCATCTCGAAGATGTCGCCGTAGAAGGTCACGGTCGCCCACACATCTGGCGCCACTTCGTGCGCCAGCGCGGCCATTTCCTCGAAGGGTGCGACCGGTTTAATGACACCATCGACGATGCGCTGAGGCGCAATGGCGAGCGGGAATTGACCTTCCTCGCTCGAACCGTCTACATGCAGAATGCGCGCTCGCGCACCGGCGCAGCTTGCCGGATGCAGAACACAGAAGCCGATACGGTTGCGGATGAACGTGGAGCGCGCTATTCCCTCTATCTTGAAGTGAATGACGCCGTCGGCGCTGCCGGTGATCTCTGCCTTCCACGCGAAATCGATATCGCCTTCCCGATTTTCGACGTCATAGCGGATCACAAAATCCGTGTCGCCGATCTGCATCTCGATGTTCGATAGCCGGTTGGCAACGGTTCCCCAATTGCGATCGCGCACGGCAACATAGATGCGGCGTACGATCTCCTGTGCATCGAGTTTGACGTAGCGCAGGTCGCCGTTTTCGTAGATGAGCGACAGGGGGCCGGCGCGCAGCGGAATCTGTGCGGGCAACGGCTCATCGACGCCATAATAGAGCACGGTTTTGCTAAACATGGACCCCTCCATTAGGCTGTCGGCTCCCGCACAAAAACGGCTTTGTGCACCGACAAAGTGTGGTCGGCCAAGTCTGCAAAGACGCGTGGGGCATCCCACAGGCTGAACTCGCTGGCTACCCTGGGGTAGGTAATGGCGCCGCTCGCCAGCAGATCGAGCGCCTCCGGAAAACAGTTGACTGACGCTCGCGAGCCGACAATAGTTATCTCTTTGCGCGTGAAGTCGAGGCCTGGCATTTCGATCTGAACGCCCTGTTTGACCAACCCGAGGATGACAATGCGACCGCCGGCCGCCACCAAATTGACCGTTGACTCCATCGCCTGTGGGCTGCCGGTCGCTTCCACGACGATCGGCGCTCCTTCGCCGTTGGTCAACTCCAGCACGCGCATCAACAGGTCGTTCGGTGGGAGAGTGCGTGCGCCAAAACGGGCGGCGGTCTGCAGTCGTTCGACGTCGATGTCGGTGGCGATCACGTCGGCGCCGCGCGCTCTCGCCACCTCGATAACCGCCAGCCCGATCGGGCCGCAGCCTAGCAGCAGCACCAGCTCGCCAGCGCGGATGTCGCCACGGCGACAAGCCTGCACGCCGATCGCCACCGGCTCGGCAAACGAGGCAAAGACAAGCGAGAGGCCGGGCGGCGTACGATGAACGTGCGTCGCTGGCGCTTTTACAAAGTCTGCGTAACCGCCCGGCCGATGCACGCCGATGATGCGTAGATTGGCGCAGCAGTTCGATTTGCCAATGCGGCAGGGATAGCAATGGCCGCAGCCCAGAAATGGCTCGACGACCACCGGATCGCCGGGCGAGAAACCGGTCACCTCGCTTCCTGTCTGGCTGATGACGCCGGCAATCTCATGCCCGCAAATCTGTGGATAGATCGCGTAGGGATTCTTGCCGAGATAAAAATACATGTCGCCTGCGCAGACTCCCGCTGCACCGACCGCCACCAACACCTCGTCCGGAGCAGGAACGGGCGTCTCCCACTCGCCTACCCTCATATCGTAGGGGGCGTTCATGATCGCAGCGCGCATTATCGCCTCGTTTTCTCGCACTATCGACGCACCAACTCCGCCGTAGCGCCAGACGGATGGGTCTGCGTCAACGTTGTCAAGTCGAAACCGCGCAAATTCTTGACAGCCAGACAGATGGCGTCGCACAGCGCACCGGCGGCCAGTGTGCTGCCGAAGGGAAGCACGCCTTCACCCTCGGCGTCCACGGCTGCGGGCAGCGTCAACACAATGTCGCTCAGCGCGCCCAACTCCGACTCCGGTTTCCACGTCAGGCTGATGACCTTGCCGCCGCGTTCACGCGTGACGCGCGCGAAGTGGTTGATCTCGGCGCTTTTGCCGGCTTTGGAGAGTGCAATCAGCACATCGCCGGACGTCACCGCCGCCGACGGGCCGTGCAGCGCGTCGGCAGGATGCACGAAGAAGGCGTGCATCCCACACGTCGCCAGCAAATGCGCCAGTCGCCGGGCGATCGTGCCAGAAGTGCCGGAGCCGGTCGTCATGATCACGCCGGGGCAGGCGGCGACAAGCTGTACGGCAGCGACGAAGTCAGCGCCAAGCTGGTCGGCGACGGCGTCGATGGCGCGCGCCTCGGCGTGGAGTAACGTTCTTGCTGTGTCTAGGATAGGTTGGGTGTTCATACAGTCATCTCTTTGTATAAGTCTCCTCCCCACCCCTGCATACCAGTGCAAGGGCGGGGTGTTCCAAAAGGAGAATCCCTGGCGCTGTCAAGCGAGCATTGCCGTCTCTGCGCGACGCCATGCGGCGATCACACGATCCTCAATATCGTCGTCGCTGCCTGGCTGGATGCGCCCATGTTCGTCCAGCCAGGCGACGGTGCGACGCACTCCTTCGACCCAGCGAACCGTGTAGCGGAAGCCAAGCTCCTGATGTGCGGCGCAGTTGTCGAAGATGTTGTTGAACTGGAAATTGAGCTTGCACCACGCAGCTTCCACAGGCAACGCCTTCGCCAACAGATCAGTAGGAATATGCACCAGCGCAGGCGGC
Organism: uncultured Caldilinea sp.; assembly: GCA_937981885.1. GTDB lineage: Bacteria > Chloroflexota > Anaerolineae > Caldilineales > Caldilineaceae > Caldilinea. The sequence goes on from CALJMI010000083.1 coordinate 58,633, forward strand.
GGTGCATTCAGCGCCTCTGCCACGCGCAGATGATATTGGTTCCAGCTCTGCCACTCCTCGCCCGTCACGTGATACGCCTTGCCGTGCGTGACCGGGTTGCCGCACGCATGCACGAACGCCGCTGCCACATCGTCGACATGGCACGACGACCAGAGTGAGCTGCCGTCGCCATGCACCAGGATCGGCTTGCCTTTGCGGATGCGATCAATGTAGCGCGTGTCCCAGCCCAGCGTGTGCAAGAGTGCGCCCCCTTCGCCGTAGGTGTGCGCCGGGCGGATCAGCGTCACCGGCAGTGCACCACGTGCGTGTGCGGCGAGCAGAATTTCCTCGCAAGCCACCTTATTGAAGGCATAGTCAAAAGCGGGATCAGGCTTGCGCTCGGCGTCTTCTCGAATCGGATAGGATGCAGCAGGCTTGGTGTAGACATCCACGGTGCTGCAAAAGATGTAATGGTCGGTGCGTTCGGCAAAGGCGCGCACCGCGCTCTCCGCCTCCGTCGGGCGATAACAGACCATGTCGATGACGCAGTCGAAGCGTTCAGCCGCCGCTATCTGCGCCTCGAACGCAGCGAAGTTGGTGCGATCGCCGTGGATCGTCTGCACGGCGCCATCGACGCGCAGCGGTGTGCGTCCCCGGTTATAGAGCGTCACGGCGTCGCCGCGTGCGATCAACTGCCGCGTGATCGCCGTGCTGATGAGGCCGCTGCCGCCGATGATCAATATCTTCATGATGTCTCTTCCTATAGCAGCCGCCTTACGGTTGGACGCGACGCAAGACTAGCGCGTGATATGCCTTGCCCGGCATCGGAATCTCCACACGTCCGCTGTAGACCGCACCTGGTGTTGAGGTCATCCCCCACGTGTCGATCACTTCAGCCTGATAGTATTCGCCTTCCGGTAATGTGATCTCCAGCAAAGCTGGCTGTGAGACGCCAGTGTAGATCAGGTAGAATTCGTGTACTTTTCCGGCGCAGGGAAGCGCATTCACCACACCGGCGATGGGATCCAGCCCCGTGACAGGGCTGTTCTCCAGCAACTTGCGCAAAAAGGCGATGCGCGGCGCACTCTCGCCGTGCAGCACCCCGCCTTTCGACCACCAGAGAATGTCCTGCGGGTGTAGATAGGTCTCGCCGTGCCCGACATAGCCGCCGTGCGCCGTCCCCAGCCAGAAGCGGTGCACCATCTCGCGCGCCGAAATGTTGCCCCAGCCCATCGGAATGTCACCTTCGTAGCAGCATTCGTCCACCACGACCGGTTTCTTGACCTGGCTGCGCCACAGGCTCACCTGCGACAGATCGGAGCGCTGGATGCTCTGGTGCGTGACCCACGGTTTGCTGTGGTCGTAGAACTCGCGGCAGTTGTGGATCGAGCGCAGGTGCCGGTAGGGGTCGCTTTCCTGCACGATGCGGAAGAAGCGATCCCAATCCGCCATGGATTTGTTATCCATCAGGTCGTACTCATTCGCCATCGACCACCAGATGTTGCGATAGGCGGCCAGCCGCGCCACAACGTAGCGCAGATAGCGATCATCCTGCTCGGCGCTCATGGCGGAAAAGCCCCAACGGTCGTAAGGGTGAAAGAGGATGATGTCGGCTTCGATGCCCAGCTCGCACAAGCTGGCGACGCACGCTTCGAGGTGTTGGAAATAGGCAGGGATGAAGCGGTCAAAGTCGAAGCGCCAACCCTGACGAATCTCGCTCTTGTTGCTGCCCAGCCATTGGCTGCTGCCTTTGGCAAGACAGGGGAACGGGTATAGCTCCGGCTCGTTTTCGTTGTAGCGATAGTGCTTGGGAAAGACGCAGAAGCGAACCTTGCTGAAAGGCGCTTGCGCCAGCGTCGCCAACGTCTGCGCCTCCAGGTCGGCGCCTTGCAGGTTCCACACATAGCAGGTCGTGCCGACCTGCTTGTAGGGCGCACCGTCGGCATAGGCGAAGTGATAGGTGTTGGCGACCCGCACCGGCCCGTGATTGCCAGGCCCCGGCGCCACGCAAAGAAATTCTCCCTCCACGCCGTCTAACTTGGCGACGTTGCTCTGCGTGCGATAGCGCCATTCGCCCTGAACATCCGGCATGAAACGCACGCGGTGGATGCCGTCGCCGTCGTAGAAGCCATCGACTTCGACCGTGCGATGCTTGTAGGAAAAGTGCGCCGAGAACTGCACCTCCTGAAAAGGGTTGCCTTCGGCAGGCCCGTTGAGCGCAAGCTCGAACACGCCCCATTGCTCGGTCTGATGATTTGCTGTCACTAAATCCTCCTGTTCCTCTACTCATTCGTCTCTTTGTTTGTGCCCTGCTGATGATTCGTGTCGAATGTTGCGTGTCCTGACGCTTGACGCAACACGCAACATTCAACACACCCGGATATGTCATGCTGCTCCAGCAATCAACAACGCTGTTACACTTGCCTATTCGTTGAACTCTGCATAGATGATGACGCGCGGCGCGCCGGCTGTCGTCTCGATCGGATCGCAGCCCTCGCCATTTGCCAGCACGTCGCCGCTGGTCGGGTCGATCACGCGGTATCGTTTGGGGATGTCCTTGCAGCGGTTTGGCACGAGCCGCAAAGGTCCGCCATTGGGCAGATAGACCACAAACAGCTTCCCGGGAACGATCAGGCTGGCGCGGCCGTAGGCGTGGCGATAGTCCGGCGTCATGCCGTCGAAGGGCAAGCCGTCGAAGATGCGCGAGATCACACCGACGTAGTTGGCGCCCTCGAAGTGCAGCGCCTCGCGCCAGCCTGCATGCGGCGCCATGCACCAGGCCTCATGCTTCTCCTCCGGATCGAGGCGCCACTGCCATAGGCTGCCTGCGCCATAGACCACGCCCATGACGCCGCCAGCGGTCAGGTTGCTCCACGCTTCATGCCCCTGCCACCAGCCGGCGGCGCGGCCGACTTCGCCGATGTGCTCATAGGTCGGTTCGCCGTTGGCAATTGCCTTGACCGGCCGTTTTTCCCACATCATGACCACGCGCTGCGGGACATGCTCGCCGTTGTGGCCAGTCTGACACCACTGAAAATCGAGCCAGGGGCGATCCTGGTAGGCCCAGGGGTCCTGGTGCGGCGCATAGTGGATGCCGGTGGGCTGTTGGTAGGCGTCCCAGCGTTCGATCTCCCAGCCGCCGGGATCCACGCCAGGCGCAAGGCCGTCGCCATCCGCCGAGACCAGCCAGATGGCGGGCTGCGCGCCGTAGCGCGCTACCAGATAGCGGCAATAGCGCGCGTATTCGATAGGAGGAATGACCGGCCCGGCCGTGTCCAACCCTTTCCAGCCATAGCCATGAAAGACCGGATTCCAGACCGGGACGATCTCATGGCGACGCAAAATTTCGGCCAGTCCGTCCAAATACTGGAAATAGGCGATGTTGATCTGGTTGATGTGACCGTCCGGCAGGTCCTCGAAGCCAACGTCGAAGCCGTCGTGCTCGGTGCGGCTGCGTGGACCGCGGGCGCGGCGGTCGGGCTGGACGGACATGAGCAAGGTTGCGTTGAAGCCCTGCGCCTGGCGATGTCGAGCGTATTCTTCGCACTGTTCATGCGTGGCGCGCCAGGGCAGCGCCCAGGCAGTGTCGGCAACCAGCAGCGCAGGCGTTCCGTCGGCGTGACGGAGATGGCGGTGACCGGACGGGATATGCCAGAAACCGTGGCGCTCGAAGCGATTGGCTGGCGCCACGGTTTCGACGTGCAAGATGCCGCTCCGTCCGTGCAGCCCTGGATCGCGCGGAGCGCTGACGCTCTGCCATTGCCAGCTTCCTGTGCGCAAGGGTGAGGCGAAGCGCACCTTCCACCGGTTCTCGCCATCCCAAAATCCTGGCCGCACGATTTCGACGCCGTTCTCATGACGGAAGTGCACGAAGACTTCCACGTCCGTGTATGGGTTGGCATAGCTCTGGTCGGAGGTGAAAGTCAATTCGACTGCTCGCCATGGGTGGATAATATCGTTCATCAGCATTCAACTTTCTTTCAGATGGATGGTTTGACCGCCACAAACAACGTGTCGGCGTTGAAACGGTGCATTCCGATGCGTGTAGGAGAACCGTTCTGCACTTCGGGCGTCATGATGCGTCGCGACGTTAGGTCGATCAGCACGCAGCGATAGCCCCTCAAGTCGAGATCCAGTTCGATGTCAAAGGCATAGGGGCTATAGACAGCGACCGTGCTCAGGTCAGGCGCAGCGGCGGCGCGAATCTCCTTATCCTCGTTGCGTACAATGGCGGCCGGATTCGTCTCGAACAGGTTGTAAGTCTCGAAAAGCCATTTGGCAAAACCGACGTCCCAGGCGCCATCAAGCTGGAGTGCCTCGTCCCAGGTGAACGGCTCGAAGGAGCGATGTGCGTTGAGAAATGTTTTGCTGCGTTTATGTCCGCTCCATACGCCGTGCGCGCCGTAGGCGACGCCCATTTTGGCGCCCGAAAGTAGACTCTGCCAGGTCGCCTTGCGAATATCAAAGGCATTGAAGCGCGTGCGTTGGCCGACGCGACCATGCCCTTCATAGGGCGGCTCGCTGTTAAGCACCGGGCGTTTGACCGGATAGGCCGCAAACTTTTCGGCAAAGGTGTAGGGTTGATGCTGCGTCGTTGCGCCATGTCCCGACTGGTACATGTAAAAGTCGACGGCGTCGATGAACTCGCGCGGCAAGTCGCCCTGTGGATGGAGATGCATGGTGATCAAGGCTGCGGGACAGGCCTTCCGCACCGTCTTGAGCGCGGCCATGTAATAGGGCGCTTCCTCCGACGACTCGAAGCGTGTATCGCCGCTGATGAAAAAGATGGGGTTGAAGCGCCGAAATCGTTCTGCTGCGAACGCTGCGTACGGCTCGACCGCGTCGAAGGGCATCGCTGAAGCGACCGGACTGCCCTTTGAGCAGCGCGTGCCGGGCACATAGCTGCACCAGAGCACGCCAAGGACAGGCACAAAGCCTTGCGCCACCGCCATTTCGACCATCCTCTCCGCTTTGTCGAAATAGGCCGGATTGTACGCGCTGAAATTCCAATTGCCATCTGGCCCGGCCAGGAACGGGTCAAGGTTGTCCGGCGCCATACTTGTGTCGTGCGTCACCGGCAGGATGCTAATCTGCAGCGCGTTGAAGCCCTGCAGCCGACGATGAGCCAGATAGCGCTCCCATTCGTCCACCGTCAAATTAGCAAAAGCCATCCAGACGGTGTCGGCCAGATAGAAGAAAGGTCGGCCTTCTTCTGTGACGAGAAAGCCGTCTGGATGGACGGCAAGTCGGGGCGGTTGGTTTTGGGTGTGTACAGGCATGATGTTCGATCGATTCCTTTGTGAGAAAACCTGGTTACTCCTTGAGCGCGCCTGCGTGTCGGGATTCCTCACGCAACACGCACCACGCGACATTGCGCTCATAAAATGTCAATCTAGAAATCAGTAATCAGTGGCTGCCGCCGGCTTTTTCAGCAGATGAAGCAGCCGGCGCGTCTCCCCGGCGAACTGTTCGATCGTCCAGGCAATCACACGATGGTAAACCAGGCTGGTTTCCTCGGCTGCAGTGAGAAGGTCGCGCAGACTGTGCGTGACCGCCCGCGCCATCGCCGTGTAGTAGTTGATCTTGCTGATCCCCGCTGCGATCACGGCGGCGTAGGTTGCGTCGGGCAAGCCGCTTGCGCCGTGCATGGCGAGCGGCGTGGCGACGCGTCCGGCAATCGCCCGCACACGCGCCAGGTCGAGTTCTGGCTCGCCGTCGTAGAGGCCGTGCAGGTTGCCGAAAGAGATGGCAAGAATATCTACACCGGTTTGCGCCACGAACTCGGCGGCCTGGTCGGGATCGGTGAATTCGCCGTGAACATTGCCGTAGCCAAGCTCGATCGACGAGCCGCCGACAGCGCCCAGCTCGCCCTCGACGTCCACGCCGTGGGCATGGGCGAGGCGCACGACTTCCTGCGTCCTGCAGACGTTCTCCGCGAAGGGGAGGGCAGAGCCATCGTACATAACGGTCGAAAGGCCACATGCGATCGCCTGCTCGATGCTCGCCAGGTCCGCGCCGTGGTCGAGAATGGTGGCAACCGGAACACGTGCGCTTTCTGCTGCTTTTACCATGGCCGGGGCGATCAGATCCAAGGGGATTTGCGGCGTCACCTGAGCGTTGTATGCCAGGATCAACGGCGCGCCAACCTCCTCGGCAGCCTGCACCGCGCCGATCACCATCTCCAGGTTGCCCGCCAGCAGACACGGGACGCCATAGCCCTCCTGCCGCGCCTTGCTGAGAATTTGCTTCGCCCCGACGTGTGCCATGAATTTACTCTTGATACTTCGCCCGAATGCGCGCCAGCTCGACGAAATCTTCCTTGACGTGCGCATAGAGCTGCTTGTACAGCCCAAAATATTCCATGTAGCGGGCGTGGTTTTCGGCGTTCGGCTCCATGCGCGCCACATACTCGGCCCACTGCTTCGCCACCCCGAAATCGGGGAAGACGCCGGTCGCCACACCGGCAAGGATGGCGTCGCCGAAGGGCGCGCCCGTGCGCCGCTTGACCAGCACCGTTGGCGTGTTGAAGACGTCGGTGATGATCTGCCGCCAGAGCTTGCTCACCGCACCGCCCTCGTTGAGCACGAGCGGATAGTTGATCGGCAGCCCTGACTTCAGGATCAACTGGTAGGAATCGTAGAGCGCATAGGCGACCGCCTCCATCATCGCGCGCACCAGGTGCCCCTTGGTATGGTTGAGCGAGAGCCCGAAGACCACGCCGCGCGCCTGCGTATCCCAGATCGGCGTGCGTTCGCCCATCAGATAGGGCAGGATGATCAGCCCGTCGCTGCCCGGCGGCGCCTTCTCCGCCTGTAAATTGAGCAAATCATAGGAGCTTGTTCCCAACACGCGCTCGACTTCCACCTCGTATTGTGAGAACTGGTCGCGCAGATAGCGGATCGACTGACCGCCGGTCGTGGTTGAGGGAATGGTGATGTAAGTGTTGGCGGAGTCGATGGTGAACGCCAGGTTGATCATCGACAGCCCAACCTCGGAGAAGTTGAACTCGCGGCTCTTGTGCACGACGCCGAAGTTGCCCACCGTACCCAAATTGCTCATGATGTCGCCCTCGGCGATGATCCCTGCGGCGATGCAGCTTGCGTTGAAGTCCACCTGCCCGACAGCGACCGGCGTGCCTGCCGCCAGCCCGGTGGCGGACGCAGCCTCTGCCGTCACCTCGCCGACGATCTCCTCGCAGCGCGCCAGCGGCGGCAGGATGGCTGGGTCGACGCCGATCTCGGCCAGCATCTGTTCATCGAAACGCTCGCCCAGCAGATCGTAGGCCACGCCGTAAAAGGCGGCTGCGCCGTAGTTGGCGACCGGCTTGCCAGTCAATTTGAGCGTGATGAAGCCGTCGATGGTCAGCGCCTTCCAGATGCGGGTGTAGCTGTCCGGCCGGTTCTGCTTTTCCCACAACAGGTTGACGAGAGTGGGATGATCCTCGATGCGGTTGCCGGTCAGTCGGAGGATACGCTCTTCGCCGATGTGTTCTTTGAGCCAACGCACCTGCTCCACTGCACGACGGTCCATCAGATTGTAAGCGCGGTGGATCGGGTTGTGCTGTCGATCGACCATCACCATCGAGGGCAGCGCCGAAGAGACCGCCACGCCACGGATCGACTGCGGGGCGATGCGCGCCTGCGCCAGGCACGATTGGATCAACTCGCAGGCAATGCTCCAATAGAGCACAGGGTCGTGTTCGGACCAACCGGGCTTGTCATGAAAAAATGGATACTCCTTGAAGCCAAAGCCCAGCACCTGTCCCTGCGTGTCGATAATGCATGCCTTGGCGCCGCCGGTGCCATAGTCAATGCCAAGCAGATAGTCACTCATACACACCTCACTTTAGTGAACCTACGCAATTGGCAGCGCGTAGCCGTTGGGAAATTCCGGGCTGATCTGGTACTCGGCGATCCGCTCCATGAATTTCAGATAGTCAATGCCATCGCGCGCCGCCGTGTCCGGATCGGGGATCATCGGCGCGCTCTCGATGGTGCAATAGCCGCTATAGCTCGTCTTCTTGAGCGCCCGCATCACTGCCTTGAAGTCGGTCTTGCCGTAGCCCGGCGTCAGGGAGTTGGAGTCACGGAAATGCAGGTGCCAGAGCAGCGGCTGCGCATCCATCACTGCCTCGTATGGATCGAGTTCTTCCAGATTGACATGAAACCAGTCGAGCTGAATGCCGATGTTGTCGCAGCCGGTCAGGGCAATCATGCGCTTGTGATTGGCGGCTGTGTTGACAAATTTGCCCATCTCCAGGTGATTCGTCGCCTCGAAGACCAGCCGCACATTGCGCGTGCGCGCGTAGTCCGCCATGCGCCGCAGCGCATCGACGGCGATGGCCGTGCACTCTGCAACGTTGTCCACCGTGACCGGCGCATGGATGGCCACGGCGATGGTCACGCAGGGCGCGTCCAGTTCGGCGGCGAAGTCGATGGTGCTGCGCGTCTCCGCAACCGCAAGGTCGGCGGTCTTCTGCTCGGTGAGCGTCTTGAAGGTCGGCGAATAGGGGTCCCACATTTCGCCCCAACATTCGTTGACGCAGGAGATCGCCAGGCCAAACTCCGCCTTGAGCCGCCGGTGCGTTTCGACGTACTGTTCCATCTTCACGCCTAGCCCATAGCGCCCTTTGGGCGGCGCGATCTCGATGGCGTCGTAGCCGCAGCGTGCGAGCCGCTCGTAACTCCGCTCGGGGTG